>NZ_BBWZ01000003.1 GCF_001015055.1 Aneurinibacillus tyrosinisolvens | reverse complement strand
TTAATAACATCAATATATTAAACCAGTTGACTTAGTAACAAATTGAACAGGTTCATAATTTTATCACCTGAATTACATATGTAAGATGACAATACACCCCAAAGCACCAAATCCAATTCCAATAGTGATTAACAACGCTTTTATCATTTTCCATGGCATGATTTTTAGAAGGAAGGCAATCATTTCAAAAAAGAGTCCTGTTATAAAATAAAAAATGACATTATCACCCATCCCAAGTCCAGCACCTGTATACCTCGTTTTCCTTATGTTTGTATTCTGTAAAACGAATGCCTGCCCTTATAAAAGCATAAGCAGCTACCCAGCAAACAATTACCATAGCCCATGCATTAGCTGTATTCATTTGTTTCCCCACTCTTTCCCTTGAATAAACGGCTCTTATTCCTTTCTGTGAGTTGATTATGACCAATACGACGTTGATTCCCTTGTCGAGAAGCCAGTTTGCCAGGTTAAACCAGTAATGCCTAGTCGGCTCCATGCCAATAATGATCCGGTTCAAGCGGTGTTTTTCTGTAGTCCGTCAAACCATCGTTCTAATTTCTTGAATCCTTTCTGTTCATCGGTAAAAGTAAGATGTCGAGGGGTAAGTACAATCCCCCGAAAGTTTGTCGCTTGCGCGACATGTTTTTCTTTCGCCATATCAATTCCAATAACAAGATGGGAAGGGATAATTCTTTCTATCCGTTGATTTTGACCCTGAGATTGTTTAAACTTCATAATAAGAGCGCCTCCTTGATGGGTTTTTAGGGCTTTGACCCTGTGCACACCCCCATCATACCGAGGCGCTCCTTTTTTGGTAAAGACTATTTCTTAGCCTCTACAGGAATGTGTAGTTGAATAAGGGATCGTCTTTCCTTTAAGGTTTTCTACAATGGCTCTCACGGTAATCCCTACTATGATGTAATAAACGAACGAGTAAATATATCTCCATTTAATATAAGCAACAACCATAATCCAATTGCAAAAAGGCTCTCCGATAAAAGCATAAACCACGCTCATGCAAACTAAACCAATGCAATATGACTTCCAAGTCCTAAGGTACTGATATAACAACATATACGCAACAGGAATCATAGACAAATCAAAAGCAAAAGCCTCAGGCACAAGCGGTATTAATTCAATTGGATAGTCCCAAAAATTTAAATTATAACCGACCAAATCTAAAAGTTTAGTTATAATCGCGATGAATAGTCCAACAACAAGAATTTCGAGTTTTCGTCGCTTGTCAACAACCTTCGCCCAAATAAGCCAGGGAACGATTAAAAACGCCAAAAGCAACCACCATTGAGAGCTTAAAAAAGCAAAATTAAAGAACCTTTCAATATTAATTCGAACTAATTCTGTAATTAACTCCCTTTCCCTCAATATGTTTTCGCCCAAGTTAGTTACCACCTTTGAAAATCAATTACTTATAACATGTTCACTAATAGAAGAAATATACATTAGCTTATCTTGGGACGAACACGAAACTTCGAAAAGCAAAAAAACAAGCGCATTCTCATTCCTTAACTTCGAATGTATTATCAATATAGCAACGGAAGATTATTTCGTTAAACTCCGTTAACGTAATAAAAGAAGACCACCAAAGCAGCCTCTTGTTTCACTAAAGATTCCCGTTAGCCACTCATGCCGCAGGGCGCAGCACCACAGATGATGTAAGAAAACTTCGTTCTTACATCATCTGTGGTACCTCAAACCGAGGCATAGGTGGCTAACGAGCTCAACAAACTTTAGGAACAGCAGCCAGCCTATTGGATTCGATTGCCGTTTTTTTATGTTGCAATATAAAGTATAACTGTATATAGTATAACTATATAGCTTGACGATATAAAGTTAAACGATATAAAGTTTTTAACCAGGAGGGTAAGCATGGAAAGAGATAAACACTTGCCGTTGACCGAAACCGTTTATTATATTCTGTTGGCCTTGGTTGAGCCAGCGCACGGTTATCTAATAATGCAGAAGGTAGAGGAGCTCAGCGGCGGGCAAGTTCGAATGGCCGCTGGTACCCTGTATGGTGCGATTGAGAATCTAGTAAAACTGAAGTTCATTCAGCCTGTGGCCAGCGAGGACAGCCGCCGCAAGGTGTATGCCATTACCAACAAAGGATTGGATATTCTACGCCTTGACCTTGAGCGAATGAAGCACATGATTAACGTGACGGCAGATCGATTGAAATGAGAATGGAGGAGCTATGAATGAAGAAATACAAATTCTTTACTAACTTCGACGAAGAAGAAAACTGGCTGAATGACATGGCAAAACAGGGTTACCGATTCACAAAAAAGACGATATTCGGCTATAAATTCGAACCTGAAAAGCCAGAGAATGTAATTATAAAAATGGATTACCGCACCTTTAAAAAGCAGGAAGATTTCGAGGATTATTGTGCTTTATTTGAGGACAGCGGCTGGGAACATATCGCGGGAACAAAAAGCTCGGGATATCAATATTTTAAGAAAGCAAGCAAACAGGGAAGTGAAGAGATCTTTTCGGATGTTGATTCCAAAGCTGGCCGGTATAAGCGGCTGTCGGACATGTGGGCTACGTTAGTTTTTTCCTGCATCCCTATACTGGCGACACTTATTTCTACTGACACGATCGATCCGGGAGTATTGTTTGATCCAAAATCACTATATTATACTCCAGGACTATGGCATTTAAACGGAGCGGCTTTCTGGAGGCTTTTCTCTTCGAAACGCCATTCGCCCTGTTTAGAGGCTTCTTATGGTTAATCTTCCCGGCTGCGATAATCATATATTTGTATTTCGCATTTAAAGCAAATAAACAATATAAGAAAACACAAGAAGATAAAATCATCTGCAAATAAAAACAAACCGCCCCGATGTAAATCATATCTGCAGAAGAGCGGGATAAACCGAGGGTTGATTAAGCTCCCATGTAAGAATGAAATTTTCTTGCATCATCTGTGGTGCTTCAAATCGAGGCATGGGTGGCTAACGGGGAACAAGAGCTGTCTCTTTGGATAGCTCTTGTTCTATAACCAAAATTATTGACACTACCTTTCCCTCTCTCATTAGTGATATTTAAATAACAAATTTAAATCCAGTCACTAACCTACAATTTCACCTTGTGTACCATCCGTTCTCATTTGAAATAATTTTTCTCCATACGGTTCATTACGTGTTTTAAGACAATATAAGTTAATAACAACCATCTTTGCGAAAAAGGCCTTTTTTAATTAACATTACAAGCTTATTCATCCTTTATCTGTGTAACAGATGTAGGATGCTCAGTCTTTTTCGGAGTACATTACACCATCTAAATATTGGTGGCAACCTACCATAGTAACTTCATATATAAACTTTTCAAGCGTGATTGCATCGGCTTGTTTTTGTCTTAAAATCAACAGGGTTTCCGGGATATATTTCGGTTGTAAAAATTCATCGTTTGAATTGAAATCTTTAGTTTCTTTCAACCAAAAAAGCAAGAGGGTAATAAGAACAAATAGCTTAGAAAAAAGACTAACTGCCCTCCCTATTTAGTTAGAGAGCAAAAAGGAAAAATGCTTATGTTTGATGGCTGGAATCATATAGTAAATGTATTTCTTCTTTCGATATCCTTCTAACATTAGATGACCAGCCTAATGAACGCGCTTTTGAACACATTTGCACCTCATATAATGTATCGGCATCGCGAATTGTATTTAGCCTATGGGCGATAATAAAGCTCGTTCGTCCCTTCATAATGTTTAGTAGCGCTTCCTGTATATGAAGCTCTGTCCGCGTGTCTATGCTGCTCGTAGCCTCATCCAGAATGAGGATGGAAGGCTTCGCCAGGAGCACTCTTGCAATCGCCAGAAGCTGACGCTGCCCCTGGCTTAAATTCCCGCCGTTCTCTGAGAGTTGCGTATCATACTGATACGGAAGACGCTTAATAAAAACATCTGCGTTCGCCATGGTTGCCGCCGCTTCCACTTCCACATCGGTTGCATCCGGCTTGCCGTATTTTATATTTTCTTTAATCGTACCCGAGAATAAATAGGTGTCCTGCAGTACAATCCCGAAGCTTCTTCTTAAGCTGTCTCTTGTATACTCCCTTATGTCCCTGCCATCAATTAAAATTCTTCCGCCCGTTACATCATAAAATCGTGTAAGCAAGTTTACAATCGTTGTTTTCCCCGCGCCTGTCGGGCCTACGAGTGCAGTGCTGCTTCCCGGATCTGATGCGAAGCTCACTCCCTCCACTACCGGCACATCCGCTCTATAGCCAAAACAGACGTTTTCAAATACGACATGCCCTGTTGGATTTTTCAACACGATTGCATCCGGCGAATCTTTCGGTTCCTCCGGTTCGTCAAGAACCTCAAATACCCTCTCTGCCCCCGCTACACCGGACTGCAGCGTGTTAAATATATTAGCCAAATCATTTAACGGCCTGACAAATTGCCGCGAATAGCTTAAAAAACTAGCAATGACACCGACAGTAACCAGGTTTTTTACCGCCAGCAGGCCACCTGCAATCGCGATAATAGCAAATGCTGCATTATTAATGACATTCATAAGGGGCATGAGAAACCCGGACCAGATTTGAGCCTTTAACCCCGCCTCATACAGCCTGGTGTTTACCGTGTCAAACTCTGCAATGGCCTTCTCCTCATGATTAAATGCTTTGACTACCTGGATTCCCGTAATCGTTTCCTCGATATGGCCATTCAGCTTTCCAAGCTGCACCTGCTGGTCTTTGAACAATACGCTCGTTTTCTTCGCAATGGTGCGGGTTAGCAGAAACATGACAGGGACAGCAAGCAGACTGGCGGCAGTAAGCGCCGGGCTTAAGAACAGCATCATAGCAAGCGAACCAGCGATCGCAATAGAGCCAGTCATTAGCTGGGTCGTCGATTGTGAAATTGTGCTGCTTACATTATCGATGTCGTTAGACAGCCTGCTCATTATTTCACCGTGAGGGCGGGCATCAAAGAAAGCCACAGGCAGTTTTTGCAGTTTTTCAAACAGTGCGCCTCTCAGATTCATAACGATTCGCTGGGACACGCCTGCCATAAGCCACCCCTGCAGGAAAGTGAGAAAGGCATCAAAGACATACACGGCAGCAAGTGCCAGCAGGAGCATTTTCAGCACCCCGAAGTTCACTCCTCCTTTGGAGGCAGACATAGCATCAATGCATACACCGATGAAGTAGGGACCTAATAATGTGAGGATGGAGTCAACTAAAATAAAAAGAAAGATAACCGTCAACCGTTTTCTTTCCTTGCCGAAATAAAACCACAGTCTTTTAAGAGTTTTCTGGAAGTTTTTGGGTTTGATGACAGGCCCTCTTCCGCGGTGGCGGCCAAAACCGCCGCCAAATCTAGCTGGATTGTTTCCTGCCGGATTGCCGTATTGTTCTTTGCCCGGCCTTGTGTGTTTTTTCTGCTCAGGCATTTACTGCACCTCCTTCCCTAGCTGCGACTGGAATATCTCCCGGTATATCTCACAGGATTCCATAAGCTCCTCATGTGTTCCTATCCCGGCGATTTCTCCATTATCTAGAACAATGATTTTATCTGCATCTATGACGGATGTAATTCGCTGGGCGATGATAAGACAGGTAAGCTTGTTTGCATATTTCTTTATAGACTGTTTGATCTTTGCCTCAGTCGCGACGTCGACCGCACTTGTGCAGTCATCCAGGATAAGAATCTCCGGGTTTCTAACGACCGCCCTCGCAATGGACATCCGCTGTTTTTGCCCGCCGGAAAAATTAACCCCCGCCTGCCCGATTGTTGTTTGATAGCCTTCCGGGGATGATAAGATAAACTCATGCGCCTGTGCGATCTTTGCCGCTTGTTCGATATCTTCGAACCCGGCGTCTTCCTTACCCCACCTTATATTTTCAACAATAGTACCGGTAAACAGCATCATTTTCTGAGGAACCACCGCTATTTTTTCCCGTAATCTCTTCGGGTTAATCTGCCTGACATCCGCCCCGCCGACTTTAACTGAACCTGAAGTTGCATCATAGAAACGGGGAATTAAGCTTACGAGACTGCTTTTTCCGGAGCCTGTAGAGCCGATAATTCCAACCGTTTCACCCTGCAGACAGGTGAACGTTATATTTTTAAGAACGGGTTGTTCTAATGTTCCTTTATAGGAGAAAGAGACGTTTTCAAAATCGATCCGGCCCGCTGCGGCTGTATTCTCTTCTATGTGCTCTTTCCATTCCATGCTGTTTTCCTGTGAAAATACCTCGCCAATCCGCTCTGCTGAAGCTCTTGCCCTTACAAACATATTGAAAACGATCGAAATAATCATCAACGAGAAGAGAATCTGCGTCATATAGTTAATAAAGGCAATAATATGCCCCACCTGCATTTGTCCGCTGCTGACGCCCAGTCCTCCGAGCCAGAGCACCGCAACAATACCAAAGTTTACAGTCAGCATAATTCCCGGGCTGAATACGGCCATCACCCGCATAGCTGTAACGGACTTGTCTTGAAATTCTTTGTTTGCGCTATTAAATTTATTCATTTCATAATCAAACCGGTTAAATGCCTTTACGACCCTTACCCCGGTCAAATACTCCCTTATTACCCCATTCACGCGATCAAGCGCCTTCTGCACTTTAATAAAATAAGGGAACCCGACTCTCATGTTAATGACGATTAATATCCCAACAATGGGAACAACGATGGCCAGGACGACGGCCAGGTGGGGATTCAGGCGTGTGGCCATAATAAGGCTTCCTATACATAAAAAAAGGAGCCTTCAGAAAAATTCTCATAAGCCCGTTCACAAATATTTGCACCTGGGTAACATCATTGGTTAGCCGGGTGACGAGAGAAGCTCTATCAAATGCATCAATATTCTCAAATGAGAGGGTTTGAATTTTCCTGAATAAGTCTGCTCTAAGTTCAGTTCCGAACCGCTGGGATACATTGCTTGAGATAATATTGCGGATGGAAGCCGATACAGCCCCCAGCCCCGTAATGAGCAGCATAAGGCCTCCCATGCGGATGACATAATCCGTCTGCTTGCCCGCGATGCCCACATCGATGATTTTAGACATGATGGTAGGCTGCATAAGGTCGCAAATGGCCTCAAATATTAAGAAAATGACAGCAATACAAAAACTTTTCCAGTATTTTTTTCGATACTTGCTTAAAAATCTCATCCTTCGTAACCCATTTTAGAATCAACCACGATCGTTACGGTTTTATCCTCATCGCTATATGAGAGTTCAGGATAATCGCTGGCATAATACCAGTCCTTCTCCGTTGATTTCTCTCTATTATTCACTACGAATAAATTTAGCTCTTTGCCATTAGAATCTAACAATTCGTATGTATCTCTATGCACATTTCCAATGACGATTCGCCATTTTCCCTCTTGCGGAATGATTTCAAACGGCAATTCATCGCGCTGGCAATCGAGGAGCAGCCTGCTCCCTACCGCATGCCTGACATATAAATTGGGTGCCATAGTTTTCCCGTCCCTTCATTCGTGCTGCATAACGCTTTCTACACATAATAAGACGGACTTTACCTTTCCTTGAACAATACAGATTATGTATGTCTAATCTCTATCAAGGAGGTAAAGTCCTTTATTTTTCCTGGCTTTTGTTTATTCCTGTATTCCGAGCAATTGTTCAATCTTCGGCTTTACATTTTTAAACCCTTTGTCCCCGGCCGCACGATAGAACAATTTGCCTTCCTGGTCGAACAGGAAAAACGCCGGAAAGAATTGATTTTCAAAAGCGTCAGCGAGCGCATAAGCGTTGTCAACAGCAACCGGCTGAACAATTTTGTACTCCTGGATGTCTTTTTTTACTTTTTCTATGTCCATATCGCTTTCCTGCTTCGGCATGTGAACGGCCACCACTTGTAACCCTTTATCTTTGTATTGATGGACGTACGATACAACTTCATCCATTACTTCGTGGCAGATATGGCAAGATACGGCCCAGAAATGGATAAGCGTAGGCTTTCCCTCCAGCTCCTTCGGATCGAATCCCTCCGCATTAAACCATTCGGTTGCCCCTTTAAGTTCAGGCATTGGGCTTTTTAAACGCATTGGCATTATAAATAACCTCCTTTGTTTTATATTTCTATATTATACCACGGCTTCGTATTTTCCTTCTCCTTCTTACTTTTGAAGGTTGCCATGAAATGAAAAAAAGCAACTGCTCTTGATCGTATAAGAGAAGCTGCCTTGATTTTTTCATAAATCTTCCTTTTATTTCGCCTTCGGCTCGTAAACACAATAAGGCTCGCTTTCCATATAGTCCCCTGTGGTCGCATAGGCACGGGCCCGGGAGCCTCCGCACACAAATCTGTATTCACACACGCCGCACTTGCCTTTGTATAAATCAGGATTTCGCAGCGCCTGAAAAACCGGAGAATGACGGTAAATTTCGGCGAGTCCGGTCTCTCTGATGTTCCCACATGGAATCGGCAGCAGCCCGCTCGGATAAACGTCGCCCGTATGGGAGATAAATACGAATCCGTTACCGTCATTTACGCCTTTGGGCGCTCTTCCCATCCCGCCAATTTGGTTTATTGTGCCGTCTTTGAGTGTCGCCTCATAGTTTATCATGGACGTTTTTTTGTCTGCAGCCTTATTTTGCAGAACAACCCGGCGGTAATGCTGGGCAGCTGTAGATTTTATATCAAAAGGAACCGTTTTGCTTTTATGATAGAGCCAGGCAAACACTTCTTCATGCTGCCGAGGAGAGATCATATCTTCCGTCTTCCCACGCCCGGTTGGAACAAGAAAAAACACACTCCAAAGCACCGCATTCCATTCCTCAACCCATTTCGCCATTTCCTCAAGCTGGTTTACATTATACCGCGAGATAGTAGTGTTAATCTGAATCGGGATCCCCAGTTCATTTAAATACCCCAGCGCTTTACGGGTCAATTCAAATGATCCTGCCGTACCACGAAATCGATCGTGCACCTCGGCTGTAGGCCCATCAACACTAAAAGCCCAGCGTGAAAGTCCGACTTCTTTTGCCCGCCGGATTGCCTCTTTTGTTACGCGCGGTGTGGCGCTTGGTGTCATGGAAACGCGAAGCCCTTTCTTTACCGCATATTCAGTAAGCTGGAATAAATCTTTCCGCATTAACGGGTCGCCGCCCGTAAAAACAAAGAGAGGGTTATCCATTTCATAAATTTGATCGATAAGCCGTTTTCCTTCTTCAAAGGTTAACTCACGCGGGTCAGGGCTGTATTGCGCCTGCGCCCGGCAGTGAAGGCATTTGAGTGCACAGGCGCGGGTAACCTCCCAAATGACAATAAAGGGGTTTTCATCATAACTCCTCGCAGGCATCTTATTTCATATCCCTTCTTAACTACTGCTGGTTTCCAAATTCCCCGGTTGCTTCTACAATAAAAAAACGTTCAGCTGCAAGCTCTCTTATTTGTTCCTCTATTCTTAAAGAGCAGGAAACGATGCGGGAAATTCCGTCACTGTCATTTCCGGTATGATAGGATTCAAGGATCCCGTCCTCCAGCAGATTATATTGCGGATCATAAACCCGGACATAATTCCCTTCAATTGCCTTGTAGCGGGCGCCATACAGGAAGGTAAGCCACTCCTCCCAATTAGAGAACAGGCTTGCTTTCGTCCCATCTTCCAGGTAGCCGATATGATAATTCCCTTCCGCAATCGTACCGCCGACTTCATTTTTTGTATCAATGATGGTCCACCTTACCTTTTCAAGCGCGGGAAGTGAAATGTG
The DNA here is from genome assembly GCF_001015055.1 of Aneurinibacillus tyrosinisolvens. Classification (GTDB taxonomy): domain Bacteria; phylum Bacillota; class Bacilli; order Aneurinibacillales; family Aneurinibacillaceae; genus Aneurinibacillus_A; species Aneurinibacillus_A tyrosinisolvens. The sequence continues at coordinate 270,275 of NZ_BBWZ01000003.1, read as the reverse complement.
CTCATTAATTTGAAACGTAATCGTTCCTTCTAAACCTACACGCGCATGGCATTCTCTATGATCAATGAAATAGGAATAATCATTCAGTGTTTTCTGCTTATAACCTGCCTGCTGCAAGAACGCTGTAATCGTATGAAAATCCGCATTCGGCTGTAAAATGTATACGTTGAGTGGCATTGGTTTCACCTTTCCTCATTAATATTGTAGCAAGAAGGAAAGCTCTCACATTTGCCCGAGAGCTTTCCTTCCTGTATCGTTACACCGCCTGCTTATTCACAAGCTGCACATTCTTCTTTGAGTCAAAGAATTTTTTGTTAAGCACGAAGCAAATCACAGCAAAGCCTACGAAAAACCCAAATCCCATGAAGTAAGACCCTGTCATATCTTTTACCGTTCCCATAATGATGGGAGGGAAGAACCCGCCAAGGCCGCCTGCAGCCCCTACGAACCCTGTGATAGCTCCTGTGTTGCCAGGGAATAAAGTAGGAACGAGTTTAAATACCGCTCCATTTCCAAGGCCGGCCAGGAAAGAAATCGTCAGACAGCCGGTAGAGAAGGCGATGATATTGTCTGTCATAAAGGAGATGAGGACTCCTGCGAGCGCCATCATAGCGAACACAAGTGTCAGAATGCGGCCAGCGCCGATTTTATCAGCAAGATATCCGCCAATCGGACGCATAATCGTAGCGAGAACAACGAAGCCCGCAGCCCGAAGACCTGCATCGACCGGTGAAATTTTAAACAAGTCCTGCAGCAGTGTTGGCAGGTAAATACTGAAGGCCACAAAGCTTCCAAATGTCAGGAAGTAAAACGCGGATAGAAGCCACGTGTTTTTAAATTTAACAACCGATAACGCCTGCTTAATTGTTTTTGTTTGTGCCGGTTTAGGAAGCTCTTTCGTACTGAACCAGAAAACAATGGCCATAACGAGTACCGCAGCAGCTAAAATCAGAAACACATTGTGAATGCCATACGCTTTAGCAAGGGAAGGAACAGTAAAGCCTGCAATGGCGGTCCCGAAGTTCCCCATTCCGGTAATTCCAAGTACGGTCCCCTGTTTTTCTGCAGGGTACCAGCGGGATACATACGCGATAGCAATTGCAAAGCTTGTGCCGGCCATCCCGATAAAGAAAGCCCAGAATAAGTAGGATGTATAGCTATTCGCAAAGCTGATCCCTACAAGCGGGATAATCATAAACAACATAAGCAGTGTATACAGCTTCTTGCCGCCCAATCTATCGGTCATAATGCCAAGCGGAATGCGCATAACAGAACCGAGCAGCACAGGTGTGGCAACAAGCACGCTTTTTTGCGTCGCCGTTAAGTGAAGGATCTTCTGCAGCTGGGAAGCAAGGGGTGACAAGCAGGCCCATACTGCGAAAGCAATAGCCATTGCAAGGGTCGCCATAAGCAGCGCTGAGGTTTGACCTTTTTTATCCATCATACATTTCTCCTTTTCGAGAGGTACTCTCTCTTCATTGGTTACTTATTTTATTCTCTCTCTTTTTTCTTCCAGGCCCTGTAAAGAGCAAACATACACATAGAGACAATGATAGAAACAGCGGAGACATAAGGAATCTTCTCGTCATGTGTGGCAAAATAAGACTCAACTACATACTGCAGAAGCAGCGTTTGGACAAAGGTTAATGCAATAAGCAGATAAAAGTAAGGATTCGACGATTTCTTTGGTTTACGCACGTTCTGCACCGTGACGCACCTTCCTTCCTACCGCGTATACTGTACCGCTTTTCACTTCCAATTCGATAAGAGGCAACTCCCGCTGCGGTGGTCCGGCGATCGGATGCCCTGTCTCGACGGAGAAGAAGCCGTGGTGGCATGGGCAGACAAGCTTTTCCTCTTCCGAGCTCCAAAACACTCCGCATTGCAAGTGTGTGCATTTGTTGTTATATGCCTTGAGCTGCCCGTTTTTCATATGAACGAGAACAGCCGGCTGGCTATCATCCGGGTAGTTAAAGACGAACGATTCCCCTTTCGGCAGATCTTTCAGGTCGATGATTTTTACCCTTGGCATGGCTTCTTTGGTTTTCCCCATGAGCGTACCTGCCGAGAAGGGAAGGGTCGCTGCCGACATTGTAATGCCGGCAAGGACCATTGATTTCAGGAACTTCTCCGATTGTAATCAGTGTCCTCCTTACGGTTTACGTTATCTACGAGGTGCAGCAAATCAGATTCAGTGTTTTTTCCGGTTTCATGTTTTGGCATGGGACGTTATCCTCCTTTCGAATTGAGATGGTTAGTCGGTATAGACGCCGAATGTCTCGGGTACGTATTTCCATTTATCCTGCTCGGCAGGTTTTCTGCCTTCTACGAGGTTTGATTGTGTGCGTTTTCTGCGCAGCTGCATCATCTCGTCAAAATCGATAAAACGAATGGCTTCTGACGGGCAAACCGATGCGCACATCGGCGGGATGTCCTGGCTTGTGCGTTCGTAGCACATGTCGCATTTGTACATGATGTTTTTCTCGAAGTCGAATTTCGGAATTCCGAACGGGCAGCCGAAGGTGCAGTTGCGGCATCCGATGCATTTCTCCTCCATTGCGGAGAGGACAACCCCTTCTTTCGTAATCTGGATGGCGTTGGCCGGACAAACACGGGCACAGGCCGGATCTTTACAGTGCATGCACATCATCGGGAATGTTTGTCTGCTTTCCATAAAATCCACGTATTCCACATAGTTGCGTTCTTTCGCGTCATGGCCGCCGCATTCCCGGCATGCTGCCTGGCAGGAGCGGCATCCGATGCAGCGCTCAAATTCAAGGTATAGTACTTTATTCATTGGTCGTTCACACTCCCTGGGATTTTCTCAGACGTACGGCACACACTTTAAATTCCGGCATGCGGGAAATCGGGTCAAGGCAATCATTGGTCAGTTGGTTAGCCGCAAGCTCCTTGCCCCAGTGATAAGGAATAAATACGGTATCGTTACGGATGGCTTTCGTTATCCGTGCTTTTACTTTCATCTTAGAGCGGCGCGTTTCGAGTTCAACGATATCGCCGTCCTGTACGTTGTATCTGCTTGCCATTTCCGGGTGCATCTCGGCATACGGTTCCGGGCATTGTTCCATAAGAAAGTCAATACGGCGGGTCTGATTCCCGGACAGATAATGGAAAACAACGCGGCCGGTCGTAAGAATTTCCGGGAATTCCTTGCTCTGTACTTCGCCTGGTTCTTGCCACTCTACCGCAAGCAGGTTGGCTTTTCCGTCCGGCGTCGGGAAGGAATCCTGGTATACATACGGTGTACCGGGATGCTCAAGGTCCGGACAAGGCCAGAATACGCCCTCGTTTTTCTCGATTTTTTCATACGTAATGCCATAGTAGTCGGCTTTGCCGCCCTTGGATGCGAGGCGGAGCTCATTGAAAATATCTTCTGATTTCTCGTACTGAAAGTGCTGGCCGCGTCCCATGCGATCAGCAATTTCACTAAAAATCTGCCAGTCGGGTTTCGATTCGCCCAGGGGCTCACGGATTTTGTTAATTTTGATTACGCGTCCTTCTGTGTTCGTTGTCGTTCCTTCATCTTCCGCCCATGTTGTCGCCGGCAGAACCACATCGGCGAACTCCGCTGTTTCAGAAAGGAAGAAGTCGCTGACGACAAGGAATTCAAGCTTCTCCAGCGCACTCCATACATTTGGCAGGTTTGGCGATGATACGGCCGGATTGCTGCACACAACATGCATGGCTCTTACTGTTCCGTGGTGGATGGAATCCAGCATTTCATAGGCGGACACGCCCGGCCCGGGCATTTCGCTCGGATCGATGCCCCATACTTTGGAGACGTATTTCACCGCTTCCGGATCGGTGAGCTTACGGTACCCAGGGAGCAGGTCGGATTTCTGGCCGTGTTCCCGTCCGCCCTGGCCATTGCCCTGGCCGGTCAGTGTAGCAACCCCGCTGGCAAACTTGCCGATTTGTCCACGCACGAGAGCCAGATTCGTATACGTTCTAACGTTGTCGACCCCTTTTCTTTGCTGTTCGACGCCGCGGCAGAACATGACGACCGATTTCTGTGCCTGGCCGTAGATGTGAGCCGCTTTGATGATTTTCTCCGGGGCGACTCCCGTAATTTTCGATGTATATTCCGGAGTAAACTGTTCGGCCACTTGCTTCAGTTCTTCAAATCCGTTGACACGCTGTTCTACATATTCATAATCGACATACCCTTCTTTGATAAGAAGGTGCATAATCCCGTTCGCTAAAGCCGAATCCGTTCCCGGGCGAAGGTCAAGGTGAACATCCGCAATGCGGGCTGTCGGCGTTTCACGCGGGTCGGCTACGATTAGTTTCGCTCCTTTATCCCGGCCGCGCCAGAACCAGGTAATGCTTGTTGGGTGGCATTCGGCCGTATTGGAACCTGCAAGGAAGAAGCAGTCGGAATGCATAAGGTCGGGCCACGGAAACGTAGAACCCCGGTCCATTCCGAGGGAGAGGTTGAACCCGCCTGCCGCGGAAGACATGCAATAGCGTCCATTGTAGTCAAGGTGTTTCGTTTGCAAGCCTACCCGTGCATATTTCCCAACAAGGTAACACTTTTCGTTGGTCATGGACACACCGCCGTATACACTGAGCGCATCTTTACCGTACTTCGCCTGAATTTCTTTAAATTTGCGTTCAATCAGGTCGTACGCTTCTTTCCAGGAGGACTCAACGAATTTCCCGTTCTTTTTAATGAGAGGACGCAGAATGCGATCGGGATGTTCTACCTGCTGGTATGCGGTAACCCCTTTTGGGCAAAGCCGTCCCTGGTTTACCGGCCACTCGTAGCGCGGTTCAATCCCTACGACTTTTCCTGATTTATCATCCACGCGGATGTTCATTCCACACTGCATACCGCAATAAGAACAGTGGGTCGGGATAAAGCTTTCTCCTTCACGGTGCAAATTTTTCGCTTTCGATGCCATATAATCAAGTGCCATGTCGTTCTCCTCCTACGCTTTCTTTTTACTGAAGCCCGGCATTGAAATTCCTGTGTTCGTATCGAGCGGAGCATACGGGTCTTTGCTTCGCGGATTTAGTAAGTTCATCTGGCGCATGGCGCGCATTTTGCGGCGGCATTCCCAGCAATATTCAGCTAAGTAGCTTCCATCATCGAGCTGTAAATCAAAGGCATTCTCTTTTAGAATGCTGACAACGTCTTCGATTTGTTCCTGGGCGGCGTATTCTTTGCCGCAGCCTTTGCAATTGTGCAATGGTATATCCTCCCCTACCTGATAATTCATCGGAACCGCGGTTGCCAGCGGCCGAATCGGAAAGTGAAACAGCTTGCCGAACGGAAAGTAAATGAGCAAGGTTACGACGGTCAGCTGGTGAATCATCGATATCGTCATGTATAATGTGCCGTGAAACAAGACAGCGCTGGCTGTGAGAGCAAGGCCGGTAACGGTCACCGCAAGGAGAATCATGAGCGGGACAATATCGAATTCAAATCGTTGTGTAACATGTAAATCCCGGTCTTTGATTCTGCGGTAGAACATCATGCACAATCCGATCAGGCACATGCCCCCCGTCCAGTTCAGCCCGTTGTAAATCATGAAAGCGAGAAAGCCTTCCACATCCATCACAATGGTTTTCATTCCCATAACGGATATGGCATAGTGCTGAGGATCCACAAGTGTAAAGTGGAACCAGCCGAACACAAGTCCAAATGTGATAATAAAGGAGCCCATACAGCCGTACGCGACGAGAAAGTGCTGAATGCCGCGGTAAATTCCGCGTTTAAAGATAAATTTCTGAAGGATAATGTTTTCAAACAGGGTAACGGCAATCGCTTTAAAGGAACGCTTCTTGCGTTTTTTATCCTTCAGGTTTTTCCGGCTTCTTCTATCCACCGCTTTTGTCGCCGGTCTCATCGAGAAAGCGACAATGCGAAAGGTAAGGCCGATGAAACAAACGCCGGCGGCCACCATATAGCCGGACAAAGCTAAATCGATATGTTTAAACTGGTTTGTTCCGAGGAACATCGTAACGAATACGATAAGAATAATGAAGAAACTGTACATGCTTGCACGTGAATAAAATGATTTCTCAAGATTATCCGGGTTCATCTTCCCACTTCCCTTATGCTGATTTAAAAAGTACGGCCGTTTGATTAGCTTTATAGTAAAAGAAATTTTCAGGTGCCGGAGTGATCTTTTTCACACATTTTCGGGGTTTCACATTACGTTCACAAAGTGCCGTGCAGCTGCCGGAGAAGTGATTTATTTCACAGTCGGACAAGGAGTGTTCTGGTATGATACCCGTAATTTGATAATAGAGAAGGTGCATGCATTGAAAGAACAATCTACGCTTGTTGACCCGTTTTTCCGGCACCATGATTATTTGCGCATCTCGGTAACGGACAGATGCAACCTTAAATGCCGCTACTGTGTACCCGATGGTATGCACCACTGCCAGCCGGAGAAAAATATTCTATCTTATGAAGAAATCGAACAAATCGTAAAGGTGGGGGCTGAACTCGGCGTCCGTAAAATCCGTTTGACCGGCGGAGAGCCGCTTTTGCGTAAAAACCTGCCGGTCCTCGTCGAAAAGCTGCACAGTATTCCGGGGATCGAAGATATCGCATTAACGACGAACGGAATTTATCTTCATAAGTACGCTTCTGAACTCAAGAGGGCGGGATTGAACCGGGTTAACATAAGCCTGGACACGCTTGATCCGGCAACCTTCAGTTACATTACGCGCGGCGGAACACTCAAAGACGTTCTTGACTCGCTCGAAGCGTCCCTTGCGGTTGGCTTTGCTCCGATTAAAATAAACACCGTTCTGATGAAAGATATTAATGAAGCTGATATTGAGCGTTTAATTGAGCTTGCTATTGATGCCCCGCTCCATGTTCGGTTTATTGAATACATGCCGATTGGCCATGCAGGCGATTTGTGGGATAGCAAGTATGTATCCCTTGATACTGTCCGCTTAAAAGCGAAGAAGTTCGGTACTCTGCAGCCGTATGGGAAAGTAAAAAACAATGGGCCTGCCGAGCAGTTTACGTTTGCGGGGGCAAAAGGCAGTATCGGGTTTATCCATCCGATCAGCAGCCATTTTTGCGATTCCTGCAACCGGCTGCGCCTAACTTCTGACGGCCGCTTAAAACCGTGCCTGTACTGGCAGGACGAAGTGGATTTGCGCCCGGTGCTTGACGACCCGTATGAGATGAAAAAAAGGTTTTATCAAGCCGTCCGGCGCAAACCGCAGCAGCATGAAATGGCACAATTGCTGAAAAGCGGCATTCCAACCACCCGCATGATGTCGCAAATCGGAGGATAAACCAGGAAAAAAGGAAGCTCAGGACTTTTGGCAGGTTTTTACATTGTCTATTTCGAATTATAATTGTAAATAAATGGAAATAGGTGACGATGTGAAGCCCTTCATGTTTTTTCTTTTGTTTTGTTTATTTCTAGGCGGGTGCTCCCAGGCAGAACCATCGCCAGCTAAGCAGAGTAATGGAACGGTGACTGCAAGTAACAAAGCAGATGAGTGGAAGGTAAGTCCTGTCTTTACCATTCCTAAACCTGGCCCTGACGGGAAAGATGTGCCATATGGTTTGCAAGGGGTTAACAACAAGTTTGCTATCGTTGATGGTCCAGTTATTGCAGGAGCAAAAAATAAACAATTAGTTCATATCTGGGGAGGAACACCAGAAAAAACGGAACAACTTTTTAACAAATCAGTAAAGGTGATAGGAACCAGCAAAGAAACTGGCAAAGTTGTTACAGCTTTTGAAGGAGCCATTGGTGTACCCAATGAAAATATTATAAAGCCGCCACATTATTATTCCGAAGCTGTCGGTTATTTAATTTTACCTTCAAAGGGCATTTGGAAATTGGATGCTTATGTTGACAATAAATCATTTGGCAGTATCGTGATTGAAGTAAAATAAACCACTCACTTGTTGAAATATTCGATAATATCACTTATGTAAAAAGCAGCTCAAATGTTGAGCTGCTTTTTTTGATATTTAATCCCCTCCAGCTATTAGCATCTTAAAGCTGCTTGTTTTGCAGGAGACCCCATAATGCCTCTTTTTCCTGTTCACTCAATATCTTTTGTGCCATAGGGAACAGAACATTCTCTTCCTTTGCGAAATGAGAGAGCAGCGTCTCACAGGCACCTAGAAGTGAAGCCGCGGCCTCCCCAGCTTGCTCCCTATGCTTTATCTGCCCTTCGAAGGCCGACAGCAATCTTTTTGCTTCACTGTGCTCCCATTCCATCACGGCGATCGGGCCTTGCTGTGTTCCGATATGTCTTCCCAATACAGGGAAAAGTCCCTCTTCTTCTTTTGCCGAATGAATCTCCAAATCTATTCTAAAGCTTGCTTCCTGTTCACATAGTCCCTGAATTCCCTCATTCCACTGCCCGTCTGCTGCATCATCGAGCCACTTCGCTCCCTCAGCCAGCTTATGAATGCGGGCAACGAGCGGCGGATGCTCATTCAACAGCATCTGGATCGCATCGCAATAACTGCTCACATCAAAATTCCCCATCGCTGCACATCTGCCTTCTGTATTAAACATTTCAATTCCCCAAAATCATTGATTTATCTTTATTGTACTTATCCTTTTGCCATCGTTCCGTAACATTCATCACACAGGATGGAAAAAGCAATTGTGTGCAGCCCCTGTATTTAATATACTTGAAACAAATAAAGTGAAAGCGGGGTGTTTCTTCTATCTTATGCAGAACCTTTCTAGTTCACTGTGGGCGCTTTTAAACGAAAGTGTCACAGCTAAAAAAGTAAAAAGGGACTCATACCTCTTCAAGCAAGGAGAAGAAGCATCTTTTATGTACATAATTCGTTCGGGAAAATTCCAGGTCGCAAAAGTTGACAAGGACGGGAAAGAACTTACCTTAAGAATTTGTAAAAAAGATGACATTGTAGGGGAACTCATTTTATTTAAAGACAATCCAACCTATTTTTTTACCGTCAAATGCTTACAGGATGGGGAAGTGGGCGTAATCCGGCGGGAGGAGTTTGAGAGTAAGCTGGGGCAAAATAATGAGATGGCCCTGGAATTTATAAGGTGGATGAGCGATCATTTTCGCAGAACGCAAACCAAGTTTAGAGACCTTGTGTTAAATGGGAAAAAAGGGGCGATTTATTCCATTTTAATTCGCCTGGCAAACAGCTATGGAAAACAAACAAAGGATGGCATTCTGATTGACGTGCCTTTCTCCAACAAAGAACTGGCGAATTTCTGCGGTGTAACAAGAGAAAGCGTAAACCGCATTCTGCAGGAGATGCGCAGCGAGAACCTGCTTTCTGTTGAGGGGAAAAAAATCGTCATTCACGATTTGGAAAAGCTAAAGATTATGAACAACTGCGAGGATTGCCCCCCGGAAATTTGCAGCATAGATTAAGCTTATCCGGCCCGCAAAATAACTTCCATTCTATTCATAAGCGCAGGCAAACGCCGGTGGGAATCAATACCGTAATGATACCGCCGGCTTTCTTGCGTGCATCAATTTTTTTGATACGAAGGCATGAATCGTTGTATACTTTATTTAGGAATAAACTATTAAAATGAGCTAAACTTTGTTTTTGATTGTCGATACACATAGTTCAAGAAAGGAAAATTAGCATGCCTTTTTTACGCTTTAAAGGATTTGAGAAGAAAATCTTGCAGCAAATTGCCCCTGACCTTGTTGCTGAGTTTTCCCATATTGCCAACGTTCCGAAGGAGATTGTAAAAATCGAGCTCGTTGCCGTGGAACAAATAACCGACCATCCCCCTTCCCTCGAAATTTTAATGTTCCCGAGAGAAAAGGAAACACATGATCGGCTTGCTTCAAGGCTTCATGCAATGGTAAGCGAATACGGGTACAGCCATGTGCACATCTTTTTTATTTTGCTTAACCATTCCCTCTATTACAAAGAAGGCAGCCCGTTAGCAGAAATCCCAAGTGTAAAGCAGCCCTCCTGTACCTCATAAAAAAGAGCAGCTTGTCCGGGCTATGCCCAGACCGGCTGCTCTTTGTTTTGCTATAATGAAATAGCAGTGGTATTCGAAGCACCTTTCGCTGAAGTGGACATCCTTGCTTATACGGTAAAAGAAAAGAGCACCCAATAAGAGAAATCTTACTGAACACTCTTCGCATGGTTACCTACAGGCAACAGCCCGCGTTATTTAATGACCTTTTTCTCGGATAAAACATCGAGCAGCGCCTGAACAAATTTAATTCCTTTTTGTACCGCCGGGTCTTTCAGCATTTTCATCAGGCCGAATATAGAGACGGTAGATTGATTCCGTTCGGCTCTCTCCTTCGCTTCCTTCACGATTGATGCTCCATCCTGCACGCGTTCCTTCACCGGGGAAGTAACCAGCTCAACCGTCTCTGTAACAGCGATAAGCATGTCTCTGTTTGCAAGAGGTTCCACGAGTGAAGATACACGCTCAAGCAATGCCACTGATTTAGCAATGGATGGCAGCTTCTCTATAATAACGGTAAGGGCCTCCAGATTTTCTTGTGAAAGAGCCATTTTAGAGAGCGGGGAGACACGGCCGGCCAGGTAATTAATAGACTCCGCGTCGCTGGCAAAGGCTGATACCATTTCGATGCCCTGTTCTGCCTTCTCCATAGCGTCTGTAATCTGGGGGAGCTTTCGAATGAGCGTGGCCAATGCTTCTTGAATTTCCGGATTTGATAGTTCATTCAACCATAAGGCTGAAGACTTTTCGGGTTCCTGGTGCGTAGTTTCTGCGTCCATATATCTTCTTCCTTTCTTCTGACACATTTGCAGCGAGCTTATTTTATCCTGTCCTAAGCGGGCAGGAAGTATTACCATTATAACACTTCATATATAAATAATTACACAGCAGAATGAACGGAACGTGTTTTATCCTTCTCCTCTTATTTCACGCACCTTACTATGAAGCAGTTCGTTTTTCAGCTCACGCAGTTTATCAGACAGAACCACAGGATAAATTTCCGGATTCGTACGCCGGCGGTATTCCTCCCAGAAAAGGGATAGCTGAGCCTGGTGGTATTCGCGGATTTCTTCCACATCCGGAGAAGAATACACCAGATCTCCATTTTTAAAAACCGGGATAAGCAGTTCAACCGGTATGAAGTTCGCAACGGTTTTCGTTTTGAACGTATGCACCGGGTGCACCATGTTTATTTTCTCCGTGCCATCAAGCGTTTCGTTCTGGAAACAAATATAATCCCCCCTTGCTTTCCATGTGTTGCGATCGATTAACCGGTATACTTTCTTATACCCCGGATTCGTAATCTTCTCGACATTCTCTGATATTTTAATAACCGGATCCCATTGTCCCTTTCGTTCATATGCAACGGCCTTGTACACTCCGCCAAGCGAAGACTGGTTTCCGCCTGTAATCACATTCGTTCCGACTCCCCATATATCGATTTTCGCCCCCTGTGCTTTCAAATCGGAAATGAGCATTTCGTCTAAATCGCTTGAAACTGTAATTTTGACATAATCCAGCCCTTCCGCATCCAGCATTTTCCTTGCCCTTTTTGACAAATAAGAGAGATCGCCGCTATCGATTCGCACACCGGCTAATCGGCTGCCCTTCTCTTCCATTTCCTTTGCCACGCGAATCGCATTCGGAATCCCGCTGCGTAAGGTATCGTACGTATCGACAAGAAGGACGCAACTATCAGGGTAGAATTCGGCATAGCGGCGGAAAGCCTCTAATTCGGTCTCATGCAGCTGAACCCAGTAGTGCGCCATCGTTCCGGCAGTCTGCATTCCATAGCGCCTGCCAGCCGTCATATTGCTCGTACCGTGAAAACCAGCAATGTAGGCCGCCCTTGCCCCAAGGATCGATGCCTCCGTTCCCTGCGCCCTTCTCTTCCCCATCTCAATTACCTGGTCGCTCCCGGCTGCCTGCATAATGCGGGAAGCTTTCGTCGCGATAAGGGTTTGAAAGTTAAAGCGGGTAAGCAATTCTGCTTCAATAAGGATGGATTCAAAAATTCGCGTCTTCACTCTAAACACCGGCTCGTTCGGAAAAATGATTTCCCCTTCTCTTGCAGCAAACAAGTCACCGGTGAAGCGAAATTCTTTCAATTCTTTCAAAAACCCTTCTTCAAATAAGCTATCTTCTCTTAAGTACGCAAGATCCTCTTCTGTAAAACACAAGCTTTGAATATAGTCAATCATCGTCTCCAGTCCCGCAAAAACGGAATATCCGTTCTTGAAAGGATGCTTTCTAAAAAAGCCGTCTGTGACCACCTGTTCATTATGGCGGTTTTGTTTCCAGAAGCCCTGCATCATTGTTAATGCATACTTATCGCAATTAAGAGCCCTGTCTGTGCCCATGCTATAACTCCTCCTTGGTTTCAACGTCACTGCCCTTGTTTTCCTATATCCTTTTCCCTTTGTATTCCCATTCTTCCCCGCATGTTATCCACTTATAAAATAAGGAAGCCTCCCGCCGTTGTGGCAGGAGGCTTGATTGTATCCTTTTAAACGCCTGGTGCTGTTACTGTAAGGGCCCTATGCGGCCTGCGATTGCTTGTTCAGCAACTTGAATCATGCGTTTCACCATTTCTCCACCTACAGAACCGTTGGCACGGGAAGTTTGGTCGGCACCAAGCTGAATGCCGAATTCCTGCGCAATTTCATATTTCATTTGCTCAAGTGCAGCCCGGGCGGATGGAACAAGCAGCCGGTTTCTGCTGCTGCCTTGCTGCGCATTGCCCTGCTGTGCGTAAAACGGTTGTACATAGCCCTGCTGTACGTAGCTTTGTTGCTGCATTCTAGGCATTGTAATCTTTCCTTCCATATAGAAGATGTTGTTACTTGCTAATCTTAAAATCCCACGAAGGCAACAATTTATACTGTTATCATACTGGTAATATTTTCATGCAATACAAATAATGCAACGAAAGATGTTCTGATGCCGTCAAATCTATGTTACTATTTTATGGCGTGCCTCTAGCTTTATAAGAAAGGTGATTGACGATGAGACAAACCAACTCATTAGGGCAAAAGGTGCGGCAGTTTTTCATTATCCTGCTGCCGATTTTGATTACGCAAATCGCCCTGTTTGCTATGAACTTCTTTGACACAATTATGTCGGGTCACGCGAGCCGCAATGATTTAGCGGGCGTTGCCATTGGATCCAGCCTCTGGGCTCCTGTATTTACAGGGCTTAGCGGAATCCTTCTTGCTTTAACCCCGATTATCGCTCAGCTCATTGGGGCGCAGCGGAAGGAACGGGTCCCCTTTAATGTAGTCCAGGGAATCTACCTGGCTGTAGTGATTGCGATTGCCGTTATCGTGTGTGGAACCGTTCTGCTCAATCCTATTTTGAACGCAATGAAGCTCGATCCTGAGGTGCAGCGGGTGGCGCATGATTTCCTGGCTGCTCTTTCCTTAGGAATGGTTCCGCTTTTTGTATATACTGTATTCCGCTGTTTCATTGATGCGCTCGGCCATACACGCACGACCATGCTTATTACGCTTGTTTCGCTGCCAATTAACGTTTGCCTTAACTATTTATTAATCTTCGGTAAGCTTGGGTTTCCGCGGCTTGGCGGCGTTGGTGCCGGATATTCCACCGCCATTACGTATTGGTGCATTGCGATTATCGCATTCTTCGTTATCAGGCGCGGAAAGGCATTCCAGGAGTATCAAGTGTTCGGCCGATTATATCGCGTTTCGTTCCGGGCATGGTGGGAACAGCTGAAAATCGGGGTTCCTATCGGTTTTGCCATCTTTTTCGAAACAAGCATTTTTGCTGCGGTTACACTCTTAATGAGTGAATTTAACACGACTACCATTGCCGCGCACCAGGCGGCGCTGAACTTCGCCTCTCTTCTCTATATGATACCGATGAGTATTGCAATGGCCCTGACGATTACCGTCGGCTTCGAGGTCGGGGCCGGCCGATTCAAAGACGCAAAGGAATACAGCTTATTAGGAATCGGCATTGCGGTTGGCTTATCCCTTCTTTGTGCGGTTGGGCTGTTTACATTTAATGAGCAAGTAGCCCAGCTATACACGAACGATCCGGCTGTATTCGAATTAACAAAGACCTTTTTGCTGTTCGCTATTTTCTTCCAGTTGTCTGATGGAATCGCAGCACCCATCCAGGGCTCATTGCGGGGTTACAAAGATGTAAATGTTACGCTTGTAATGACCTTTATCTCTTATTGGATATTGGGATTGCCCATCGGTTACCTCATCGCACGGTTTACATCCTACGGCGCTTTTGGCTACTGGATTGGACTCATCTCTGGCCTTGCTTTCGGCGCTATCTTTTTATCCATTCATTTACGGAAAATACAGCGTCGGCATTCGTTGCCGGTAGAACGATCGCTCCTGGACATTAGTGTGTAACCCCCTAAAATATCACTCAGAACGGCAGCCCTCTTTATAAAAAGCGCGGCTGCTTTTTTGCGTTTATTTGTATACCCTGCTTTGCAGGATTAAACAACGCCTGCACATAATTACACCTTTAAAGTTGCCTAAAGGAAACTTTGTTTTACGATCGCAAAAAAATCGTTGACATTTCATAATTTCGTGCATAAGATAAAAATATAAAGTTGACTAAAGGCAAATCTTTTACCTTGTACCAATATAGATTGATGGAGGAAAGATAGATGTCCAAAACCCTAATCCCTCTCTCAGATGTAACCCCGGGAAATCGTTTTCGCATTACTGCACTCAATATAGAAGGAACAATGCGCAGGAGGCTGCTTGACTTAGGTTTCGTTCCTGGAGCCGTGATTGAAGTTTTGAAGAAAAGCCCCCTGGGTGACCCGGTTGCGTATTATGTGAGCAATACGACCATCGCGTTACGGAAAGAAGAAAGTTCTAAAATAGTAGGAGAACAGATAGGAGGCCTGTAACATGAAATCGTACCGCATCGCTTTAGCGGGCAACCCAAATACAGGAAAAAGCACCCTATTTAACGCACTCACCGGTTTACGCCAGCATACAGGAAATTGGCCCGGAAAAACCGTTGCCCATGCCGAAGGAACATTCACACACCTGAACCAGGCGTACACCCTGGTCGATCTTCCAGGAACGTACTCCCTCTATTCAAATTCCGCAGATGAAGAAGTAGCGCGTGACTATATTATTTTCGAGAGGCCGGATGTGACGATTGTTGTACTGGACGCGACTGCAATGGAACGGAATTTAAATTTAGCTCTGCAGGTTCTGGAGATGACGGATCGCGTTATTGTGTGCATTAACTTAATCGACGAGGCGAATCGAAAAGGCATTTCTATCGATCATACAGTGCTTTCCAGACAGCTAGGTGTCCCCGTCGTCAAAATTTCAGCGCGAAACAAAGTCGGATTTGATACGTTACTGAACACCGTTGATCAAATGGTGAAAGGAAAAATACAGACAGCGCCTTATCAAATACAATACACCGATAAGCTGGAGGAAAATATTAAGAAAGTGGAACCGATGGTGAGAGAATGGCTCGGGGATTCCTTCCCTACCCGCTGGATTGCGCTTCGGCTATTGGACGGGGACGACATCTTTATCCAATCTTTGAAGCAAAGGGTGAAGGCCCATGGAAAGGGAGGCAGCCTGCATGACTTCAAATTCAGCATTCAGTCCTGATCCCTTAAAGGATTGGACCGAGCAAGCCGGGACGCTGTCTGATTCCAACACAAGAGATGAAATTGTCTCCAGTATTTTTCAAGCGAGCAGAAGCATATGCGATGCAAGCGTAATGTATGCGAATAAGGAAAGAGTGAAGACGGAGAAAATAGACCGGATCCTCACTTCACCCCTCTGGGGGTTTCCGATTATGCTGGCTATTCTCGGCGTTATATTTTGGATAACGATTGCCGGGGCTAACGTTCCTTCCGGCATGATTGCCGAGCTATTCTCAGCCGCCGAGGTAAAACTAACCCTCTTGTTTCAGGCTATTCATGCTCCGGCATGGCTCCATGGCATGCTTGTCCTCGGTTTTTTCCGTGGAACAGGATGGGTCATTAGCGTAATGCTGCCCCCAATGGTTATTTTCTTCCCTATTTTTGCTCTTTTAGAGAATTATGGATATTTGCCGCGTGTCGCGTTTAACATGGACCGGTTATTTAAAGGAGCCGGAGCGCACGGCAAGCAATCGTTAACAATGGCGATGGGCTTCGGCTGTAACGCGGCGGCAATCATGTCGACGCGCATTATTGAATCCCCACGCGAAAGGACGCTGGCCATTCTAACAAACAACTTCGTCCCGTGTAATGGGCGCTGGCCTACTTTAATCCTGCTCGCGTCCCTGTTTATGGCCGCAACCTACACAGGCGGAATGGCAACGCTGGTGACAGCTGCGACAGTGATGGGGATGGTGCTTATCGGCATCGTCGTTACCCTCACTGTATCATGGACGCTTTCGAAAACATTGCTGCGCGGTGTTCCAACGCACTACA
This sequence comes from Aneurinibacillus tyrosinisolvens, assembly GCF_001015055.1. Classification (GTDB taxonomy): domain Bacteria; phylum Bacillota; class Bacilli; order Aneurinibacillales; family Aneurinibacillaceae; genus Aneurinibacillus_A; species Aneurinibacillus_A tyrosinisolvens. The sequence continues at coordinate 253,895 of NZ_BBWZ01000003.1, read as the reverse complement.
CCCTGGAGCTTCCTCCGTACAGAAGGCCGAAGGTTTTACACACGATTTTCCGTGCAAGCCTTGATAAGTCCTGGAACGTACTGAAACGCGCTGTCATTGTCGCGGCCCCCGCTTCTATTGTGACATGGGTGCTGGCCAACATAAACATCGGCGATACAAGCGTTTTGATGCACATTGTCAATTTCCTGGACCCGTTCGGCAAGGCGCTCGGGCTTGACGGCTTTATTGTAGCGGCCTTTATTCTCGGGCTGCCGGCCAATGAAATTGTCGTCCCCATCCTGCTTATGGGCTACCTATCAACCGGGGCTCTGACAGATATTCAGGACATGGCGGAACTTAAACACATCTTTCTTGCCCACGGCTGGACGTGGTTAACCGCGTTAAATATGATGCTCTTTTCCCTGCTCCATTACCCGTGCGGCACGACGCTCTTTAATATTTATCAGGAAACGAAAAGCGCAAAGTGGACTTTTCTTTCCTTTGCGATTCCCACGGCCCTTGCTGTTCTCGTCACCTATATTGTCGCTACTGTCGTAAGGAGCTTTGGACTCCTATAAACCATGTCGTTACTTTTAACCGGGGAGAGTTTAGAAACTCTCCCCTTTTTCTTTTGTCCCCTGACTTATGCCATCTTTTGTACTGAAAAATCGCCGCCGAAAAGCCAAGGAATACAAGGCTCCATAACAGCATAGAAACAATCATAACCGGGTATCTTCCAATATAGTCTGACAAAGCGCCTCCTAAAAAACTGCTGAAAGTCGCGACTAAAAAACTTACAGCCAGAATAGCTCCTACCGTTACAGCATCCATTCCTTTTGCCTGACCAAGGTAGATACCTAAAAACGATGGATAAGAAAAATGGTAGAAATCCCCCGTTAAAATTTCGCCTTTTTTACTTTTTTGTTATCCCATCAAAAAACAGGGTAAAACTGAGCATCATCTGGGTCAGGGTATCGTCATCGCCACATCCAAGGCACCAGTGGGTGAGCACCCCCTGATACGTTTGAATTAGCATATCGGCGAGCATTTCCGGTGGCATTTTCGCTGTATATTCCCCCGTTTCCTGGCCAATCACAAAAAATGGAGTGATAAGCTGCCGGAATTCTTCCATAAGAAAGGAAAGAAAAGGTTTTTACAGGACCGTGTAAAACGTCCCGGCTGGCCCCTGTTGTTTGGTGTAGCCCTCCTTATCCCTGTGCTCATGTACATATTCCATTTGCATTATCGCGGATACCCGGCGGTTTCATTCTGGAGCTATTATAAAACCTATTATTTAGGAATGACAGCCGAACCCGCACACTGGATCGGGCCGGCCTGGCCGGACTTAAATTTCGGGCACCTCTGGTTTATTGAAAATTCACTCTTCTACTCTCTTGTTTACCTACTATGCACCCTGGTTATGAAAACAAAAAAAGCAGTAGGAACCGCTGCGCAGTCGGCGCCTACTCATACTGGAATCGTGTTATTTGCCGCTGCGCTCTCACTTATTACATTTATCGTCCGCATCTGGTTCCCGATCGATCACTGGATTGGTTTGTTCGGCTTCATCCAAATGGAAGTGGCCCACATCCCTCAGTACATTAGTTTTTTTGTGCTTGGCATTATGGCCTACCGGAGAAACTGGCTGCAGCAGCTTCCCGCCCGCACAGGAAAGGTGTGGCTTGCCGTCGGCGTTATTCTTGCCGTATTGTGTTATTTAGGGTTCGCTCCTGCAATACAGGGCGGTCTTAGCTTACGTGCCTTTATCTATCCTTTCTATGAAGCATTCGAGTGTACCGGTCTTATTATTGGTTTGCTCTATTTATTCCGTACATTTTTCAATACTTCAAGCAGCCTATCGAAAAGCCTTGCCCAGAACACGTACGCCGTATATATCATACATATTCCTGTCCTTGTTGCTTTTCAGTACGCGTTTTTACACGTCGCTCTATCGGTTTACCTTTTGTTTACTTGCTTCTCCATTAACCTGCTGACGTTTTCTTTTGGATCCCAGCAATCGAAACGATAGTTCGGATTTGTATTATACCCGAGTCTTTTACAAAAGTAGTTTATGCCCCTGTCGTTTTTTTCTACGGTAAAATTTTTGCAAGTTGCACAGCAATGAAATTCTTTCATTTGAAACACCACCTATTGCAAATATTCTACGGGTATAATAGTTATCCTGCTGCCGAAAGCATTTATCCGTTTTAATTTTTTCTTTCTAACGATAATACGGCGTTGAAGGATAGGACGGGTACACGGTTGAGGGATAGACGGTTGAAGGATACGGGGTCGGAGGATATGGCGTATAAGGATAATAAGGAGGGTAAGGATATTTCGGTCTTGCAGTAGCGACCCCGGCCAGATAAGCTAATGGAATAGTGAGGAGCAGGAAGGGAAATGACCGCTGGTCACTCAGGTTAGCGCTCAAGCCTGCTTCTGTCTCTCTATTCGGCACCGCAACGGTCACGTTTTCCCCATCCACATTAAGGATATATCCTTTGTGCCGGCTCCCGTCTCCCGTCGTTAATTTAACGTAGTGATACATATGGGCGCGGCATGCCTGGTAAGCCTCCTGCGTCATCATATTACACAACTCCCATTCTTTTTAACACATCTTATTACCGTTGCCCTAAACTTGACTGGGCGTTTGTGTAATAACCGTATAAAGACGTAAAAATCTTCACCAGTCTAACCGATTGCGCAGGGATGTAATATGAGCAATGTGGTGGCAGCTGTGCCATGCGTATATACCGATATTAAAACCAACTTTAACTTCACCTGAGTCCGGATGAATAAATGTTTTTTCCAGATCCGCAGCGCTCAGGCTGCGTAACAGGGTAACCCATCTGGCATGCAAAGCCTCCAACAATACAAGCGAAACTTCAATCGGCAGCCTGGAATCATACAATTCCGCCCACTTCTCTTCTCTATACGGCTTAATTGTTGGATTGTCCTCTGTCAAAGCGAGCTTGAAACGAACATAGGCATTCATATGGCTATCTGCAAGGTGATGGACGACCTGGCGGACCGTCCAGCCGTCAGGTCGATACGGTGTATTCAACTGATTATCTTGCAAGTCTCGTACAGCCTTTCTTAAAAGAGCCGGTGCCCCCTCAATTTCTTTAATCCAGCCTTCGATTAGACTGGGCGTAAGGTCGCCGTTGTGTTTAAATTGGCCAACAGGATAACGTAAGTCCATCCGTTCTTCTCCCCTTCCTATAATTATTTTTTTTTTGAATTTGTCCGGATTTTTCACATAACCTTCTATTATGTATCCACATCTGGTACAAATTCTATATGTAATATCTGAGCCTCTCAGGCTGAAGCGGCCAACAGGAACCATAACCGAATAGCCGGACTGCTTTCCTTCCCCTATTTCAGTCCCACCACATTTTGGACATTTCGTTACCCGTGTGTTCTCCGTCATATTCCCATCCTTTTCACACTGCATCTATATACTGCTCAACTCCTTGCCACAGTAAGCACAAAACGCAAATTCTTCTTTTGCCGGGCGCCCGCAATACGGGCAAAATAATTTCTGCCCTCCATTATTTCCTTTGGTTTTCTCGTCAAAATACTGGTGTAAAGGATCTCCCTCTTCCTCTGCATCTACAATATCCAACAACGACATTCTTTCCTTATTTGTCGCATTTTTATAATGATAAAACGCTTGAATCGTTCCAACTGCAATAAAGACAACCCCAAAGAGTGGAAATATCGTGCCGCCAACAGGGAAAGGAGAATCTTTCGTTATAAAAAAAGCAATAATCGTCCAAAAAATACCAAAGATAACAGCAACTAGACTTCCAATAGCTCCCATCGCTGAAGGTCCACGACCGGGTTTTATGCTCTTCATAAAACTGTTCTCCCTTCTTTAATGTCTTTTAGAGAACTATACACGGAAAATCACCTGAAATACAGTAAGAGATTTTTAATGTTGTTACATTTTATGCCAGAAACAGCAAAACATCCGAATTTATCAAAGAGCTTACTTTATCGATTTTACCTGCCGGGAAAATCAGCCTTTGATTTTTCGAATGTTTCGTTAAATCGTTCAAACTTAAATTAGATTTACTGCACAGTACAATCTAATTTATATACCCGCGATTCATACGAGCGAAGGGTAAACTGTTTAATCTCTTCTTCCTCTACATGGTAATTCCCTATTAGTAACTCCTTAGAAATAAAGGAGATATCCTTCGGCAGGGTAAATACAGCCTCAGCCTGGTAGAAGTTCGCAATAACGAGCAGTTTCTGGTTTCCCATTGTTCTAATATAGGCAAATATAGATTCGTGATTTTCTAGAATAAGCTCATAAGAGCCGTATATGATAATCTCATACTGCCTGCGCAGCTCAATCAGCTTTTTATAATAATAGAAAATCGAATCCGGCTCCTTTAGCGCTTGCGCCACATTAATGTCCGTATAGTTAGGATTTACCTGAATCCATGGCTCACCCGCAGTGAAGCCTGCATGTCTGCTGTTATCCCACTGCATCGGCGTTCTTGCATTATCGCGGCTTTTCGCATAAATCGATTCCATCACTTCTCCCGGATCCCGCTTCTGTTCAAATACTCTTTCTTTATACATATTGAGCGTTTCGATATCTTTATACTCCTCGATCGTCTTGTACCGGACGTTCGTCATGCCAATCTCCTCGCCTTGATAAATATAAGGCGTCCCCTGCATCATGTGGAGGACCGTAGCAAGCATTTTCGCGGACTCAACCCGGTACTCCCTGTCATTGCCGAAGCGCGAAACAATACGGGGCTGGTCATGATTGTTCCAGTATAAGCTGTTCCATCCTTTGTTGTGCAGCTGCTTTTGCCATTTCGATAAATTTGCCTTCAGGTCCGGTAAATATAACGGCTTTACATCCCACTTTCTCAAACCTTTCTGTTTATCCAGGCTCATATGTTCAAATTGAAAGATCATATTCAGTTCATGCCGATCTTCGTCGGTATACAGCTGCGCCTGCTCGGGTGTAACACCCGGGCATTCGCCGACCGTCATAATATCATAGTGGGACAGCACTTCGCGGTTCATTTCCTGCAGAAAATCGTGTACCCGTTCTCCGTTCGGTTCGTACCCGTTGTTTTCCGCCTTTCCATTCATAAAGTCCTCGTATGGGGCTAAAAACTCCTTTTTCGAAATCATATTAATGACGTCCATCCGGAATCCGTCGATGCCTTTATCCAGCCAGAACCTCATCATATTGTAGATTTCCTGACGAAGCGCGCTGTTTTCCCAGTTTAAATCCGGCTGCTTTTTAGAAAACATGTGAAGAAAGTATTCTCCGGTTGCTTCATCATATTCCCAGGCTGAACCGCCAAAAGAAGCCCTCCAGTCTGTCGGTGCTTTTCCGTCCAAACCTGGGCGCCATATATAGTAATCACGGTACGGGTTGTCTTTTGATTTACGTGATTCTGCAAACCAGGCGTGTTCATCTGATGTATGGTTCACTACCAAATCCATAACAAGGCGAATGCCCCGCTTGTGCATTTCCGCAAGCAACTGTTCCCAATCCTGCATCGTCCCGAACTCAGCCATAATATCCTGGTAATCACTAATATCGTAGCCATTATCATCGTTTGGAGAAGTATAGACAGGGGATAACCACACAACATCAATCCCGAGATCTTTTAAATAATCGAGTTTTGACAGGATTCCCTGGATATCTCCGATGCCGTCCCCATCACTATCCACAAAGCTCCGCGGGTAAATTTGATATACAACGCTTTCCTTCCACCAGTGCTTATTCATCTAAGATAGCCAACTCCTTTGTGTAAAAATTATTTCTATGCATGTCCACCGTTTAGGAGCGCATAAACTTGTTCTATCGTCGGAAGCGAAGAAATCGCTCCTTTGCCTGCGGTTGTAAGCGCACCGCTTGCATTGGCAAAAGCCAGTATTTCCTTATGGTGTGTTTTTATGATTTCTTCGACTGTATCCTGGCTTATTTTTCTCTTCAGCAGTTGAAATAGGAAGCCTCCGATAAAAGCATCTCCCGCTCCTGTTGTATCCTGTACCTGTACACGGTAGCCCTCTGCGTTGTATTTGCTGGTTTTTGTATACAACTCAGCTCCCCCCGGCCCCTTCGTGTAGATAACAGCCTGTACATCACCAGCAAACAAGGTGCGGATAGCCTCTTCTACATTTGAAATCCCTGTAATAAAAGGAAGTTCTTCATCCGAAATTTTCACAAGGTGGGCAGTTGGGATGAACTCCAAAATCGCTTCCCGGCAGGCCTGCTCGCTTTTCCATAACGGAAGACGCACGTTAGGGTCAAAGCTGACAAGTCCCCCCTGCGCTTTCATGGCTGAAATCGCCTTTCTGTGCGCCTTTTTCATCGGGCTTTCCACTAAATCCACGGAGCAAAAATGCAGGATATCACCGTCTTGAAACCAGTTTGTATCAATTTCTTCCGCTGTTAATAGCAAATCGGAAGATGGATTACGATAAAAGGAAAAATCGCGTTCCCCATCTTCCCGTAACGATACAAAAGCAAGTCCGGTATTCGCCTCATCCGTTCTTAAAACCTTGTCTGTCTCAACGCCTGCCTTCTTCAATTCTTCTATGAGAAAATTCCCAAAAGCATCATTGCCGAGCTTTGTAATCATGGCTGCAGGATTTCCGTACTTTGCAACAGCGGCCGCAACGTTTGCGGGCGCACCGCCGGGCGCACGTTCAAACGAAACGACATCCTGCAGGGCTCTTCCTTTCTGCAAAGGGATAAAATCAATTAAAACTTCTCCAATCGAAAACAGCTTAGCCATGAAGTCACCCCGTTACCCAAATTTAGAACACGTAGCCTTATTAAATATAAATGTATCAAATCATTCAGCTAAGACCAAGTAGTTGAACAAGATAAAAACCGATGACAGACAGCAGCACCGACCCAACAAACCCGGCTGCGAGGGGCTTCATCCCCAACCGTCTGCACGTACTTATCCTCACATTCATCCCCAGGCCCGCCATTGCCATCCCTAACAGCAAGTACGAAATCGACACCATTTGCTTCGCAGCGCTCTCAGGTATAATGCCAAGGGTATGAATTCCACTTACGATAAGAAAGCCAAAAACAAACCACGGAACCGGCAATTTCGCTACCCTTTCTTTAAACGAACGATCCTGTGAAGCCGGCGCTGTCCCCCGCTCAAACGACCAGCCGATGAAGAGAGCCACCGGTACGAGCAGCGCTACTCTCGTTAGCTTGACAATGACCGCTGCATCCACCGCTTCTTTCCCCCCAGGAACTGCGGCTGCGATAACATGCGCGATTTCATGCAGGGTCCCTCCCGCAAACGCGCCGTAACCCGCTTTCGTTAAGCCGAGTACAGGGTATAGCAAAGTATACACAACCGTAAAAATAGTACCAAGAATGGCTACGACAGCTACACCCACTGCCGATTCTTCATCATCCGCTTTCACGAGCGGGGCAATGGCAGCGACCGCGGCCGCACCACAAATCGCGGTGCCGCACGCCGCCAGTATGCTAAGTTTACGATCTACATTCAAATAACGCGACAAACCGTATACAACGAGCAGAGCAAACACAAGATTCACCGTCGCCAGAACAACGACATGCGAACCTGCCTCCACAATGCCAAACAGATTCAACCGCATCCCGAGCACAATGATTCCCAGCCGCAGCAGCTTTTTGCTGGAGAAGGAAGTCCCGCTCATCGTTTGCTCTTTAACGCCAAGTACCGCCCGCCACAGCATTCCGAGCAGGATGGCAACGACCAGTTGCCCAACCATACTGAAAAAAGGGAGCGTTGCGATATACCTGGACACTATTGCTATGAGCAGTGTGATGCCAACTCCCTGGATAAAATATAGCGAAATCCCTTTCCTATCCGGCCTCACTACACTCTTTTTTATCGTCTGTTCCATTGTGGTTTCCCCCGCTTCATCGCCTTCCGTTCTTTCCTCTTCTTTTACTATACGAGAGGTTGAATAATAAGGAAAATACAGTTATATTATTGTAAAGATTAATATTTCTAATGATAAATAGGAGAATCGTATGCATTATGATGCACTGAAAACATTTGTTACCGTAGTGGAAGAAAAAAGCTTTACCAGGGCGGGAGAAAAGCTCCGGCTGTCACAGCCAAGCGTGAGCCTGCACATTAAAAATCTGGAATCCGAATTTCAGGCAAAGCTGATCGATCGTTCTCCTAAGCATCTCTATATTACAGCGGCCGGCGAGATGCTGTATGAACGGGCGAAACAGATGCTGAATTTGTATGAAAAAGCGCGGGAGGATTTGTACACCCACCAGCATACGATAAAAGGAAAGCTCCACATTGGGGCCAGCTATACGATCGGTGAGTATATCCTTCCGAGGCTTCTGGCAGCGTTCAGCCATGAGTATCCGGAAGCAGAGGTTGAGGTGACCGTTGGCAATACGGAAAGCATCGCCCGGGCTGTGAAGCTGCTGCAAATGGACGTTGGACTTATCGAAGGGCAAACAAATGACAAAGATCTGCAAATTACTCCGTTCATGCAGGATGAAATGGTGCTGGTCGTTCCGACCAACCATCCGCTGGCCGCATTTAAAATGATCGATGCGGATAAGCTTCACGATTGCACCTGGATTGTCCGGGAAGAAGGTTCAGGGACCCGGGTATACACCGATTATGTGATTGAAAACTTCGGTCTGCGGGTTAAAAAAATGGTTACATTCAGCAGTAACCAGGCGGTGAAAGAAGCGGTTGCTGCGGGGCTTGGTGTGACCGTCCTTTCCGATTGGGCTGTAAGAAAACCGCTGCAGTATGGTGAACTCGCTTCCTTGTCGATTCAAGGCCGGACTTTTTTGCGCCAGCTCTCGTATATTCAGGCAGCGCATGTTGAAATGACCCAATTAACCCGGCTGTTTCTCCATTCTGTCCAGCATGCACAAGCGGAATAGCTGCTGCTTGCACTCTGCAATGTGCCGGAACCTATAGCAAAGAAACGGAATTCGTGATTTGATAATAGGAAGGATGGGAATTTAAAGAAGTATCTATACTTAATAGGAGGTGCTACTTTGGCAAGGTTACCGCTTACAGACGTAGAAGGAAGCCCATTTCGCAAAGCATTTGCAAATTCCCCAGAACTGCTCGGTGCATTCGAGCAGATGGAAAGCGCGCTTGGAGAAATACTGGAGCCTGAGTTGCTTGAACTTATCCGTCTTCGCTCCGCCGCAAACAACGGGTGTGACTACTGACTGAACGTCCAGCGAATTGCTCTGGATGAGCAAAAGAGAAACATGGCAGCGGCCAGGCAGAAAGAAGCTTCCCTGTCGGACAGGGAAAGAGCCGCACTGGAACTTACCGATCAAATTATGGCCTACCATGGTGTTTTGCCCGAAGAGCTGCTGGAACGGGTGAAGGAGCATTTTACCACGCAAGAAATCATCGCCCTTCTCTGGCAGATTGGCAGCAAGAATGCTGCAAACTGGTTTATTATTGCTATGCAAATAGCAAACAAGTGAGAAAACTATTCAATTAAAAAGATAGAGGATGCCATGCAAGCATGGATCCTCTATCTTTTTACCCTTCTCTTTGTAGTTTTTCCGCCAGCTCATCCAATGTTCGGACAACAACATCAGGCTCTACACCGAGCTCATCAAACTGTTTGTCAAACCGATTAATCCAGCACACCTGAAACCCGAATACTTTTGCTCCTGAGACGTCCCATGGGTTTGAAGAAATAAACAGTACCTCTTCTTTATGAACCCCCAGCTTGTCCGGGGCGAGCTGGTAAACGTCCATAAACGGTTTGAATATTTTGCGCTCATCTACGCTGATGACGTAAGAAAACTTAGAAGCCAGGCCCGCATGGCGGATAACCGACTGCAGCATGTGCGGGGTTCCGTTTGAAAGGACGGCCAGCTGCTTGCCCTGCACTTGCAGCTTTCCTAATGCCGCAGGGACCTCATTATACGGCTTTAAATGAAGATATTCGTTAAGGATATCGGATAGCGCCTCATCAGACCATTCAACTTTCTGCTCTTTCAAAGTAAAAACGAGTGCATCCCGCGTAACTTCCCAGAAGTCTTCATATCGTCCCATCAAAGAACGGAGCCACGTATATTCCAGCTGTTTCTGCCTCCAGGTATTGCTTATCTTTCCGCCAAGCCTCGGAAAGATAAGCTCACACTTCTCTGTCACAGTATGTACATCGAAGAGCGTACCGTATGCGTCAAAAACAATCGCTTTGCAATTATCCATATGTTTCCTCCTCCAGTCTTTTTATTACTATTATACAATAGTACCCTATATTACGAACGCTCTTTTCTCTTTTCCCTTGCCGGGACGACAACGGAACGGCTGCGCAAATAATAGCTGACAAAAATAATCCCAATAATGCCGAGGCTCACCAGAAAACCAACCCGCTCATTCGGGCGAAACAGCGCCCCGCTAACCGAGACAACAATCAAAGCAATGCCAAAATACGAACTGTAAGGGGTTCCGGGCATTACAGAAGCCAGCCTCTCGCCTGATTTTATGTAGTTCCGATGGTTTTTCACCTGCGAAGACATAATAATAACCCAGTTTAGAATAAGCATAACCCCCGCCGCTGTTGTTACATATTCGTACACCGTATTTGGAAGAAGGAAAGACAGAACGATGCACAGGGCAAGCCCGGAACTCCCCAGAAACAGCGCCTTTGCCGGGACGCCGCGTTTGTTTATTTGGGCGAACATCTTCGGCGCGTCCCCGTCGTTCGCAAGCGAAAGCATCACCCGAGTGATGGAAAAGAGCGAGCCTACCATCGTGGAAAAGGCGGCACTAATAATAATTAAATTGAAGATGGTGCTCAAATAAGGAAGGTTAAACGCAGACAGAGCCGTCACAAAAGGGCTTTCCGATTCATTGATTTTGCTCCAATCCGCCATAATAATAACAAAAAACAAAGCAGTGACATAGAGGAACACAAGCGCAAGAAGCAATACGGTGCCCGCTTTCGTAACGTCATTTTTGTTTTTCAATTCATTCGCCGTCACGCCCATAATTTCAATTCCCCCGTAGGAAAAAAGCGCAAAAATCATGGCCGACCAGAGGCCGATGAATCCATGTGGAAAAAATACGCTTCCTTGAAGAAGAAAGGCTGGCCGGTTGATTGTCAGATTAGCGGAGGGCGGGATAACGCCTGTGAGAATCATCGCTCCGAAAACAATGAAGACAATAAGAGTGGAGAGCTTCACAATGGCAAAAAACGATTCGATTGTCCCGAAATTACGCACGCCAAGCCGGTTTATGCCCAGTCCTGCCGCTGCATAAACAATCGAAAAAACCCACAGGGGAACGTGGGGAAACCAAAACTTCGTAAAAATAGCTAAGGCCGTAACCTCGCTGGACATAATCAATACACCGGCGAGCCAGTACATCCAACCGCTCACAAACCCTATGCCCGGCCCAAACGCTTTTCCCGCATAAGTGCGAAACGACCCTGGTTGCGGGTCATGGACTGACATTTCCGCTAGCGCGTTAAAAGTTAGAAACGCAATGACGCCCCCTGCCAGGTAGGCGAGCAGCATGGAAGGGCCGGCGGTTTGAATAGACAGCCCTGTACCGAGAAAAAAACCGGCGCCGATAATCGAGCCGATGCCGATGAGCGTAAGCTGCCACCACTGAATCCCTTCGCCGTTCCCTTTCCTTATCTCCTCATTTTCCTGATGCTTGACCTTATGTTTAACAACGTTATCATTTTTCATTTCCGTCTCTCTCCCTTCCCCTATACTATCCCCTCCTTTTTATTTGTTACTAATTCGGTGTCATACAATGCTTATCAATGACATATACATGTCGTATGAGCCTTTCTATATCATTCCTCTTTATTTTCTTTCCATATTATGTTGATTAATGCAAGAATCGTGGTAATTATAATACAAATGAAAGATGGAGGGTCAAGTATGATAAAACAAACAAAGACAATAACAACAACAGTACCCGAAACAGGCGGCATTTTTCAAAGAAAGGCTGCTGTACAAGCCTATAAGGCGAAAGCAATTGGAATAACAGCTTCGCTTATCCTTGCCATAAGCGCTTTTATCGGAGCTTCATCCGCTTCCGCTGCTGGTGATAATTACTCCGTTAAAAAAGGCGATACCCTCTTCAAAATCGCTGCAAAATATAAAGTTACCGTACAAGAGCTTAAACGAACGAATGGATTAAAAACCGACATGCTTAAGGTGGGCCAGCATCTTACGATTGCGCATGATAATACCATTCGTATTGAAGCAACAGTGAATGGTGTGGCAGACGGCAATTTTGTGGAATTTGCCGCCGACAATGGGGAAATTCTAGTCTTAATGATTCCTAACGGAAATGCGGAGTCATTTGCGGACATGGAAGGAAAGAAGCTAAACCTCGTTTACAAAGCCGGTGAACCTCCCGTACTGGTTAGTTACTCGGCTCAATAATGTTCATTTTTATTGCTGCAGGCTTAAAGCCCCTGCCACAATGGCAGGGGCTTTTCCGACTTGACTTATATAAATGAAGTTAATACCATAAATAGATAGTTCGTTAGAGGAGGGAAACGGCTCCCTCTCCTGATAAAATGCCATTATATTTTTGAACCGCTTCTTCCAGCTCTTCGACTCTCTTTTCCACGTAGCGCTGATCCTTTTATGCGACATACACCGTCTTCACACAGCCAGGTGCCTCCCCATTGGAACACGTCCCCATAAATCTCCCACTCTGAGCGTGCTTCTTCGAGCCGTGGGCCTTTTATTTAACGTTTCAATCATTTCACTACAATGTATCACAAAACATATGATTGTACGAACTTTTTAAAAATAGCGACACTCTTTTTTCAATATAACAACAGTTTTTACACAATGAATATATGCTATTATTAAAATAATTATTTGTTGACAAGAAGGTGGCAGGTTATGGAAGGCGAGTATACGATTCAAAAAAAAGTTACAAAGTTTGAAAATGGTTCTTTGGAGGAAAAATATGACCAGATTGTTTCCGAATATCCATTGACCATTATGCTAAACGGTGAAGAATTTGCAACAATGGTCTGCACCCCATTAGATTTAGAAGAACTCGTTATTGGTTTTCTCGCATCAGAAGGTGTGATACGATTTAAAGATGACATTAAACAAATGCACATTGATCAGTCTCGCGGGTTCGCTTATGTAGATTTAACGTTTCAGACCCCTACAAGCCAGCAATTTTACTCCAAAAGATTCATCGGCTCCTGCTGCGGGAAAAGCAGGCAATTTTACTTTCAAAACGACGCACGCACAGCTAGAACATCTACATCAAAGGTATCACTTACGCCGGAACAATGCATTTTCCTAATGAAACAGATGCAGGAAAGCAGTACCGTTTTTAAAGAAACGGGTGGCGTTCATAATGCGGCCCTGTGTACAAATAGTGAAATGCTAATTAGTCGAACGGATATTGGCAGGCATAATGCTTTAGATAAACTTTTTGGTTATTGTATACAGCATCGTATCCCTGTTCAAGATAAGACCATCGTCTTTAGCGGAAGGATTTCTTCTGAAGTTCTATTGAAAGCTGCGAAAATTGGCGTCGGTGTTGTATTGTCGAAGTCTGCTCCTACAGACCTGGCAATACAGCTGGCTGAAGAGTTAAACATCACGGCTGTTGGATTTATTAGAGGAAACTCTTTCAATGTTTATTCGCACCCTGAAAGGATTAAACAAGACGGGAGCTAGAGAGAAGGAATGCAGCATGACAAATTCGATTCATTTGCTTGATAAATTGAACCGCCCCCTTCGTGATTTGCGCATATCTGTTACAGATAAATGCAATTTTCGCTGTACGTATTGTATGCCGGCTGAAATTTTCGGCCCTGACTACCCTTTTCTTAAAAGAGAGCAGCTCCTTTCTTTTGAAGAAGTAGAAAGGATCGCCCGCATTTTTTCGGAAAACTTTGGAATAAAAAAAATTCGCCTCACAGGCGGCGAGCCCTTAATGCGGAAGGACCTCCCTGTTCTCATAAGCAAGCTTTCAGAAATACACGGGATTGAAGAAATTGCGATGACAACGAACGGTTCCCTTCTGCCCAGGTACGCGGAGCAATTAAGGGATGCCGGCCTGAAGCGGGTGACAGTCAGCCTGGATTCTTTAAATGACGAGCTATTTGGAAAAATGAACGGCAGAGGCGTTACCGTTGACACAGTATTGGCAGGAATTGATGCAGCTGCCAGAGCAGGACTTGGCGTTAAAATCAATATGGTTGTCCAAAAAGGTGTCAATGAATCTGAAATTGTTCCGATGGCCTCGTTTTTTAAAGAGAAGGGACATATTATACGGTTTATTGAATTTATGGATGTGGGAAATACAAATCAGTGGAATTTGGATTCCGTTTATCCAAAAAAGCAAATCATTGAGGATATTAACCGCGCGATGCCAATTGAACCGATTGACCCTAATTATGAAGGGGAAGTAGCTACAAGATACCGCTATGTTGGATCGCATGAGGAAATCGGTGTCATTTCTTCTGTGACCGATGCTTTCTGCTCCAGCTGCAATCGGGCAAGGTTATCCGCTGAAGGCCAATTATACACGTGCCTGTTTGCCTCGAGGGGACATGATTTAAAAACTCCCCTGCGATCCGGGTTGTCAGACAAAGAAATGCAATCCATTGTGGAAAATATTTGGAGTAACCGCCATGATCGCTATTCGGAAGAGCGCGATGAACTTACAAATAGTAGCGCTGTAAAGAAAAAAGTGGAAATGTCACACATTGGAGGGTAAGCTTTCAGTAAATAAAAGGATAGAATCAGGCAGGTTTGCTTCCGCCTGATTCTATCCTTTTTAGTGTTGCAGCTTTAATGGATTGCCCTACTCAAGATTGGCATGTCTGCTAAACATGGCAGCGGAGCCCATTCCCTGCTTCTCCATTAGTCTCAATATGACAGCATCGTAGAACAATAAGAGCGTCTGCTCAAACAAGGCTCCCATTGGCTGTATCGTCTTGTATGAGCTGTTCGCCTTGTCTTTCGGTGAGCCAGGCAGTGTAATGGCAATATCGGCGATTTTGCCAAGCGTTGATTCAGGGAAAATCGTTGCAACGGCAACGATTCCCCCTAAACTTTTTGCTTTTTCCGCCATTGGAACCAAACTTTTGGTTTCCCCTGAACCGGAACCGATGAGCAGCATATCGCCTTTTTCCAGGTTCGGGGTGACCGTTTCGCCAACGACATAAGCATCGAAGCCCATCTGCATCATCCGCATGGCAAAGGCCCTGGACATTAATCCAGACCGGCCTGCGCCAGCGACAAACACTTTCTTTGCCTCGAGAATTCCGTCCACCAATTTTTCGGCTTCTTCGCTTATCAGCAAGCCCGCGGTACGGTTTAACTCATTTATAATTTCAGTAAAATATTCCGTCGTCTGCATGCCCTGTCCTTACCCTTGTTTAATCATTTTTTGCATTTGGGCAGCTGCAGCTTGTTTATCCTCTTGTCCGGTAATCCCGCCCCCTACAATCACAAGGTCAGGATTGGCTTTAATCACTTCCGGCAGCGTCTCTAATTTAATACCGCCTGCAATCGCTGTTTTTGCATTTTTCACGACGCCTTTAATTCTTCGAAGGTCTTCAAAAGAATTTTGTCCGACTGCCTGAAGATCGTAGCCGGTGTGCACACAAATATAATCCACACCAAGCGCATCGAGTTCTTTTGCCCGTCCTTCAATATCTTTCACGCCGATCATGTCCACCAGGATTTTCTTGCCCTGTTTTTTCGCTTCTTGAACAGCACCCTTAATGGACATGTCCTCAGCAGCTCCCAATATCGTAATAATATCTGCGCCAGCCTCGGATGCTTTCATGACTTCATATCCGGCTGCATCCATAATTTTTAGATCTGCCAGAACTTTTAAAGAAGGGAACTCTTCTTTGATTTCCTTTACTGCCCGAAGGCCTTCGTTTATAACAACCGGCGTGCCGATTTCGACGATGTCAATGTATTTCTCTACTTCTTTTACCAGCTTCTTTGCTTCCGGGATGTTTACAAGATCTAACGCTAATTGCAGTTCCATGAATTGTCCACTCCTAATAAAAATGAATTCGTGTTGTTAACAGGTTAACTATCGATGGCGAGTTAGATTTTTTCCCTCAAGCATCTTTAGTATGACCATTACCTGTGCTCGTTATTTTTAACACAGAAGTTAGTATAACGTGTATAATATGCTATTGTAAGTACGCACTTTATTATCATATAGTGATAAAAAAACACATAGTATCATAAAGGATACTATGTGTTACAATAAATACAGAGGTGAAATGGATGGCACGCATTCCTAATAAGACGTTTAATTGCGAAAAAGAACTGACGCTTTCCGTCATCGGCGGAAAGTGGAAGATGATTATTTTATGGCATTTGGGAAAAAGCGGGACGAAGCGTTTTAGCGAACTAAAAAACCTGATCCCGGATATTACGCAAAAAATGCTCGTTAACCATTTGCGGGAACTGGAAGAAGATCAAATTGTCCATCGTGAAGTATATCCTGTTGTTCCGCCAAAAGTGGAATATTCACTGACAGAACATGGAAGAACCCTTATGCCTGTCCTTGAGGCGATGTATGAATGGGGTAAAACCTACATGGAGACAGCGATGAAGGATAAGGTCAAAATCAAGGAACCCGGTCAATAAAAAACCTAATCCTATGCATGAAAATGAAACAACCCTTGCGTATTTTTTACGCAAGGGTTGTTTATTCCTAAACAGAGGCACTACTGTTTAAATTCGGATTTCACCGCCTTATCCGCTGGAAATACAAGCCCTATTTGTTTTCTGGCTTCCTCCATTATTTCCATCACAACCATGGAATTTGTATGAGAATTAGTCGGCGATTCCAATTTCCCGTTTTTAATTAACTCCATAAACTCTTTTATTTCATAATACATCGCTGGATTCGCCTGTGGTTTTGTAATATCTTCTGTCCTTCCATCCCGGTAGCGGATTTCAACTTTCGCTGGACTGCTGATTTTATCAATGACAAGGGTCCCGTTTTCCCCCTGAATTTCAGAAGGAAGATGTGAATCGGTTATTTTCGAGTACATAACAACCGCGTCTTTTTCCTCATACTTCATAAGGATGCTTCCTTCCCCGTCCACCCCGAATCAAGCATCACTCCATGGGCTTTTACACCGGAAGGCTTGCCAAATAATACAACCATTGGATAGATACAATAAATTCCAATATCCATTAATGACCCATTCGAAAAAGCAGGGTTAAATGCATTTAAGATGGTGCCTTCTTTATAAGCATCATAGCGGGAGGAATATTGGCAATAGCTTGCAAAATAGCGACGGACCGGCCCAATTTTGTGCAAATGTTCCTGAATGGCTCTGTAGCCAGGAACAAGGGTTGATTTTATTGCCTCCATTAGCGCCACATTGTTCTTTTTTGCTGCTTTAATCATCTCCTGCAGCTCGGCTGTATTAGAGGCAATGGGCTTTTCACACAACACGTGCTTTCCATAGTTCATGCACGTTATCGCCTGTTTTGCGTGAAAGGAATTAGGGCTGGCAATATAAACGGCATCGATTTCTTTACTTGCTGCCATCGCTTCCAATTCCGTAAAGGTATTCTGAATGCCAAATTTCGCTGCGAATTCCTTCGCTCGTTCTTCCGTCCGGGAATAAACAGCCGTCAAAGCAAAATCCTCTATTTCCCTTGCTGATTCAATAAACTGTTCGGTAATCCGGTTCGTTCCGATTATGCCAAATCGTATCATGGTGACTCCTTCTCGTTCACTTTTTACTTTCTGTTACTCTTTCCTTCGTAGTATTTCTTATTCCTATTTCGCTATGGAATGGCTGACCTTTGTCTTCCCTTCCCATTTCACAACCGTGATTCCGAGCAGGATGACAATGCCGCCAAGCCCCTGCAGCAGATTAAGTGATTCATGGAGAACAACAGCCGCGATGAGAATCGCAACGAGCGGTACCATATACATGTAGACCATTACTTTCGTCGGCCCGATCTTACTGACACCATAATACCAGACGACCAGGCCATAAACTGTTACCGGAATCGCAGCATACAGAAGGGAACCCCATACTCCAGCACTCCAGTGCCAGGATGTTGTCAATAATTGTGTCATATTAATCGGTACAAGAAGCGCAGCCGCAATGCCAGACGACCAGGCGGTAACCCGAAGGGACGAGTACTTTTTCACGAGGGGTTCGGCAAGAATGGGATACCACCCCCAGAACAGGGCCGCAATAAGACCGATAAGATCTCCGTAAAGATGATTCGAGCGAAAGGCAAATCCTTCGTTTCCCATTCCAATGACTGCAGCCGCCCCAAGGAATGCCAGAAGGGAACCCGCCTGGACTCTCCACGTAAACTTTTCCTTTCCACCAGCGATGGATAATATTCCCGTAAAAATAGGCGACAATGCAATCATAAGAGAAGAATTCGTCGCAGAAGTATTATGTATCGAAACCATAAAGAGCGTCTGATAAATCGAAATCCCAACCAGACTAACAATGATAAGCCGGGGGATGTCTCTCTTTTCGATGGCTATGCTTTTTTCCTTCCACCAAAGACCGATGAGCAGTATAGGGAAAACAATCGCAAACCGAATGAGTGTAAACATTTCAGGGCTGAGTACTTCCATCCCGAACTTGCTGAATGTGTAGTTGCCTCCCCAAAACAGTACAACACAAAGCAGTAAAATTTCTGTCTTTAAATTTTTCGTATCAATCCCCTCCTTACAATTATTATCAATTAATTACGACAAAAAAGATAGGGTTTACGCTTGTTTTTCGAAAGGAAAAGAGCCACTCAGGAGAGTGACCCTTTTCCTTAGAAAACGTTTTTCCTTTCTGCGTATGTGCCTTGCTTATCCATAGTAAGCTTAAGCTCCATTAACCAAAGAAGAAGCGCAACGCATTTTGCGTTGTCACCTGCTCTATTTCTTCCTCCAATTTTCCGTGGATGCCGGCGATCGCCTGAATGCTATCTCTAATCCATAGCGGGTGGGTTAGCTTCCCTTCATAAATACCTTGATGCGGATACGGTCCGTCTGTTTCGAGCAGCAGTTGTTCGATAGGAACGAGCCAGACAAGGTGCTGGTCACGCTCCCGGTACACCACTTCAGGGGTGACAGAAATGTAATATCCGCTATCCATAATTTGACGTACCACTTCATCAGGGGCTTTTAACCAATGAAATACCGCTTTTTCAATGTTATGTTGTTTTACTGCCTCAAGGCATGGTTGTGCCATCGTATGCACAGCGTGCAGAATAACAGGAAGTTTAAGCTCCGAAGCTAAAGCTAAGAAGTCATGCAGGATTTCCCATGCGATTTCCGGAATCGCGTTTGGTTGTTTATTTTCCAGCGAATAATAGGGCAGTCCAACTTCTCCAATCGCACGAATTTTTGACGGATTTTCCTTTATCCATTGAATGAGTTTCTTTTTTTCTTCCCTTATTTCACCGTTCATTTCTCTTTCCGGATGAATCCCTGCACCTACTTCCACCCGTTCATTGTATTGGTTTTTAATCTTTAGTAAACGCTCTAAAGAATGAAGCCCTGTAGCCGGCGCGATAATGTTGCGAATTACGGCCGCTTCTTCCATTAGCCTGTGCAGCGTCTCATCATCAAGCTGATCAAGATGATAGTGTGTATCGAGCATAGTAAAAGAATTCCTTTCTCTCTACATTTTCCTTATATCCTTGTACTAAATATACCGCAAACGAACATAGTGCATGGGGTATACTACAGATAAAAACTAATTTTAAATATGTTACTATATTTTATATATAAATATACAACTTCTGATAAAGGAAGAAGTGTTCCCCTTGAAAGAACCTGCAGCAAGCCCGGCTGGCTGATGACCTCAATTTTGCTTGTCTCAGGTTTCAAGATGTAGGTCTTTATGACGCGACCGGCATAAATAGGATATATACGTCGATTCTGCAAAGGACATACAAAATATCCCCCCGTTTTTTAGAACTTGAGACACTCAGATAAAAATGTCAATCGTGGTTCCACGACTTTAGTAGTCTCATTCTAAAAGATAAGAATCATTAAGGAAAAATTAATGTTCAACCAAGACCGGGTATAATACAAGCCCTCGTAGGTCAATTTCCGGCGCACAACGGAAGCGCAGACACGTTCAAACAATTCCTGCTCTACCCTTCTCACCTTTTACCTGTAGTATTAGCCAACCGGTTAGCCGCTCATAGGACTGCAATTTTACAAGAACGAAGAGAAAAGGGAGCCCATAGGCTCCCTCTAGGAACATCAATGCTTCGGATTCATCGCCGCATGGTTGACGACAACGCGGCGGATGAAGAACGCTATGGCCAGACCGATCAGCGTTACAATCATTGCGAACATGAACACGTTCTGTGAGCCGACCGTCATTGCGTTGGCCATCTCGGTCTGTTTGGTCGGCGCGGGAGAGTCGTGCAAATACTTCTCCATGCCGCTCGTAAGGATGCTGATTGCGATCGCTGTGCCGATCGCGCCCGCGACCTGCTGCAGCGTGTTCATGACCGCCGTACCGTGCGGGTACAGCTCTGGCGGCAGCTGGTTCATGCCATTTGTCTGCGCCGGCATCCACACCATGGAGATGCCGACCATTAGTCCGATATGCAAGATGACGATGAAAGCGACCGAAGACGCGGGCGAAATGTTGGAGAAAAACCATAACATTACCGCGACGACGACGAAGCCGGGAATAACAAGCCACTTCGGCCCATACTTGTCGAATAAATGCCCCATGCGCGGCGACAGGATGCCGTTCAGTGCGCTGCCTGGCAACAACATGAGCCCGGCGGCGAACGCGGACAGTTTCATACCATTCTGTAGGTACATTGGCAGAATAATCATACTCGATAAGATGATTATCATACACGACAGCACCGTAAGCAGTCCCACGATGTACATTGGGTACTTGAAGACGCCAAGGTTCATCATCGGATCACGCATAAATTTCTGTCGCAGCGTGAATAGTACGAGCGCGGCCAGCCCGATGATGATCGAAGTGAGCACGACTGCGTTGGTCCATCCTCCCTCACCTTCGCCAGCCTTGCTGAACCCGAAGACGACGCCGCCGAAGCCGATCGTTGACAGGGCGACGGATAGTAAATCGATGCGGGGCTTCGTGACATCGGTTACGTTTTCCAAATACTTTAGCCCTACCAACAGCCCTATGACCAAAAACGGCAGTGGGAGCCAGAAGATGTAGTGCCATGTTAAATATTCGATTAGGAGACCCGCCACGGTCGGGCCGATCGCCGGCGCAAACATGATAACAAGGCCAACGAAGCCCATCGCCGCCCCACGCTTCTCCGGCGGATACACGACAAGGATCGTATTGAACATGAGCGGAATCAGCAAGCCCATGCCAGTTGCCTGCAGAATGCGAGCGACCATTAGCATTTCGAAATTGAACGCGAGCGCCGCAATCAATGTGCCGATGATCGAGCTCGCAAGCGAACCGATAAACAGTTGCCTCGTCGTAAACCATTGCAACAACAACCCAGTCATTGGCATCAGAATACCAAGAGTCAGCAGGAACCCCGTTGTCAACCACTGTGCGGTCGCGGCCGAAATTTGAAACACATCCATTAAATTACTGATCGCAATGTTGAGCGCCGTCTCGCTGAACATGCCAAGGAAGCCGCAGATGAGCAGCGACGTCATGATGGCCCGTGTATTGTATTGCTTCATTATCGATTCCACTTCCCTCTCCTGAAAAATGTTTATTTATAAGCGCCCCTATATTGGGTGTGTTCATAGTTGTCCAAGTCAATACACAGAACAAAAAAGGGGAGTTACTCGGTTTTATGCCACCATGATACGGGTGTTAAATGATAATAAATTCGCCAAAAATCGCAAAGATTAATGCAGTAAACCCGGCCTCATTACGGAGCAGGTTAAAAGTAACTTTCAACAATCGATTCCTGTTAGCCATCCATGCAGCGAAACCAAACCACAGACAATGTAAGAAAAACTCGTTCTTATATGGGAACTTAATAACTATATGATTCAACAAAAGATAAGTATAACTCTTTTACTTACCTTTATCATTATCTTTTTTCATAAATCGAATTGCACTAATGAAAAAGTAAATCGCCAACCCGTACACCTCTAGTTGAATAATTAACTCAACTTTCGCAGAGCGATAAGCCATGAGGATCTTTACTGTATAAGGCCTGATAGCCATTCAGAAACATAAATGGACAACATCGCTGAAAAGTGCGCTGAAAATAGAAAAACACCGTTCCATTTGGTAAATCGGTATATTGTATTGGCCTGGCAGCATCGGCAAAGTACGGATGAGCGTTCGTTGGGCGGTTTATTTCTTGCGCTTTGCGATGAAGTTAGCGAACTGGATTGGGCGATTGCATTACATCAACTCTTCGAATTGATCACGGATATTGCCAAAAACCAGCAAGAAACTCTCAACATTCATTCAAAATCAACTCCAGCGATGGATCTCTGGTTTGCCCAGCTACATCAAGGCTTACCTGCCGAATGTATACTGCGAAAGTTGAGTTTATTATAATAAATGTTGTTAATAAGTTCAGAGGATGTATATCATTTATTAATAAACAGATTCCACATAAAAAGAAAGAAAATTGTGAAGGAGTAATGTGCTATGGTAAATCAAATTACGATTGAAAAAACAAAAAAACCAAAAGAGAAGCCTAATCAGGATCATTTAGAATTTGGTCATAATTTTACAGACCATATGTTTTTAATGGATTATACAGAAGGAAAAGGCTGGCATGATGCCAGAATTCTCCCCTATGCCCCATTAAGTTTGGATCCTTCTACAATGGTGTTGCATTATGGTCAAGCAGTGTTTGAAGGATTAAAAGCCTACAGAACCGAAGAGGATAAGATCCTTCTATTCAGACCGAATAAAAATATGGAAAGACTTAATCTATCCAATGAAAGACTAAGTATTCCTCCTATCGATGGCGAATTTATCATTCAGGCTATAAAAGAGCTGGTTCATATCGATAAAGACTGGATTCCAACTAAAGAAGGAACCTCCCTCTATATCCGACCGTTTATTATCGCCACAGATGCTACACTTGGCGTTCATCCTTCCCACAGCTATTTATTTCTTGTCATCCTATCCCCTGTTGGTGCTTACTATCCAGAGGGAATAAAACCTGTAAAAATTAACGTAGAGAGCGGATATGTTCGTGCCGTTCGTGGTGGTACAGGATTTGCTAAGACTGCTGGTAATTATGCATCCAGTTTGAAAGCACAGGAAGATGCCGAGAAAAATGGATACTCTCAAGTTCTATGGCTAGATGGAATTGAGCAAAAATACATTGAAGAAGTAGGAAGTATGAATGTATTCTTCAAAATTAACGGTGAAGTAGTCACTCCCGCTCTGAATGGTAGTATTTTAAATGGAATTACAAGAGATTCTATTATCCACCTTTTAAAAGAATGGGATATTCCTGTTATTGAAAGAAAGGTTTCTGTTGAAGAATTGTATGGAGCTCATGTTAACGGAGCTTTGGAAGAAGCTTTTGGAACGGGAACCGCAGCTGTTATTTCCCCTATTGGTGAATTGAGTTGGATGGATAAAAAAATGACTATTAATAATGGTGAAATCGGTGAATTATCTCAGAAACTTTATGATACGATTACGGGCATCCAAAACGGAAAAATTGAAGACAAGTTTGGATGGACAGTTGAAGTAGAGGCTATTAATGTCAAATAATCTTTAATTCATTTTTGTAGTGTTCTATATCTTTGCTTCAACATTACTTGATGGAATCCCGTTCATTGTATACACCGCAACCCCACTAGTTTTTATTAAAGCCAGGAATGACTTATTCCTGGCTTTTTATTAAACAAGGCTCTTTTGCCCGCTAATCACTGTTTCCCCGATTTTAAGTACCTTTAATTTTTCTGCGGGCAGCCCCAGTCTTCTCCACTCCTTATATAATCTGTCGAGCGCTTCTGGACCCGTATCATCCGCCAGTCGATACGCTCCGTAATGCATCGGCACAAAAATCCCCGCTTTGAGCTCTAAAAACGCTTTAATGGCGTCCTCCGGGTTAATATGGGCAACCTTCATAAACCACTCCGGTTCATACGCCCCAATCGGCATAAATACAACATCGATAGCAAAACGCTTCCCAATTTCCCGGAAGCCTTTAAAATACCCGGTGTCTCCAACAAAATAAAAGGTTTCTTTATTTGATTGAAACACCCAGCCCCCCCAGTGAGATGTATTTATATCAAAGGGGCTCCTTCTTGTCCAATGCTGGGCTGGAACAAAGTGAAGCTGGATTGTATCATGCTGAAAAGCTTCCCACCAATTCGCCTCAATGACCTTATGGTATCCCTTTTTTTCGAAAAGCGGTTTGAGGCCAACCGGAACGTAATAGGCTGGATTCCCCTTCAGTTTTCGAAGGGATGAGAATTCAAGGTGATCGTAATGCCCGTGGGATATGGCAACAATATCGACTTCAGGAAGCTCTCCGATTCTCATCCCCGGTTCTGTCAGCCGTTTGTCAAACCCCATTCTTTTCCCCCACACAGGATCCGTTAAAATATTTAACCCATTCATTTGGATGAGAAAAGTCGAGTGCCCAATCCAGGTGTACGTCGTTCGTTCCCGGTTCTCCTGCAGTTCTTTTATACGCTTATTTCTCGCATGAGGGATTTGGATCGTTAAATCCTTCACATTTTTTCTTCTTTCCCTCCTGCGCTTATATATTTGAATGATTGTCTTCTTGTTTTTAATACCATTAAGGTTTTCATATCTCTTCGGCATACTTCTCATACCTCACCCGATGTTTTTAAAAACGTATTTAAGGATTCATCTTATGGTTCACAACAAAATCAAAAAATATAAATAAAACAGGCCGCATGCAGTGTATCTATTTTATCTATCATTCATTCCCTCGTAATTTCCTATGATTTCTTTTATTCCCTTCATACTTTTCGTGTATAATTACTAGAGAAAAACTTTATTCATAAATCTCAAAGATAAGAAAGGCGTGGAAAACATATTGCGAATAAATAAAAATTACGGACTTCTAATCTTAGCCCTTATCCTTATAGGCATGATTATTGTCGGCCAAACCAAACCAGGGGTAGCAGAGTACGGGGACGGGAAGAAGATTAGTGAACCCGAGTATAAGAACTACGTAGAGGTAATAAAGGCCATTGAACCCAACATGAAACAACAGCTTGATGCGGGTAATAAGGAAGCACTTACTCAAATTCTTCATTTTCAGGTTATGAACCGCTATATAGCTGATCAGGTCAAAGACACAGATGAAGATAAGAAAAAAGCAGAAAATGACTTTAACCAGTTCGAAGCTTCGATAAAACAGCAGCTGGGTACAGGGAAAAGCATCGATTCATTTTATACAGAAAATAATGTGACTAAAGATGAAGTCAAAGCATTTTTCTTAGACCAGGCAAAAATGATTTCTTACTTCGCAAAGGATATCCCGGAGGCAGATAAAAAGAAAACGTATGAGAATGCGAAGAAACAGGGGGCCTTTATCCAGGCTGATGTGCGCCATATTCTCATTGGTACAGAAAAACGTTCCAAAGCAGAAGCAAAGAAGAAGGCAGAAGATCTCGTCAAGCAGCTTCGCGCCGGTGCAGACTTTGCGAAGCTGGCAAAAGAAAATACAGATGATCCGGGAAGCGCTCAAACAGGCGGCCTCTACCAATATAATGAAACCCAGCCACTCGGACAAACGGTAGAAGCCTACCGTAACGCAGCGATGACACTTCCTTTAAATAAAATTAGCGATCCAATTGAAACCACATACGGATACCACATTATGCGGGTAGAGAAACGAAGTGAACAGACGTACGAGGGAGCGAAGAAACAAATTGAGGATTCACTGGCGATGGGCAAGGAAAGTGAGTTCTTCCATTCAGGGCTTCAGAAAATCATCAAGAAGGAAACCATTCCGGCTTCTATGATTAAAAACCAGCCGGCGCAGCAGCCAGGTTCCGAACCATCTGCACCCGGCCAGACAACACCTGGCAATCCGCCTGCGAATAAATAGCTTATGCTATAAGAAACAAGCCAGCTTACAAAAAACGGTAAGCTGGCTTTATCATTATTCGTTCTTCGCCTTCATTTCCTCAGCAGGATTATTCCCCATTGGAACCGGGTCCTCCACATATTCGAATTTCCCGTCTTCATTCCACGGTCCGCGCGCGTCGGTTGCTCCGGTTGACATGTTGAAGTATTTTTTTACAAATTCAGGGCTGCCGGACATCACACCAGGCATTTGCTCTTCCAGCGAATAGAGCGCTTCCTGGAAGTTTTGAATGTGTGTAACCTCCCGGGTCATTAAGAACTTTAGCATATCAAGGACGGAAGGATCGTCTGTTTGGGTCATGAGGCGTTCATACGTTATTTTGGCCCGGCCTTCCGCAGCGATGTTATTATGTAAATCGCTAGCCGTTTCCCCGCTTACTTTCAAATAATCCGCTGTCCACTTAATTCCATAGCTGTTCATAAGGTTCGGTCCATTTCCGCCCACAAAATCGAATATTTCCGTCTGGTAAAATTCCTCATTCGGGTGGCCATTGATGAGCATGTCAATACACGTACCGACCATCTCCAGGTGGCTGATTTCTTCTGCCGCAATGTCCATCAGCATGTCGCGCATTTTCGTATCGCGGGATCCTAATCCCTGGACAAAATACTGCATGGCAGCGGCAAGCTCTCCATTGGCTCCTCCGAATTGCTCAAGCAAGATGCGGGCAAAACGCGGATCAGCCTGGCTCACTTTTACTTCGTACATAAGATTTTTTTTGTGAAAAAACATGGGCAGCCCTCCAAATCCAGAATTTAGCTTCAGAGGTTTCTTTCCCCTTTTATCTGTATCATAAACAACGTTAGTATGCTTAGTTTTATGCTAAATTAATGCCTCTTTCTTTTAACCATTGTTCAAATTCAACCGCTACAATCCGCTCACCTGTCAAGCCTTCGGACGCCGGCGATGCCAGGAAAACGATCGGTTCCGCCATAACGCGGGGATTTATAAGTGAAAACTGCGATTCAACTTCCTCTCTAACCTCATCCGGGATCATGCCTGTGACGGTAGCCCCGCCCGGTAAAAGCATATTTACGGTTACCCCATACTCTTTCAGGTCTTCCGCCATAATGTGAGAAAGGGACTCCGTAGCTGCGCGGGACGGACCGTAGGGAACAAATCCCTTTCTTTTCATCGTTTCATAATTCATAGAAATATTGATAATGCGCCCTTTCCTTTGTTCCACCATCATCGGGGCAAATTGTCTGGCCACCAGGAAGTAGCCCGTTACATTTGTATCCATTAAATTGCGGAATCCTTCTGGCGTCACCTTATAAAAAGGCTGCGGCTCAACCAGGAAACGGGGATTCACTGTTCTCATTCCAATTCCTGCGTTATTGACAAGAACATCAATTGTGCCCCATTCTTTTTTAACCCATTGAACAGCGTCCGCTACAGATTGTTCGGAACGAACATCTAAAGGCAATTTGTGGGCATCGTACCCTTTGGCCTTTAAACCGGCTACTGCTCCATCTAATTTACTCCCCTCGCGTGATGCCAATGCGACCGCAGCGCCCGCCTCTAACAGAGCTTCGGCCATCGCATAGCCGAGTCCACTGGAAGCCCCTGTAATCACGGCGTTAGTTCCTGTTAATTTTTTATTATTCATTCTGTACACCCCTGTTTTTCATGATTTAGATAACCTTTAGCCTTACCCGGGTTTGGTTGTTTCTATTCCATCACAAAAAAACCCGGCTGTATTATGAGCCAGGCTTCTAAAATAAACAAACAGGCATTCAATATAAAGCGACTTCTTTACTCTGCTCCATGCTCGGCTTCGATTTCCGATTCACTAAATAAATGCTAATCGCAATTAAAACCAGCCCGATTAAAAGGTCAATCGTAAAGGGTTCGCCTAAAAATAATGTCCCGGTTAAAACAGATATGAGCGGAACGAGAAATGTATAGGAGGCTACCTTACTGGCATCACCGAGATTGACGAGTGTAAAATAAACGACCCAGCTGGCCGAAATCCCAAGGACAATGCCAAAAATAAGACCAAACAAGTAAGGTCCGTTCCAGACGATGCTGGACCATTTCTCCATCCCTGAGCCGACGCCGGTTAAGGCGATGCCGCCGATAATACACTGTATGGCAGAAAGCCACATCGAATCTACCCTGGTGCTAACTTTTTTCACGTAGACCGTGCCAATCGCCCAGCAGAGTCCTGTAATGAGAGCAAGTACAATCCCCAGCATGGCGATATGACCCGAGAACCCACCGGCACTGACCATGATGACACCGAGGAATCCGATAAGTAAACCGATGACTTTTAACAGGGACATCGATTCTCCCAGCCATAACCAGGCGAAAATACCGACAAGTACCGGTTGGAGGTAGACGATGACCGAGAACAACCCAGACGGTGTATACATCAAACCGACCGTCTGCAATCCGTAAAACAAGGTCACATTAAATACGGATGAAATAAAATAAATAGGCCAGTTTTCTTTCCAGCGAATTTGCTTCCGTTTTGGATATAATAGAACAGCTAACAGCAAGCCGCCTAAAAGCGTGCGCATTCCGGCAAACAAAAGCGGCGGTGTGTAGGGCAATGCCGTTTTGTATATCGGCCACGCAATTCCCCATATAATCACAAGGAACGCAATGAGACTAACTGTTTTGGTGCGTGATAATTCTTTCATGATCTAATTTCGCCTTCTTCTATTTGGAATGGATTTTAACTATAGTTTGTAACTTATAGATAGTACCCTATTTGTGTCATTTTATCAAACAATGTAGTGTTAAAATTAAAAGGAAATGACAGAAGGAGCCTGCAACCACAGGCTCCTCCAAGTTTAAAACCGTATTCAATTTACTTAGCAACACTATTACAAATACAAATGAAAGTGTAAATGCAATATTTATAGATTCACACTGCCCATTGAAGCCTCCGGATAACGCCCGCCCGCCGTTACTCCATGCGGTGCAACCTCGTTAATCCTTGCTACATCTGTTTCCGTTAATTTTACATCCAATGCCCCGACGTTTTCTTCTAAATACTTTCTTCTTTTTGTTCCCGGAATCGGAACAATATCATCGCCCTGGGCCAGCAGCCAGGCGAGCGCCAGCTGGGAAGGCTGGCACCCTTTCTCCTCCGCAATCTCGCGGATGCGGGCAACAAGGTCAAGGTTTTTCTGAAAATTCTCACCCTGGAAGCGTGGGGAGAAACGCCGATAATCGTCTTCAGCCAAATCATCAAATGATTTGATTTGTCCCGTCAAAAATCCTCTGCCCAGCGGACTGTAGGCCACAAAGCCAATCTCTAGCTCCCGTATCGTTGGCAGAATTTCATCTTCCACGTCCCGGCTCCAGAGAGAATATTCGGTTTGCAGCGCTGTAATCGGATGAATCTTATGGGCTCTGCGAATTGTATCGGGCGCCGCTTCCGACATGCCGATGTACCGCACTTTTCCTTCCCGCACCAGGTCAGACATGGCACCGATCGTTTCCTCAATTGGCGTATTCGGATCGACCCTATGCTGATAATATAAATCGATATGCTCGGCACCCAAACGCCGCAGGCTGGCTTCACACGCTTGCTTAACATACTCAGGCCGGCCATTCACGCCCTGAAACGAGCCGTCTTCCCCTCTCACGTTTCCGAATTTCGTAGCAAGGATAACATCGCCACGACGGCCCTTTAGCGCTTTTCCGAGCAATTCTTCATTTCGGCCCACCCCATACATATCGGCGGTGTCCAAAAAGTTAATTCCCAGCTCCAGCGCCCGGTGGATCGTCCGAATGGATTCTTCGTCATCCTGCCCGCTATAAAAATCAGACATTCCCATACATCCAAGACCAAGTGCAGAAACCTCAAGCTCCGATTTGCCTATTCTTCTTTTTTCCATGTTCAACCTACCTTTCTATATCTAGCACATAATGATAAAAACCTTCTCCATAGTAAGCTTACCCATAAATACTTCCAATTCCTCTGTTTTTGAATATAAAAACGGAGGAATAGTAACAGTAAAGAAAGAGAACGAGCGGAAGCGAAGGTGAATGTATGAGCAGGCGTTTCTATGCTGTTGGAATTGGCAAAGCCCCTGGCATCTATCGAAAACAAAAAGAAGCCCTGGAGCAAACCCGGGATTTTTCCCGGGCAAAATGGAAAAGCTGTCTAACCTTCGAAGAGGCGAAACAGTTCGTATTGAACTCCATTTGCCGGATCGACCACGACTGGCTTCTGCGGGAACAAAATAAAAAGAGATTCCAGGACAAGGTATCATCCAATGAAAAGTCGTTAAAAGAAGAGCTTTTGCTGACAGAATCGCATTCCCGGGAAGAAAATACGCTTGTCATTTATACGGATGGCTCCATCTATAAGAATTTCGCCGCCTATGCTGCTGTCATTGTGCAGCATAATCAAGTCGTTCACCAGCTATCCGATAGTAAGAAAATACAGGAGCAGAAATGCACGTCCTCCCTGGCTGAAATACTCGCCGTCCAGAGCGCGATTTCCTATGCCATTGAACAGCAAAAGCAAAAAGTCGTGATTTTTCACGATCTTGTTACACTTGGATTAGCTGCCTATCGCCAGGCGAATGTAAGCAGCCCGGTGCTTCTTGCTTATCAGCGCTTTATCGATGAGGCGCTGGAGCAAATCGACATTCACTTTGTAAAAGTCAGAGGCCACCGTGAAAATCCTTTTAACACGCTGGCGGACGAGCTTGCCAAAGAAGCAATCGGGAAGAAGAAAAAGAAATAATCTTCTGCTCTCTTCTATCCTTTGCCTTACATTAACATCTCTTTTTCCCTTTTCATTTCATAAACTTTAAGGTTGTAATATACAGTCTGCAAAAGCGGAGCCCCAAGACCGTGATGCCTGGCTAAAGCGAGCAGGTACCCCTGCATCTGGTCTGATTCAATTGCGATCCCTTTTTCCATATCCCGAAGCATGGATGACTTCATCCCATAGCTTTGTTTGCCAAAGAGGTTCATTTGCTTCTCTACAATTCCTTCATCAATGGGTGCTCCTGCCGCCTTCATTATAGACGCGATTTCCTCAAACAACTGGCGTGTCTGCTCCGGGCCATATTCTGCTTCAAGTACCGGCCCTGCGGGTGCCTGCACCAGTGTAGTCATGCCCGAGAATGTAGAAATGAAGAGATATTTATGCCACATGTCCCGAACAATCTTTTCACTTGCGGTATACGTCGCCCCGGCTCCTTGAAAAAACTGCTCCAGGGCAGTAATACGCTCGCTTCTGCTGCCATCCAGCTCCCCGTACACCAGTTCATGGGACTTACTTTTTTGTTCGATTTCTCCTCTCTCATTCAAGGTGGCTTCAATAAAACAGAACCCGCCTAAGATGTTTTTGCTGCCGAATTTCTCCCGAAGCAGGTCCATATGGGCCATGCCGTTCAGCAAAGGCAGAAGCATTGTCGCCTCACCTGCATACGGGCGAATCGTTTCCAACGCTTCTTCGAAATGATAGGCCTTTGTCGTCATAATGATTAAATCAAACGGTGCCCGTTCCTCTCCCGCAACCATTGTCTGCGGTGTCAAATGCGCATCCCCATGGATGCTGTGAATGACTAATCCTTGCTCATTCAGCTGTTTTTGTCTTTTTTCCCTGACCAAAAAGGTTACATCTGCCCCTTTTTCCAGGAGTCGGCCTCCAAAATAGCCTCCGATTGCACCCGCACCTACTACAAGAACTCGCATCTCGTATTCTCCTCTTTTGTTTTGTTTAACATTTCAGAAAATGATTGCCACGCCATTAAGTATATCGAGTTCCTACCTTTTAAATCAATGAAAAACTCTCCGCAGTTCAATGAGCAATAAGAACAAGAGCCCTGTCCTTTCGTGGACAGGGCTCTGCTACATGCCAATTCCCAATCATTACGCTGGATTTTCTAACGCTTCCACGACTTTTTCCCCGGCACTTCTGCTGGACTGCGGATTTTGCCCGGTCACTAAATTTCCGTCCCGAACCGAAAAATCTTTCCATTTCTCACTTGAGACAAAAGATGCGCCTTTTTCACGAAGCCTGGTTTCAAGTAAGAACGGCATATCCCGGTCCAGTTCCATCTCTCTTTCCTCCTCGTCGGTAAAAGCGGTCAACTTTTTACCTTTCACGAACGGGGTTCCGTCCTTATACGTCACGTTGACCAGGCCGGCCGGTCCATGGCAAACCGAGCCGATCACTTTACCTTCTTCAGCAAATTGCTGCAATACATAGAGCAGTGTTTCATTATCGGGAAAATCAAACATCGTGCCGTGGCCACCCGGGAGAAAAATGGCGTCAAATCCCTGTGCATCGTCCCTGCTTAGTTGAGCCGTGTTCTTTAATTCCTCTTCTGCGGCTGCCCATTCAGCATTCTTTTCTTCCGGTATACTGTTCGGATCAAGCGCAACTTCTCCTCCGCGAATGCTTGTCACTTTAATGTTATAGCCTTTATCTCTAAAGATATTATAAGGCACTGCGAATTCTTCCAGCCAAAGCCCCGTTTTGTGGTCATCTGTTATCCTGGTGTGGTTCGTAACAACCATAAGAATACGTTTTGTTTCCGGCATGTCGAATACCTCCATTGTGTTGTGTTCTTTGCTAAATGCTATAAGCGGCTCTGTACGGTTCCGGAGTCAACGCTTTCCCGCCAAGTTAAGTGTGCCTTTCTTTATATATTCCCTTTAACATTTTTAGGTAAACAAAAACAAGAATTACAAATGAGAGGGAGTCTTTTTTTATTTTATTACTTAGTTGTTTTTTTATACTAAGTATAATATATTATAATTATTCCACAGTAAATGAAGGGGGCTTCTATTATGATCGTACAAAGACTATCATGGGCAGGAATTTTAATCAGGCACGAAGAATCAACGCTGCTCATCGATCCGCTTGAGAACACTGGTAATACCGAAGACAAACCGCTGACAGCCAATTTTGGAGTTCCCCTGGAACCTCTGCTCCCGCTTAGCGATTTATCCCGCCCTGCCGCTGTCCTTGTTACTCATATACATCCCGATCATTTTGATCACGATTCCATTCGTTCCGCTTTTGGTGGAAATGTTCCGCTCGTCCTTCCGGATGAATCCGCTGCTTATGCCAGAAAAAAGGGGTTCAGCAATGTGGAGGGTGCTTCCATCGGTGACAGTTTTACTTATGGCCCTTTTCGTATTACAGCTGCCCATTCAGCGGACGGATTCGGCACACCGCAGGTCGCCTGGGTTGTTGAAGCCGGCGGAAACAAACTTATTCACTGCGGGGATTCACTCTGGCATGGGTTCTGGTGGAAGATTGCGCGGGAGCACGGACCGATCGATATTGCCTGCCTGCCGATAAACGGACCGATTCTAGACGTTAAGGGCCTGGGCCGCCAGAGCATGCTGCCCGCTGCTATGACACCTGAGGAAGCTGTGGAGGCAGCCGCTATCCTTGGTGTAAAAAAAGCTGTGCCGATTCACTATCACGCATTCCACAACCCTCCCTTCTACACCGAAACAGCCAATCCACTCGAGAGGTTCATGGCAAAAGCAGTGGAGTACGGAGTGGGCGTGGAAGCTTTAAAACCAGGTGAGCTATTTGACTTGTCCGGATCCTACCAGGAGAAGCAGGTCAAAAAAGAATCAATTATTCCATATTCTGCTCCGTCCGTCTAACATAAAAAAGGGTGTGCTGTGAATTCGTTCTTCCTTCACAGCACACCCTTTTTAATTTTAACGGTAACACGTTCTACTCTTTGTTTTTTGTATAGGCAACATCGTCCGTGTAAGCCTCGCAGTGCGGGCAATAATAAGCCATGTCTACCTCATGGTTACAGTCCGTATGAACAAGCTTTAAATATTTGGGCTCAAGGTGCCGGTTTCCCCAGATTGCCAGTGCGTTGAGCACATGCCTTAACTCTGTTCCCTTATCGGTCAATTCATACTCATATCTCGGCGGGTGTTTGCTGTACAGATTAGATAAAACGATCCCTTCCTGTTCTAATGTTTGCAGGCGATCCGATAGAATATTGGGCGCAATCCCGTCCAGCGATGCTTTTATCTCGTTGAATTTTGAGTTTCCCTTGAGCAGTTCCCGGATAATGAGAAGGGTCCAGCGATCGCCAACCAAATCTAGCGTGCGGGCGATATTACACGGTAAGTTGTAATTTTTGCTCATGATTGCTCCTCTTATTTTTCTTGATTCTGTTCAGAAATTAAAATAACTCGTTTTTGAAAAGAAAGCAAGTTTTGATTTTATATCTTTATGTTTAATCTCCGCCCACGCCGCCGCAGTCTCCACCGCTATCACTTCCGCAATCCGAACCAGTACCTGTATCGGACCAGGAGAAGCCGGAATCTCCGGAGCTGTAATCTCTTGTCCTGTGCTTCTTTCTTTTCCTGTTAGAACCATTTTCTTTCCGATGCTTAGTATAAGCATACGGTTGTTTTTGCCTTCCCTTTTGTACAAACTGAACGAATTTAATTATGAGTGATACGTTAACCATACTGTGCCCCCCTAATTAAAATGGTGACAATGATAACTTTTGTTGTACTATATACTACATAAAATGCAGCGTGTGGTAGTATTTTTCACATGAATACCATTTGCCACACAAAAAACTAGCAGAATATATCGCTGTGAAAGATGATAAAATAGCCGGCAGGAGGGATTGCAATGGATAAAAATGTGATAACGGTTGAACAGTTGGAGAATAAATTCAAAAATAAAGAAAAAGTTTTTATACTTGATGTTCGCGATGAAGAGAAATTTCAAACAGGCAGCCTTCAAGCGGAGGCCATTCAACCCACCAACATTCCGTATGTTGCGATGAGAGATGAGGAAGCGATCGTAAAAGAACAGGTGTCCCGCTTGCCAAAAGAAACGGTAATTGTCACAGTTTGCACGACAGGGAACAAGGCCGGAAAAGCAGCCTCTCTTCTGCGCGAAAAAGGATTCAACGCTGTACCACTGGAGGGCGGCCTTACCGCCTGGAAGGAAAAAGACGCCTAACTCTGCGGCGTCTTCTCTCCCTCACGTAGAAATTCACTTATTCTGGCAGAGAATTTTACATACGTTAAATTCCACTTTGGACCGCTCTTCTTCCGGCAAATAACGGAGAAGGCTCATCGCTGAGAAGGGAACCTTAATGCTATGTGGGTCATTGTAAGGCCTATTCCAATACCGGGCATCAAGAATAGAGGTAAATCCGGGCGCTATGATAGCCTCATGAATAACCTCTTCCGGGCGCTGCCGGTTCAGGTGCATTTGCAAACGATGGAGCGGTAAGCCTTTTTGATAAAGGTCCGAATAGCCCATCTCGCACAACTCTACGAGTGCGTGTGCAAACGTGATTCCATGCTCAAGCTCCCCGGTGAAATGGTAGAAAACGCCGCCAATTTTTTTACTTGGCAACACCACCTGTAGTTCTGCGAAGCAAACTTCAATTAAATCCATCATATTTTGATATTCCGGAATCCCAAAAACCTGTTCCTCCGTTACCGTTGTATAATCCTCAATTCCATAGTAGCGGTTATCCCATAGGTAAGGTAGTAATTCGGTATCTTCACCTTCGTCCCCCCTCGTATCATATTCCTGATACTGGCTGTGCATCTATCGCAGTATCAGCGAGAGGTGCATAGGTGTAAAATTGCGGGTATTTCGTAAGGCGTTCCAATTCCAGTATTCTTAATGGCAGCGGCGGATGGGATGAGAGAACGTGGCTTAACCAGGTAAAGAAGCCCGTCTCACTTCTGCTCTGCTGCAAATACTCCGCCCGGTGTACCTTTTTATACAGGACTTTTCCGATCGCGAGCAAGGTCAAACCATTCATCGCTGCTTCCGGATTCCCGGTATAGTATGCGGCAAACCGATCGCATGTATATTCGCAGGCGCGGGAATATGCGTTCCCGAGGAAAGGAATCCACATAGCGGGTAGGATTAACCAGTGTTTTGTTATGTGCCTTCTTTGGATATGCGCCAGTTCATGAGCGATGACGAATGTTAACTCCTCTTCCGCGTTTGATTCAATTAAATCAAAGATTTCAGAGTACAGCACAATGAAATTTCTTCCGAGCAGCCGTGTAGCAAATGCATTTAACATTCCGTCCGATTGAACAACAAAAATATCCGGCACTTCGCGAATCCCCATCTGGCGGGATAATGACTCGACCCTGTTATAGATTATGCCAAACTGCTGCTTCGTAATTTTCACTCCATTATTGCGTATGTGGCCCATCATGATTCCATGAAAGAAAATACTAAAAAGAGCCCCCAGGATAATATAAAAGATACCTACGATTGAGATGATAAGAAAAAGATAGATAATAACGCTGATAACAACCGAAATAGCA
This sequence comes from Aneurinibacillus tyrosinisolvens, assembly GCF_001015055.1. Lineage (GTDB taxonomy): Bacteria > Bacillota > Bacilli > Aneurinibacillales > Aneurinibacillaceae > Aneurinibacillus_A > Aneurinibacillus_A tyrosinisolvens. Next base: position 217,591 of record NZ_BBWZ01000003.1, on the reverse strand, counting down.
AAGTAGCTTTTCTCGTTTTGGTGGACGAGTTGATTTTGCATAAAGTAACCCCCCTATTTTGTATTCTGAGCTTAGACAAAAAATCCCACCCTACACTTTATGTTATTTCTTTCAATATAATACAAAAAAACCGCCTTGGGAATAGCGGCCCTTTTGCGCTCTTGCACAACACAAACTATCGGGAATTTTAGCAGTCTGGCCGATAAATAGAACAAACATTCTCCAACAAGCGAGTCCGCCCACTTAAAAACTGATAAAGAAATATTAACTAAAATTTAATATGTGCTCCATAAAAGTCCTTTACACTGAACGTATCAGCAAAGAAAGGGTGAATAACCAGTGCACATTCAGAATGTATTTCTTTTTAAGCATGTACGTTTCTTAGTCCTTTCGTTCCTGGCTTTTCTCGTTTTTTTGCCTCAAGCGGCGTATGGTGCTGTCTTAGACCCGCAAGATGGAGGAATTGGAAATACTACTCACTATTCACAGTTCCAGCCCTCATTTACCCCGGGCAAAAAAGTCGATCACATCATTTATCCTCTTCTATCAACACCTGCCATTCAAAAGCAGGGGACAAACCTTACCATTAAAGTAGATACACAGGGCAAGTCTCCAGGCGGATGGCAAATCAGCCTGGACAGCCTGGAGCAATCCCCGGTAAAAAATGAATATGTCCTTCCTTTTGTTTCGGCAAAACCAGGTACTTCCTACTGGAAAAAAGACGGCTCCATTTATGACGTAACAGTGAAAGTCCCTTCAAATATACCGGAGGCGCTTTACGATCTTAAGGTTACATATACCGCTGGCGGTTCGGCAGTAACAGATAGCCAGGCCCATGCAGTAAAAGTGGTAAAGAGTTTCAAAAAGAATTTTTCCTTTCTTCACCTTACCGATATTCATGTCGCTTCCCCGCGCAACATAAGTGATCCGACAAACGCTGAGGAAGCCGGTTTCTGGAATCCTGATCCGAATAAGCGATGGCTGTATCTGCAAAAAGCCATTCGTGAAGTTAATTTGCTTAAACCGGATTTTGTTGCCCTCACCGGAGATTTAGTATTCGGGCAAATGAATCCGAAAGAGTATGCATATGAATATGAAGAAGTGTACAGGATGCTGAAACAGCTTAATGTGCCGGTCTATATCGTACCAGGTAATCATGACGGATACGCGCAGGATCTTACGCTAACAGATGGATTGAAATACTGGAACGATTATTTTGGACCGCTTTATTTTTCATTCAATTATGGACCGTACGCTCATTTTATTGGCCTTAATTCATTTGACTGGAACAAAATCGACCGCAGCGGAAACGGCACGGTGTCTGTACCGACATGGGGCGGACAAGTGTTAAATGAACAACTGCAGTGGATGAAGGACGATCTGGCTAAAAACGCGGCAACTGCCCAGGCAGGACAGTTACATGGCCTGTTAGCCCACAATAACCCGCTCTTCCGCGATCGTGATATGTGGCCGCAGAGCGATCCGGAAGTGCAGCAGTACTGGAAAGAATATGATCGCCAGCACAATCCGCAGACACCTGCAAACCTGATACTGGGTGAGAAACTCGGAACGAAATACGATCAACTGTGGCATGGGGAAGGTGCGCAGGAGATTATCAATTTAATGAAACAGTATCATGTGCAGCTTGGCCTGCATGGACATACGCATGTTGATAATATTACCCAGCAGGACGGGATTTTGTATTCTACGACGACTTCGGTTGAATTAACCGGTAAACCGTGGATAGGATATCGAATTTTCCAGATGAATAATGGCAAGCTTGATTCTTCTTATGTATACGAGAATCCTGACCGTTCGCTTCCTGTTTATCAGAATGGCGATACGGCCGGCGGTGTCATGTCATTTGAGGTACAGTATGCTTCTCCTAATGACGGAACTGCTGCTTCACAAACCGCTGTTATTTACAACCGCTTAAACCGCCCGGTTACTTTATACGTTCCATTTTATATGGAAAAAGGGGTTTATAAAACGACAGGCGGCTCTCTTTATCAGACAGAAACGCAAGGCGACAAACAGGCTATGGAAGTCCAAATCACGATTCCGGCCAACAGTTCGCAGCAAATTACAGTTTCACCGTCTTAACCTTGTTCATCCTGCTTCAAAGCAAATTTAAAGCATAAAAAAATCAGCTACCTTAAGGGCACCCTCAAGGTAGCTGATTTGGTTTGTTACAGTATTCTTGAATTTATATATTTTCTTGGCAGTTCCACACGCGCAGTTTTAAGCGGGTCAACAATCTGGCAAATTCGCACATCGCCGGCGAGAGAAAGCAGGAATGTTGCCTCCGCTTTATCCATCCCAGCTTCTTCGTTCAGGAAGTGAACCATATTCACAACCGCCCGATCTGCTGCTTTATCCAGTTCCACCTCGGAAGCGACCGTAATGATATGCTCCTCATTGATAATCATTGGGAGCGGCCATTTCTCCCCCTTCACTACATCGATCTTTACTGTCACCTCACCTGGAATCTCAACACCGCACACCGCCACTTCGCCGTCTGCCATTGCTGCATGCAGGTCTCCGAGCGCGAAGAGCGCGCCTGGAACATTGACCGGCAGAAATAAAGTCGAGCCTTCCCGGATTTGCTTACAATCCATATTGCCGCCATGATCGCCCGGCGTACCACAGGAAATGCTTTCCTCGGCAGGTGCAGTGCCAATGACTCCTATCATCGGGTTTATCGGAATTCTTAGTGAATCAGACAGAACCGCATGGCCATCCTGGACTGGGATCATCCGGATAACGTTCTCGGTAAATTCAGCGCCTGCTACGCCAAGGCCAGGCCCGGTAACCATCACGCCCTGTTCGGCGATATCGATCTTTTGAATGTGAACTGCAAGCATATCCCCTGGTTCTGCTCCTTCAACATAAACAGGGCCTGTCGCTGGATTAATCCGATTCCAGTCCAATTCACCGAAGTCGGTGTCTGCTGTTCTGATTTGATCCTCGAAACAATCGCACGTCTCAAAAACGACAGTACTTCCGGATAGAACAGTTAATACAGGCTTGTTTTCCGGAGACATTGCATAAATGGCATCTTGTTTATTAATTCGATACATGTGCTACCTCCTGCTTTCTTTTTTACTATTTTACCATTACATATCCTTTAATACTGCAGGTACTTCTTTATAGCCTTTCGATTTAATTGCCCCTACGATAATTCCAAGGGCCATCCAGCTGAATCCAGCAATAAAAGTCATCTTATCAAAACCGGACCAAACATAGGCGATGATGATGAATCCGAGCAAAGGTAAAACAATATATTTAATTACCGCTTGTATACCGCGCTCTTTCTTCTTTAAGAAGAAATAAACAAACACAGTAAGATTAAGCACCATAAAGGAAGTGAGTGCCCCAAAGTTTACGAACTTGATAATGGTTTCAATTGACAGCGTCAAGCTGACAATAATGGAAATCGCGCCAACAAAAAGCGTTGCATTGAACGGTGTTTGATATTTAGGATGAATTTTACCCAAAAATCCTGAGAAAGGAAGCAGTTTGTCCCGGCTCATAGAATAAAGAATTCTCGAAATAGCGGATTGAGCCGCAAGCGCATTTGCAATACCAGCCGCTACTACGTTTACAATAATTAATGAGTAGTAAAGAACAGGCCCGCCAGCTTCTCTGGCAATATCAAAAAAGCCCATATCCGGATTTAATCCCTTGTACTGAGGGTGAATTAATGCTGCGATGTACGTCTCCACCATAAAAATTAATCCTAAAATAACGAGGGCAGCAACGGTTGCCCTTCCGACGGTACGCTGCGGATTTTTTGTTTCTTCAGCAAGCGTACTAATCCCATCAAAACCAAGGAAACTTAAAACCGCAATTGATGTAGCAGTAGCGATAAATCCAAGGTTAAGGTGCTCCGGCTGGTATAAAGGGGCAAGAGAAAATCCACCAACTCCCAGACCGTCAACAAATACGAATTTAATTCCAAATCCAATAAATACGAGCAAGGCTAAAATTTCAATTCCTAGAAGAATAAAGTTGGTTCTTGCCGCAAGCGTAACTCCACGCGCATTAACAAGCGTATTAAAACTAACAAACAATAGAACCCATATAAAGGTTGGGACGCTCGGAAAAATCATGTTCATCCACATACCGGAAAACGCATAAAGAAGGGCCGGAGCAAGAATATAGTCAACAAGAATCATCCAACCGGAAACAAATCCGACGTGTGCATTTAGCCCACGCTGCACGTACGAATATACTGAACCTGCGACAGGAAACTCTTTGCTCATCCTGCTATAGCTTAACGCCGTAAATACCATCGCAATAATACCGACAAGATAAACAAGCGGAACCATTCCAAAACTCTGCTGGGAAACGAGCCCATATACACTCATTGGCGCTACAGGAACCATAAACACCATACCGTATATGAGAAGATCCTTGAACGTTAGGGTTCGATTGAGTTCTTGCTTATACCCCCCTGCCCCGTCAGCTGTATGCCGTTTGGCTTCAGCCGGGGATTGAATTCTACCTGTTTCCAGATGTGCATTTGCTTTTGACATAGTTACCTCTTCTTTCTATTACATCAATTCTTTCGTATTTTCAATAAATTCAACGAGCATAGCATTGTTTTTACATACCGCATATACATTCATCTGCTCTACTATCTCTCGCATTCTTTGCAAACATGGTTCTTCAAAATTCTGAAAACTAGGTTCCACTGATTTGTTGGTGTTAATAGTCTACACAATAATACTTTATGTGTAAACAATATTTCATGCAAATTTACGATAAAAATATGGCTTTAATGAGAAAATTTAGTTTACACGAAAAGCAGCCGGGATTTCTTTCTCCCGGCTGCTGGACCACATGATTGAAACCTCTATAGCAAACAAATAAATTACAGTTGTTTCTTTAAATAATACACAATAGATTCATATGGCCGAAGCTCGATTGTTGCATAATCGGCCGGAGAGTCAGTGTAATTAGAAATCAACACTTCACCCTGGTATCCGTTCAACCCCGCCTCTTCCGGCAATTCAAACCGTGTATGTTCGCCGTAGAAATTGTTTATCACGAGCAGCGATTCATCGTTGCCTCCTCGCTTATAAGCAAAGATGGCCGGGTGGTTTTCCAGGAGCAGCTGGTAGTCTCCGGTCGTAATGATGGCAAGTTCTTTTCGGAGCCTGATTAATTTTTGATAATGGTAAAAAACCGAATCCGGCTCCTGCAGCGCTTTTTGTACGTTTATCTGCTCGTAATTGGGTGCTACATCGATCCATGGGGTCCCGGTGGAGAAGCCGGCGTTTACGCTTGCGTCCCACTGAACCGGTGTCCGGGAATTGTCCCGTGATTTCCGCCTGATAATTTCCATAATATCTTCTTCGCTCATGCCTTCCCTTTTCTTCAGGTCATAAATGTTGAGCGTTTCCACATCACGGAACTGGTCGATATAGCCGAATTTCGGGTCTGTCATCCCGATTTCCTCACCCTGATAAACATACGGCGTGCCCTGCATCATATGGATGACGGTTGCCAGCATCTTTGCTGATTCCTTGTGGTACGTCCTATCATCACCGTATCTCGTGACAACTCTCGGCTGGTCGTGGTTGCACCAGAACAGGGCGTTCCACCCTTTCCCCTTATGCATTTCTGCCTGCCATTCAGAGAGGATTCGTTTTAAGGCATAGAAGTCAAAATTGGCGACAGCCCACTTCTCCCCGTTCGGATAATCCACCTTTAAATGGTGAAAATTAAACGTCATGCTTAACTCATTCCGTTCCGGGTTCGTATACTTGATACAATTCTCAATCGTTGTGGACGACATTTCGCCGACGGTCATGCTGTCATATTTCGAAAACACTTCCCGGTTCATCTCGTGAATAAATTCATGGACCCTCGGGCCGTCCGTATAAAACTTCTTCCCGCTCTGTGTCGGCAGTGGGTTTTCATCGTTCGGAAATTCCTGATTCTTGGAAATTAAATTGATGACATCCAATCGGAATCCATCGACTCCTTTTTTGAACCAGAAGTGCATCATCTCATAGACAGCTTTGCGCACCTCTTCATTTTCCCAGTTCAAATCTGCCTGTGTGACGTCGAAGAGGTGCAAATAGTACTGGCTTGTTTCTTCATCATATCGCCAGGCAGAACCGCCGAATTTCGATTCCCAGTTGTTCGGTTCGCGCCCTTCTTTGCCGTCCTTCCATATGTAAAATTCCCTGTACTTGTTTGCCCGGGACTGCCGGGCATTTTTAAACCAGCCATGCTCCGTTGAGGTGTGGTTGACAACAATATCCATAATGATTTTTATCTCGCGTCTGTGCGCCTCTTCCAGCAGCCTGTCGAAGTCTTCCATTGTGCCGTATTCTTTATAAATGCTGTAGTAATCGCTAATGTCATATCCATTGTCCCGCTGCGGAGATGAATAGATAGGAGTTAACCATATTACGTCCGTTCCGAGTTCTTTTATATAATCTAATTTCTGAATGATTCCCTCCAAATCGCCGACGCCCGTACCTGTTGTGTCGTTAAAGCTCTTCGGATAAATCTGATATACGGTTGATTTTTTCCACCACGGTTCTTCCATGTCCCGTCTCCTTACCGGTTATTTTCTTTTCACTTTTCCCATCACATAAGTCAGTATGAACGGAACGACAATAGCAATCGCCATCCCAATAAAGAAAGGCCCCCACTTCTGCGGAATAATGGAGAGGAACGCCGGAAGTCCTCCTACCCCGACTGAAGGGGCGATGACCTTATTTACCGTAATAAAAATCGCCGCAATGGCAGAACCGGTAATCGCTGCATAAAACGGATACCTAAATCGCAAGTTCACGCCGAACATAGCAGGTTCGGTAATCCCTAAATAAGCTGAAATCGCGGAGGTAAGCGAAAGGCCTCTTACCTTTTCATCCTTCGATACAAGCATCATCGCTAAAGCAGAGGAACCCTGGGCGATGTTAGACAGCGCTACAATCGGCCACAGGAACGTGCCGCCAATGCTTGAGATAAGCTGAAAGTCCACTGCCAGGAAGGTATGGTGCAGCCCTGTAATGACGAGGGGCGCGTACAGTGCTCCATAAATTAAACCACCCAGCGCAGCGTAACTATTAAATATACCTACGAAGGCGCGGGTAACCGCATTTGCGATCCCGAAAGTAACCGGCCCGATAAGAATGAAAGCGAGAAACCCAGTAACAAGAAGGGCAATCGGAGCCACCGTTAGCATTTTAAACGATTCCGGAATCCGCCTGCTCAGCGCAACTTCTATTTTGGCAAGGACGTAGGAAGCGATGAGGACAGGCAGAACCTGGCCCTGATACCCTATCTTAGCAACGTTATATCCGAACAGGTTCCAATACGGTACCGCGTTTTTGCTTAACGCGTCTGCATATGTCCATGCATTTAACAAAGACGGGTGGATCAGCATTAAACCAAGAACGATCCCTAACAGCTCACTGCCGCCGAACTTCTTCACGGCGGACCAGCCAATTAATCCGGGCAGGAAAGTAAAGGAAGTATTCGCGATAAGGTTAATAATGTCGGCAAAGTCCCTCCAGTTCGGGTGGACATCAACCAATGATTTTCCGGTGTAAAAAATGCCCGGGCCCGTTAAAACGTTGTTAATCCCCATAAGCAAACCGGCTGTTACGATGGCCGGCAGAATCGGAATGAAGATGTCCGCGAGCGCTTTAACGGCACGCTGAATCGGGTTCAGGTTTTGATCCGCCTCGTTTTTCACATCCTGCTTCGTGGCGTGTCCCAGCTCGGTAATATCGACAAATTGCATGTAGGCTTTGTCAACGAGTTCCGGGCCTACGACAACCTGGAACTGGCCGTTCGCTGAAAAAGACCCTTTTACAATGTCGATGTTCTCAAGTGCTGCCTTATCTACTTTGCTTTCATCCCTTAATGCTAGCCGTAATCTTGTAATACAGTGCGTAGCAGCTGCGACGTTTTCCTTCCCCCCGACAGCTTGAACGATTTCCTCTGTTGATTTTCTAATGTCCATTCCACAGCCTCCTAAACATCAACGATAACATTTGTTTTTAAGCTTTTACTTTTATTTGCATAATTCCTGTGCTTCCTTTTTCTGCCTTTGTTTCATATTGTTTCTCAATTGTTTCAATGATATCCCCGTTCGTAATGATGATAGGCGTAATCGTACTGACCGCCTTTTCCTTAATAAGGGGAAGGTTGAAGGTAATGAGCCTGTCCCCGGTTTTTACTTTATCCCCTTCCTTCACATGCCCTTCAAAGCCTTCCCCATTCATCGCCACGGTTTCGAGGCCAATATGAATTAAAATCTCCAGCCCTGCATTGGAGCGGATTCCAATCGCATGTTTTGTATGAAAGAACTGAATGATCTGTCCGTCTACCGGTGAGACAACTTCCCCGTCTGCCGGTTCTATGGCCACCCCGTCCCCATCATTTTCTGAGAGAATACCGGATCAGGCACTTCCTCCAAACTTACAACCTTTCCGTTTACTGGAGCTACTATCGTTTCATCGAGTGGTTTTTCTTTCTTGCCAAAAAGTCTATTAAACATCCTTTTTCCCTCCAATAGTTTGTGTTTTTTCAATAAAAGCCCGGATTGCATAGGCAACTCCGTCCTCATCATTTGTTTTTGTACGATATGTACAGGCGTTTTTCACCTCATCCTTTGCATTTCCCATGGCAACACCGAACCCGGCAGCCGCCAGCATAGACAGGTCGTTCAGATTATCCCCTGCAGCCATCGTCAGGCGCAGCGGTATGTTGTAATAAGCGGCCAGAACTTCAAGCGCCTTTCCTTTACTCGCCTCCTTGTGATTAATCTCAATGTTGTTATCCCCGGATGATGTAATCGACAGCCCAAAGCGTTCCAACTGTGCCGCCGCCTTTTCCAGTTTATCTTTAATCAAGGAGAAGGCAAGGATTTTATGTACCTTTACGCCTTTACCCAAGGCCATTTCTCTCATATTACTTACGGGGACAAAGCCCGTCTGGCGCGCGTGGTTCTCAATGGCTGTCCAAATTTCCTTTGTGTTTACTTCTTTATTGCCACTCTGTAAGATATCAATCTCAACGGCCGCTTTCCCTCTAAGATCGTCTGTATAAACGAACTTATCCGTATATATTTCGCAATATATATCAAGTTGCTTACAGCGGGTAAGAATTTGTTCCACTAGGGCTTGTTCCAGCGGTACGCTGTGCAGTTCCTCTCCCGTTTCCAGGAAGATAGATGCACCGTTTACGCCAATGATAGGGCAGGACAGGCCTGCCTGTTCAAGCATTGCTTTGGCATTGTAATACGGACGCCCTGTGGCAATCGCAACAATGCACCCATTATTCTGCGCTTCCCTGATTGATGCTGCGTTTGCTTCACTTATTTCACCTTTGCTGTTCAATAAGGTACCGTCCATATCCAGTGCAATAAGTCTCACCATGTCACCTCCTGAATCCGTTGTTTTTGTCCACTGTTCTGTTTCTACTATGTACATTGTACTCGTTGGATTTATACGGTACCCTCATGATATTTCCACTGTTTTCACCAAATGAATCTAAATTGCCAGCATTAAGATACATTTCAATAAATACCTGCTCCAGCCACTCTTCTGAAAAACCAAGTTCTTCTTATTGTGCACAAATTCACAGCGCGCAATTCCTTTTTCATCAGGAGACAATCGGGTAGGGATGAGGGTACATACATATTCATGGTGGCTGCAGATCATATTATAGTTGTTCAATACAATAAGAGGGAGGAATTTCATTATGATGCATAGACATTTAGGCGCCCATGAAACGATGGAAATCCATGAGGTGCTTACCTGGTCCATTAATGCCATTAATCAATTCCAGTTATACCGTCCGTACATTAAGGATGGGCAGCTGCGAAGCATCCTCGATCATCAAACCGCATTTATGGTGCAGGAATATAACAATATCGTTGGTCTGCTGGCGAATCGGGGCATGGAACAAGGCCGCGGATATATGGACCCGGCCCGGCAGAATTTCACACCCATGTATGGCCTGCACAATCCTTCAAACGAAAGCCCGAACTCCTCGGTGAGAGGACTCGATGATCGGGAAATCGCATCCTCCATGCTTGGCGCTCATAAGTCATCGGCAACATACCGCATGCATGCCACTCTCGAATGCGCCGACCCGCAGCTGCGCCGTACCATGATGCAGGCAGCCAATTCATGCGCCGAGCAAGCATATGAAGTATTCCAGTATATGAATGCAAGAGGGTATTATCAGGTTCCTACTTTACAGAACCAAACCATGCAGGCATTAATGGACATCTACCAGCCCCACGCAATGAACGGCACGTACAATCCCCTGTCAGCTATGGGAACTTCCCCATTCAGGCAGTAAATAAAAGCAGGGAGCCGCAATCCGCTGGCTCCCTATTTTCTTTCTTTATATTTCCGGTGCTCTTTCATCCATTTCGCAAGGGCCGTTATCCCGATATAAATTCCGATCACAAGCCCGCTTATCGTTACAAATAGAGCGAGGTATTCAAAAATAGAATAATTCTTTATTTTTTCCCACTGTATGTTTCCTTTCAAATCCTCAATGACTTGATTCATTCCATATATTCCGGTAATGACAGTATAAACCGTAAAGATTAAGAGCAAATAATTGTTATTTCTCGCTGAGGCTCGTTCCTGGTATCGGTACAGGCTCGACAGCGTTTGTTTTACATCCTCATACAACTCATCGTTCCCAAAAACTTTCCTTAGCTGAATAAAAAGCTCCCTTCCCTGTGTTTGCGCAACAAGCTCGACAAAAAAGAACTTGGAAGAAAAGGTTGTAATCGAGCGGATAAGATCTTCAACCTTTTCCTCATCCCTTTCGATTCGGACGGACGCATATTCACTGGACAGCTTTAAAAGCGCGATTTTATGAAACAGGTTCAACAGCAGGCTGTAATAGTAGGGGCCGTACATTTGGTTGGCCAGCTGGACGGCACGGCGTTCGTCTTCACTCGTTAGGCAAATAAAGGTACTCTCGGCCGTTATATAGTACGTTTCCGGCGCCCATCTGTCATAGCCGTTCGTCTTGCTGTACGCTTCTATGTAGCGGGTATTGTATGCACTAATAAAAGGAGTTCCATCTTCATCAACGCCGTCCAGCTGGCCCGCCCGATAAACGTCAACTTCGTTAAGCTCTGTGCCCTTCCTAAAAGAAAATAAGGCCTGAACATGCATTTTTTCATCGACAAAAAAGGGCAGGGTCTCAAAGTATGCTTCCTTCTCGTTCTTTCTATCAAGATAAGGAAGCAGGCTTGAAGCCAGCTCCTTCAGCAAATACGCCTGCACTTCCGGGTATTTCCTGCTATTTGCGTACAGATTCGGATAGTGCGGGTCATGCAAGATATTTTCCAGCTGGCGAAGCTTGTTCGCGAACTCAAGAGCAGCGCTGAATGTGATGTCTGCATCCGTAATTTCCGTCCGGTATGTAATGAACCCGAGGTCAAATGGGCAGAGAGCAATGTCGATAGAATGTATGCGAAAGCCTATATCACTATGAGCGAGGGATAAAACACCGTCCGTTCCAAGGCATCTTGAATAGCGTTGAAACCCCTCCTGCTCCTCAGAATGGGGGAACAAAACGCTCGCTGTGAAGGGCAAATAATAACGCTCCATATTCCGGTGGGAAACCTTGTACCCCTCTCCGTAATATCTGTTTTCCATCTCCGTTCTTTCCAGGTGAAAATACTCGTACCCATCTTTTTTTAGCCGTTCTTTTAGTGCCTCTGAACATCCTTTCCGGATAGAGAAAGGAAAGACAAACTGGATTAAGGCCGTCTCTACTTTTTTTTCTTGAATGCGAGGTCTCTCCATAATTCCCTCCGAGTTGTGTCCTTATATAACTGTATTACCAACTTTCGCAGGGATCGAACAAATTATTCGCTCAGAACTGTATGAGAACACTAAAAAGTTGTCAGTAAAAAAGAAAAACACTTGCCCGTTTTTATGCGGCAGGCAAATGCTTTTGATGAACCTAATGTAGATCAAGCGATTAACGATAGAGAAAATCCCGTGTCATATTCAGTTCATTGTTTAATCCTTTCGAAAATAAAAGCTGGTGGATGTTTAAACCGCTTGTTCGGAAGAATGCCGCAGAGGCACGCAAATAAAGCCGCCACATTCGTACAAACCGCTCCCCGTACATCTCTCTCACTTTATCAACCTGGTTCTCAAACCGCTCAGCCCACCGATCCAGCGTCATTGCGTAGTGAAGCCTTAAGCTTTCCACATCCATTGTATGAAAATCGTAATCCGGCAGCAGGTGCATCACCTCACGCAGCGACGGAATATAGCCGCCCGGAAAAATATATTTTTCAATCCACGGATCCGGTGCCTCTTCTGTCGGATGGGTAATCGTATGCAGCAGCATAAGCCCTCTATCTGCCAGCATCGTCCGGACCGCCTTCATAAAGTGCGGATACTGGGCCTGCCCAACATGCTCGAACATGCCGACACTGGCAATTTTGTCAAACGTTCGTCCGGACCGCGCGAGCTCGCGATAATCCATTAATTGCACATCTACTTGATCCTGCAGCCCCTCTTCTTGAATGCGCTCCTTCGTCTTTCGATACTGTTCTTCACTTAGCGTGACCCCTGTTGCTTTTACGCCGTAGTCTTTAGCGGCCCGGATAATCAGCCAGCCCCAGCCGCTGCCGATATCAAGCAGTGTCTCTCCTTGTTTCAGCTGCAATTTTTTGAGAACATGGTCGATTTTTTGCAGTTGCGCCTGCGTAATAGAATCTTCCGGGCTGCGAAAATATGCGCACGAATAGCTCATCGTATCATCGAGCCACAAAGAATAAAATTCGTTTCCTACATCATAGTGGTGCTGTACGTTTTCTTTTTGTTTACGCAAAGAAGCAAACGAGGGGATACGGGGCAGCTTCCTCGTCCATAGCTGTTCCTTATTGCGGTAGGCCGCTTTCATTACTTCTTCAATTGGGCCATCAATATCAATCGTTCCATCCATATACGCTTCACCAAACGCAAGGACCGGGTTCGAAGCCAAAGCCGAAAAAGGAATTTTTTTATGGAATTTGAGTGAAAAAGCGGGCTCTCCGTCCCCGTGCTTATCTGTTTCGTCATCCCAATACGTAACATGGAAGTTTGCTGAGTCAATCCCACCAAAAAACTTGCGAAACAAAACCTTTTGCATCGGCATGCTCCTCTCATTTACTATTCGCTTTATTCCAATGTATCCGCAGTTTTCCTTTTTCATTCAATTTGTCTTCAAATTATACCCTCTCTATATGGTTACACTAGAAAACAGACAGTATGAAATATAACGAAGGATGCGAGAGGACAGATGAATAAAAAAATCGTAAATATGATGACACCTGAAATGAAGAAAAAAATCGCGGCGGAAATCAGCGGGTTAACCTTCACAAAAAACTTCCGCTCCGCTACAGCAGAGGAATGGTATGTCTTCCTGCCCGGTTATCTCGATCCACGGACAAAAGGCGCGGCGGGCAAAGCGATACTTCATTACAATTTATATGGAAACCGGGATATTTTTATCAATACAACGATTATTTTTGATGACCCTGCTTTATATAAGCCTGAACTTCATCCGCTTGTTTATTCTATTGCCGATGAGGTGGTAAACCGGCTGGTCGGCTATGCCAACACACTTCTCGCGGTGCATGCGGGAGAAAACTCGTACGACGCGGAGTATGTTCGGTAACCTGTAAAAAACGACAGCACCGGTTCCTCATTCTTGAGAGACCGGCGCTTGCTATTATTTTTCAATGGATACTCTTCTTTTTAAAGTTCCCGCCTTTGACATCGTTGACTGAACCAACAGCAAGAAAGGCGGTTTCATCAATATCCTCAATGATGGACCTCAACTTTGCTTCCTCTAAGCGGGTAACAACACAGAAAATCACTTTTTTGTCGTCACCGGTGTAGGCACCTTCTCCTTTTAAGTACGTGACTCCACGGCCCAGGCGTGCAAGCAGCGCCTCTCCGATCTCTTGAGGTTTATCACTAATAATCCATACCGAGCGGGATTCATCGAGCCCCTGGATGGTAACATCGATTATTTTAAAGGCAATATAATAAGCAATGAGTGAATACATGGCGTGGTCCCAGCCAAAAATGAATCCTGCACTGCCGAGAATAAAAATATTGAAAAACATCACCGTTTCCCCAACGGAAAGAGGAAGTTTTTTATTAAAAACAATCGCAACAATTTCTGTCCCGTCAAGCGAACCGCCGAACCGAATAACTAAGCCAACGCCTATACCTAAAATAATTCCACCAAATACCGCAGCCAACAGAGGGTCATCGGTTAGTTCCGGTACAGGGTGAAGAAAACTAGTGCCAATGGACATTACGATTACACCGAAGAGGGTTGAGAGCGCAAAGGTTTTCCCCATTTGTTTATAACCAAGCAGCAAAAACGGCAAATTAAGCAAAAAAAGAAAAATTCCCAGCTGCATACCTGTCAGGTGAGAAAGAATAATCGATATGCCTACAATTCCACCGTCAATAATGTGATTTGGCACCAAAAAAATTTCTAATCCTACAGAGACAAGGGCAGCACCTAAAAAGATAAATAGAATTCGTTTTGCTAATTTTGTTTTTGATAGCTTTTTGTGCGTTTTGCTTTGTTCCTTTACATACTCCAATCGTCATTTTCCTCCCTTTAAATAAGATAAACACAGTATTTCTATATTAATTATATAACATAATTACAGTCACCATTAAAAACATATGAGTAAGAAGGGTAAATATTCACTAAATGTTCACCGAATATTCATAGAGTATTCACAGTTGTCTCTTACTAATATGAGTAAATACTAGAAAAGAGCTGTTTACAGTGAAACAGCTCTTTCTCTGCCTGCATTTTGTTTTAGAGCAGCTTTTTATTTCTCGTGTATATCCCTCTTCACTTCCGCCTTATCCTTGTTTAACTCCTCACCCATCCCGCGCAGAAAACCGAGAAGGGAAGTAACCGTTGTGTTAATTTCCGGATCGCGAAGCGCTTTTACGATCCCCCATACACTGGTATGGCTGTCCTCTTCCGACGTTGCCTTCTCTAAACCGTTGCTCAGCCCGCTTAATATCATTTGAACTTTCAATGGATCCAGCTTGCTTAAGAACTGCATGGCAACAATGCCATTTTTGAGCATGGAAGGAATGCCGGCAACCTGGATAAACTCGAATCCTACTTTTCCAATCTCATGCTTGTTCTTTAAAACGCCTTGAACAATGTCAAATAGGCCCGATTGGTGCAGTTCTTTCATAATGTCGAGGAAGGCGACAACGGATTCTCGATTTTCACTGAGGACACGCAGAATGTCCCCGAACGACTCCTCCTGCCTCTGGGCCTGTGTCGGTATCCGCTTCTCAACGCGTGTAATCGCTCTTGCCATAGCTAGCCCTCTCTTCCTTTACTGTCTCCTCTACAGTGACATATTCAGGTCGGCTCCATTTGTTCTCAACCTTCACACCTATCTGCGGCACACGATTGGCAAACCGGTGGTTCACCCTTGGCAGCGGCGTTTCCCCTTCCTCTTCAAGAATCTCCAGCTTAACACCCATCTCCTTATAGTTCGGCGTATGGGTGATAATGTCATGCTCACTGCTCGTTAACCGGTTTACAGCCTGATTATCCTTCGATGTATTCATCGGCAAATACAGCTCATTGCCCTTTACACGATCTGTGATGAGGATGCGAACGTCAACGACACCAAAAGGCGAGGTGAGACGAACAAGCGCTCCATTCTTCAATCGGCGTTCAGCCGCAAGCTCGGGGGATACTTCCAGCCACGGATTCGGCACCTTGTGCGTAAGTCCCTTCGATTTGTATGTCATGTTGCCCTCGTGGAAATGCTCCAGCAGACGCCCGTTATTTAAGTGTAAATCATAATCTTTTCCTGGCTGATAAGGCGGGGTCCAGCCTACAGGGACAAGCTTCGCTTTTCCATCCGGGAAAGGGAAACCTTCCGTATATAAGAGCGGTGTATCCTTGCCGTCCGGTGCAACCGGCCATACGAGGCTGTTCCAGTTTTCCAGCCGCTCGTACGATACGCCTGCAAACAGTGGAGCAAGGCTGGCCGCTTCCGCCATAATTTCGCCCGGATGCGTATAGTTCCAGTTTGCACCGAGGCGATTGGCAACCATCTGGATGATTTCCCAATCCGGTTTCGATTCTCCCATCGGTTCAAACACCTTGTAGAAGCGCTGGATTCTGCGCTCTGTATTCGTAAACGTTCCGTCTTTCTCAAGGCTTGGTGCGGCAGGCAGCACGACATCTGCGAATTGAGCGGTTTTGGAGAAGAAGATATCCTGGACGACGAAGAAATCCAGCTTCTCGAATGCGTTGTCTACATGATTGGAGTTCGCGTCCACAAGCGCCATATCTTCTCCAAACAGGTAGAGGGCTTTAATCTCTCCTTTATAAATTCCTTCGACCATTTGATGGTTATCATATCCCGGCTCTTCCGGCAGCTTGACTCCCCATCGCTGTTCATAGCGGGCCCGCACCTTCTCATCCTGCACCGGCTCGTATCCAGGGAACCATGCGGGCATCGTTCCGAAATCGCACGCGCCCTGTACATTGTTGTGCCCGCGCAGCGGATAGGCTCCGGTTCCAGGGCGGCCATAGTTTCCTGTTACAAGCAGCAAGTTCGAGATGGCTGTACTCGTATCCGTCGCGCCCATGTGCTGGGTTACACCCATCGCCCACAGCATGCACACAGACCCGGCTTCATGAATCATCGTTGCCAGCTTGATAAGGTCTTCCTGTTTAATTCCGGTCATTTTCTCCGCATAGTCCATGGTATACGTCTCAAGAGAAGCAACGAACTCCTCGTATCCGTTTACTTTCCTTCCTACGAACTCTCTGTCTTCCCAGCCCTGATCGATAATGTACTTCGTTACTGCGTTTAACCAGATTAAATCCGTACTGTGGTTCGGATGAAGGAACATGTCCGCCCTCTCTGCCAGTTCGTTTTTTCGCAAATCAGCCACGACGAGCTTCTGTCCATTGAGTTTATGGGCGCGCTTAATCCGTGTAGCCAGCACCGGATGCGATTCAGCCGGATTAGCTCCAACAATAATGACAAGCTCACTGCCTTCAATGTCTTTCATTGTGCCCGCGTCGCCGCCCATGCCCACCGTACGCAGCAATGCTGACGTTGCCGGTGACTGGCAGTAGCGTGAACAGTTATCTATATTATTGCTGTGCATAATTGCACGGGCAAACTTCTGAAAAATATAATTTTCCTCATTTGTACACTTGGATGAGGCGATATAACCGATCGAATGCGGCCCGTATTCTTCCTTGATTCCCGACATTTTGCTTGCAATCAAATCGAGCGCTTCATCCCAGGTAGCTTCAACGAACGAATCCCCCTGGCGGATAAGAGGCTTTGTTAAGCGTTCCTCACTATTTACAAAATCCCAGCCCCATTTTCCTTTGACACATGTGGAGATACCATTGACCGGTGCCTCAACCTGCGGTTCAATTTTTAAAATCTGCCGATCCTTTGTCCACACTTCAAAGCTGCACCCTACCCCGCAATACGTGCACACGGTTTTTGTCCGTTTAATGCGTGATTTGCGCATGGCCGCTTCCATTTCCGAAACCATAAAGATTTCCCGGTATCCTGGCTCTACTTCCTTCGTCAAATCGATCATCGGCTCAAGAACATCCGCCACAATCCCCGTTAAATAGCCCGCTTCCCCCAGCATCGATTTTTCCATTAACGCGTTGCAAGGGCATACGGTTACGCAGTGTCCGCAGGAAACGCAGGACGACTGATCAATCGGGACATCGTTATCCCAGATTACGCGCGGGTTTTCACGGTTCCAGTCGATGGTCAGCGTTTCATTTACCTGCAGGTCCTGACAGGCCTCTACGCATTGGCCGCACAGAATGCACTGGTCAGGCTCGTACCGGTAGAAAGGATGGGAGGTATCGGCCTCATACGGCTTTGGCTGGAACTCATACTTCTGGTGTGCCAGTTCAAGACGTTCCGTCGTGTTATGAACCTTGCAGTTGCCATTATTGTTGTCACAAACCGTGCAGTACAGCTCGTGATTTTTCAGTATGCGCGACATCGCTTCCTGCTGGGCTTCTTTCACAAGTTCACTCGAGGTTGTCACTTCCATTCCCGGCCTGGCTTTTGTTGCGCACGATCGCACCAGTTCACCGTCTATTTCAACAAGGCATGTATCACAGGTCTGAATCGAGCCTAGCTGCGGATGGTAGCAAATGTCAGGTATGTAGCATTGGCTGGCCTTTGCGACCTCAAGAATCGTTTGTCCTTCTAAAGCTGTTTTCTCTGTCCCATTGATGCGAATTGAGATCGTTTCTTCCTTCATACTTTTCACCTCGCTGTAAATGTTGGTTCATCTCGTTCTCTTATTACCATACCTCCGCAGAATAAAGAGAAACGGGAAAACATGCAATCGTGCGAAAAAGTACCGTTAAACGATTCTACTGTCCTATGAAAAAAAGCAAAATGCCTGGCGAAACTCCATGAGTGAAGCAAGAGTTGCCAGGCATCCAAATCGGTCTTCTATTTTTACTTGGTATGTAACCACTGTGAAAGCGGCTGGTAGGCGTGCTGCGCATCTTCATAGCCCTGTTCATACAGGTTGTTTAACTTTTCTTTGTTCTTCTCAATTCTATCTACCTGTACAGGGTTCGCAGGACGAATAATGAACACGTTTCCATCCTTCTCCTGTTTATTGATATAATCAAGCGTCTCGTTGTAAATCCGATGGCGTTCGATTATTTTATCTACCAGCTTCCGATACCGGGGATACAGTTTTCTTACCAGCCACTCCATTTTGACAGGTGTTTTCCGATAGTTTTTGTCCCTCGTTAGAATGACAATATTTTTAGCGTTTCCATCCCTCTCGGATTTACGAATGGGGATCGGATCAGAAATCCCGCCGTCCAATAGGGTGTACCCATCTACAGATACAGGCGGGGATAGAAGCGGCAGGCTGCTGGAGGCACGCAGCACAGAAAGCATGTCAGCGTCCTGATTTTTCGTAAAATAAACAGGGTCTCCTGTTACGCAGTCGGTCGTTCCTACAACAAATTCCTGGCACGACTGAAAAAAAGCCGGAAAGTCAAACGGCACAAGGCGATTGGGCAGTTCATCAAAGATAAAGTCCATTCCGAAGAGACTTCGTTCACGGATAAAATTCCTGTAGTTCACATAACGCGGATGCTCGATATAGTCTACCGTTACCGCTTTGCTGCGCCCCGGCTGCCGTGATACGTAGGAAGAGCCGTGGCATGCGCCGGCAGATACGCCGATGACGTACGGCAGGTACACCCCCTTCTCCATAAAGAAGTCAAGAATGCCTGCCGTATAAACTCCTCTCATTCCTCCTCCTTCCAATACAAGGCCTGTTTGCTCCATAATTCCACCTTCTCTTTGTTATTTTACATCCAGAAGTGTACTAGTATTTTTTTCGCTTGTTTCCCCTATAATAGAATGATAGCATACAATACGGGCATCTATCTGCATAGTAGCCGATGAATTTATTGTACGGAGAGGGAGAAAAACGATTAAACGACTGTTTTTAGCTTTACCTATACTTTTCCTTTTTACTTTATCATTTTCTATCATAGATCCTAAAATCAATCTCGACCTTATCGTTCTAGTAGATGAAGAAAAATCAGCTATTCCGCTTGCTGTCAGAGAAGGAACCATGCTTGTTTCCGCTGACAAATTGTGTGAAAGCTATGGAATCAGGCCGGAATGGAATGAGAAATCAGGTGTATTTATAGGAAGAAAGGGAGATACTCAATCTCGCTTTACAATCGGGGAGAAAGCGGCCCTGTTAAATGGAAAACAGGTCGTACTGAGGGCAGCACCGGTGAAAATATACGGCGAGCCCTTCGTCCCGCTTCAAGAAACCAGTGACGCATTCGGAGGGCATATCGTCCGCTTTCGAGGAGAACAGGCGATTCATTTATTTGCACCGAAGCCGCTCCTCCCCTCTTATGATGTTGTTGTAATCGGAAGCGAGCCGGAAGCGATTGCTGCTGCAGTTGCTTCCGCAAGAGAAGGACAGCGAACGCTTCTTGTGGATAAAAAACCGAGGCTTGGCGGCCTTTATACATTAGGCCGGCTCAATACACTCGATATGAATTATACGCCCAGTGGCGGCATCCTTGTTACGAAAGGACTGTTCGAGGAGTTCTTCAATGGAATTGGCAGAAGCAGCTCTTTTGACACCGACCAGGCGCAGAGCCTGTTTGATACGATGGCATACCGAGAGAAAAATTTAACGATCGCGCTCTCTGCAAATAGAGTCGCTCCGTTAAAGAGCGAAAACAAAATAACGGCCGTCAGCTATACGGATGCTGCAGGCGCATCCCGTGTCATATCCGGAAAGCAATTTATCGATTCAACACAGGATGCTGATTTCGCCGCCGCTGCGGGTGTTCCTTTTACGCTCGGACAGCAGGATTACCGGCGGGTGCAAACGATGATGTGTGTCACGCTGCTGTTTGAAGTTTCCGGGGTGAACTGGGATGAACTGCGCTCGTATTTGAAGAGCGATGGAGACAGCGCAAGCGGCTCGGATGGTTATTCCGCCTGGGGTTTTGGCAGTGAAATGGAGCGCTACAGAAGTTCGGATCCTTCCATTCGGATGCGTGGATTGAATATGGGAAGACAGTTTAATGGCAATGCTCTCATAAACGCCCTGCAAATACTGGATATGAACGCTTTGAATCCAGATGAAAGAAGAGCGGCGTGGGAGAAAGGAAAAGCCGAAGTCCCCCGGGTTATTCAGTATATGAAGCATATGCCCGGTCTTTCTAATGTGAAATTAGTCAGTGTAGCACCCGAGTTATATGTAAGAGAAACGCGCCATATGGTGGGCCAGTATCGGGTTACGCTTGATGATGTGCTGGAAAACCGTGATTTTCCTGACAAAATCGCATTCGGTTCTTATCCCGTTGACGTGCAGAGGAGCCCTGACCAGCCTGGCATGGTTATCGGCGACCCGGCGTTGTACAGTATTCCTTTTCGGGCACTTACGCCAAAGCAATACACGAACCTTCTGGTCGCGTCGAGGAGCGCAAGCTATGATTCTCTTGCCCATGGAAGCATCCGGGTCGTTCCTGTGGGCATGGCAGTCGGCCAGGCGGCAGGCATCGCTTCCGCTTACGCCAACACGCACCATGTAGATTTTCACATGATAACGAACGCGAAAGACGGGTCGCATATAAAGGAGATACAGCGCCTGCTTGTTGCCAGACAAGCTTATTTACGCCCTATTCTCTCTTTCCCGGACCCGTTCACGCTTCATTGGGCTTACCCTGGCGTAGCCTTTCTGCGGAAATATGCCATTATTGAAGGCGGATATATGAATGACTATAAGCTGGACGAGGAGCGAAGCCGGCAAGCTTTTGCCATGTATGTAACCCGTGCCGCGGAGCGTTCGGGTACTGCCCTATCGTTTACGTATCCTTATCCTGTTGCAGATTCAAGCGCAGTGACGAAAGACGATGTACTTCGTTTTCTAAATGTAAATCATGTTTCCGTGGATAGCCTGTCTTTGCAAACAAAATACCACCTTGAGCATGCGACAAAAATGTCCGCCGATATTCTTTATATGGTAGTTTATGATATTTTTCATATGCAAGCACACAAAGAAGATCTCATAAAAAAACAGCCTCCTTCTGCTTTTGGAGAAAGGAGGCCTCTGTAAAGCATCAAACTTTATTTCGCTCTATTCACCCTCACGATACCCATATCCGTATGGCGGGTAGTAGTAATATGGATACGGACGAGGGTGATAATACCAGGGGCGGTTATACCACTAAGGAGGAGATCGTATGGACTTTAAACTGGAAAGAATCAATGATAAGGTTGAATTTTTTGAAGCGTGGGATATAAAGACGCTGGAGAAGAAAGTAGACGAACAGATTGAGAATAATAAGGTGCTTATGCTGGAGGTGCATTCGGTAAGCCACCAGGTTGCCTTTGACCCGGCGTCCGGCAGACCGTTTTATTCGGCGGTTGTCCATTTTAAAGCAAAATAATCGAGAAGGATTTTAGTGGTAAAAATTGATATTCACAAGAAATTCAAAAGGAAGAAATACAAAAATCAAGACATTTAAACTCTTTATATATTCTATACAACAGTAAAACGCCGTAACTCCCCGATTAAAACCATCTGATATACTTCTCCAATACTTCTACAGCGTCTTTTTCTCCTAACTCAACAAAGACTTCTCTTATAATACAGAGAGCTAACAAAGGAGGAATACCAGCTTCTTCTATTGCTTGGTAGATATATCGCCTTTTATAGTTTTTGTTTTCCATAGGTTCCTTTCACCCTTAATCCTATTCATCTTTAGAATGTAGTGATTTAAGCTCGACTTGCTTCTTTTGCAACCATGCTCTACAAGTAGTTGTAAAATCAGCGAAATAATGACAAGGACCAGAGTAACAGAAGGTCCGCAAAGGAGAGCAACGTTCCATGGTTCTCTGCCACTCAATCCTTGCGAACTTAAGATCTTTTTTCACAACAGTTCTTTAATTCGTTCGTTAATCGAAGCAACCTGTCTATATAACTTAATTCGCTTCTCCCAATGTAAAGTAGGAAAAATAATTTCTGTCTTAATTTTCTCTTTAAGTGTAATCAATTCATTGACGTCAGCAATTAATTTAATAGATTCTTTCATATTCTACTCTACTTTCTTCTTGGTAAGGAATCTGGGTTTAAGAAAGTTATTTTTCTTCACGAGGCTTAAAATACATATTTATCTTCATTCTGTCAATCGGATAATAAAAAGATCAGAAGTACAAATGAATTTTTTTGATTCGATTATTATAACATCATAAAAGTTCGACATTTTATCCCTTTATTTCACACTCTATTAAAAATTACTATAAACCTGTTTTAAACAAAAAAAAACCTCCCAAAAGGAAGAGACAAGGGGGGATTTCAACTCCTTTATTTACCATCCTACAACAGATTTAACTCTTTTCCGCGCTGCAAAGCCTTAAGTCTACTGTTAATATACTTGTTTTAATTGACATTCTAACAGTTGTTGAAAATTCATCATAGAGACACGCAAAAAAAGGAGCTGGCTATTTTTCCGGCTCCTTTTTTATGTAGGGAAATGCCTCTATTGCTTCTTTTTTCGCCCACGCGACGTTCGTTTGGGTTCCGTTCCAACCATTTTTCATAAGGTTGCCACAGATAACTTCGTAAGAGTCGAGACAGTTATAACAAGGTTCGTTCTGCTTTTGTCTCGATTTTGATCAGGAGATGCAGGTAATTGTCCATTCGTTTCTGTGGCGTGCCAACCCGTATCATTTGGTCCGAAAGGACGGAGCTATTTTCAGGAAGTCGAAAAGAATAAATCGCTCGTGTCATGCCATTTTTTTCAGACGCGTCACGAAAAAGATGCCCCTATCACGATACTCATCGAACTTGTCATACTCTACGTAGCCACGGTCAAATACATAGGTGGCATCCGTTTCATCAATCAAGATCTCCATCTGCGTCCGATCAGTCGGCTTTGCCGGGGTCACTTTCACTTTTTCAGGGACAACGTCGTTGTCCTTTAGAAAGGCAAGACGAAGGTGGATTTTTACGCCCGCTTTGGTCTTTCGAAACGTGGCCCACTTGTATTTGGTTAAACAAAGCGAAATCGTAGAGGAATCGATGATTTTTATGTCTTGTTTCCATGCGCAGGTGTACTGCGTATGGGGACGAAGCGCTCAACGGGTGAACGGGTTTTTCTCAATTTTTAAGGGAGCAATCATCTACAGTACACATCACATTTATTTTTATATATAATGTTAATTTAATTGAATCAATTTCATAACTCAAAGTCCTTGAACCGTAAGGTTCAATCGACATGAAAAAAAGGAGTACCTCCCTAAATCTCGAATAGAGTAGTTGCTACCACAACTCAATGAGAAAGGTTGGTCTCCTTATGTACTCTATTCGTCAAGGACATTTGTTTTCCCTGCAAGATTTGTTAGATTTAGAACCTACCGAACGTTACACGGCGATTTTTGAAGGCATCAATATTATGCCACTGCTTAAAATTACGTTTAAGAAAACATGTGATGGTACCCCTCAGTCGCTTAATTATCCAGCGATGATTTATTCCATGCTGGCTCGTATTTTGGAAGGGATCCCAACAATAAAACTTCTTGTTCGCCGTTTAAAACAAGATGTTCTTTTCCGTCTGGATTGTGGTTTTTCCTTTTCCGATCGGGTGCCATCTGAAGCTTCTTTTTCACGTTTAATCCGAAAAATCAAAACCTCAAACGTGTTGGCCGAAATGAACCATCAACTTCTATCACAAGCGATGGAAGAAGGTTTTATTGATGGCAGCCATATAACCTGCCTGTTTTTGAGCAGAAAATCGAAAAACAATTGAATTACACCTTCGATGAGCTTCAAAAAGAAATGCCAAACGCTCCCAGGTGGGGAGTTAAAAAGAACTCCGAAAATAAAAATGTTTTTTGGTACGGCTACAAACTCCATTTAGCGGTAGAAACAAAAAGCCAGTATGTTATAGGCCATCTGCTTTCATCAGGAAACATGAATGATGCGAAAGCTGCCATTCCTTTGTTAAAAGGAGTCGCTGCGTGTTTTCCTGAGCTTACCATCACGAAAGTGATGGCGGACGCCGGGTATGATTACAACCCGATTTATGAGCAGATTTACCGCATGAAAGCAGATGGTATCATTGCCTATAATAAGCGGAATGAAGCGCCACCTATCGGTGTCGATAAGTATTTTGCACCGACCTGTGTTCGTGAGTATTCCTACCGTTATGACAGCTATGATAAAAAATACGAAACACTCAAGTATACAAGACCAAAGGAATGTGCGGACTGTCCACTTGCTCACGACACACTCTGTCAAAAAAGCATGAAAATCAAAAAGACAGCCGATTTGCGCCGGTATCCAGCTCCCGCTCGTGGAAGTAAGTCATGGAAAGAGCTTTACAAGGAACGTACTTCTGTTGAAGGAGTGAATGCGTACTTAAAGGAGTATTTTCAGCTCAACAATATCCGATATCGTTCTGGAGAATTAGCGAAAGTCCAGGTTGATTTGCTGTGTCTATTGTTTAATGCTTCTAAATTAGCTGTCAATCGTATCAATACCAAATTGAGCGTTAAAGCCGCTTAGCAGAATACGACCTCCGGTCGTTTTTAAAATTGAATACAAAAATTCTGTAGGTATTGAAATTTTAAAAAGCAATTATGAAATTGATTCAATTATATGGTTTTCGGAGGAAGCCCTTCAAGTATCATAACCTTTTTCCCTCCTACTTCCCAAATAATATACCAGCGATTGTTAATGTGATGTATTCACTGTACATGGTTAGGAACCAACTCGTTTTATAACACCATACAAGCTAATTTGGAATGCAATCAAAACCAGATTACGGTAATTTATATTTTCCCCACTGCTGGCCAGGGGTTCTGGAAAACAATAATATTATCAAATGTTATTAGAGAAGGCTTTATAATATGCATTTTTAATTCTAATTCTATCCCCGATTCGCAATTTAGCCTTTCCGCCATAATTAATAATATCTCCACCTATATGTATACCGCTTATCCATTCTCCATCAAAATTAACTCTCACTACTTCTCCATTCATGAGCAAAACCACTGAAGTTTCATTTATATAAATCATAGGAGAATCATTCGAAGCCTTAAAGAATGTACCTTCAATATAACGATTCATTACTGTCATTCCCTTTTCTTAATTTAAGTAATTTCCTTAGTTACTAAAGATAGTGTATCGATTAATTATTATCGTTCTATGGCGAGTCCATTAAAAATTTAAGAATTAAGGGAGTTTATTCCATCCTCATTATGCAGAATTTCATTAATGGAATATAATCTCAAATTTAAGACAGTGACAAAAAATACAAACAAACGTTCTCTAAAAAAGTGTGAATACAACGAATCACCATCTGAATATGGCTTTTATTTTATTATGTAAACTTGAATAAGAGGATAAATCCAGTCGTACAAAAGGTTTATATGTTTTATTTTAGTTTACTGAACGTACGTTATCGGACCTTGTAAAAAGTAAGTGAAACAAATTATAGGAACGTATTAAGTCCCTTATCCAATAATCCTACCTTTCAAAAGGGAAATAATTACTTTTGGCGAATTTATAATTGGTTAGGGAGGAGAATATCGTATGGTCCTAAGTGATTGTATTGTTACTGTTAATGAACTAATCTTTGCTAACATGACTGTTAAATTTATGGAGAATGAAACAGAAATAACTGTACATCTTGGTGGTAATGGAGAAGCCGTTACAGAAATCGCTGGCTATTTTAATAAAAAGGAATTGCAGGGTAAAATCATTATTTCGGGTGTAGATGAAGAACATAAAGAGTGGCTATTCAAATTATCCGATCCAACAGAATACCATTTAAATATCAGCCCATTGTTTTATGTATCGATAAGTTTTAAGAAATAGCCACCGATAAAGGTGGTTTTTGTATAAATGTTTATTTAATTTATCTCCATTGTTTAGTTGTGGAACAAAAAGGGAAATATTAATACAACCTTCTTTAAACACATGCTATGTTATCTTAGTAAGGCCCCAGTTACATACTGGGGTCTTTTTCTTTTATCCTTGGAGATTCAGCTAATAAAAAAAGACAGCCGTTATGGCTGCCGGTTGATAAGTATATCTGGTTCGTTTTGTTCATACTGCAGAAATTCATATTCTGCTCCTTCAAAATAGCCCTGATAAGGAGGTTTGTTTTTTAAAATAAATGAGCCTACTAAGAGTTCATCGCTAATCTGGTCAAAAGTTACCGCTGTTGGAGTTGTTTTCTATTATTTATTTCTTGTATTTGCTTATTAATCAACTGAACTTCAGTGTATAAGTCCATACGTTCTGTCCAGTGCATAGGTTGGGTTATTCTATCCTGAATATCTTTTTTAAATGACGTTAGCACTTCCACATCGTTGATTGATTTTATCTCTTCAAAGAAATCCATATTAATATAATACCTCCCCTATGTTTTTCCTATAGAAAATTATACCTCTTAATAAAAATAAGTAAATCAATAAATTGTAGGTGTTTACATATTCACTCGTTAATGTAAATAAGAGTATAAAAAAAGAGAAGCGCAATGGCTTCTCCTCATTTTCTTTTCTATAGCAAAGAAAAGTTTGTTTTACTGTACATCGTACAAATTAGGAATAGATTAATTCCGATCTTCTACACTTCATTTCCTCTACAATTAAAGAATCGAGTTCCTGACTAATGTGCAGTACATCTGGATGTTGGAAGTTGAAATCATGCTGTGCTACTCTATCTGCTAATTCTTTCTTTAATTGGTCAATCATTAAATCTAACTCCACTCTCTGATTCAACCTTATCTCTCCTTAGCAAGCAATAAATTCAACAAGCACATTTTCCATTATGTATTACCGAACAATTCCATACCACAAAATTATCTCGACAAATGGTGACACTTATTCATTTCGTATTAATAATGGTTATATGTATGACTGACATGCCTTTTTATCCAATTATGTTGTCCTAATTTGATAAGATGATCTGACGAATTATAGTTATTTTTGTCTAATATTATCATAAAACTACATTTATCGGTTGTCGTATCCCCTCATTTTTCATAAATTTGTCACAAATAGACTTTCCTGTTCTTATGACTTGAATCCTTCCCGTTTTTAATGTATGTCTTGTTTTAATGATGCGTAGTATGTTCCTGGAGAACTATTTTATTTTTTCTCCTGCTAATTTTAAAAAAGAGCATGAAAAAACCACATGCGATAACTTACCACATGTGGTTGTATGTTACTTCATGCAATAACTACATGCATTTTGCCTGAAGCAAGCAGAAGAATTAAACTATTCTTTTTGGATCGCCTTTAATTTTTCAAATTCCTTCTCTACTTCTTGTTGCATTGTAGGATTAATGGAATAGTCGTGAATCTCTTGCGGTTGATGGGAGAGGCGGTTGCTTGCCTCTACTTGCGCCTCCAAGAGTAAGACGCGTTCTTCCGCACGAGCAAAGCCTTTGGCGATATGATCCGTATTGAATGAAACAACCATGTTGTCCATCTGCTTTATCGATTGGGCCACATTGGCTCTCGAAAGCAAAAGCAGTCTTCTGTTCTGCAGTTCACTATACTTGTCTTTAAGTTGATGCAGCTTTTCACCCAGGATTTTTGTCTGGTTTGCAATGGTTTCGTACTGCTCATTATATAAATTTAGGTTTTTCTCCTGGTTCAATTTTTCTTGCAAAGCCATTTTGGCAATAGATTCTTCCCCTTTATCGACAGCCAGTTTTGCCTGGCGTTCCCTTTTAATTATGATTGTGTGTGTATCCACGATTAACGTCATTTGTTTTTTCTCAAGAAAGAACTGATGGGCATAGGCTTGTTGCCCCTTATTGATTTCTTCCTCCATTTCCCGCATGTGATGGTTCAACATATTGATCGGGTCTTCCACTTTATCAAGCAGTGTGTGTACCTCATTCATTGTAATATCCTTGATTCGCTTAAAAATCCCCATCTTTTTCCTCCTCTTGCTTGTCCTTCTGACAGATTTGAGTATAGAGAAGAAAAGTGAAAAAATGATGAAAATGAAAAAAAGGGGGTTGCAAAAGAAAAAGCGCAACTAATCGACTTGATAAAGGGCCCGTCCGGTCATCATCAAGTCGATGGAGTGCCTTTCTTCTGATATATGGAAAGTAAAACAAAAGTTCCATCGGTATAAAAAAAATTCTTTCTCTTGAAAATTTCACCGTTTTTTCACTTTTCCTGGGTAAAGTAGGAACTGTCCCAAACAAAAAAAACAATTTTAAGGAGTGTTATCCATGAAAAAATTACTTACTTTCGCTACGACTGGGTTAGCTGTCATGGCCATTGCGGGGTCTGCTTTTGCCGCTTCAACAGCTACCACCACTTCAACCACTTCCACAACACAACAAGAAGCTTCTGTACATAAACATGATAGACAATTTAATAATCAAGAGCTTCTTTCCTTGTTGAATCTGGATGCCAGCACTTTACAGCAAAATTTCAAAAGTGGTAAATCATTGGCCGATATCGCTGCAGCGCAAGGAGTAGACGAACAAAAAGTGATTGACCTCTTGGTAAGTCAAGACGCTCAACGATTAGATCAAGCCGTACAAGCCGGTAAATTAACACAGGATCAAGCGACAAAAGAAAAAGCGGACGCACAGACTAAAATCAAGAACAGGGTAGAAAATAAAGGCGGATTTGGCAGAGGAGAACATGGTGAACGAGGAGGAAAATTGAAAGAAGCAGCCTCTGTGTTAGGAATCGATGAACAGTCACTCCAAACCCAATTACAATCCGGAAAAACGCTGGCTCAAATCGCCCAAGACAAAGGGATCACGAAAGATGATTTGATTAATAAACTGGTTCAAAATGAAAAGGATCGTCTAACAAAGATGGTGGATCAAACATGGCAGCAGAAGCATGATGCTAAAACAGATGGTGATGGCGAAACGAATGATGATGCTTCAACATCCAACAGCAGCACAAGTACTGAAACTTCTGCTGTAACTTCTCAAAATTAATGTTCCATAGCTAAGGCACACTTTTTTCACTAATTCCCCCTACTTTTAAAATATAATGAATCCCATTCTTTCATAGAGTGGGACTTTTTTCTTTTATAAAATTTCGCAATCAATGTAACACAATACCTATTCTGTTACGATTAACCATCAATAAGGTCAATATGGTAAACCTTGTTGGGGTTTTCTTGTTCAGCTACCGGGGTAAAAGTTGAATAAGACATATATTTAATTACTTACGTTCAATATAAGTAAGTCATCTCAAACAAAGGTGGTTTGTTTTTTGTTTATGTAAAATATAAATCAGTAAGTATGGATTTTTACAAAAAAACCAATTAAAGATACAAAAATTCAATTATTTACAGATAATTTATCTGCGTTTACAATGAAAGAAGGAAATGTAAAAGGGGATTTACAAATAATGAACCGAATTAAAGAATTGAGGAAAAAGAATGGTCATACATTAAAAGAATTAGCAGCAAAAATAAATTATGATTACAGCAACCTTTCTAAAGTAGAGCGTGGGATTTATCGCCCTTCCCTTGAGTTGATTCAAAAAATTTCAGACGTTTACTGTGTAGATATAAAGACATTTTTTGAGGAAGAAAGTGAATATTCCCCTACAGAATGTGATTTTCTAGGAAATTTAGAAATTGCTTCGGAAGATTTAAAGAAAAAATATAACCTGAAGCTGGATGGAGAACGATTAACCGAAGGAGAGGTTGATTTTATCGTTTCCATTATTCGAAATTTACGTGAAAACATTAACAAGAGCAAAGAGAATTAAATCTATCTTAATAATAAAAACACATCACTGGAGGTTCCTGCCACCACCCAGCTTTTCACATATTTCACATACCCCCATGCTGGTAACTACCCCTGTAAATTGCTCAAAGTCCGTTTTATTGAATAGGACGCAATGTCCCTTTGCCTCAACCACTATTCCCTCCTTTTTGATTGGTTTTAACATACAAACAAAAAATACATCTGGATTTGTAGGGAGCATTGCATAATAAAAGACTGTATTCCCTCCCCATGCTTCCTCGAATATAGTATAAACTCGATCGGAAAACTGCTTTGAAAAAATGGGGTTGTATATATCCATTCCAATGAAGCTTTTCGGTAGACCCAAACCTTCTAATAAATTTTGGTTTACATAAACAAATAAAAAAATACCATTTATTTTTTTTATGTAATAATACAAAGGTCCATTTGTTTCCTCGTATTCATAAATCATTTTGGAGAGAATGGAAAGCAGTTCAATTTCTGGCTTTTGCATAGTAACCCCCGTTACAATTGTACATTTCCTTGATTTTACCATGCTTGATATTTAACATAAAAGACCCATTTATACATTGGAATAAATTAACAGTTACCCACACTCATGCAAATAAAGAGACTAACATGTATGACAGGTCAGTAATGTTATCATTCTGTACCTCGCTCTTCGTGGATATGCCTTCACTTTTGTACCGCTCTTTGGTGGGGGGCGGCTTTTTTGGTGATGATATCGGGAGCATAGTTTGCTCACTTTATACTGTTCATATTATTCATACTCTATCTGAATCTGACTTAAAAATCCGTATGTATAAACCGCCACCCTAATCTGGGCGGCGGAGACTTCTTAAATGGCTTTGGATTTTTTATCGTCTGCGTCTAAATACTAAAGTGGTTGCTGTAGAAGCTGTAAGAACAAAACCATTTAGCAGCAGGCATCTTCGAACTGGGCTTACTCGGTTTCCTACACGTAATAAGTGTCTGCAAGGAAAAGCACGCCCCATAACATTGAAGCTGGTAATATGCCTTCTCCCTGTAGCACGGTTACGTCTAAAATGGATGGTTACTACGTCGAACCTGCGAGTTTGTTGTGGCATGTCCATCACCTCCTTCATTCGATTTACTATAGATAATGCAAAGTTGAATGAATTCGAACCGGACAAGCGTGGAGCTTCCTAAAAATGTGCGTAAGCCTAAAAACGACGAAAACAGTCGCTGTATATAAGGGGGGGAATTATACGAATACCGCCTATAAGATCACATTTTTTATTTATCTGAAATTTTTGCTTTGAGAATATTACATGCAGGGTAAAATAAAAAGCAGGAAAGGATAAACGTTTTCCCATTAACGGGAACCTGAGGATGGAGATAGACGCTTACGTTGCTGGATTAGATGAGGAAGACTATTTATTCCCTTCAAAGAAAACAGATAAGCCAATCACTCGAATCCAAGCTTCCCGGATCCTTAATGATACAGCTGCTAAGGTTGGCCTGGATGAAATCGGCACGCATACCCATTGGTTTACCAGGAATCAAGCGAAGTTAGATGCTGAAAATCTCGCTAAATCTATACGTCGTAGAACAAAAGGATTGCCAGTCACTCCAATTATTAAAACTAAAATAGAAGAAGTTATAGTCAATGAGAATGAACTAGACCGGCTACGTGAAGAAGGAAAGATAAAAGAAGGATAAACATGGATTAATCCCTGCCTAAATGGTGAGGTTTTTTATTTTTGTTTGTTTTCCGCCGACATAAGAAAAACATCGCGGGCATGCCGCTCGTCCTTTCCCCTTCTGGAAGTTGGACGGCCACTTAGTCTCACGCCGGGCGGACCGGCAAAACATCTGGGTAGCTTAGGTGTTGAAGACAATTGCCGGTCTTTTTTCGCCCTATGGCAGGCGCGCTCCACAGGGGGGAAAGAAAAGAGCCGTCATCGCCCGCGATGTTTTTCTTTGAATTCAGGACCGCACGGTCCCATGATAGTAATTTCCTTTAACACTTTAAAGCAATATATACGTAACCTTAGAAAGCTGATAGTTAATATTACAGTACATACAACAATAGATAAGGTGATGATTGTTTTTCATGATAAATGGGAGGGCTTCCTGTTGTTCTTTGTTTAAAACAATAATATATGGGCGAGAATTATCATGAGGGGATTATCCACCCCTTCTCCACACCCGTTCCCTCTGGATTTAATTCAGGGGGGACACCCTTAAACTGCGTAAAATCATTTACAGGTGTTCATGATTCTTCACTCCTCCAATCAAAAACCCTTTCTTAATTTGAAAGGGTTTTTGATTTTGTTTGATTAAGGAATAAAGGGGTAAAACACTTATATACCCCTTCAGTGTTAATTAACAAGTTAATGATTCGTACTGTCCCCGATATATAGTCGGGGGCTTTTCTTTTTTTTAGCTAACAAAAAAGACAGCCGTTATGGCTGCCCATTCGTTTTATGTGTTCAGTTTGAAGCAGGTATCTTCTTACCATTGGTAACGGACGCGAGCGTTTGCACCTTCCAACGGAAATTCCGGATAACCATAAGCTAAGCGTAATATCCGCCATATTGGTCTGCATGTTCAATTCGTATTGCTACCCAATCGTGCCGTTCGTCGTGCTTGTCGTACACATAGAGCTCCACAGGAGAGCCGGAAGAAAGTTCATGCCCATCCACTTCGTAACGGTTATTTGCATTGAGAACCAGCCCTCCTTCACATATTCATAAAATCCCTTTATATTATACGTTAAAAACAAGAAATCCTCTCATTTAAAAAGGGAAATCCACGTTTTTTCTTCGAGAAAGTACATTTCAAAGGAGAGGGTGTCCCAAAATTCACTTCTGGAATACCCTCTCCTTTTTATAAAACTATTTTCCTGTCGTAATACTCACCGTTTGCGTTTTTGTATCCCACGCTACCTTTGCACCAAAAGCCTGGCCAATCGCCGCCACAGGGATAAACGTTGTGCCCTTCTTAACCTGGGATTTCCCTTTCATGTCAACTTTCTTCCCGTTAAAAAGAGCGCTTGCCTCACCGATTTTCAAGGTGAAAGTATCCTTTCCTTTCGTCGCTGTTACGACCCCTGTCTTGCTGTTCCAGTCCACTTTCGCACCCATCAATTTCAAAATGGCGCTCATCGGGGCATATGTTCTGCCCTGCTCAGTGAAAGGCGCCTGGGTGAAAGATGCCGTCTTGCCATTTACTTTCACTGTAATTTTCCCGCCCGTTCCCGCTGCCGGTTTGGACGGCTTCTGATTCACAAGTTTTTCGAATTCATCCAGTGACTCCTTAAACACCTGCATCGCCTGTTCAATTGGCTGTGGAGTAGACATATCTACTCCGGCTGCTTTCAGAACGTCGATCGGTGCCGCGGAGTTGCCTGCTGACAGGAATTTATCACGAATACGATCGACTGCTGGCTTCCCTTCTTCAAGCACCTGCTTGGAGAGTGCCGTAGAAGCCGCAAAGCTGGTTGCATACTGGTACACATAGAAATTCATATAGAAATGCGGGATTCGCGCCCACTCCATCGCGATTTCAGGGTCTGAAACCATCGATGGCCCATAGTACTTCTTGTTAATATCAAGGTACGTTTTCTTTAAGAAATCCGATGTTAATGCATCGCCGCGCTGCTCGGCTTCGTGAATCGTTTTTTCGAATTCAGCGAACTGCGTCTGGCGGAATAGCGTCGTGCGGAAGTTTTCAAGATGCTGATTCAGCAAAAATAATTTTTCTTCTCTTGTTTTTGCATTCGCATAATTGTATTTAAATAGGAGCGCCTCGTTCATCGTCGATGCAACTTCCGCGGTAAAAATCGGATAGTTGGAATTGATGTATTTCTGATTTTTGTTTGTATAATACGATTGCATCGCATGGCCGAGCTCATGGGCCATGGTGGACACATCATCCTCGGTCCCCTGATAGTTCAGCAGTAAGTACGGATGCGTTGTATAGGAACCCCACTGGTACGCTCCGGATGTTTTGTCCTCGGTAGAATAAACATCAATCCAGCCGCCATCCTTAGAGAATGCCTGATCCCGAAGCACACCGACATACTCTTCACCAAGCGGCTTAAGGCCGTCCAGCACCATTTGCTTCGCTTTGTCATACGGGATGTACTTCTGATCCGCTTGAACGATCGGCGTGTAAATATCGTACATGTGGAGTTCTTTCAACCCTAACAGTTTCTTCTTCAAACCCATATAGCGGTGAAGGAGCGGCAGGTTTTGATCAACTGTACTGATAAGCTCGTCGTACACAGCTGTAGGTACGTTGTTCGGTGTAAGGGCTGCTTCCAGGGCAGTGTTATATTTGTGCACTTTGGCATTTACATTGTTTACCTTCACCTGGCCGGCAAGTGTTTTCGTAAAGGTATCCCTGAACTTATCCAGCGTCTGGTAGTACGCCTGGAAGGCTGCCCTGCGGACTGTCGGATTTTTGCTTTCCATATAGCTGATAAAATTAGCACGGGTTAGTTGAACATCCTTGCCCCTCTCATCCTTAATCGTTGGGAATTTCACATCTTTGGCAAGCATGGTGTAAATATCGTCCGGCGTGTCTCCCAGCGGAGCCACTTCGGAAAGGAGCTTCTCCATATCTGCGGAGAGCGTATGCGGCTTACCCCGCAGAATATCGCCCACAAATGTTTTGTAATCGACAAGGCGAGGATCGGCCAGGTATTCCGCCATCTGCTTATCATCAATTTTGTTTAGTTCCGGGGAAAGCCAGGCTGTTTTCTGCTTCACGAAGTTGGACATCTTGTCCGCCCGATCCGAAAGCGCCTGCATGCTGCTGTTTGAAGAATTTACGTCAAAATTTAAATGGGCGTATACGTATGCTTTGTCGTTTAAGCTCATTAAATCACTGTAAGAATCCAGGACAACTTTCAGCGTATCCGACGATGTAATCGTTCCTTCCAGTTTCGCAAAATTGCCGGCGAGCTGTTCAATCTTCTGCACATCCGCATCCCATGCTGCTTTGTCCTGGTAAATTTGTTCTGTTTTCCACTTGTACTCTGCCGGAATATCGGCACGAGATTTATATGTAGGTAAAGCTTCTGCAGCAGCAGCCTGTACAACCTGTGTACTAACCGGAATAAATGGTGCGGAAAGAGACGATAATGCGATTGCTGCTGCTGTGACGGTGGTGAAGACAACTCTTTTCATTAATGGACCCCTTTCTCAATCTATAATTGTAGTATATGGAAAAGCTTATGAATGTATTTTATAGGAAACACAAAGCTTTTACTATACAGAATTAACTAAAAAGTTGAAAATATGTTAATTTTCCTATATGTATGGTTTATTTATGTGAGAAGATGGTTCTACCCTTTATACCAACTACTCTATAGCAGGCACCATTCTCGCCTATGTTGGCTTGTTCTCCCACATTCATGGATAGAAGAACTCACCTACATATTTTTAAACCGAAATGCAAACGCTTGTAATATACGCATAAACTTTTTGGGGGTGATGTAATGGAAAACGAAGATTTCAAGAATTCGCTCGACCTGCTTCAACAGCTTACGGATTCCTTTCAGTCACTGGCTGGCCAGGACAGGGCGCTCTCTCATTATAACCAATCCATTCATGCTATTAAGCAATCATTCAAGCAGCTGGCAAACAGCGCGAATACAAGTGGAATAGCAAACGAACAAATGGAAGAAGTGCGAAAAGGCATCACTTCCTTGAGGATGACTGTACAGCAAATGACAAACCGCCTGGAACAATCCCAGGATGAGTCTGTACAGGCATACCGGCGTATTCTCGGCGAGAGTAAAGAACAATTTGAATCAGCATCTGATTCTCAAAAGCAAACCATGAACGCAGAGGCTTATCATTCATTGCAGCTGTATAACGGATTTAAAAACACCATCGGGCTTCTTAACCGGTTTGATGGGGAGCTTATGGATGCCAGCCAGGAGGTAGAGCATGAAATGATAAACCAGATGCCGCATCCTAATATCCACCTGGAGAAGGATTTTGAAAACGACCCGGCCCCCCACCCTTTAACATAACCACTATTTTTTCAATCAGGAGGAACTAAAAATGCCGCATAATCCATCGTCTGAACACCAGCAAACCGAAAAAACCAAAGTGGTACCTGCACCTGCTAAAGTTACCGCCTCTGAAGTAATGCCGACCCGGCAGGAAATCGATCAGGCAAAACCGATCGCATCGGTTCAACGCGAAACACTAGAATAAATAATTACCTGAATAAAAATAAAAAATAAAGGAAACCTACGATTTGTAGGAAGATGACCTATAATCCCAATATAAAGGAGAATGAAAATGAAAAAAATAACTGCATTAACTCTAGCTCTTTGTCTTGTTTGCTCATCAGCTCCAGCTTTTGCATCTGATGGCGGTCCACAAGGTGGCGGCGGTGCCGGTACACATGGCGGTGGCGCTGGTGGTGGCGGCGGTACTAGCGGCGGTGGTGGCGGTACTAGCGGGGGCGGGGGCGGTACTAGCGGCGGTGCTGGCGGTCGCTAGGAGCAACCAACAATATACAGGATAGGTACAGGCAGAACAAATAATACTTAACTAAAAGGGAAAAGAGGGCACAACTCTTTTCCCTTTTATCTTTTCCAGTGAAAATGGCACTTGCCTCGGGAATAGGTACGAATAAAAACTAATTTATTTGTCTTATTCCCTCCCATTCCCAATGCTATTCTCATGCACATACGCTTAAGCAAATAACCAATCCCAACCCCCAGAAACAGAAACAAAATGGGAAGCCACACAGGCCCGAATTTAACTCCATATATGCTTAAGGTTGGTGAATAAATAACCCCTATCGTTCCGATATATGCCGCAAAAACAAAAGGAAGGAAACTGTACGGATTGTTTTCGTTTCCTGCGTCCCGGTACGCATCCCATATTCCGAACATATAAATGCAAGGGTAAAACATAAGCCAGTGGTAATTCGTCTGCCCAATTGCCTCTTGAATTTGGCCGTGGAAGCTGAAAATAATAACTTCATTCAAGTTAGATCTCGTGTTAATTATAATTTCCAGGGCGATGAGGACCAGCCCTTTGACATATTTTCCATTCAGTAACTGACCGAAACCCGGAAGTGCAATTGACCAGAACAGCTTTTCTGCCCTATGCTTGTTATTCATTCCTCTCCATCCCCTATTAGCCTGCTATATTAAGTATTTATTAATTTCAATCCAGCTATTCTCTGCAAGCTTTTCCAAATAGTGTTTGCAAAGAAAAGAGGCTGCACTCATCGCGGAGTACAGCCTCAAACCGGTGCCGGTTTAAGAACACCAGCACGCTATTCTTTATTATTTAACAATGTTAATATGGATCGGTTTTTGGACGTCGCTCACCTTCACGATAACGGAAGGATACGTAATCGCCTGTGCGTACATTTTGTCCGGTTCCGGATTTATATACTTAACAGTGACAATGACTTCTTTATCCGTTTCTGTTACATTTACCGGCTCAACCCGGTAGCCCAGGTTAGGTGATTGTCCGCGGGATATGAGGACATACGATTCGCTGCCGTCCTGCATAACGCCCTTAAACTCGGTTTGGCGGTGTGTGTCATACCATTGCTTAACTTTTTCCGGCAAATTGGCCTTGTCTTTAAATTGCAGCGGAGCAATCGTTTCAAATGGCACTGGTTTGCCCTGGCCTGTGCTGGCATCTGGCATGGCAGCAACGCTTCCTTTCTGGGTAAAGGATGTATAGGCATAGCTTATCCCACTTCCGCAAACAAGAACAGTAATCAAGCTAATGATAAGTGTTTTCCATGTTTTTTTATTCATAATGCCACTTCCTTCGTGTTAGTTTTACTTACGAACAGGCAGACGAGAGAAGTCGACAGATATTTTTTTGTATTAGAATTATATCATAAGATCATTTTTAAAAAATAGCAATAGCAATACCTGGCTTCTGTAAACAGACAAAAGGAATATCTTTTTTACGATACCCCTTTCGCTCCGCTCTTATTTATCCCGTTTTGTAACTAACTCGTGAAACCATCTGATGTCCTTTGTGTCCAGCGCGATATCGATAAGCGCATTGTAGTCTTCCTTATACAATTCAAGGTTGCTTATTTGTTCGGCTAAATCAAGCGGAACTCTGAAGTGCCCTCCGCGTACCAGGGATTGTTTTAACGGCTCATTGGTCACTGGAACAAAAACAGTGATCATCATGTTCCCTTCGTTTATGTCCTTTACATATCCATTTAGATGGATCACTTTCCCATTTTCTTTATATGGAAATTGCACCCAGTCTCCCACATTGAAACATTCCATACCCTCCCATCACCTCACAATTTATTTCGTTCGGTGCCATGTCTTCTTATTACTATGGTAATCAAGTGAGGCTCCATTGTTTACTCACAAACGTAAAATGCAGAGAAAATGGGTAGTTATTCCATAGCAGAAAGCCTATATACCATTGCATACGCCCAAATACTCCAGTACAATCCACTTATGGATAAAGAAGAACGAAAGGAATGCTTACGATGATTATGAACGAAAAGATAAAAGCGTCCGAAGTGGAGCTGAAGGGAGTAAACGGAGAGGACCTCGGCATTGTTTCTCTTAAAGAGGCGCTTCGCATGGCCAAACAATTAAAGGTTGACCTTGTATGTACATCCTTATCATCCAGCCCTCCTCCGTGTGAACTTGTCGATTACAAAAAAGCAAAGGAAGCAATCACGAAGGAGAAGCAGCAAAAGCTGAAAAAAGAAAAAGGGCCGAAGGTGAAGGAAATCAGGCTGAGTGCATCGATTGAAGTCCATGATTACGAAACGAAGCTAAGACAGGCAGAGAAAATTTTGCGCTCAGGCGATCAGGTTGAGTTTATCGTCCGGCTTCAAAAAGGGAATGAAGCAGCGCGGGCTTCGGAACTCCTGAAACGTATGGCCGGCGATCTAAAAAACTGCGGCAGGCAGGATAAAGGAATCCGGGTGAGCGGAAAACAGGCGGCCATGTCCATGGTACCGCTCGAAATATAGTATAATGGAAAAAACATAATAAGGGGGAGGGACGCATGGAGGAGAAAAAATTTGTCCGTCGTCTTATTCTTATGCTGGTATTTATCCTGCTCGCTTTTATGGCCATTCTCATGTTTTTTTACAAGCCGAATGTGCAAGATCACAGCAAAAAACAGGCATCCTTTTATAGGGTGCCTGTTTTTCGTTTCTCCTGGTGCGCTGGTGCAATCCGTAATTTTTTCATAATGCTCCAGAACTGCTCGTCCGTTGTATCGCAGCCAATCGCAGTATGTAAGGCAAGGAAAGCAATCATCTCATATTCAGAATGCTCAATATTCTCGCTAATGACTTCATATTGCCCTGAACTTTCGTTCCACTTCTTCAGGGAAAGAAATTCGTACCGCTGGGCGATATCGTTTCTCCGTGAATGAAGTAAATATTTTGCGGGTTTTCGAGCTATCTGGTACTCAACGTAGATATCCATGTAATCTCTAGTGTGCCGGGCGATAGCAGCCCTTTTAAAATCAACGATCATGGTACCCTCTCCTGTTGTATGATTTCTTTTCTTTCTATTACCCATCTTAAGAAATATATACGCAGGAAACGGGTGATTCATTTTTAATCCCTGGTTGTTTTAAAACGGCGGCTCATCGTCGCTTGCGTGAAAGGGGGCTGAAGCCCTCATGTGGCTCTTTGCCTTGATTTTTTCCAAAACCGAGTCGAGCTGGTCCGGCCGAAGCAATTCAACAGGTGAAACTCCCTTCTCGAATTGGAACATATCGCCCTCAATGAGAATGACGTAGCGATCCGCCATTTTCGCAATGTGGATATTTTCGCCGAAATCCGCAAGCAGTGCTTTGACTGACACATGGTCAAGCTTTAGTTTCATTTCCAAATCCGGCTTCTGTTCTACGAGGTAGCTGGTAGCTTCCCTCACCTGTTCAGCAGACCATTTCTGCTGCAGCTCGCGCTTCTCGCTGGCTGCCCATAGCTCAACGTCCTGTTCTTCCTGCTTTCGCTCTTCGCTTTCCTTCTCATAGCTTTCTTCGATATACTGGTGGACCATTTCGAATACCTGCGTATTCACAATCTCAGGAATCGATTTCTCATATCCGACAAACTTGAGGAAATCCTCAAAGTAACGGGCATGGGAAGATTGGTGGATTTTCAGCTCCCACTCCTCGATCATCCCCTCTTCCGGCATATACGGGTATTGGATCGATTTCATGTTCTTAGCGTTAATCGCCATTTCCACCTGGCGAATCATGTTTCTTTCATCGGAAATGGAAGCAATTTTCTGCTCAAAGTCACATTTCAGCACAAAAACAAACGGTTCATCGAAATACTTCGTCAGCTTAGCCGAAGCCACAAGCAGGACACCACCGCGGATGGCGCTTGTATCCATGTACGCCCGTACGAGTTCGTTGCTGTGCTTATGAAACTCATCCTTCGTTTGCGCGTTACGGATCCGGGAAAACATGTTGTAGTCAGGATTGCTGTCCACGTCATATCCCGGCTCGACGATAAAGCGGCCGATTTTCGTGGGAACCTGCTCGGACTTCGGGTTTCTTTCGACCTTTCGCTTTGCGATTCGTGTAAACTCTCCATCAAGAAAATCTTTAAGTTCACTTGCTTCGTATTCTGTGTCGTCAACTGTTTGGTAATGTTTAAAAGCCTTTTCTGCCTGTTCGCCCTGTCCATCGACGCGCACAACAAAAAAGGAAAGAAACTGTATTGTAAAATCCATTGTTCTCTCCCGTATGTTTAAATTATGTTTCTCTCTTTACGATAAACGATTTTACTGCCAAAGAAAACTACCGCTGTACGTTTTGGGCGAGAATTTTTCCTTCCAGAGGGCGAAGGGACAGCCTTAGTATTCCGCCAGCCACTTTTACTTCCCGCTCGTTATCAAGCACGTCATACAGCCGTTCAATCCCCCACGCACCGCAATCTACCGTAACGGTGCATTCTTTGACCAGGTCCCGGTTAAAAAGAAGAAGCGCCGTATTGTCCTGTTTCGGCCGGCCAAACCGATCGCAGCCGTCTGTAATGCTTCGCACATAGCCGTATACATTGTTCTCCAATGCGAAAGAAAACCATTCCCCCGTACCCAGCACATCATAGCGGTTTCGCAGCCCGATGACAGTGCGGTACCAGGCAAGGAGGTCATTGTTTTCGCAGCCCCATGGATAAGGCCCCCGGTTCATCGGGTCATCCCCTCCCGTCATCCCCGCTTCATCGCCATAATACACACATGGAACACCGGGAAACGTCATTTGCCATAGCGTTAGCAGCTTTAACCTCTTGAGAGGGATGGCTTCTTTTTCCTCTGCAGGGAAATCCAGTGGGATGGCCTCCGCCAGTGCACTCAGTACGCGGGGCACATCATGGCTGCCAATGAGATTCATAAGGCTGTAGAAATGATGGGGGGATAATTCTCATACAAACTCATAAGCGCAGCGTGTGCCGCTCCCGCATCGCAGTGTCCGAGCACAAAATCGAGCGCAATGCGGCGGAACGGATAGTTCATGACAGAATCAAGCTCATCCCCCAGTAAATAGCCGCGCCGCTCACCGTAGCTGATTTTATTGGAGGCATCCTCCCACACTTCCCCGATCAGGATCGAGTTCTCGTCCTGCTGTTTCATAACGGCACGGAATTGTTGAATGAATGAATCCGGCAGTTCGTCAGCCACGTCAAGGCGCCAACCTTTCGCTCCAAGACGCTGCCAGTGCTTCAGCACACTGTCCTCACCATGAATAATAAAATCGCGGTAAGAAGGTTCCTCCTCATTTACATTTGGAAGCACATCGACCCCCCACCAGCAATCGTATTCATTCGGATACGATTTGAAACAATACCATTTATAATAAGGCGAATCTTTCGACTGGTACGCTCCAACAGCGGGATAGCTGCCCTCCTTGTTGAAATACAGGCTGTCACTGCCTGTGTGGCTGAACACTCCGTCTAAAATAATGGAAATGCCAAATGTCTCCGCTTCCCGGCACAATTCCTGGAAGAGCGCGTTGCTGCCGAACATCGGATCAACCTGGTGGTAATCTGCCGTATCGTATTTGTGGCTGCTCGGGGCCTCAAAAATCGGATTCAAATAAATAACGTTAACGCCTAAGCTTTGCAGGTACGGCAGCTTCTTCTTCACGCCGTACAGATTTCCTCCATAAAAGTCCCAGCGTATCACCCGGTTTGTTTTCGGATCGCGAATATACAGGGGAGTATTGTTCCACTGCCCGTGGAGGAGGCATTCCTTTTTAGGCTGCAGCACCGCGCCATCTTCGCAGCCATTATAGAAACGGTCAACAAAAATCTGGTACATTACGCTTTCCTTAAACCAGGAAGGGGTTGCCGCGCCATGCCGGTATACCGTGATCTGGTAGGGGGGTGGAACCCGGTGCGAGATATCTCCTCTTCCGCCATATTCACTACTGTTGTTGCCATAATAAAAGGTGTGCCCGTCTTTTTGGCAAAGGAAATAGTACCACAGCCATCCGGGCTCCACAGGAGCAGAAATAACCGCCTCAAACATCGTTTTTCCATCCGTGCTCCACACCGGCTGCATCTGAATGTCCTGCATTTGTGCTCCGTCTTTCCCGATTCGAAGCAGAACAACCTCCGGCGCTTCCGGCTCCCGCACTTGAAGGCGAAGGGTGACGGACTGTCCGGCAGGTACCGCGCCGAATGGATTTCTGAACCGGGTATCATAAGAATCATGAACCATCCACTGTTCGTTCACCGAACTCACCCTCCTTCCCGGGGATCAACTTATTGTCACCGGATGTATATTCCAGATGTGTTCTGCATACTCCGAAACGGTCCGATCGCTTGAGAATTTTCCGGAGTGCGCGATGTTTATAATGCTCATCTCATACCACCTTTTCTTATTGCGGTATGCATCGTCCACCATCTGGTGCGCTCTGGCATACGATGAGAAGTCCTTTAAAACAAAAAACTCATCATTGTTCGTAAGCAGAGAGTAATAAATATCGTTGAACTGAACACCATCATCGGAGAAGAAACCATTGACGAGCTGATCGAGCACGGTTTTTATGCGCAGGTCACGGTTGTAAATGTCTTTCGCACGGTACCCGCCGCCCGCATAGCAGGACAGCGCTTCCTCTACCGTTAAGCCAAAAATAAAGATATTGTTGTCCCCGACTTCCCGGTGGATTTCCACGTTGGCTCCGTCCAGCGTTCCAAGCGTAATGGCTCCGTTCATCATAAATTTCATGTTTCCGGTGCCGGAAGCCTCTTTGCTGGCAGCAGAAATCTGCTCACTTATATCTGCCGCCGGAATAATCTTTTCGGCGAGGGATACGCGGTAGTTTTCGAGAAACACGATTTTTAATTTCCCCTGGATCGTCTTATCCCGGTTTACCTTTGCCGCAACGGTATTAATTAATTTAATTACGCTTTTTGCCAGGTGGTAGCCGGGCGCCGCCTTGGCACCGAAAATGAACGTGCGCGGCACGGTATCTAAATTCGGATTGGCGCGCAGCCGGTTGTACAGGTCCATAATATGCAATACATTTAAAATTTGCCGTTTGTACGCGTGGAGCCGCTTAACCTGCACGTCGAAAATCGACTGGGTGTCTACGAGAAGCCCACTTTTATCCTTAATCATACGAGCCAGATTTTCCTTATTCTGCTGTTTAATTTGCGCGGTCCGCTCCTGAAATGAGTTGTCGTTTGCCGCCTTTCGCAAATGAAGAAGCTCGGCCGGGTGCTGAATCCAGCGGTCTCCTATCGTTTCTGTTATAAGCCCAGCCAGGCGCGGATTCGTATTAAGCAGCCAGCGCCTGTGGGTAATCCCGTTCGTTTTATTGTTGAATTTATCCGGTGATAGTTCATAGAAT
Organism: Aneurinibacillus tyrosinisolvens; assembly: GCF_001015055.1. Lineage (GTDB taxonomy): Bacteria > Bacillota > Bacilli > Aneurinibacillales > Aneurinibacillaceae > Aneurinibacillus_A > Aneurinibacillus_A tyrosinisolvens. Next base: position 173,426 of record NZ_BBWZ01000003.1, on the reverse strand, counting down.
TCCTTCATTTCCCTTGCCTTTAGAATTTCCGTATGAACCTCTGCCACCCCGTTCACACTGTGGCTGCCTGCAATCGCCAGGTGGGCCATCTTCACCTGCCCGTCAGCAAGGATCGCCATCTTGTGGATGCGTTCCCAATCGCCCGGGTACTTCTCCCACAGTTCCCGGCAGAAGCGTTCGTTTATTTCGTCCACAATCATGTAGATGCGCGGGAGCAGCGGCTTAAATATATCAACAGGCCACCTCTCAAGCGCTTCGCTTAGCGTTGTATGGTTCGTGTAGGATATCGTCTGGACGGTAATCTTCCAGGCTTCATCCCAGTCCATTCCCTCTTCATCCATCAAAATGCGCATCAGTTCCGGGATGGCCAGCGCCGGGTGTGTATCGTTGATATGAATCGCCACTTTACGGTGAAAATCCACCAATGTGTCCTCCAGCTTCCTATAGCTGCGGATAATGCTCTGCAGCCCGGCTGACACAAAAAAATACTGCTGTTTAAGCCGGAGAATCTTTCCTTCATGGTTGGAATCATCCGGGTACAGAAGCTCTGAAATCGATTCAACGGAACGTTTATATTCTAATATTTTATGATAATCGCGTTTATTTAACGTCTGGAAGTCAAAGTCGCGGATATTCGATTCCGCGCTCCATAGCCTCAAGGTGTTCACTGTTTTATTTTTATAGCCAATGACCGGCACGTCATATGGAACCGCCAGGACGGATTCATATTTTTCATGCAGAAAATACCACCGTCCGTTTTGCTCTTCCATCCGTACTTCTCCGCCGAAGCGTACCTCCACCGCCAGATTGGAGCGGCGTATTTCCCATATGTTCCCTTCCTTCAGCCAGTATTCCGGAAGTTCAACCTGATACCCGTCGACAATCTTTTGCTCAAACAAACCGTACTTATAGCGAATGCCGCAGCCGTGTCCCGGCAGATGCAGCGAGGCCAGGGAATCGAGGAAACAGGCAGCCAGCCGGCCAAGGCCCCCGTTTCCAAGCCCCGCATCGGGTTCCTGCGCTTCAATGTCATCGAGCCGAATCCCCAGTTCATGCAATCCTTCCTCACATACGCCCCGTACACCGAGATTCATAAGATTGCTTTCCATGAGCTTGCCGAGGAGAAATTCCATTGAGAAATAATACACCTGCTTTTCATGTTTCTCGAAATAGCATGTGTTTGTAGCCATCCAATTTTTATTGCTATACTCGCGTATCATATGTCCCAACGCTTGATATTTGTCAATATTGGTCGCTTCTTCTACCGTCTTTCCCTGCATGCTCTCTAATTTCTCAATAAATTCCTCTTTAAAAACTTCTTTACTGGAAAACATACGTCTTTCCTCCTCATGGTGTGAGCAAGCATTCATACAAAGCGCTGTACTGCTTTGCCGATTGTCTCCAGCTGGAATCCAATTTCCCCGCATTGTCTATCATCTTCTGCCATGACGGCGAACACCTGTAAGTGTGTACGGCACGCCCCACAGCCTCCAGCATTTCATGCGCATTATAATTGACAAAGGTAAACCCGGTTCCTTCCCCGGTTTCCTCGTTATACGGCTCAACGGTATCATACAGGCCGCCCGTCTCCCGGACGACCGGAATCGTTCCATACCGCATGGAGATAAGCTGGCCGATTCCGCACGGTTCAAATTTAGACGGCATCAGAAAGATGTCCGCCCCCGCATAGATTTTCCTTGCCAGTCCTTCGCTAAACGTTGTCTGCGCAGCTAGCTTCTCCGGATGCCGCCGCATGGCTTCCTTAAACAAACGCTCGTAGACTGGCTCCCCGGTGCCAAGAATGATGAACTGCACGTCCATCCCCAGCATTTCCTCCAGCACACAGGCAATCAGATCAATCCCCTTCTGCTCGACAAGCCGTGAGACGAGGGCAATGAGTGGTGTCCGTTCCTTTACCGGTAAGCCGGCTTGCTCCTGCAGGATCGCTTTATTCTTTTGTTTATAAGCCTCACACACAGGGCCCTTAAAAAAAACATGCGGGTCTGTCTCTGGATTGTACTCCTCATAATCGATTCCGTTCACGGTGCCGTGTAAGTGATCCCGGCGCTTGCACAGCACACCGTCCAGCCCTTCGCCATAGTGAGGCTGCTGAATCTCTTTCGCATATGTCGGGCTCACGGTCGTTAAGAAATCGGCATAGACAAGGCCGCCTTTCATAAAATTTACGCCCCCGTAAAATTCCACCTTATCCTGTGTGAAATACTCTTCTCCTAAACCAAGGATATCACCGAGAACGACCGGCGGGAAAATCCCCTGGTACTTCAGGTTATGTATGGTCAGCACGGTTCGCATCTGCTCGTAAAAGGGAAGAGTGCGATATTCAGCCTGTAAAAACAAAGGGACTAAAGCGGAATGCCAGTCATGGCAGTGAATAATATCAGGCTGAAACGAAAGAGCAGGCAGCGCTTCAAGGATGGCCCTGGAGAAGTAGGCGAACCGTTCCGCTTCATCATAAAAACCGTAAATTCCGTTTCTTTTAAAATAGTATTCATTATCAACAAAATAGTAGTGAATTCCATTATGCTGCATCTCTTCGATTCCACAATATTGCCGCCGCCATCCGAGCGGAACGATGAACTCCTTCGTTTTACGCATGCGGCTTTGGTACTCGGCCGGGATGTCCTCATATTTCGGGAGAATAACACGAACATCAAGCCCGTCGTTTTTTAATTCTTTTGGCAGGGAGCCGATGACATCAGCCAGGCCCCCGGTTTTCACGAACGGGACCGCCTCTGATGCGGCGAATAATATTTTCATCTGCTTCAACCTTTCCTTCTCCTCTATTATAGGACGGCCCTCTTCTCTATAACTGCAGGCTGTTCCCAGTCACCGAGCAGCATCTGCCCTGCGGTCAGCTTTGCATCTTTATCAAGAATCGTACAGCGCACGGCTGCGTTTTCCCCGATTTCACAGCGCTGCATCACAATGCTGTTTGCAATGTGTGCCCCTTTCTTTACTTTTACGCCGCGGAATAAAATGCTGTTTTCTACCGTTCCTTCTATTATGCAGCCGTTCGCGATGAGGGAATTCGCTACCCGGGCGCCGCTCGCATATTTAACCGGAGGCTCATCTTTTGCTTTTGTGTAAATCGGGTTGTGCTCGCAGAATAAGCTTTCCCATACTTCAGGGTGAAGCAGGTGTAAACTTTCATAATAATAATCATGGATGGTGTCAATGACCGCCGTATACCCGCGGTGCCTGTATCCATATACCTTCAGCTCATTCCAGTTTTTTACAATCCCGTCCCGGACAAAATTAAACCTGCCGCCCGCAACGCATGCTTCGATCATCGTTAGGAGAAGGGATTTTTCAATCACAAACATATCAAGTGACAACCCGTTTCCGCCCGTTCCGCCCGGGTGTTCCTCCATGTCTGCGATCCTTCCGTCCTCCTGCACACTCACTTCCCGCAGCGCGGGCGAATCCCCTACTTCCCTCTCCTTGTACACAACTGTGATATCCGCTCCGGTGCTCTGATGGTATTCAATGACCCGGCGGTAATCTATCTTGCAAACGACGCGGCTGCCGGCAATGAGGACGTATTTCTGGCTGCCGCGATGGAAATAGTCCAGGTGGCTTTGAAACGTATGGAGCTCACCCTTATACTCTCCCGCACTTGAGACGGAGGCGTAGGGAAGGATAAATAATCCACCGCGCTTTCTATCCAGCCCCCATTCCCGCCCGCTTCCCAGGTGATCCATGAGGGAACGATATTTACGGCCGGTAAACACTGCGACATCTTCTATCCCTGAGTTGACCATATTGGATAACACGACGTCGATGAGCCGGTACCTGCCGGCAAACGGAATGGATGCGGTGCAGCGAAACCGGGTCAGCTCCTGCAGCCTGTCTGCCTCATTGCAAAGACTAATAACTCCCATCACATCTTTCACGCTTGTTCCGCCCCTCCCCCGTTTCTTCATTGCGAACCGGCTGCCCTTTCCGTCGAGACCGGTATGTGCCTGACAAGCCCGCGTTCACCAATCACCGTGATCTCACAGTTCGTTCCTATGCTGCCGCCAATGGTACATCCGTCCTCAATCACGGTGCCTTCCCCGACAATCGCTTTATAAATGCTCACATTCCTGCCGATTTTTACACCCGGCATAATGACGGAATCGTGAATCACGCTCCCTGGCCCGACCGAAACGCCGGAAAACAAGAGGGAGTGGTTAATTTCGCCATATATTGAACAGCCGCCGTTAATCAACGAGCGGTTCACCGCAGCTTCCGGGGCAATGTACTGGGGGGGCAGGTTCCCGGCTGAGGAATAAATCCGCCAGTCCTTATCATATAAATCAAGCGGCGGTTCATCTGCCAGCAAATCCATATTAGCTTCCCACAGGCTCTCTATCGTCCCGACGTCTCGCCAGTAGCCTTGAAAAGGATAGGCGATCATTTTACTCCCTTCCTGGAGCATAGCAGGAATAATGTTCTTGCCAAAGTCATGGCTCGATACTTCGTCCCCTGCATCGTCCATCAGGTGCCTTTTCAGCGTATCCCACGTAAAAATATAGATGCCCATGGAAGCCAGGTTGCTGTCCGGATATTCCGGTTTTTCGGCAAAATCCGTAATCCTGCATTGCTTATCAACACTCATGATGCCGAACCGGTTTGCTTCCCGCCACGGCACTTCGATGACTCCGATGGTCGCTTCCGCCTTCTTCTCCACATGGTATTGCAGCATCGCCGTATAATTCATTTTGTAGATATGATCGCCGGAAATAATGAGGACGTATTTAGGATGATACTGCTCAACAAAATGTATATTTTGATAGATTGCATGGGCTGTGCCCTTATACCACCGGCTTTCCCCCTGCTTAACAAAAGGGGGAAGAAGGGTAACGCCGCCGCTCTGGCGGTCTAGCTCCCACGCACTGCCTATCCCGACATACGAGTGTAAAACGAGGGGCTCATACTGCGTTAATATACCTACCGTATCGATTCCGGAATTGCTGCAATTGCTTAGCGCAAAGTCGATAATTCGGTACTTTCCACCAAATGGAATGGCCGGTTTTGCCATGTTTTTTGTTAATGGGCCAAGCCGTTTCCCTTCCCCTCCGGCAAGGAGCATCGCTATGCATTCTTTTCGTTTCATCCTTTACCTTCTTTCTATTCGTACTTTTTCATCTTAAAAAAGACGCAAGCTAAAGGAGGAACTTTAATCGCCATGCTTAAAGACTGGTTGTGCCACGGAATGTCTTCCGCCTCAATTTCGGGTTCATTTACCTGACCGGAACCGCCATACTCTTCCCTATCGCTGTTAAACCATTCACAATAGGTGCCCGGCCGGGGCACGCCAATCCGATACTGCTCGTAGACTACCGGGGTGAAGTTGCAAACAACGACGATAAATTCACCTTCGGCCACGCCCTTCCTCATAAAGGTAACAATGCTCTGGCTGTAATCGTGCGGATCGATCCATTCAAATCCCTCCGGCTCATGGTCCTTCGCCCATAATGCCGCTTCTTCTTGATATATATGATTCAATTCCTTTACATAATCCTGCAATTTTTGATGCATGTCATAGTCGAGCACATTCCATGTAAGCTGCCCGGCCTCGTTCCATTCATCAAACTGGCCGAATTCACCGCCCATAAAAAGCAGCTTTTTCCCCGGATGCGCGGCCATATAGGCATACAGCACCCTGAGACCGGCGAATTTTCTCCAGTAGTCACCCGGCATTTTGCTGATGAGCGACTTCTTTCCGTGAACCACTTCATCGTGGGACAGCGGGAGGACAAAATTCTCCGAGAAGGCGTAATAAAAGGAGAACGTGAGCAATTCATGGTGCCATTTGCGGTGAATCGGGTCCATTTCGGTATACCGAAGCATATCGTTCATCCAGCCCATGTTCCATTTATAGTTAAATCCGAGGCCGCCCAGATACACAGGGGCGCTCACGAGCGGCCATGCGGTAGATTCCTCGGCCATCATTAAGGCATCCGGATACAATCTGAATATCGTTTCATTAAGTTTTCTTAAAAAGTCTATCGCTTCGAGATTCTCTCTGCCGCCATGCCTGTTCGGCGTCCACTCCCCTTCCCGTTTCCCGAAATCAAGGTAGAGCATGCTGGCGACCGCGTCGACGCGCAGGCCGTCAATATGGTAGACGTCAAACCAGAACAGCGCGCTGGAAATGAGAAAGCTCTGCACCTCAGGCTTGCCAAGGTCAAACGCAAGGGTACCCCATTCTCCCGTGTCTGCTCGTTTTCCGTCTTTATACTCATAAAGCGGGGTGCCATCGAACATCCGCAGACCATGGTTGTCCTTGCAGAAGTGGCCGGGAACCCAGTCCATAATGATACCGATCCCGTGTTGGTGGCAGCAATCGACGAAGTACATAAAATCTTCCGGTTTTCCGTAGCGGCTTGTTGCTGAGAAATACCCTGTCGTCTGGTAGCCCCACGAACCGTCGAGCGGATGCTCCGTAAGCGGCAGCACTTCGATATGCGTAAATCCCATTTCTAGTACATATTCGATAAGCTCATCCGCCAGCTCGCGATACGTATAGAAAGCTCCGTCTGCTTTTCGCTTCCAGCTTCCCAGGTGCACTTCGTAAATGTTTACGGGTTTATGTAGCCATGACTGTTTGCCTCTGCTTCGCATCCAGTCCCCATCGTGCCATGTATACGTGTCCAGCGCTGCGATGACGGAAGCGGTCCCGGGTCTCACTTCCGAATAAAAGGCATACGGATCCGCTTTTAGAAAAACGTCCCCCTGCCGTGTATGAATTTCATACTTATACAAATCGCCGTCCTGAAGCGCGGGGATGAAGAGCGACCATATTCCAGGCTTTCTGGTCTGTTTCATTTCGTGGGCTTCCCCGCTCCAGGCGTTAAAGTCGCCGAGAACCCGTATTTTCTGGGCATTTGGGGCCCAAACTGAAAAGGCGATCCCTTTTGCCCCGGAGCACTCGGCCACATGTGCCCCAAGCGTTTGATAGCTGCAATATATATCCTGTTTCTCCATGCTCTCTCCCTTTCCGTAACAGTAATACATATGCATTCGACGCACTGGTTATGGCATCCTGCAACGAAAAAAGGAGGGAACAAAATAAAGGAGAAGGCACGTTTCCGCGCCTTCTCCTTTATTTTGTAAATGTAAATTTCTTGTTTCTAAACGCATCCGCCACGTCGTTTAACATGGCTGTAACGGAAGTGACTTCGACTTCATTGCCGTTCTTATCCTTCTCGTACAGTGTTTCGGAAGGCATAAACGCCGCATACATGTAGCCGTTTTTCTGTCCGAGCGGCATGTATAATGAATCTGCATATTCCTTCCAAACGGTAAGCGGAATGAGGGCAATCTCAACGAGTGGATAGTTATGCTTCTTCTCCGTAAAAGCGACTGCTTTAAAGCCGTCGTAGTTTTTCGCAACTTCTTCTACTTTATAATTCTGTCCCCAGGAAGCGGGGATCGGAAAGGTAAAGCCATATTTGTGGTTCGTATACACCGCGTTATGTACCGATGCGGCTGCAGTTTTTACGATTGGCTTCGCCGCGGGCTTTGCCGCCTGCTTGCCTTCAGTGTCTTTGAGAGGAACGATGCTGAACATACATATAAGTGCGACAAGCAAAAAAATTGCTTTTCTCCCCTGTTTCCTCATTGCTTTTCATCTCCTTGTAATTGACCTGCTCCTTATATATATATACCGGACAAGCCTCTTTCAAACCGATTCTACCTAATTTAAACGAAAAAAAGTTTGAAAAAGTTGCAAAGAAGAAAGGTTCAGCATCCGCTGCTCTACTGATGATTCTGAAAGAATTGTTCATAGATTGCCCTGACCGCTTTTTCTGTGTCTTCCGCTTTCACCCCGAACATCATGCTTACTTCTGACGAGCCCTGGTTGATCATTTCGATATTGACGCTCGCTCTGGCGAGAGCCGTGGCCGCCCGGGCCGTCGTGCCGACATTGTGGCGCATTCCTTCCCCTACAATCATAATCATGGAAAGGTTCCGCTCGATGACGATATTATCGGCAGCAAGTTCCCGCTTAATCCGGTCTACAATTCGCGTCTCCACTTCCGGAGTCAGCCGGCTGTCGCGCAAAATAATGGAAATATCATCGATGCCTGATGGTGTATGCTCATAAGAAAGCTCTTCTTCTTCCAAAATTTGCAGCAGCCTGCGGCCGAATCCGATTTCCCGGTTCATCAAATACTTGCTCACATAAATGCTGCAAAAGCCGCTGTCACTTGCAATTCCGACCACCGGGTTGCCGTTGCCTTTCCGCTCGAACACAATCATGGTTCCTGGCGCGGCGGGATTGTTCGTGTTTTTAATGCAAACCGGGATGCCCGCACGGAACGCCGGGATTAGCGCTTCATCATGAAAAACAGAGAATCCCGCGTACGAAAGTTCCCGCATCTCACGGTACGTAAGCTCGCGAATTTCCTGCGGGTTTTGTACCATATTCGGGTTCGCGGCGAATACCGAGTCAACGTCCGTAAAATTCTCGTATAGCTCCGCCTCAACGGCCGCTGCAAGGATGGAGCCGGTAATATCCGATCCCCCGCGTGAAAATGTCACGATGTCCCCCGCCGGCGAGAAGCCAAAAAAACCCGGGAAGACGAGAATCCCGCTGCGCTCCCGCAAATCGTGCAGGTTCGCGTACGATTCAGGAAGAACCTGTGCGTTCCCATGTTCGTCACTTACGAGTAAACCGGCCTCTTTCGGATTGACATAGTGTGCTTCTACCCCTCTTGATTGTAAAAAACGGGCAACGATTTTCGCACTGTTATCCTCCCCGGCCGCCTTAATCCCATCCATTACCTTTTCGGCGCTGCTGGCGTCACCGGTAAGGCGGCTCCGTAAATCGGCCTCGATGACCTGAACGATATCTGCCTCCAGCTCCAATCCCGCGGCAATTTCCCGATACCGGCTTATTACCGCCTCAAGCTCCACCTCTGCTTCTCCATTCATAAGGTACCGCTCCGCCAGGGCGATGAGCAGATCTGTTACTTTCGTATCCTGTTTATGCCGTTTCCCCGGTGCGGACACGACAACAATCTTGCGTGCGTCATCCGCAAGAACGATGCTGCAAACCTTTTTTATTTGTTCGGCACTTGCCAGAGATGTACCGCCGAATTTTGCTACCTTCATGCTGAATTCCCCACTTCCTCTGTTTCTCTCTCTCTCATACTTGTTCTAACGAATTCTCTGATGATTCCTACTATACCTGCTTTTAATAAAAAAATAAATAAATTGTATGATCCAAAAGCCTGATCTTAGTCTCTTTCTACCTCTCCCACTTGTTTGCGGCTCGAAATGAATTCTCCTTTAAGCGCTTGTCCTGCCAATTGATCTGCTTCCCTGTTTTCTCCCCGTGAAACAGGCCGGTACAGGGGTGTAATTCGCAGTTCTTCCATCTTATCCTCGATTCGATCAAGCCAGCGGTTCTCCTTGTCCTCATATGCCGGCCAATCCCCGCTTAATTGATTGAGGACGACCTGCGAATCCCCGATGAATTCTACCTGCTGGCTGCGGACGCCAAGGTCCTCCAGTTCCCGCAGCAGCAGCCAGAAGGCAGCGTATTCCGCCTCATTATTTGATTCGATATATTGCATCGCTTCATTTTTCCGGATACGGAACGGCTTCCCGTTTTGCTTGAAATAAATGACGACACCAAGACCGGCAGCCTGCAGCTCGCGGTGGTACCCGCCATCGAAGTAAGCGGCAATATTGTGGGGTTCTGTCTCGATTTCCTTGAGCAGCTTTTCCATTTCTTTTTTCGTCCAGCGGCTTCCTTTGTCATCAACAAACTCCAATGTATGCACGCGTCCGGTCTTTTCGATATCTTTCGAAAATAAGAGCGCCTCTTCAGCCGGCATCATTTCGGATGAAAAAGTCGTTGTTTTTTTTGTAGCATTTGAACGGTATACCCACTCTATCCCTACGTCCATATGTACCACCTTCCATGAACATTATTTGTCTTGGATTTGCAAAAATCCCGCCATAATGGCGGGATACTTTTTCATACAGCTTATTTCACATGGCGGAAGTACTGCTGGCGGGCCGTCAGATAATTCTTATATATTTCAGACAGTTCTTCAAGGACATCCCACGTCAGGATTTCATCCGCGCGGTCGTCAACGATGACCATTCCTTTGTCTGACAGGGACATAATCGAATACTTCGCTTCATTACCGGCCTGGCGATACTGCTCGCGGTTTTCCTGGAAGCCTGCTGCATTCACGAATTGATCCTCCGTTCCAGGCACAGGCAGAAGGTATACATCTTCCGCCATAAAAACCGCGATCGGCTGCTCGTTTTGATCAAGAACATCTTTCAGGATTACGGGATCCGTACCCGGTGCCTGCTCTACTTCCCAGTCTCCGAACGATTCCTTTAACTGGCTTTCAAATGCTGTATTGTACTTATCACGAAGCATATCCTTAAGGATTTCCTGAACTTCCTCAGCTTCCTCACGGGTTCTGAAATAAATTTCGTTGCCGTTCTCTATAATTCCGCCGTGCTTTAAGGCAAGGTCCCGATAGCTCGTTCCAAGAACCTTCTCGATGCTGTCATTCCGCAGCAGGCCTTCTTTTGTATTTATCGATATTAAATAGTACGTTACCTCTCGTAAAGAATCGATATACCTGTTTACTTTTACCGTTATGTCCATTCCAAACCCTCCTAAAACAAGCTGCCTACTGTAAACATACCAAACAAACTCAAATTGAATTTTACCATTTTAAAGCCCCTTCTTACAAATAAGAATTTTATTCCCCCTTCTCAAGCATTCTTTTCAATCCCTCCAATTTTGCAAACCCTTCCGTATTTCTTACTGGTTTCATTTTATGTTTTTTGCTGCAAACGTCGCACAAATACCCTGCGGCCTCTTCCTTCGCCGTTCCATTTTTTTCATCATCCTGTCCATGATATATCGCAAAAACAGGCACAGCGATCGCTCTCCCGCATTCCATGCAATCCGTATTATTTTCGATATGCATCTGGTTTTCTCCTTCATATAAAGATAGAAACCCGCCAACGATGCAGGCAGGTTTCGTTCTTGCTTAGTATGTGTTTACTTTGCGATTTGACCACTCTTCAACGTCCCAAACATTCGTAACCCAGTCCTCATAGAAATCAGGTTCGTGGCAGACGAGCAGAATCGTTCCTTTGTATTCTTTCAAGGCCCGCTTCAATTCGGCTTTCGCTACGACATCGAGGTGGTTTGTCGGCTCATCGAACAGAATCCAGTTGCTTTCCCACATCATGAGCTTGCACAGGCGCACCTTCGCCTGCTCTCCACCACTGAGCATGTTTAGCGGACGGTTGATGTGCTCGTTCTTCAGGCCGCACCGCGCCAGAGCACCGCGTACTTCGTGCTGGTTCATGGACGGGAATGCATTCCATACATCATCGATTGCCGTCACATTCCCGGCTTTCACTTCCTGTTCGAAATAAGCCGGATAGAGGAAATCGCCGAGGTATGTCGAACCGCTGAACGGCTGGATGCTGCCCATAATCGTCTTTAGCAGTGTCGATTTCCCGACGCCGTTGCATCCAACGATCGCAATTTTTTCACCGCGCTCAATGGCCATATTCATCTTCGGCAGAAGCGCGGAGGTGTACCCAATCTCCAGGTCCTTCGCTTCAAAAATCGTTTTCCCGCTGGCGCGCGCTTCTTTAAATGCAAACGTCGCTCCGGAGCCGTTTCCGGCCGGTCAATACGCTCCATGCGGTCCAGTTGTTTCTGCCGGCTTTTCGCCCGGCCGGACGTTGAGTACCTCGCCTTGTTGCGCTGAATAAAATCTTCCGTCTTCTTGATTTGCTCCTGCTGCTTTTCATAGGCGCTGATATGCTGGTTTTTGTTCATGTCCGCCATCTGTAGGAATTTCTCGTAGTTGGCGCTATAACGCGTCAATTTGGCAAATTCAAGGTGGTAAATGACGTTTACAACATCGTTCATAAAATCCGTGTCATGTGAGATTAAAATAAAGGCAAAAGGATATTCCTTCAAATAGCCGGTAAGCCACTGAATGTGCTCGACATCCAAATAGTTCGTCGGCTCGTCAAGCAGCAGAACAGTTGGCTTCTCAAGGAGAAGCTTGGCCAGAAGCACTTTCGTGCGCTGTCCGCCGCTCAGTGAAGCGACATCGCGGTCAAGCCCGATGGCATCAAGGCCGAGTCCGTTCGCCATCTCCTCTACTTTTACGTCAAGCAGGTAAAAGCCGCTTGCATCGAGCTGGTCCTGAATGTCGCCCATTTCTTCCAGCAGCTTCTCCAGCTCTTCCGGTGTCGCCTCCGCCATTTTCTCGGAAATGACCATCAGTTCTTTCTCAAGCTCAAGCAGGGGAAGGAACGCGTCCTTCAGCACTTCACGAATCGTTTTCCCGGGGGTGAGCACCGTATGTTGGTCAAGGTACCCGTACCGCACGCGCGGCGTCCACTCTACCTTCCCGGTGTCACGCACCAGCTGGCCTGTTAATATATTCATCAGCGTCGATTTTCCGACACCGTTCGCACCGACTAAACCGACATGCTCTCCCGCAAGCAGGCGGAAGGAAGCATCCTTAAAGAGGGTGCGATCACCAAAACTATGACTTAATTCTTCAACTGTCAAAAGGCTCATAAAGCTCGTAATTCCTCCTGTATTGCGTTTCTTTCTTTCATCATACTCGATTGGCGAAAAGAAATAAACAGCCCTGATCATAAAAAACCGGGCTGTTTTCCTGTTTTTCTATGGAAAAAGCATTTCCTTCATCTGGCGTCTTTTTACTTTTCTTCTGTACCATCACGGTCGGGTGTAAAAATATACCCAACTTTGTCAGTTACATTATTGTCATTTGCCTTTTTTATTCTTTATCTTCTTTTCATGCTTTTTTTCATCTCTTATCATCCACCAGGCCATAACGGCAATGCCTAAAATAAACAAGCCCGCATATAGCATGCCCCGTATACTTTCTAAGCTCAATCCTGCCCACTCCTTCGCGAATAATGGATCGTTCAGCTTTTAAACAGCGGATTCAAACCCTTCCTTATTTTCACCTGAAAAGCACGGCGATTATTGCGACAATAACTCCGCCTGCAGTATCAGCAATCAGGTCGGTCATTGTGTCAACATTATCGACCTGCATTCTAGTACCAAACCATTGATCAATACTGAACTCATAAATTTCCCAGATTACACCGACAAACACGGCAAATGAAAGAACATATATAAACATGAACCAGGGCTTCATACCTTCACGCGTTTTCTTATCTGTAAGCCTCTCTAACAAATCAAGCGAAATAGAGGCAGCAAGTATGCCGCTTATACAATGCAGAAGGATATCCCACCAGCTAATACGGCTGTAGAATCCCCTCATAGAACCAAGAAACTGTGCGGCAAACAGGAACGCAAAATAGGAAGTAATGATTAAATAATTAAATCGCACTTTAGCAAAGCGGTCTAACAAAAAAGGAATGGCACCACAAACAATCCCACCTATAGCGATTGGATAGCGAGGATTGCCTGCTGCAAAATAAACAAAGGATACGGTTGCCATAAACAAAACGTAACATAGACTAAAAACGGCACATACTTTACTTTTCAATGTTTTTGTCATATTCAGGCACAGGAAGCCGGCTGAGCATTTTACTGTCCAGAAGCATGCCTCCTACTCACTTTCCTACTCAATTATTTTAATCCATAATTGTATAGTACCCGATAAGAAGGACGGTTATTATGCTGCGAATGAAGTTAAGAAGCTTTATCAGAAAAAATAGCATAGCCCATACACAATTGAAGAAAGTCTCATATTCTATTCCTATAAAGGTGAAAGGAGGCGTTCGTTTGATGCAGGATTTGGGGATGGTTCACAGGCAGATCGTACAGGATGTTGAACATCTTTTAAACGACTCGCGGCAGGAAGGGATTCTTACCGGTATCTGGAGCTGCAATGATGGCGGAACATACTATATAAGGCACGTTGCTGATGAGGTATGGTGGGCCGGCCTCAGCAGTACAGGACCCGCAAATGCTTTCTACGGGCGTTTTGGTGCTCACTATGGAAGGTTTTCAGGACGATGGGCTGATCTTCCAAGAGGGGGTACAATGGAATATGGTGATTTAGTTATCGATGTAATCAGCAGTACACGGTTAGGAAGAGCGATGTATACCGGCAGGTTTCCCGGATCTCTTTGGACCAAAATCCGATAAATATTCTGTAAAGTAAAAAACTGAAACTTTCAGGGCGACCGTCAGGTTGCCTTACTCGCTTCGACTTCCCCTCATCAAATCATACGTGAAGTTTTCCTCCATACGACTTTCCGATCTTTTGCTTTCTTTGGCCTGCGGTTATCCGGCCAGTTCACCAAATAACAATTAGCGGCTTGCTGGGCACGTTATGAAGAAAAACCATCCGCCTCATAAGAGGCGGATGGTTTTAAGAACTACTACCAAATCACCTTTTAGCGCTCCTCTCTCTTTCTAAACAAGTTCTTAATACGTAAAAGTAATTCCATAGCTTGCGGTTTCTGTGTTAGTTTTAGGGGTCACAGACAAGCCGGCAGGTACAACACCGACAGAAGGTTCTCCTGATACAAGTTGATGTCCATAAGTGAATTTGACGTTAACAGCTTATTTAGTTTTTAGCAAAATCCATTTTCCAGCTGAAATAATCCGAATCAGGGTTTTTTTCATACCGAAGGTTGGCATCAAACTTATTTCCTTTTTTACTGGTTAATCCTTTTACAGTCACAATTCCGTTTTTAAGGAGTGACCTCACCATTGTTTTCGTCGGCTTTTTTTTCATCGCAGACAAAAATTTATCGTTTTTCCAGATGACAAATTTACACCCGCTTTTCCAATTGCTGCACCCGAATCCTTTATGCCCTTCAATGATTCCATTTCCGCACAGCGGGCATTTTCCAAGCACTTCCGTTTCTTTCTTTTCTGCAGCTACCTCATTTATCGTTGCTTCTTTTTTCATTTTTTTATTTTCTCAACAGAGTCAGCAGTAAAATCAAAAATTAATTTTAAGAAGGCGTCTTTCATAAACCGCTGCTTTTCTATATCAGATAATGTCTTTTCTAACCTGCCCGTAAACTCCAGGTCAAAAAGTTCTTTAACCGGAAACGTTTCAACTAATTTCCGGCCTACTTCTGTACATAATAAGTTTTTCTTCTCTACGCTAATATAGCCAACATCTTTTAACTTTTTAATTGTTTCAGCTCTTGTAGCGGGCGTCCCAATGCTAAAACCGCTTAAAACAACATCCATCATCTCTTCGCTGTCCTCATCACCATGGCGCTTCCCACATGTTTCCATTACTCTTAATAACGTTTTTTCGGTGTGGTGCTTCGGCGGCTTCGTTATATGTGAAGAAATACTATAATCTGAAATGCTTACAACCTCATTCATAGTAACGAATGGCAGTAGCGTATCTTTTGATTCAATTCGCTCGGCTTTCTTCCAGCCTTCAACGAGTTGAACCTTCCCTTTCGAAATAAACAGGCCCTTTATTTCACTGTCATTTATTTGGGTCGTTATTTTCGTTTCTTCGTATTCCGCAACCGGCATGAATTGGGCGATAAAGCGATTCTTAATTGCGGTGTATACAATTTCTTCATCCTTTGTCAGCGACTTAGGCACCAGATAGGTTGGTACAATCGCGCTATGGCTCTCAACTTTTGAGTTATCGAATACCCGTTTTAGTTTGGTGAATTTAACCTCATCTTCATAAGGCAATCCTTTTTTTAGAACATCCAGCACCTTTGCTGCCCTTCCAACAAGACTTTCCTCTAGAACAACGCTTCCTGTACGCGGGTAAGTGATAAATTTCTTCTCATATAAAGATTGCGCTGTTTTTAATACTTTGTCAGAAGTCCATCCTGTATATTTACTTGTAATATACCCCTGCAGATTCGAAAGGTTAAAAAGATAGGGCGGATACTCTCGTTTTCGTTCTACCTGCTTATCCATAACGAAAGCCGTTTTGCTGTGTAAAGCCTGTTCAATTACAGTTAATCTTTCTTTATCTTTAAATTTCTCTTCCTCATCTTCTACGTATGTTCCCTCATATTCGTTATTGTTTTGCGTTTTAAATACGGCCGTTAACTTAAAATACGTTTCCGGAACAAAGCTTTCTATTTCTTTGTCGCGATCATAAATAATCTTCAACGTCGGCAACAGTACCCTGCCTATATTGAGTGCTTTTCCTTTCCCTTTCTGGTACTTTAACGTTGCAACGGAAGTTAAATTAATTCCGAGCACCCAATCAGCCCATTGCCTGCTGATGCCAGCATCCTGCAGTGACTTAAGCTCCGTGTTTGGTTTTATATTTTGCAGCCCTTTAAGCACCTCATCGGGTGTCCATTCATTCAACAGTAGACGGTATACATTCTTACTTGTCCCGGAGTTATAAATGATCGTATCACCAATGATTTGTCCTTCCCGGTCAAAATCACACGCCGAGATAATCATGTCAACATCGGGCCGTTTCAACAATCCGTAAATCGTCTTCAGCTGCTTGGCGGCACCCGGATCGAGTTTGTCCTTGTCCCTGGGGCTGGTTTTAACTTTGTAGCGAAAAGATGCAGGAATAAAAGGGAAATTCTTCAGGTTCCATTTTGCCATCTTTGCATCATAGTCTTTCGCATCGTATAGCTGCAGCAAATGGCCAAAAGCCCATGTAATAATGTAATCTTTCCCCTCAAAGTATCCATCCTGCTTTGTTTTAATTTTTAATGCATCTGCTATGTTTTTTGCAACAGATGGCTTTTCTGCAATGATTACTTTACGCACATACTTACCTCCGTTTTTTGTATAGGTGTACCACTCTTCCATTCAGGCCATCCGATCTACAGGAACGTGCATTCTCATTATACAACGTTTGGAAGCAAACCGTACACTGTTAGCATGGAAAGATTGCGTATAAACATGGCAGGAGCAGGAAAATATAAGCGTGTACGTAAGACAGCTATGTTACCGTCTGGAAGGAGGATTGGGATGGAGAAAAGGCCACGCAAAAGAAACAGAAACGACAACAGCAACATTGATCCTCTTAAAGAAGCGGTAGATCCTTCCGAGGAAATGGACAATACATTGTCAAGTACGCTTGATGATAATGTAAAAATACTAAAAGAAACGTTCAAGAATTGCTCCGACGTTGTGTTTCGGGAACTGCGCATGGACGAAAAAATGTATGGCTTCCTCATCTTTATTGATGGGATGGTAAAGACGGATGACATCCATAATAACGTATTGCGCCCACTCCTTCCACAATTCCTGGATGAAAATAAACAAACAATAAAAGACGACATACTAGATGAATCGAATATCGCGCTCTCCCAGCTTTCTAAAGTAAAATACTATTCCGATGTCGTGGATAATGTCCTGGGTGCAAATACGGTTCTCCTCCTTGACGGCAAGACAGAAGCACTCGTAATCAATGCCATTGGTGGAAACCGCAGAGGGGTAAGTGAGCCAGAGACAGAAGCCGTGGTTCGGGGCCCACGGGAAGGGTTCGCCGAAGGAATCCGGACAAACACCGGGCTGATTCGCTTTCGCATAAAATCTCCCCGTCTAAAAATGGAAGCAATGAAAATCGGGGAACATACGAGAACAAACGTAGTTCTCGCCTACATAGAGGGAGTTGCTGATCCTAACGTTATAAAGGAAGCCAGAAAACGATTGAGTGAAATTAAAATCGACGGCATCCTTGAAACCGGTTATATCGAGGAATTTATCGAGGACAGTCCGCATTCGCCTTTTCCGCAGTTTCAATATACAGAACGTCCTGATACTGTTTGCGGAAACCTCCTTGAAGGAAAGTTTGCGATCCTCGTCGATGGAACGCCATTCGTTTTAATCGCTCCGGTTACCTTCTGGCAATTGATGCAGGCCGGCGAAGACTATTACGAACGGTACATTATCGCCAATATGCTTCGCTGGCTGCGTTACGCATTGATGCTGATTGCCCTTTTTCTGCCGTCTCTCTATATTGCCGTGCTTACTTATCACCCTGATATGCTGCCGACGCGGCTAGTGCTTAGCATTGCCGCTTCAAGAGAAGCCATTCCTTTCCCTGCCCTTCTGGAGGCGCTTATGATGGAACTCGCCTTTGAAGCGCTGCGCGAAGCAGGCATTCGCCTGCCCAAAGCAGTTGGTCAGGGAGTCAGTATTCTTGGCGCGCTGATTATCGGCCAGGGGGCCGTTGAAGCCGGGATCGTATCAGCGCCTATGGTCATTGTTGTCGCATTAACCGGTATTTCATCATTTACCATTCCTAAATACAACCTGGCGATTGCCGTACGCATGCTGCGGTTTCCCCTGATGTTCCTGGCAGCTTCGTTCGGGTTGTTCGGTATTGTAATCGGCGGCCTGCTGATTTCGATCCACCTGGTAAATTTACGGACGTTTGGGGTACCGTACCTGTCTGGCGTTGCACCGTATAACCAATATGATATTAAAGATATCTTTGTTCGCGTTCCGTGGTGGAAAATGGTTTTCCGCCCTTTCTCCTACTCCCATTTAAACCGTAAACGGATGCGGCGGGGGATGAAACCTACGCCGCCTCCGGCTGAGGAGAGATAATCATGCATAAAAAATTTCTTATCCTTTTGCTCATGTTACCTTTAATCCTAACGGGCTGCTGGGATCGAACTGAAATTAACGACATTGCTTTTGTAGTAGCAACCGGCGTCGATAAAGAGAAAGACAAATTTCGCACAACCTTTCAGATCCCTTTACCCAGCCAGTTAGGCGGGGCTGGCAGTAAAGGGGGCGGGGGCGGGTCATCTGGTGATAAGTCCTACTATTTGGATTCCCGCCTTGGTGATTCACTTGAACAAACTTTCTCAAGTGAACAAGAAGCACTTCCCCGTTATTTAAATTTTTCCCACCGAAGCGTTCTTGTACTCGGAAATGAGATGGCTAAAGGCGGAATAGAAAACGTTCTGGACGTTGTGGCCAGAAACCCGGTTAACCGGTTAACCACTTTTCTTGTCGTAGCAAATGGAACTGCACGTGACTTATTAAATGCCGACGCACCCGTCGAAAAATTCCCTGCCGAGGCGGTACGTGAAATTGTGCAAAGAGCAACGAAAAAACCTTATACTATGAAACAATTTATACAGGATTCACTTTCCCCCGGAAAAGATCCGATCGCTCCTGTCTTTTCTGTCATCAATACAAAGCCGGGAAGCAAAGGAAAGCCTAAAACAACAGTGAAACTTAGCGGCTTTTCTATATTTAACAGAGAAAAAGCTGTCGGAACGTTAACAGGCGAAAAGGCATTGGGACTCCTTATTGCAATGGATTTGGCACCCAATCCATCCACGGTAATCGTTCAGCCTCCCGGACAAACCGGAAAGATAAGCTTGCAGATAAACGAAAATAAAACGCAATTGAAGCCATATATAAATAATAACAAACTAGCAATGAACATCGTCTTTCGTACGAGAGCAACCGTTGTTGAAAATACATCATCCTACAACATTACTGAGAAGAAAGAAAATTTTGTTAAGCTGGAGCAGTGGGTAAATAATGAAATTAAGCGAAGGGTTGAGCAAGTGATTGACGAGCTGCAGCATACGTATCATAGCGACCCGATGGGCTTCGGGAAAACGTTCCATCAAAAATATCCCAAAGAATGGAAATCGATGGAAAAGGACTGGAAAACCTACCTATCCCAGGTTAAGGTGTCCGTTGATCCACGCGTCCATATTGAACAATTCGGAACCATTATTTCTTCTCCCGTGCGAAAGGAGAGAGATTTACACTAATGCTATCCCCATTCGGTGTATCCATCCTGACGATCTTTACAGCCGTTATTATTCTTTCCATTCAGTGGAAGGAACTGCGCAAGGCTGGAAGTATCACGCTTTGGCTATCCATCTTTCTTATTTCTATTAGTGCAGCACTGTTGGTGTATGTACTGACTTTGATTGAGGTTCCTCATCCAATGGATGGGTTCATAAGGATTTTGGAACCGTTCGTTCCGTTTAAGTCTAACTGAAAAATGAAGGAGAGAGTCTCTTGGAAAAAATCTCAGATAGACAACTTACTCTTATCGGGGCAAATTTCGTTCTTGCTGCAACCCTCATTAACGTACCTGCGCAGGTGATTGAAGTCGCAAAAGAAAATGCCTGGTTTTCTATTTTTCCTGTTATCGCAATATGCACAATCTCCCTATGGCTGCTTTCCAAAATAATGGCCCGCTTTCCAGACCAGGATTTACTTACTGTAATGGTTAGCCGTTATAGCATTCTTGGACGAGCCCTCACCTTCTTTTACCTTGCATTTTTCTTTGTAAGCTTAACAAGAGACATGCGAAACGCTACTGAATTAATCAACTCTATTTTGCTGCGCCACACACCTTTAGCAGCCGTTATGTTTCTCATTGCCCTCACTCTAATCCTTATCGCGCGTGGTGGTGCCGAAACAGGCGCCCGGTTAGTAGAGCTTTATTTTCCGGTTGTCGCCTTAGCCATTATCATGCTGCCTATCTTGTTGCTTGGAAAGATCGACGTACGGAATGCTGTTCCGCCATTTGAAGAAGGAATGGCAACTCCCCTTAAAGGAAGCTGGTATCTTGTCGGTTATATTGGGGAAATCATTGTTTTGCCATTTCTGTATTCAAATCGCACCTTTACCTTTCGCAAAAGCTTTTATGGTTTTTTGATGGGGTGTTTCCTATTTGAAATAGCGATGGCCCTTATACAACTTGTATGTGGATACGAACTCGCAAGCCGCCTCGCCTACCCAACCCATGAGTTGATCCGGCATATCCGTCTCGGTGACTTTCTTGATCGGTTTGACCTGCCGCTCCTAAGCATCTGGTTACCGTCTTTGATTATAAAACTCGGAATCCTGCTGTATGTCATTACCCATGGATTAAAACAAATGATTCCAAAAACTTCAGCAAAAGAACTTACTGTCCCTGTTGGAGTCTTCGCATTCGTATGTTCGCTATGGTTTTACCAGAACAACCTTTCACTGTTGGGCCTCAATCGGGTATGGCCGATGATTACGCTTATTTCCATACTTTTGATTCCTTCTCTGCTCTATATTATTCTCCGGCCACAGAAGAAAGATAGACCTTCTTCAAATGCGGAGGGCGATACTCTGTTCTCTAAAAATTAGCATGTGTAACGTCATGAAAGGTTCACAAGTGGTGCTACCATATGTACCTTACGCCGTACCGGCCATCTTTCACTTTGAATATTTCAACGATCCTGGGACTCTCATATCCTTTCGTCCACCAGTCCTCTTCCATTCGCTTCACAAGGCAGCTCGCCTGAAATTTCGTCGGAAAGAGCCGCATCCAATAAATCCATTTCATTTTCATTTGCCTGCTTCCTCCTTTACCTATAAGTTTTACCGAAAATGGCAAAATACTTGCTTGCAAAAAGTAAGTATGAGACGATAGAAAGGTGGGTTTTTGCACACCCTATTCTTATCTTACCAATATAGGAGGGAATGTACTTGCTTAATTTTACATTGAATATGCCAACCAAAATCCATTTTGGGAAAGGTGAAGTCAACCGGGTCGGCGAAATCGTTGCTCCTTATGCCAAAAAAGTACTGCTGGTTACCGGCCGTTCCTCTACAAAAAAAACCGGTTCACTTGATAAAGTGACTACTTCTCTTAAAAATGCAGGCATTGATTACGTTTTGTTTGACCGCATCGAACCGAATCCACGCGCCACTACGATTGATGAAGGGGGAAAAATCGCGAGAGAGGAAGGCTGTGAGCTTATTCTTGCCCTTGGAGGCGGTTCAGCGATGGATGCATCCAAGGCGATTGCGACCGTTGCCCTGTCCGGCAGACCGATCCACGAATACATCCGCGGGAATAAAACCGGTAAATGGAAAGAACTGCTCCCTATCCAGGAAGCTCTGCCGATTATCACCGTTCCGACCCTGGCCGCTACCGGATCCGAAGCGAACTCCGGTGCTGTTATCACCAACTGGGAAACGAAAGAAAAATCAGGCATCGGCGGACCTGGCCTGTTCCCGCAAGCCGCTGTGCTTGATCCAGAGCTCACGTATACTGTGTCCGCTAATTATACGGCAGACGGTGCAGCGGACATGTTTACCCATTTGTACGAAGGGTACATGACCGGGGATGAAAACGCCAACGTGCAGGATGAGATTACCGAAGGGCTTATGCGCAATACAATAAGGTACGCCAGGCAAGCACTTGATGAGCCGGAGAACTATGAAGCCCGCTCTCACCTGTCTGGACGAGTACACTGGCCCTTGTCGGGATTGCAAGCGCAGGCCGGGGCGGTACTTTTCCCGTCCATGCGATCGAGCATACACTGTCCGCGCATTATGATATTTCCCACGGACGCGGCCTTGCTATCTTAACACCGGCTTATTTTGAACTTGTTGTCAAACAGGATCGGCCGCAGCGCCTGGCACGCCTGGGACGCACAGTATTCGGCGTACTGGAAGAGGATGACCAGCGCGCCGCTCAGGCAGCGATTGAAGCACTCGTTGGCTGGTACAAAGAAATCGGGGTTTACGGCACGCTGATGGAGCTTGGAATTAAGCGGGAAGATTTGCGTTTGATGGCCGAGGAAACCGTGCGTGTAAGCGGCGGCGGAAATAATTTTATTACGGGCACACGTGAGTTAACGGCGGATGAAATCGAAAAAATTTATGAGGCATGCTACGAATAATAATAAAGAAAACAAAACAAAGGAGTGTTGGCAAATGAAGCTGCGTATTGAATACTGCAATATGTGAAACTACTTGCCAAAAGCCATCAGTTTGATGGAAGAACTAATGAAGGACAACCATTTCCGTTTTGATATAAAGGAAATCACGATTATCCCCTCAGGCGGGGGCGTTTTTGAAGTGACTGTAGACGATGAGCTTATTTTTTCGAAGAAAGAGCAGGGGCGTTTTCCTGCTAACGAAGAAATCGTTGAAGCCATGCAAAATATAAAACCATAACAAGAAGAGAAGAGAGGGATAAACGTCCTTCTCTTCTCTTTATTTTTCCACCTTGTTTATTTGTTCACGGGCTCTGTCGCTCGTTCTTTTCATGATGTTTACGATTTCGTCCTTAACAGCTTCCCCTAAAGGAATAAAATCGGGCTTTCCCCACGAGAGAGGAAGTGCACCCTGTGCCGGATCGTCCGGATAAAAATCGATTTCTACTTCATTAAAATGCGGGCCTGCCGACCAGAACGCCCCGCTGGCCGCAGCTTTCCACAAGTAAGCATGCGTGGGAAGCATTTCGCTTTCCCGTTCAGTGTCCTGCGATTTTCCAGCTGGCCCCCCTCCTCTTTTTTCCAGTTATTACGAAGATTCTCCATCACAAAGGCCCGGCTCACACCCCGCATTTCAAGCAGGAGGAACGGATTCTCATTCATCCGGGAACCGAGCACATACAGAACAGCCGCAATATGCTTGCACGGATTTTCCACGTCAGGGCAGGAGCACTCGGTTATAAGTTCCCTTTCACTGTCCGGAAACAACGAAAATCTGGCCTCCTTACATATCTCCTCTATTTCGCGGGGCATCTCGCCATCCAGGAGCATGGCCGTATAGCGCGGGCGTTCGGCCAGTACGCTCAGCAGCTTCTGGCGCTGCTCCGGGCTTATTTTGTGAAAAGCGATGGTTACCTTGTAAGGGCGGATTCTGCGCCCGGCGACATCCGCGTGAACATTGTCTTTAACCAACCGGATGTTTTCCACATAACCGTCTCTTGCATACGTTCGCCCGCGCTGCATCCTGTTTCCTTCGTATAGTAGCTCGATTTGTGCACGCCAGTGCTTCGCCCACCAGCTTGCCCCAAATTCATTTTGTCGGCTCATGCTGCGTTCCCTCCTCTTCCTCCTGCAGTACTTCCTCGCGCAGTTCAAGAAGCTCCCTTAACTCCCGGTTTGACAATTCCGTTATCCAGCCATCCCCCTCTCCGATAATCCTCTCCGACAAATCGCGCTTGCTTTCAATGACCTGGTCGATTCTTTCTTCCAGCGTGCCCTGGCAAATAAATTTATGCACCTGAACGTTCTTGCTCTGACCGATACGGAACGCCCGGTCCGTAGCCTGGTTTTCCACAGCCGGATTCCACCAGCGGTCGAAGTGGATGACATGGTTGGCACGGGTAAGATTGAGCCCTACCCCTCCGGCCTTAAGGGAGAGGACAAAAATACCCGGCCCATCCGGCCGCTGAAACTGCTCGATTAGCGCATCTCTGTCCTTTTTCCGTACGCCTCCATGAAGATACTGGGGCTTTTCCTTCAGCTCGTTTGCTATATATTTGACCAGAATCTCGCCCATTTCCCTGAACTGTGTAAAAATAAGCGCAGCATCCCCATTTTCCCGGATGTCACGCAAAAGCCCAAGCAAGCGGATGAGCTTTCCCGAACGCATAGAAGCCGTGCTCTCATCTTGCACGTAAAGAGCAGGGTGATCACAAATTTGCTTCAATCTTGTAAGAGTAGCGAGCACGACACCCCTCCGCTGTATCCCTTGCGCTTCCTCTGCCTGGCCAAGCATCCGGTTTACGGTCGCCTGGTAAAGGGACGCTTGCTCCGCAGTGAGCGTACAGAATGTCTTCATTTCAATCTTCTCCGGCAAATCCTGGATAATGTCCGGATCGGTTTTAATGCGGCGTAAAATGAAAGGTTTCATAAGCTTTCTTAGCGTTTCGGCCCGCTCTTTATCTTTGAACCGTTCAATCGGAACGGCAAACCGGGAGCGAAAACGCGTAGGTGAACCGAGGTATCCAGGGTTCAGAAATTGAAAAAGCGACCAGATTTCACCCAGCCGGTTTTCAACCGGCGTTCCTGTCATGGCGATGCGGCGAACCGCCCGCAGGCGCTGCACGCTCTGCGTCATCCTGGCGCTGCTGTTTTTAATGCTTTGTGCTTCATCAAGCACAAGGTAATCCCAATTGATTGCAGATAGCTCCGATTCATCACGGTACGCCATATGGTACGTCGATAAAATGATATCATGGGCGGCGGCCAGTTTATTGAAATCTTCTCCATGTGCCCTTCCCTGCCCATGGTGGACCGCAACCCGAAGCGAAGGGGCAAAACGCTCCAACTCCCGCTGCCAGTTTCCGAGAAGAGACGTCGGACAAAGAATGAGCGCTGTGTCCTTCTCCTGCTTGCGCAGCAGGAGCGAAATGACCTGCACCGTTTTTCCAAGGCCCATATCGTCAGCTAGACATACGCCAAACCCCATGTCTGTCATGGCCGCCATCCAGGCGTATCCGATTTTTTGGTAAGGACGCAATTCGCCTTTCAATTGTTCAGGAACTTCGTAGCCCGTTATCTCTATTTTTCCTTCAAGGAAATCCTGTACGTTTTTCGGAAGCTCGAAACTGGCGACAGGAAGCGGAAACAGCCGGTTCGTTTCCCGTTCAGTGTCGGAAACCATGTAGAGGAGATCGGCCAGCTGGAATGGCTTCTCCGGCTTTCTTGTGAAATAATCCAGCGCCTGCTCCAGCTGCTGGGGGTTCACTTCTACCCATTGGCCGCGCATTTGTACAAGAGGCGCCTTTAACGCGGCTAAATTTCGCAGTTCCGCTTCACTTATCTCATCGTTTCCTATCGCTGCACGCGCATCAAACTGCACTAACTGGTTCAGTCCAAGGCGGGCTTCACTCACCGGTTTGCCGCTTGAAGAACCGATGTTTCTTACCTTCACCTTTACCCCGAGGCGCCTTCTTCCCGACGATGTCCACCAGGAAGGAAGCAGCACACCAAAGCCTGCTTCTTTTAGACTGGCGGCAATGCCGGCCAGAAAGTGGTACGCTCCCTGTATATCCAGCTCCAGCGATTGCGGACGCGGGTTTTCCAGGGCACGCGCCAGCAGCGGATATAGCCTGGAAGCGCGGGCAAGCTGAAGAAGCAGCGTCTCCTGTACCTGATAAAAGCGGCGGGATAAGTACACCATTTCGTCTCCCTGCTGCCTCCATATTTGTTCGGCGGAAATCAACAGACTCGGTTCATCCGGCGGCTGGAGAAAAAATTGCAGCCTCCATTCCGCCTCAGATTCGACCGGCGGTTCCAGCCGAAAGCAAAGGCGAAGCGTCCCGGTAGCGGGCCGCCTTCCTGGCAGCGGCGGCGGTCCAATCCAGTCCTCAATGTCGGCTTGCAGCCGATCGACGTCCGCCCTGTTTCCAACGAATACACCGGTGTCTTCTTTTTTCCGCAAGCCTTGAAACCAGCGAACCGCGGGCGGGAGAGAAGAAGCATTCTCTTTGCCCGCCTCCTGCATCTCTTCTTCCTGGCATCCCCACCTGTGCACAAGGCAGTCGATCGCCCTCGTGACAAAGGAGAACAATACGTCATGTGGGGCGGATTCCGACCAGCCCTTCTCATTTTTCGGATAATAGGAACGGCAGGAGGGAGGCATATTTTCAGCCAGCAGGTGAAATCTTGTGTGATCCTGCTCCAAATCCAGGTTCGGATACCACACGGGCTGAAAATATTTTTCCAGGGTGAAGTCTCCATTCTCCGTTTCAATTCCAGGCATGAACCGGCCCCGCAGCAATAGTTCGAGTACGAATAGGGACGTTCTTTGCCAGAATAGGAAGTCGTCCGCCAGCATGATTCCCCGTGCATTCATCTCGCCGGCATCCGTTTCATTCAGTAAGGAGAGAGCATCTGCCACCGGGAGCGCGATGCCGGACACCGGCTGCCTTGGCAGCTGCTGGCGAACCGCCCCCTTAAGCACGCCTCTCACGGTCCATTCCGGAAGCTGGAATTCACGTACGCTAACCTTTGCCCTGTCCAGCACATCATCCCACTCTTCTGTAAAAACGCTGTCCAGCCATTCCTCAACAGGCAGCACCTTTTCCTGATAACGCCCGAACAGAAAAAAGGAGTCTCCAAGCCACATTCCATGAAGCCAAATATGTGTTCCCGTATGTATGTCGCCGTTCATGTACGTTCCTCCGTTTTTGCTTATCCTATCAGTCTATCGCATTCGCACACGGAAAACCAGCACCCCCCACACTCTCTCCAATTCAACAGACAGAAAAAATCCCTCAGCACAATACCGCCGAAGGATTTTTTCTTATCGCTTTCTCTATTTTTTAGGAACCATACTTTTCGGGGGAGTAGAGTGTGTGCTTTGCGGCCAGAACTTATACAGGGCAAATCCACTGCCACTCAGGAGCACAATTGCGAGCATTATCAAAACAACTTTCTCTTTATTTTTGCGAAAAAACCGGGCAGCGCCGCTGGAGACCTCATCCCGTGCTTCCTCGAACAGTTTTTTGAAATCCCGGCTTTGGATGCCATCCCACTGCCTTCTCTCCGCCCGTTTCTTCAGCGACTCCCTGTCGTTTTTAACAAGGTACTTCTTTATCGCGTTCCTGTAAGGCTTCGGAATTGCCGTCCCTCCGTGCAGAGCCGTCTTCCTATCAACCGACCATTTAATAAATGCGCGCACCGTATCTGCGCCTTTATTTTTGTAGAGGTAGTCTATCATTTCGCCGTAGCGGTACGCACCGTCCGCCTGCGGGGAATGATTAGACCCGGGGTTGTAGAATGCCAGAGTGATTTCTTTAAAAACAGCAGGAGAGATCGAATCTTTGAGAAATCTCTGCAGCATCTCCTGTACGATACGGACATCCTCGTCGTGCAGCTTTTTAAAAATATCCTCCGGATCGGACGCCGTTCCTGCGGATCGTGCCTCGTCCACGGCCAGCAGAAGCTCATGGTTTCTTTTTCCTTCCCGGCTAAGATCCTTTGCAAAGGTTTGTTTTTGCCTTTTGAGAATTTGCACAGCCTGGCTGCACTCTTCTCCGGATAAACGGGAAAGTTCGATCCCCTCTACAAGATGCATATCGATTTCTCCAAGGATAGCAGAAGCGTATTTCGTAAAAGCAAGCTTGTCCTTGTCGCTGTCCCCCAATTGGTCAAAAGCCTGGTAAATCTTTGTAACGGCACCAATCCTGTCGCTCTCTTTATCCAGGCGCTCGAGGAAGGCATTCAATGTAGCCTCCTGGAAATAACGGTTCGTCACACAATCGGGGACCGTATCCCGCCAGAATCTTATTTCCTGTACAACCTCGCTTACTCCCCCTAAAGCTGCCAGTCTTTGTTCCACATATTCTTCAAATAGCGACTGGTCCACTTTGGAACGAAGAATGCTCCTCATGAGGGAAGCAAAAAGCTGTTTGTTTGCTGAAATGCTTTGATATACATCAAAAACAAAGGAATGCTCCCTGGCCTGTTTTCCCTTTAACAGCGTATTGATGAGAAAAAGAGATACTTCCGCCCGTTCACGATCCGGGGCAATGTCGTAATAGGCAATAAAACACTTGATTACCTCAAGCGGGGGAAGGCTGCGCATGCTTATAGCTTTACTTTCCTTAGCAAGCAGCTGAAGGAGAAGAGTGTGGAGCCCCTTCTTCTGCGTTAGATTCGATTGTTCAAGGTAGCCAAGAACACTATGGAGAATTCCGGCTCTATTTCTTTCATATATATTTGTTTCCCCCTGCTCAATCAAAAACAGGGCGCATAGTTCATAATAAACAGGCAGGGCAAGCTTTCTGGCATTGTCCGCCCCCTGCAGTGCTTCTTCCGCAAACACAAAAAACGGCTCAAGGTTGGCATATCCACCCAGCTTTTCCCAGACAAACTGCAAATATGTATGTTCCTGGCCCGGAAGATCGGTATTTATAAACCGCCCGTTTGCAAAATCAAACACATAGTCTTTCTCAATGTCACGCGCTCCCGGCCGGATGCCGCCTTTTTCCACAAACATGACGTTAATGTATTTTTTACTCTGCGGCTCATTGCTGTGCGTAATAAACCCGACATTTCTGCGCATTTCATAAGGAAGGCAGCAGAATAAAACCTCAAGCAACTGTTTTGCATAGACCGAGCTTTCCGTTATATCGACATTAAGGGAAATGTATACCTTTTTCTTGCTCCCTGCTGACATCATCACAGCATAGAGCAGCTGCTTGAACACCTGCCCGGTGATGCCAAGCTTCTCAAACAACGGCTTCCAATTGTAGAGGCAGCGTTCATTCCCGTGCGCGATGTCATTGCGCTCGGGGAGCTCTTTCCCGGCGCCAATATCATATGTATCAACAAAATCTTTAATTTGAAAAAGCCTGGCCGGATTTTGGATAAAGTCCTCTTTCCGCTCTCGCGGAATGATGTAATTGTGCATAAAAAAGGTGTTTCTCTGCCCGGTAAAATCGGCCCCTGCATAAACGCTGCGCCCGATGACAAGCTCGCCTGATTCGGGCTGAAAGAGCGTAAGGGACTCCGGATACTGACTGATATCCTTCCTGCTTCTCTCCTGCAGCTCTTTCGGCGCGTCATAAGTGCAGAAAGGATGGAGTACCTTCTTTATGAAGTTATTATCCAGGCGGGGAGATTTTGCAATCGTGTCGTACCCTTCGTTCGAGCGGAAAATTCCCTCACGTTCGCGCGTATAATACTGCTGCTGAATCGGCTGCTGTGCGCTCACTATTCCTCTCTCCCTTCGATGTACTCCAGCTGGTGCAGAAGCCAGATGAAGGGCTCATCGACGCGAATCGGATTCACAACACCGCCAATCCGCTGGTTAATCGGATTGCTTCCAAGGGCGGAAACGGCAAAGTACGCTGTATTCGTAAAATAGACATCGATGGCATCCTTAAAGGGGCGATCCACCTTCTGAATAAACCGGCGAATTTCGCCGTTGATATTTTCAAACTCCGTCAGATTCAGGTGCTGCCTGTGAACGACATTGTTGAATACATTGCTGTTTGTTTTAATGTACTCCCCGTCTTCCTCTTTGAGAGAGTGGAGCATGTCACTCTTCGTCAGAATGAATGCTGTTGGGATATCTGTTTTGCTTTTTTGCTGGTGGCCGATAAAGCTTTCAAACAAGGTAATGACAACGTCGCGCGGCTCGTCGTACCTGGCGGTAAACTCACCCGGCGCATCCCCTATGCTAATCATCATTTTATCCCGGATCGTTTTAATTTGCAGCGGATCGACGAGGAATAAGATACCGGCCGAGTTTTTAACGTGGGAAGCGTATAAGTCAAGATAATCGCGGTCCACCATCCCCTCCCCCGCTACATCAAAGAAAACAAGCATTAACGGCGCCTGTGATTCATCTTTAAAAACAAACTGGAAGATAAACGGTTCCTGGCGCTTCTCCTTCTGCGTCGAATCCAGCAGATCGCCCCGTTCAAACAGCGGCGCTTCATAGTTGTCTCGAAACTTCCGGCTGATTTCCGCATTGAGCGGCATGCAGGCCGCGTTGAAATTGTTCGCTGTCGTGTTCTGCAGCGTATGGATGAGCGATGTCATATATACCGATTTTCCCACCTGGGAAGCTCCAACGATGGAAATAATATTGCTCGGTGCCTTGCCTGCAGTAATCGGTAAATCATTATGGCATTTCGGGCACATTCTCTTCTTTGTGACCCTGCCATACCGATCGATGATCTCAACAAGTACATTATCGACAACGACTTTGTTCTCATCCGGAATGGAATCCGGGTGAAGGATCGCTTCGATTTCATCAATGGAATCGAGGCCGAACTTTTCCCGGTACCGGTTCAGCAATTCGTCTTCCTGAAGCGCATAATCTTCGTCATCTTCCCGGTGGTGGGCGGCCCTGAATACGACCTCATCCGGGGTATATTTTTCAAAACAAAACGGGCAGACGATATCATAAAAAGCAGGTCTCTCTTTCGGGACCGGCTTTTTCTCAAATAACCCCTTAATAAAGTCGAACATCCTCTACTCCCCCTGTTATTCAGGAATCAATTCATAGATTTCCCCGTACTTTTTGCCGTCCGTAAAGAAAATACGGAGATAATCGTTTTTATTTATTTCAATTTCCGGCAGCGTATTTTTACCCGGCTCAAAATCCCGCGCAAAAGGAAACACCGTCCCATCCTCTTTATGCGCGGGATACGCACCTTCCTTCTTCACATAGCACAACACTTGTTTCGGAACAGGTACCTCGGGACGAATTTCCATCTGCACCGACTTATATTTGCTGAAAAACCCTTTTCTTTGCTTTAGCGAATAATAGATTTTTGCTTTCCCCGTGCTGACATGAATCATGTTTTCTTCGTTTTCCTGGTATAGAACCGCCAGTTTCCCGTCTTCACGCACACACGGATACACCCGGTATACATACCTGCCAATCGTATCGATAATTTCCCGGTACCCTGCGTTCGCTTTGTATTCTTCCCGGGTGTACAGTTTCATTTCTTTTTCCGTAATTCGCTCTACTGGAAGTTCCTGGCCAGCCCGGGATTTATAAATGTACACAAACTGAATCCCTTCAGGCCAGGACCAGGTCAGGAAACATTCATTGTCGAGTACACGGGACATGATATTCCTAACATCCTGCTCCGGTGATGCTGCTTTGAGCCATCGCATGAATTTTTCCTCCTCGCCCTAAAACCCCTGGCTGTTTGATCGGCCGCTGCCAAACGCGGATGCAGAACCGCTCCTTTTCCCGTAAATACGCCTCTGATCATGCGGGGTGTTTGTATCCCGCAGCGGCACAATAATCGTAAACAGTGTAAGCACCGCGGCCAGTACAACATCGGCGAGCAAACGGACCGGATAGCCGGGAATATCCGGGCTTCCCAGCCCAATCTCCAGTATGCCTCCCGCAAGCAGCCCGGCGACAACGCCGCCGATAGAGAAGCTCCTTGCCAGATAGCGGTTATCAAATACGATACCGAGCGACAGGCCGATGAGAGCGCCGATACCCGCTAGAAGAAGAACCCGAAGTACAGCATAATACGTACTGTTTTTTGCGCTCCCCGCGCGTTCTCCGATTAAATATCTGTCCTGTTGTTCATAATAAATTTTCTCGAATACAGGCGATAGGTCCTGTGCATTGCTTACGTTGTAATAGCTTCCGCCTGTTTCACTGGCTATCGTTTGAAGCAGGGCGGCCCGTTTCTGCGCATCCATCTTCTGAATGAGCGTTTTGGCAGCCTCGACACTGTGCTTATCCGGATCCGTCTCCTTCATGCTTTCCGACACATCCATTAGCATCAGAATGTCTTCAGGCGGCCTGCCGCCGCCCACATTGAGTCCGTAGATGAATTGAAAAATCGATCCTGCCAGGCGGCAAGCATGATTTCCCCCGTATAAGAGGCCAGCAATCCGCCTATCACACTCGCTGCCACCAGCAGCAGGTTGATTTTTCTTTGGGCCATTACTCTACATCCTTTCGCTTGGACCGTTCATTCTGCCCGATCGGGGGAAGATGCTCTTCGCCAATGCCGTGAAATTGAAATCCGTTCTCTATGTATGTGTGGTAATATTTCTGTGCGTTCCGGTAAAACATCACATCATCAATATGAAAACCGCCCATAATATTGAGCTTCTCCATACCGCTGCTTCGCTTCTCATGGACACAGCCCAGCTTATACGTTCGCTTTCCATCATCGCTGTCAAAAGCGTAGCGAATAAAATCGCTGTCAAAGTCACCGAAGAAATATTTCTCTTCATACCGGTGCTTGTGCGTGTAATGATACACGTCGATATGAATGGCTGCGTTCTCTTCTAAAATTCGATAAAGCTCTTTAAATAGCTCCTCTTTTGAGAGCACATGCCTGTTCTCATAGGCGGCCGCCACATTGGCCCGCTGCAAAAGCTCCTCCTCAAAGGACAATTGAAACTGTGCGTACGACAAAATATCCCGCCTGCACATATCGGTTAGCCGTTGTAGCAGCGCAGCTGTTCCGCTTCGCAAAAGCGTGGCAGTATTGCCGAGGAAACGCTCCTCAAAATAAAAAAACGGGCTTCTTTTTGCTTCCATGTCCTGGATGATTTGCCCTGCTACAGTTCGGTAGTAGGGCGAGATGTTCCGATCTAAATCCGCGCTGGCTTTTACGAGGCTGTCCCGGGAAGCGTTTCTCAGCAAATTTTCGAGTTCTTTCAGTTCGGCCACCTGTACCTCTATTTCACCGTGAATATCTTCAAGCGCATGCTCATAAACCTTCAGCAATTCAAGCTTTATCTCAAGCAGCAAAATCTCAAGCTTTTTGCCATAAATTTTCGCAAAAAAGTGGCGGATAAAATTTTTTACATTCGTCTTATCCATAAAAGGTAGCGGTGCTTTTGAGAAATTTTGCAGCTCTACCCTTTCCTCATAAAACTCATCAAGTTCTATCCTCTCTGCTTCGGCCTGCCTTGCGGTTTCCCTAATGGCCTTGCGCAGCTCTTCCATCATGCTTTGTTCGGGATGCTTTTCCGACGTCCAGAAAAAGGCGCTGTAAAGCCCGTACCTCGGGTTATCAATGATTTTCGTATAGACAAGCTGCTTCACCTG
The DNA here is from genome assembly GCF_001015055.1 of Aneurinibacillus tyrosinisolvens. Lineage (GTDB taxonomy): Bacteria > Bacillota > Bacilli > Aneurinibacillales > Aneurinibacillaceae > Aneurinibacillus_A > Aneurinibacillus_A tyrosinisolvens. Next base: position 140,176 of record NZ_BBWZ01000003.1, on the reverse strand, counting down.
TTGTGTAAACTGTGACTGTTTTACAGCCGAACGTGCAGCCTGAACAAAGTTTTTCTCAAAGAAAGCCTGGCCCGCGTCGCTGTACAGCCTCTCCTCCGCCTGCCGAAGTGTCAGTTTTTTCAGTTCAGTATACGAAGCCCGCATCGGCATTAGGCTCGTCATCTCCTCAATCCGCTCCTCTCCGGGTACGAAAGAACGAAGCTTCCCGCCCAAAGAGGGGCCAGCGAGTTCAAACAGCTCAAGCACCTGTTTTTTATCCAGACTTGCACACTGCTTCAGTCTATCAATGACCGTTTCATAGAAATAAAGAAGAACCGTAAGCGCAATCGTGCGGTTTGGACGTTTTACTTTAGCAAAGCCAGCGGAAGCATAGGCCGTTCGGCCAGACTCCGGATGGATGTTTCGCTTAAACTGTATATTGCTGTAGCTGGCATTGTTTTCGCCCGGATTTGTCACTGCTTTCCTGTTTTTCAACAGGTTAATACTGCAAATAATCTCGTAATTTGTTTCCATGCTGTGCTCCATAATGATGCCTCGTTCATCCCTGTCACTCAATAAATAAACGAGATCAAAAAGAGGTGACGGAGGGTGCTCCACAGGAAGCTTAATATGGTCCTCCGTAACCTGCAGCATTTCGTGAAAACGATAGTTTTCGGCCTGGTAGTATTCTATCTCCCGCAAAAAACTAACACCAAGGGAAGAAGTGAAAGCAAAGTCTTCCCCGGCTGTTTTTTCTTTAATAAGCGTATATAAATCGAGGTTTACAATTCTGAACGATTCACTAAAAACATTTTTCATGAGCAGAGTGATCTCAGGCAGAAGTACATTTAACGGATCGTCCGCCCGGGTTACGACCGCTACGTTCATCCGCTCAAACGAAGAATACATGTTCCCGAATTCGGAGACCCGGCTGCTCACCTGCCTCATCATCCGGTTCAGTTCGATAAGCCTGCTCTCGTTTTCGTAAAACTGCTCGTATACACGCCTGCGCAGCTGCTTTTTGTCTTCCGCCGGCTCTTCAATCCGGAAGCTGTATACGTTTGTTCTTTCCGCTGTTTTGGTGGAGTAAATATGCGCGTACAGTACGCCTGTGCTGTTGTTCCACTTGGTTGCATTCAGTTCATACATCGCGTTTAGCGCATCAAGCGTCCTATCCCCGATAAAAAGAAATACGATTGGATTATGAAGGCTCCGCTGCTCATCCGTGCTGTACGTTTGTTTATCCATATCGGCAGCATACTGCTCAGAAAACTGCTTTACTAAATTCCTCATCGCTCTTCCTCCCGAGGAAGTCAGGCTATTTTAGCGTTTTTACCATCGCGTTTACTTTGCCTGATACCTGCTTATAGAAATGGTACATTTCTTCTCCGTTTACAATTTCATCCCGGTCGTAATCGAGCGCGGATTTATTCTCCTGGAATGCGGCGGCCAATTCCTCGATGGTGGCAACTAACCCGTTCACATCCTCTGAAGCGGTCAGCTCCGCATTGCGTCTGCTCGATTTTTTACGCAGCGTATTCATACGCTTCGCGTCCAAATTACGGAACTGTTCAAAAATCGCGTATTCAATAAACTGATTTGTTTTGGTTAAATTAACAAACGGCTCCCATGCGTCTTCATCCGCATCTTTGTCATACACATAAAGCGCTCCTTTTTTGCAGATGCTGCCGGTGTACATTGCTTCGATAAACTGTTCGAACAATTCATCTTCTCCTTCAAAGGAGGCAAGAACCTTCTCAAGTTCCTCCGCCTTCTGCCGGATTTCTTCATATTTACGGACTTCTTGCCGCACCAGGGCAACGAGCTCTGGAGAACGGATAAGGTTTTCCTTCGCCATCTCTTCATTAACACTGCCAAAGATATCCCTGACGCCTTCTCTTTCAAGTCCTCCGTTTAGTAAGGCCTTTAACTCGGACGTACATTTTTTTACTTCAGCCAAATTGGGCTTCATTTGATCCAGCTGCATGTTGTACTTAGCTAGAACACGGGAAAGCTCAAACGGCTTCGTAATGATACACTCGTACCGGTTGCTTGTATTCGCGTCGATGTTCTTCTGGGCGATACATCCGAGCGCGATGGCCGAATTGAATAGCTCACGCATCCGGATATTGAATTCTTTCACCCGCCTGTTTTCATAAATGTCGCCCCACGATTTTTCTGGAATTGGGGATGGAAGATACGTCCAGTTGTTCCTTTCCGTCTGTACAAGATGGCGGCCAATTCCTTCTTTATCAAGGATCGTTTTTTCATAGCTTTCCTCGTATACCTTGAGCGGCGTATAGACGAACAATGGAATGCCGTTTTTCGTATTCAACCAGAAAATCCGGTTCTTTACTTCACTTTCTTTCACGGTAAACCGTGACTGTGTGACCGCCGTGTTTTGATAGTTTTTAATTCCTTTTAAGATATTCGGCGCCTTTACTGGCACGGAAACAAAGCCCCATGACGGGAAGTGCAGGTTGCCGGAACTGTTGCTCAGGTGGAAAACAGGAATGGCTTCTTCATTCAGCTTGTCGGCAATTTTCCGTTCCACAATCCGTTCAATCGATTCATCCTCGCCATACTTAATCATGATGAAGTCTTCCATTGATTTTGTAATTAGATCACCGAATTCTTCTGTCAGGAAGTCTGAAATGGAACTGATAATATCTACTTCCTGCTCCTTCACCCATTTGTCTGAGCGATTTAGCAATTCTGTTGTAAACTCACGAATCAAATCGTCCGCATTTCGATCATCCAGTATATCGCCGATAACTTTGGCGATGTCAGGTACGCTTACGATGTTCCAGTAGTACGTTTTATTGCCGCCGCGGTCCAGTTCTTCCTGTCCGCTAATCAGAATATCGCCGTTCTTCTCAAAAATTTGGTTCAGTGCATTCAGAATTTCGGTAAATACCTGGTAAATACGAGAATTTTCCCTGTTTAACAGATTGGATAAATCCTCGTAGAAATCAATCATCTGCTCTGTTCTCTCCAGATCGGCGCGGAGGTCGTATTCATTAATTTTCGCTTCAATGTACACATTCTTCTTCTTCTCTTTCGAAATGAAGGCGCTCCTTGCATCCCCCATCCGCTCATGAGCGAATTCCCCGGCGGAATGAATATCGCGCGGGATTCTTTCCCTGCTCTCTTTTAAACTCTCAATGTAGGAAGAAATCATCTTCAGCAAACTGAAGCCTTTTTCCGAGTAAATGATGCGTGAAGCATAGAACGGCCCCTGCTCAGGATGAAGGAAAATCTTCGTCATCTGTTCGGAGAAAGCGGCAACCAGTTCCCCGGGCAACTGTTTTTTGCATTTGATATATTCTTCCCGCGCCCTTGATAAGTAGTTCTGCTCCAGCTCGGTATCCATATTGATAATTTGCTGCTTCACAACATTGCTATAATTTAATCTCTCACTGTTCTGGTAGCCCGGAAGCGGTTCAGGGACTCTTTCCTGGAACTTACGATGCACCGAATCAATGTCGATGCCCAGCCTTCTGGCCAGCCTCTCCGTTTCCTCCTGGCCAGGCACAATCGCGAACATCTTCTCCATCTTCTTAAACAGTTTATACGCAAGATATGTGGTCATTTCCTCAATTGGAAGCACGGCGGAAGAAGCGCCAATGATGTTGTACTGGTAGTTTGCGGCATATGCCTTTGGCATTTGATTAATATTTGTCCGGATATTGCTAATGTAATCATGGATCGCGAACTCTTCTCCGGACTGCTTTTCCTCGTTAGCCATGAAGTTAGTAATGTTCTCGGCTGTTACATTCATGCAGTAGTCGTACGCATTTTCCAGCGATTTGCCTTCCAGGTTGGTAGCGGAAATGAGGTGGCACAGGTTGAAGGGGGGCATGGGTGAGTTTACCGTTAGAATGTTACCGTACTGTTGTTTGAACCGCTCGCCGCGCTCATCCACATTCATCCAGTAATCAAGTTCTTTTAACGCCGCATATCCGTTCTTCTTTATGTATTCACTCGCATGCGTGCTTAAGCTTTTATTTGATAAGTTCACATCCGGCGTAAACATATACCCGAGAATGTTGACCCTGTCTACTCCCGCGCTGCCATGCTCCTTCTCCATAATCCCCCGCACAATGTACGAGATGTCAAGGAAGCAGCCGCTTCCGGTCCCGCCGGACAGTCCGGATAAAATAAATACGGTCAGTTTTTTATTCGTTCCTTCGGAGAGCGCCCTGATTTTCTTCTCAATCGTCTGTACAACCTGAGTAATTTTTGTAAATAAGAGCAGCCTGCCCGCCTGCCTGATTCCTGAAGCGCCTCCGATCCCATCCGTAATAATCAGTTCAGGAGAAAGCCAGTCTGTGATGTACGGCTCCAGTATGCTGCGATTCTGCAGCAGCCCGCCGATTTCTGCATTGGATAGCAGGACAAACTCCGTGATTGGATCAAGCCCGAGTCCTTTATATTTCTTGTTGCGGTCGTGTTCGTTTGTTTCAAATGCAATGAACTCGATGTTATCCGGCTTCTCTTTCTTTTTCTTAGACAGCCGGTCTTCCGGCAGTTTGAATCTGCGATTTACCTGGTATTTTAAACGAAGCAGGGCATCGATGCCTGTTCCGCCGATTCCGATGACGAGCATCGGGTTATCAATCGTGTCCACACGAATTTTTTCACTGACAATGCCCCCGCCCAGGGAAACATCTAACTGCTGGATATGTTCTCTCACAACGGCTTTCACGGTGTAAATGCCCTCCTACAAAATAAATTCTAAAGAGATGGATTTTTCAATACTCTGCAGCGAAATTCTTATGCGGTCGTTGTTCTTCAATTCAATCCCTTTGCTTGCATCGAGCGCCCGACCCGCTTTTTCAATAACACAGGCAGAATTGTTCTTTAAGATAACCGTGTCATTTCTGCCCGGAAAGAAGACAATTTTATCGGTTTCGGCAAACTCCGGAGCGAGCTGCAGAAGCTGGTGCAGCTTAACCTTTCCTTTGAAAGCATGCAGTTTTTTATACTGGGGGCTCGTTTTTTCACCCGTGTTTTCATCGCGAATTTCGATAGCCAGCTGCCCTGTAAAGCCTTTGTTTGCTTTCTTCACCACGGAAAGGAGGAAAATAACGAGCGCCGCCACGAGCAGCAGACCGAGAATGCTGCCGATGGTAAGCATCCAGGGGAACGGTTTTTCAACCGGCTGCTTTGCCGCCTGCACGCCGGTCGCTCCCTGTCCTGCGGTAATGGTCACCGGCTGTGTCTCCCGGTAAAAGCTTTTTTCTTCAGCCCGTACTTTCACTTCATAGCTGTGGGCTTCCGGAAGTTTGAAGTCTCCTGTAAAGGCAGTTCCTGTGTTATGTAAATCTATCTTATGTACCTGCTTCGTCTGCAAGTCTGTTACTAGCAGCACGGATTTGATATTTTTATACAAATCCGGGTTCGCTACCTTCGCTCCATTTGTTTCAAAGGAAGCATTTACCTTGATTGTATCTCCTGCGCTGTACTTTTTCGCCGGCAGCGGGTCCATCTTTAATTCAAGGTCATAGTTAAAGACGAGATTAATGTCGATTTTGTTCTGATTGATTCCTTTTACTTTCAGTTTCCAATCACCATAAGCAGGTTTGACCAGTTTAATCAGCGAATAGGCATTCGATTTCGAGTAGTATACATTGCTGGATGGAATTTTTCGTTCCTGCCCCGTATTATCAAACAGTTTCGCTTCTACAGGCTGGGTCGACATAAGGGAAATGTTAGCTTCCAGCACATTTGAATTGGGGATGGAAATGGTCACATCCTGAAACTGTCCGTTTGCTACCAGGCTTTTTAGAGGAACGACCTTCAACTTCAAGTGATCGGCAAAAATCTCACTCAGGATTTTAGGAAGTGAGTCCGCTGTGTTCGTCATGAAAAATTTGCCGTCCGTTTCCGCCGCGATTTTCTCAAGCACGGTTTTATTCAGCTTACCGTCCGCATTTAGCCCAATCGTATAAATAGGAAAGGCGTTTGCCTTCGCGGTTTGGATTGCCTGCTGCATTTCCCGGTCGGATTGCTGCTGGGTTCGCCCCGATTTCGGATCGAGCGCATTGTTGCCGTCCGCCAGCAGGACAACCATTGGATAATGGGACGGATCATGGCCCGATTCAAGAATTTTAACCGCTTCTTTTACCCCCACGGCAATATCGGTAAAGGAGCGGTTTTCCAGTTTATTAATAAACGATTTGATTTCGTTTTTATCCTGCTCTGAAGTGATTGTAATCGGTGCCTTTTCCCGTGCAACCTGGTCGGTATAAGCAACAACCCCGATTTTATCTCCCTGCAGGGAAGACATGTCCACAAACATCTTCATCGCTTCATTGCTTACTTTATTTTTATCGCTTGCATTCATCGAGCCGCTCACGTCTACAACGAGGACTGCGTCAATATTTGACTTCATCGCCGGTGCGGCATAAGCAGATGGAATACAAAACAATTGAAAAAGCAAGGCGAGCAAGAGCAGCAGTGGATATTTGGTGCTTTTTCTCAGGCAAAACATGATGAGTACCTCCACATTCGGTTATCAAAACTTGCACACTAGCGAAAAAATTATGAATCTATTAAATACTGGAAAAACGAGTTCCCCCGATTTATAATGATTCGTGGGACTTCTTGTAAAGAATACAATAAATTTGTCGATTGGTAAATGGGGCTTATACTGTATTGACGCTCCGTCCGGGGTCGGATAGAAATAACCGGGTAATAGAGTTTTTTAGTAGAAGGTGGTTAGATTTACATGACATATATTACGCTGGCCCTGATTGGGCTATTTATCGCCAACAAATTCAGGGTTCTCTATAACTACAAAAAAAACCAAGTATCTCTCAAAGAAGTCGACGACAGCCTGATTGCCATGCTGAACAACGAGCGTGATAAATCATGAGGAACAAAATGCCTGTCCAATTTAGAAAGAGCGAAAAGACATCCCATGCTTTCCAGCGCCTTAGGCAATGCAAAGCCTGCGGCAATTATTCCGTCCTGTGGGAGGATACGTGCGCTGCCTGCGGAAAACAGCATACATTCATACCGATTGAAGCTTTATTACATACCGTAAGCAGGCGAAGCTCCATATCGATTTGCTCATCGTATCTATTCTTCTCTGCCTTGGCATTGTTCTCGCCGGCACACTGCTTGAGCTTGTCCTTGGCGCTGTAATCGGAATCGGATTGCTTATCGGCTACCTTTTTCTGCATAAAAGATTCGCACCTTATGAACAAACCGTGCAGTATAAAGCATGGCTGACGAGCGAGGCTTATCGAATTAAGGAAGGACTACTGCTGGACAGCACTTCCGCCGTAACGGATGTTAAAGAAGAACGGTATAAAGAAAGTTATGAAAAATTGCGGGAGGTCGGCCGTTTTCTCATCAATGATACGATAAAAATTCGCAAAGTCATGTGCCTGAATCACTTTGTGCTCCGCAAAGATATGGATTTGGAGCTGGAAACGCTCATCCCGTCCTCTTATGATAAAGATTTTGTTAACTACGCCTGGGAAGTTTCCAAAGTGAAAAAAGAACTGATTAAAAAAAGCATGCTTGATTATGCCGTTGTCCACTGCCATCATATTGCTCTCCAGGAGAACGGCCGGGATATTCTTACAAACATGGCCGGCGCGGCACTGCGTATGAAGCCGTATGTCGACCGCTATAAAGACTTTATTGTTGCTTATATGGAGTACCTGCCAAAGGAAAGAGTTCTGCGGCTCTGCAAGCTGGTCACGGCTCACCCCTCCGACGGTTGGGAGGAGCTCTATTTACGGACGAAAGCTTTGGTTAAAGCGAAATACGATTTTGATCCTGACTTTTCAGGATTCTTTTAGAAGGGACGCTTGCTATGGTTTTACCATCCCCCAGAAAAACAATCATGATAAGAAATGTACTTATTGTTGCTTTTCTGTTCGCTCTTGCGGCCGCCGGCTACAAACTGTACAATACCTCAATGAAAATTTCCGCCTACACGCAAGCGGAGAAATATATGAAACAGAACAACATGGTACTGGCTGAGCAGTATTTTACGAAGGCGGAAGAAAACAGAACGATTGACTATAAAGAGGACAGGATCCAGCAAGCTTTATCCGCTCTGGATCCTGTCCGGCGCATACGGCTGTTAAAAGAGCAGGCTATGCTGGCCAGAGAAACAGGCGACTTCCCTCTCCTGCTTCAGGCATACGCCGGGTATCAGGAGCAGAAACAGAAATCCGGCACCTTGGATAAGAAAAACAAAGAGATGTTCAACCAGGCGATAAAGTATTACACGATGGAAAACAGCCTGGCCAAATCCTTTGCGGAAGCAAAAGCGCGATTTGTCGGCCAGATGAAAGAAAATATCAAGAGTAAAAATTATGATAAGGAAGATTTTCTCCTCTCTTATTTTAAGATCCCCTCCCAATACTTCGGAGGCGAAAAGAAGAAAACACAGGAGATGCAGGCGCAGCTTAAAAAATACGAGCTGACAAAGTTCAGCTATCTCAGCAGCAGCAGAAAATTTGCCGAGACAATGAATAAAACTGAACTTACGCTGAAAATATACAAAGAAAATTCAATCGCTGTTCCCTGGCTGCTTACAGCGGTAAATAGGTTTGGCCGAAGCGTCCTGGAAAAAGACCTGCGCCAAAATAATATCGCCGATTTTGCGGAACACGCAAAAAAATATGAAGAACTGAAGGAATACTACCCTTCCGGCTCCGGTACACTTGGGTACATTAAGAGAACAATTAAAAGTTTGCTTGCTAAAGCGAAACGGTTTGCCACACAGAACAGCTTCAGTAAAGCGATCGATCTTTATGAAAAGCTAAAACCGTATCAGGATACAAGCGGGGAAATTGCGTTAGCCCAGCAGAAATGGGATGAGCAGCAGCCTGTCCGGCTTCTGCAGCGTGAATTTCCGGACAAGAGATTCACGTTTACGACAGACGGGAAAAACCGGTGGGGCGCAAAATCGTTTGTGGCAGCCATCTCTGATGACAGTAAATTATACTATGGCAGCCTCCTCTCCGATGGCTTCAAAACAGTGGAAGGAGCCTTAGGCGAGGGAATAGTCCCAAAAACGCTTTATACCCAGGAAAAGATTAGCCCGGAAGGATTGCCGGTCATCGTTGTCGAAGCACAGTCAGACAATCGTGCATCGCTGTTTGCCGGCTTTGAGGTTCATGAATCTGATTTTAAGCAAATCTTTGCGTTTGAGGCCGATAGTTTCTATATGGAAAGCCCAGGTGTAATGGTCGTAAACAATCCAGCAGGCGAAGGCGCGGGCCAGCTGGCTTATTACGAACCGCTGGACGGGGAATATAAGTTCAGCGGGCCGAAATACACAGGCAGCAGTGACCCATCCTCCCCGGCAGGCGGTTATCCTACGGCCCCAGCTGCGGGTATTCCCGGGAGTGAACAGGGTGGAAATAATGGGCTGCAGGATCCAAACTCGGTTCAGATGAATCCGCCGCCGTCTGACAGCGGCAATAGCAGTGTGCCTTCGGATCCGAACCTTTCTGATCCGAACAATCCGCTGCCTCCCGTCGATAACGGCGGAGACAGTGTGACCGGGGGCGTTAACCCGTGAGAGCCGCACGGGAACCATTTAACAGAAAAGAAGCGAAGGAATCTCTTCCGCTTCTTTTTATTTTTACTGTTTTATTTCGTTTGTCTTTACTATCTGTCCATCTTTCCACTGGTATGTAGCTACACCGACCAGCTTCTTATTTTTATAGAAATGAACATAAAAAGTTTGATCTTGTTGACTGAACGTAGCAACTGTTGCTGACACTTTAGAAAAATCTTCGTATTTTACCGTTCCAAGGGAAGTTAGTTTTCCATTCTCATAGCGGAACAAGTGAAGATATTTTTCATACCCCTCACCAAGCTGTACGACCTCGCTCATCGCAAATTCATTTTCACCCTGCCCTGTTACATTAATAAATGTTCGCGCAACCGGAGATTCAAACATTACTTGTTTTCCATCTACATATGGAAGACAATGTTTATATACAAAAAAAATAGCAGATAATTTTACAAACTACCTTTTTAAAAAAGAATTCTGTTATAAAATCAATTTTACAATGTAGCAAGGAAATTCACCAAATAAGAGGAGGAATAACGATGAAATGTCCATTATGTTCTACGGAAAAAGCGTGTTTGCACCAGGCGACAGGGTTTGATATGGATGCTGTATGGGAAGAAATTGCAGAATTTGGCTATCCGTCCTTCGTAGCCTACCGGTTGGATGAGAAAGAAGCGAGACATCGTTAAATGTAAAGGGGACTCCCTGGCAGGGGTCCCCTTTATGAAAAACTTATCATTATATGTTGAATGTAATGCTGGCAATGGTTCCTTTAAAATATTCATATCTCACCTCTGACTCATAAAGCCCCTTCATTACCCCACCCCCTACAAACACCATTTTTCTCTCTTACGTTATGGTATTCGCAGGATTTTCGCATTATCATCTTTCATTGTGGTGTCAATTGCGAAAGTTTCTTGAATTTTCATCCCGAAACGCAACGGCAAGGCCAATCATAAGGCCGGACACAAGGCCGATTTTCCCGGGTACGAGCTGCTAAGCGTACACTACAGTTACCGCCTGCCAAACTGAAAAATAATTTCAACGTATAAAACAGCACCTTCCAAGTGAAAACTGGACACGAAGGTGTGCAGTACGTTTATCAGGGTATAAACATAGTAGCCAAATCTTTATACGAAAGAGGTTATCGCGCCATGATGGGATTTCTCAGCATTGTTGCTATGCTAACGACGGTTATTGTTTTCTCGTATATCACCCACCAGGATAAACAAAAACGAATGGTGGAGTATGTAACCCGGGAACTGCTCGGCAAACCGCTGACGAACCAGAATGTCCGCCATTATATTGAAGTCATCCAAACTGCCAAAGAAGAAAACCGCGCCATTCCCTGGCGTTGGGTTCGAGACGGCTACCAGCGCATTATGAATGAGCAATCGGTTGATCCAAAACTAAAAAGGGAACTTAAGAGGGCGCTGCGAAATCAGGTGCTGGTCTTACCAAAATAAAAATGAACACCCTAGCACTCGACGATTGGAACCAGAGTTTAGGGTGTTTTCTTTTTCCTTTGAGGTGGTTCCTTTTCCCGGATTCAGGCATATGCTTTACCATAGAAATGGGTGCTTTTGCATTAATCGTGGGGAAAGGAGCGAATAAGTTGGGAGTTTATACAGTTAAAAGGGGGGACACACTATGGGGAATCTCACAAACCTTCCGCCTGCCTATTCAGACGATACGCAAGATAAATGGCCTTCCAGGCGATTCACTCGTCCCCGGGCTCGCCCTTTATCTTCCACAAAACGAATTACCTGAACAGTTCTATCAAATACAACCGGGTGATACGCTGTGGAGCATCGCCAACCGCTACCGTACACGCACAAATCTAATCGCGGCTGCAAACCCCGGAACAAATCCAAACCAGCTTACCGTCGGACAGCGGCTCTCCGTTCCAACACCGCTAAAATATTCCATGGAATCACTTGGATTCCTTATCCCGGAGGAAATGGACATTCTTCATCCTATTTTTCCTGAAGTGGCGAGGCAGCTTTCTTACACGGCGATTTTCAGCTACACGATTAATGCGGATGGAACGGTAAATGAACCGGACGATGAAAGGGCCATTCGTGAAAGTAAACAAAACGGTGTTAAACCACTTATGGTTCTGACAAACTGGACAGGAAGCGGCTTCGATCCGGTGCGAATCGGCCAGGTGCTTCAAAACCCGGACACCAGGCGGACGCTTGTGCGAAACATTTCCCGAGCAGTACAGCAGAAGGGCTATAACGGGATCAGTGTTGATTTTGAGTTTATCCCACCCGAAAGAAGACCCGAGCTCAGCACCTTCCTGCGTGAACTTAAAGCTGCGCCTGGCACGGGCACCCTGCACATTAATGTCCCTGCGAAAACGAAGGACGATCCTGCAAACCGGCTCACCGGGGCGTTCGACTACAAGACGATCGGCCAGATCGCCGACCTTGTGGCCGTTATGACGATTGAATACGGCTATCCGCAGGGACCCCCGAACCCGATCGCTCCGATCTGGTGGGTTGAGCAAGTCGTTCAATATATAGTAAGCCAGATAAACCGGAGCAAAGTCATGATCGCACTTCCATTCTATGGTTATAATTGGCCGCTTCCGGATACACCTGCTACGACAGCAAGCGCTCTGGCGGCGGGTGACGCCCAGAACCTGGCAATCAGCAAAAGGGTTTCCATCCAATATAACTGGCAGGCGGAAGCGCCGTTTTTTCAGTACACACAGGGAACGCAGGCGAGAATCGTCTGGTTTGAGGACGTCCGCAGCCTGCGGGCCAAATATAGAATAATGGAAGTGTACCGGCTGCGTGGGGCAACATTCTGGCACCTGAATTATCCGTTTCCGCAGAACTGGTCTTATATGCAGAAAAACTTCCGCGTTATTAAATAACAAAAAATGCCGTGAGAAAAATCCCACGGCGTTCCTTTCCTAATGGAGCTCATTGCTAACTGCAGGCCATACATCCGGGCTTTCAGCACCTATATACCAGTACGCCGCACCTGCAACGCCCATTCCCATAACGGTCCGGTACTTTAGCGATAAAGAACGGCTGTCCTCTACCCAGATTGTATGCTGCTGCCCGTTAGCATAATATGAAGCGATGTACTGGCCCGCTGCCGGGTCCCATCGCACTGTTGCATGGCGCTGTTCCACCCGCTTCACCGCTTCCTGTATGGTCAGCTCTTCCGACTTAACCTGCCCTCCCTCTTTCCACCAATCGTTCGTATAAAAAGGCAGGGCAACGATAATTTTGTTTGCCGGCATTTGCTGTGTCAGCTTTAGAACGTGTTTTTTCAGCCATGGCAGCGAGGAAGTGGAGCCCTGCTTTCCCTGGCCTGACCAGTATTCGTTATACGCCATAACGACAACGTAATCCGCAGACTTCCCGAGAGAAGCATAATGATACGGATCGCTCCAGTCCGTTCCCAGATCCGGCGGCACATCGACGGAAAGTTTACGGTTGTCCGCATGAAGAGCCGCTGCAAGCTCGGCAATAAACGATGTAAAAGCGTCCCTGTCTCCGGGCTTTATGTTTTCAAAATCAATGTTCAATCCGTCGAGCTGGTATTTCTGTCCGTATTGTGCAAGCTGGCGGACAGCCGCCGCGCGCTTATCGGCCTGGATCAGCATTTGATGTGTCGCTTTATCATCAAACCGGTTCCCGACCATAGCCCAGATGCTTTTCCCATGCTGCTTTGCCCATGTGATTTGCGATGCATCTGTACTGTCGCTGAATTTGCCGTCAGATTCAAGGAAATACCAGCGGGGAGACAGCGTATTGACGATACCTGACTGGGTCACTTTTTGCGTATAAGCAGAACTGCTGGATAGATACTGCCAGCCCATATGTATCGGTTGATTTCCTGCTGAAGCCGGGATTGCGTCCTCTTGAGACAATAAACGAGACAAAATGGAAGCCAATTCTTCCCGGGTTAACGAATCGTTCGGATGGAATTTCCCACCTGATCCGTTCATAAGATTTCGCTGCCCCGCTGCCGCTACCGCCGGAGCTGCCCACTGTGCTATCTCATTTCGATCCGTATATGGAAGGAGCAATTCCTCAGGTGAAGCGTGGATGGCCTTCACAAGCAGAGAGGCTGCCTCCTGTCTGGAAACGAGGCTTTCCGGATCAAATTGTGCCGCTGTTCGCCCGGAAGTGACCCCGCGTATTGCACCGGCCTGTACGGCCGCATAAGCCCAGTGTGTTTTAGGGACATCCTGGAAAACCGGGATCGCCCCACTCACCGGTTTTAAATGGAGAGCACGGGTGAGCATAGACAAAAAGACAGCTCTTGTCACGGGTTTTTTCGGGGCAAACCGCTGGTTACCCTCCCCTGAAACAATACCCTGGTTATATAAATTGATAATTTCCGTGCGGGCAAAGCTTGCTCCAATATCAGCAAACGGTTCATAAACGCTTGCCTGCGTTGCACCCAGTGGGCTGCAGGCGCTTGTAAATAAAAGCATAAGGAGTAAAGACAAAGATGCAATTCTTTTCATTTAGATTTTACCTTCCCTAGTTAATCTTGGCTATTTTTTCTCTATCTACTGTACATCAGGTTTGATAGAAAAAATATAAGTTAAATTTGGAAATGCTAGATTTATAATTTATACGCAGTATTTTTGTACATTGATCACTCCTTTTTATGTTTCTGTAATTGAAAAACTGTTAAAGCTTACATAATTTTTCACTTATCACGCCTTATTTCCTAGTAAAAATTTACTATAATAGAAAGAGAAGCAGCAATTAAGAGCTTCAGACAAGGAGTGCGCACGATGAAACAAGGACTCGATTTGAAAAAGTGTATTGAATCGCTCATCGACCATACAACCCACGCCTTTATTGTCATTGATTTGGAAGCGAACATTCTTCAGGTGAATCAAGCATTCGAAGAGATGTACGGCTGGCCCGCCGGTGAAATCATCGGGCAATCGACATCCCCGCTTATCCCCCACTACCTGAGAGAATCTACCCGGGCGCTTTATGAGAAGGTGCGGGCCGGCGGACATGTGACCAACTTCGAAACACAGCGGCAGCGCAGGGATGGCTCTCTTCTTCATATAAGCATTACAATTTCTCCTATCCATGATCAGGAAGGGGAGGTGGCCGCATTAGCCGGTATCTCGCGGGATATTACGGAGCAAAAACGAATAGAGCGCGCACTGCGGGAGAGCAATGAGCGGTACCGTTGCCTGGTTGAGTTTTCCTCCGAGCCGATCGCTGTCCATGCGGACGGGTGGCTTCTATTTATTAATAACGCGGGAGCGAAGCTGTTTGGGGCAAAAGATGCAGGCGAACTCATTGGCAGGCAGGTGCTCGACTTCGTCCATCCCGATTATCAAAACATGGTGAGGGAGCGTATCGATAAATCCTATGTAAACAGGACGAATATACTGCTTATACAGGAGAAGTTTATTACCCTGCAAGGGGAAGAGATTGACGTTGAAGTGGCGACGACTGCCATTAGTTATGAGGGAAAGCCGGCCACCCAAGTCATGATTCATGACATTACAGAACAAAAGAACGCGGAGGAAGCCCTGCGGAGAAGCGAAGAACGTTTGCGCAGGATTACTGATAATATGCTGGATATGATTGCAGAGACGGACGAGCACTTTCTTTATACATACGTAAGCCCGGCGCATAACCGTCTCCTCGGATATACGGAGAAAGACATGCTCAGCAAACCGGTATTTGATTTCGTTCACCCGGATGAAAAGCGCCTCTTGCGGGCCGAGACGAAAGCGATGGCTGCCGGTCACTCTCTTTCCGGAAGAAGAGAGCTGCGCGGCCGCCATGCAAACGGGCATTACGTCTGGCTTGAAGTGGTGAGCACATTATTGTTCAACCAGGAAGGGGTGTTTACCGGCATGGTGTTTACTTTGCGCGATATAACCGAGCGGAAAAAAGCGGAAATGCAACTGGAAGAAATGAACAGAACATTACACAGGCTTTCCTTTATCGACGGCTTGACCGGCATCATGAACCGGCGTTATTTCGACGATTTCCTGGACATGGAATGGAAGCGTGCCACCCTTGGCAGCGTGCCTCTTTCCGCTATTATGGTGGATATCGATTGCTTTAAAGCGTATAACGATACATACAGCCACCTCCAAGGTGATGAATGCTTAAAAAAGGTAGCCCGTACGCTGCAAGTGCTGGCAAAAAGGCCCAGGGATTTTGTTGCCCGCTACGGTGGAGAAGAGTTCATACTCCTGCTCCCTACTACTGCATTGGAGGGTGCGATGGCTCTTGCTGAACAACTGCGGAGGCAGATAGAGGCACTGGCCATCCCGCACCTCCTCTCTCCCGTGAGCAGCCATGTTACGATTAGCCTTGGTGTGGCGGGGGTTGTCCCCGATGAGGAGGCCTCGCAGATGACCTTAATCGAAGCGGCTGACCGGGCGCTTTATAAAGCAAAACAGCAGGGACGGAACCGGGTATGTACCGGAGAGGTAAAAAAAGCCTGAGACCATTTCAAACCAAAAGCCGGTATCTCTAAAGTAAAGAAATATCGGCTTTTAGGAATTAGCGTGGGAACCGTCCCTATTTCAATGGGGAGATGAGAGCGCTTCGGTCAAGGACTGCCTTTAGGTAGTTCAATTTGACCGACTTTTTTTGATTATAAGGTTGTTAAAAATACACCAATTAAATATACTATGTGTATGAATAATAACATAGTAAAAGCAAGAACCTGTGTATATAATGTGAACTACCATATGGTATGGTCTGTTAAATATCGTAACAAAGTTTTAACATCAGAAATAGAACAACGATTGATTGAAATTTTACAACAGACAGCTTCTGAAAAAGAGTTTATCGTCCATCAAGCCCAAGTAGGTGAACAGGACCATCTTCATGTTTTTGTTTCTGCTCATCCTAAAATCGCACCCTCGTACATAGTGAAAATGATGAAAGGAATATCCGCACGAAAACTATTTATGGAATATCCTGATCTGAAGAAAAAATTGGGGAATGGACCGTTGTGGAACCGGAGTTTTTATTTGGAAACCGTGGGTTCGGTATCGGAAGATGCCATTCGTCAGTATATTGAAAATCAAAAGAAAGGAGAGTAACCCTCTATGGCTCGAAAGAAACGGTCTAAGCAGGAAAATAAACAAACCTTTGGCATGCTTCTTCAGCTATATCCCAATGCGGAACAAGAGACAAAAATGATGAAAACCTTTGGTTGTCGACGCTTTATTTATAATCTTTTCCTGGACCAACGGTCCAAAGGATGGAAACGGAGAAAAGAAAGCATCTCTTTTAAACAACAAAAAGACATGCTTCCCGAACTCAAAAAGCGGATCCCTTTTCTTGCGGAAGTCGATGCCATGGGGCTCCAGGAAACGGTCAAAGATTTGGATGATGCGTATCAGAACTTTTTTGAAGGAAAAGCCAAGTACCCCCGTTTCAAAAGGAAACGGGACGAACAAAGCTATACCACCAATCAAACCAACAACAACATTCGTTTTACCAATGACCGCTTTACGTTGATTCAACTTCCAAAGCTCGGTGAAGTGAAATGCGAAGGTTCCTTTGTGAGGCTCAGACGCCTGTTAAAAAATAAGGGAGCCGTCATTAAAGCCGCCACGATTCGAAGAAAGGGTGGAAAGTATTTTGTTTCCCTTCGCGTTCAAAAAGAAGCAAAACCAGCAAAAGTGCCGGTAGCGAAAAGAAGGGCCATCGGAATCGACGTTGGAATCAAAACCTTTGCGGTTTTATCGGACGGCAACCCTGTGCCTAACCCTCACTATTTTAGTGAAGCACAGCAGCAGCTTCGAAAGCAGCAGAAGCGCCTTTCCCGTATGATAAAGGGGTCGAACAACTACATCAAGCAAAAAAAGAAAGTGGCAAAGATTCATGCCAAGATTGCCAATCAGCGCAAAGATTTTCAGCATAAAAAGTCAAAAAAACTGACGGATGAAAACCAAATCCTCTGTATCGAAGATCTGAATGTGCGCGGGATGGTAAAGAACCGGAAACTAGCCAAACATATCGCCGATGCTGCATGGTATCAATTCCGTAACTTTTTAACGTACAAAGCAGAAAGAAAAGGCAGAACCCTTGTGATCGTTGATCGGTTCTATGCGTCCAGTAAAATCTGTTCGCACTGCGACAAGAAAAAAGAGGGGCTTACCCTGGATGAACGGACCTGGGTTTGCCTTTCTTGCGGCAAAAAGCACGGTCGCGATGAAAACGCAGCCCTTAACCTTGAAAAAGAAGGACTCCGCATTCTCGGAGCCTAATGGATACATTTTATTTTCTTCCACCGTTGGAACGACGGAGTGTGCATGTGGAGATGTTGTAAGCCCCTGAAGCCACGGCAAGATGGGAATTTCGAAAGGAATGCTTGTACCACACCTCTTTTTGGGGTTGGGCAGACGCCGATGAAACATGAAAAGTTCAAGTGGTTACACGTAATTCAGACCGAAAGGTCTGCCCACAAGAAGCTCGGCACTTCAGTGCCGAGTAGTTCACTTATTCAATTACTGCATCCATAGTTTGAACAATCCTTCTGTTACTCCTAAATTGTACATGTAATAGATACCAAATACCGTGCTAATTACACCCGTAATCTGAGTTAAGGTTTTATTGATACTTACCTTTTTAGCACTAAGAACAAATGGAACCCCAATGATTGTAGTAAAGAAAAGCATACCAATTATAGTTCCTACACCAAATACAAGGATGTAAGCTGCACCTTCCCACACACTTTTTACTGTACTCATTGTTAATAAAACCATCGCAGCGCTTCCTGCTAACCCATGTACCAGGCCAACTATCAATGGTTTTATATAATCGATATCTTTATGTTGGTGTTTATGTACTTCTCCATTATGTTCATGTTTATGCACATGAGCATTTTTAAAAGAAAGGATGCTGGTAGTGCCGAGATAAACAAGCATAACTCCAACTGAAAATTCTAAGGTCATCGCCCATTTCTCTTGTATTTTACCTTTCATAAGAATAAGCATGATTCCAATAATAAACAATGTTGCAGTATGACCGATTCCCCAAAACACTCCAGCAAGAGAGGAACGTGACAACTTCTTGCTTTGACTAGCAATCGTAGATACAGCGATTACATGGTCTGGCTCAATTGCATGTTTAATTCCAAGAACAAACCCCAAGCCCAGAATAGATAACAAACTTCCCTCCATACTATACCCCCCATTTTCAAACAACTATATTGATTATATATCTTGATATTTGTAAAGTGCATGAAATATTAATTCGCTTTTTAGCAAAACTATGGTATTAAATTACTTTCTCGACAATCTGAAAAGCCTGAGACCCTTGTTCGTCTCAGGCTTTTCTTCTATTTAAGCGGCAGCAGCGCTTCACATGTCCCTTTTACTTTTATTTCGCCCTTCTGGTCAACCGCCTGCACCTTAATCGTAACTAGTGTCCCTTCTTCCGTTTCTTCCCTGCCGGCCAGCTCGCCACGCACCTGGATTTCGTCTCCGGGCCGGGTAATCGCTGAGAAACGCACCGAAAACTTGCGAATGGCAGACCGGGGCACCCATGTAGTCAAGGCTTCTCCGGCAAATCCCATAATGAGCATGCCGTGGGCAATGACTCCGCCCAGGCCCGCTTCCTGTCCGGCCTCTTCCACTGTATGTATCGGATTAAAATCTCCCGAGGCGCCGGCAAATTTGACAAGCTGTGTTTTTGTGACAGCCGGTTTAGTAAGCGGAGGCAGCTCCTCTCCTGCCTGTACGGCAGGATTTTGTATCAAATAAGCTTCCATTGTATTCCTCCTTACGGCATCCGAATGAGCATCATCCGGGCCGTCATGACCTTCTCGTCATTCTGGTTATGATATGTCGTTTCAAGCGTGTAAAATGCCATGCCGTTCCGCTTGGTTTTTACGTCTGTTACCGCGGTTTCCGCCCGGACCGTGTCCCCTGCCAGAATCGGCGCGAAATACTCGTAGCTTTGTTCCCCGTGCAGCAGCTTTTTTCCGTCGATGCCGAGCTGTTCCATTAAGTCTTCAAAGCTGGGGCCGGCCCACATATCCAGCACCTCAATAAAGGTCGGCGGGACAGGAATGCCTGTGAAGCCTTCCGCTTTCGCCGCCGCTTCATCCGTGTAGATCGGGTTTTCATCCCCGATGGCAAGGACAAGCTCGCGGATTTTCCCCCGCTCAATTGTGCCGCTGTGCGGCGTAAATGTATAGCCTACTTTATCCTGAGGATTAGACAAACAAATTCTCCTTTCTTGCTTCAGGCAGATCGATTATGCCAGAATTTCTTCAATTTGCTGTACATCTTCCGCCGTTAATTCAATATCCACAGCCTTTACGTTTTCTTCCACCTGTTCCGGGCGGCTCGCCCCAATAATGGCGCTGGATACGTTCGGCTGGCGGAGAACCCAGGCCAGGGCCAGGGCAGCCAGCGTGCACTCTTTGCGCTCAGCCACTTCTTTCAGCTTCTCTACTTTATCAAGATTTTCATCGGTTAACAAACGCTGGATGATTTTGCTTGTATCGTCAACCGTAGCGCGGCTGCCTTCCG
Organism: Aneurinibacillus tyrosinisolvens; assembly: GCF_001015055.1. GTDB lineage: Bacteria > Bacillota > Bacilli > Aneurinibacillales > Aneurinibacillaceae > Aneurinibacillus_A > Aneurinibacillus_A tyrosinisolvens. Next base: position 120,134 of record NZ_BBWZ01000003.1, on the reverse strand, counting down.
GATACTTTTCACCCTTCTTGTACTTGCCTGTAAGCACGCCCTGCGCCAGCGGCGACCATACAACCTGTCCGACCCCTTCTCTTTCACAGAGCGGAAGGACATCCTTTTCAATATACCTCTCCAGCATGCTGTACTGCGGCTGATTGGAGATAATGCGGTCCAGGTTTTTTACATCTGCAATGTGAAGGGCATCGTTAATTTGGACGGCTGTCCATTCGGAAACGCCTGCATACAGGATTTTGCCCTGGGTAATCAAATCATCAATGGCACGGAGCGTCTCCTCGAGCGGTGTCGTTTCGTCAAAGCGGTGGCACTGCCACAAATCGACATACTCGACATTCAAACGCTTTAACGAAGCGTGGACCTGCTCGAAAATATGCTTGCGGGACAGACCTCGGTCGTTCGGCCCTTCCCCCATCGGCCAGAACCCTTTCGTCGCAAGGACAAACGATTCACGCGGGTATTTTTGCAGCGCCCGGCCGACTACAACTTCCGCCTCGCCCTTCCGGTAAATGTTGGCCGTATCAAAGAAGTTAATACCCAGCTCATATGCCTTATCGATGCATGTCGTTGCTGTCTCGTCAGCTACGGTTCCACCGTACGTTAACCAGCTGCCCAGGCCGATTTCACTAATTTTCAAACCCGATTTGCCAAGCCGTCTATATTTCATTAAAAAAGCCTCCTTTGCTGTTATGAATGGTCACTCTCCTAATTAAGTTAAAGATGGCAAGGAGAAAATCCTGCCGAGTGCGAGCAATAAATGTGTTTTATTCCGTCGCCATAAGCTCGGCCAGTGCTTTCTCAACCGTATCATATTCGAAGCGAAAACCCGCCTCCATCAATTTTCGCGGTTCTACGTGCTGCCCTTTGAGCACCAGGTCGGCCATTTCTCCAAGGAGCAGTTTCATGGCGAATTCCGGGACAGGAAGCCAGTGGGGGCGGTGCGCCGCCCGGGCAAGCACCCTTCCAAAATCATCGTTTGTCACCGGGTGGGGAGCGGTTGCATTAATGGGCCCTGCTATGCTCTCCCTCTCAATACAAAAGTTAAGCAGGCGAACATAGTCCGCAATATGTATCCATGACAACCACTGGCTCCCGCTTCCGATTTTCCCTCCGGCAAACAGCCGGTAGGGAAAGGCCATTTTAGGAAAGGCTCCTCCATCCTTTCCGAGGACAACACCGGTACGGATTTTTACGATGCGGGGAGCCGGAATATGGTCTGCTTCCTCCTCCCACTTCTTCGTAACCTGGGCGAGGAAATCACTGCCATACGCTCGGCTGCTCTCGTCGAATTTCTGCACCGTGGAGTGCCCGTAAATGCCGATAGCCGAACCGTTTAGGATAACCCGCGGCCCGGATGTGAGCTTTCCCACCATCTGGGCGATGCTGCGGGTAGATTCGATTCTTGACAGAAGGATTCTTTCCTTCTGCTCATTTGTCCATTTGCCGCTGTTGATTGATTCTCCCGCCATATTTACGAGCGCATCCAGATGTTCTAAGGGAGATGGGTTCCGTTTAAGGTCATCCCAGCTAAAGCAGCGGACGCCGGGAAATTTCCCCTGTACCCGTCCGTCACATTTGCGGGTGATGACAATCACTTCACGTTTTTTTTCCATCCAATCCCGTATGAGGTATGTACCGATAAAGCCCGTGCCTCCTGCAATCGCAATTCTCACATACTTCCCTCCCCCAAAAATTCTGATACCCTTTGTTAAGGATCTCCAAATGCTTGACTATATGAATTTTATCATGCAGGCAAGGAGATCGGTATGCTTACTCATATTGTTAGACCGGCTGAATCATTTCTGTATCCGAGATAAACCAAATACTTCTCCAATCATAACACCAGTAAACGCACCCATAAATGATGTCCCTATATTCACAACTTTATATATCATTTTTTCTTTATATCCTTTTCGTTCCAAATAAAATGAGGATACTACTAAAATGATGGATAATGGCACTAGAATACTAAAGAAAAACATCTTCGACATTCTTGATGGTCCTCCAAATTCCGCTTAAGTTATTTTCATTAAATAATCCCACACCATCACGCAAAACGGGTCGAACGGCGAACCCTGCGATTACAAAAGGAGTTATTGGTAATGCAGAACTATATCTCCATTTTGCCTAATAATTAAGCTTTTCCCTCGCATAAAATAAAAAACCAGGCATTTTTGCATGCCTGGTTTTTATGCCTCATACACAATGAGGACAGAATACTTATTTTCCACTGTGCTGCTTAATTGGACTGTTTTATCATTCGTGCCTAATTTCTCACAGTACTCAACAATCGGCTTATCAGCTATCCTTTGCAGGAACTCTTTGACTTGCTCCTTTATTACCTGAACATCGCGGCCGGTAATAATTTCTGCTTTATAGTTCAACGGTATCGCCTCCCTGCTTACTTTTTCGACAGGGAGTTTGTATTTCCTTCGACAATTTTTGACGAATTAACGACAAAACTTTACTGCCACCAGTTGTCATACGGGGTCACTGCGAAGTTGCGCTTGTGGCGTGTAGCCAGGAAACGCTGTTCCAGCTTTTCCGCGGCTCCGGGGTCAATCTCTTTTCCTTCAAGATAATCGTCGATTTGCTCGTACGTAATGCCAAGAGCGTTCTCATCCGGATTCAGCGGCTTATTGTCCTCCAAATCCGCGGTCGGCACTTTCGTATACAGCCGCTCGTCCGCACCCATCTGCTTGAGTACCGCTCTGCCCTGGCGCTTGTTCAGCCCTTCCAGCGGCGCTACGTCGCAGGCTCCATCCCCGTATTTTGTAAAAAAGCCGGTAATAGCTTCTGCGGCATGGTCGGTCCCAATCACGAGCAGGTTGTAATGCGCCCCGATGTCGTACTGAACCTTCATTCGTTCCCTTGCCTTCGTATTCCCTTTGGCAAAGTCGGACAGCGGCTCGCCGATCGCCTCCTGGAACGCCTGTATCGAAGCATCGACCGCTCCTTTAATGTTCACGGTAACTGCCTTATCTGCCTGGATGAAATCGAGCGATCGCTGTGCGTCAGCTTCATCCGCCTGGACACCGTACGGCAGGCGTACGGCAACGAACCTATACTCTTTGCCGGTTTCCGTTCTTAATTCTTCCACGGCCCGCTGCGCCAGGCGTCCGGACAGAGTGGAGTCCTGCCCGCCGGAAATGCCGAGCACATAGCCATTCATTCCCGAATTAACAAGGTATTGTTTGAGAAAGTCAATTCTGCGCCGTTCCTCTTCCGCGGGTGCGATTTCAGGTTTGACATGCAATTGTTCAATAATTTGCTGCTGCAATGGACGAGTCATACTAATTGATCGCTTCCTTTCTCTATGTGTCTTGCTGTGATCAGTATAATCACAACACTGCCGAAGACGCAAGTTACAGGAATCTGCCGCTTCTATTCCTTACCCAGCTTTTCCGCATTTGACAAGCCCAATGTTTCAGGGAGCAGGCAATAAGGGAAGGGTACTATGAGCGAGGTGAAGCGATATGGACAACAAACGAAAACAGGAAGTTTCTCAACTAAAAGACGCGCTGGATGCATGGTGTGGACAAACCCTGCTAATTACGAAAGAAGAGGATGGGGATACAGATTCAACCATCCTGCAGCTGGATGAAGTTGTTGTAAAAGAACGGGAAGAGACTGTAGATGACTACATTCCGTCCCGCTCCCTCCTGCTGAAGGGAAATGGAAGCGTCCGCAGCGAAACGGCTGTGGCAGCGCCTCTCCCCTACGAAAGCTATGAGATTCCCATTGAAGAGATTTATGAAAGTGAACTGGGGGCTGCAGACGTGCAAATTGTAACGGATCGCGCCCGTTACCGTATCGTTCGTAACGCTGTTTGACACTCCTATCACCAAAAAAAGCTCATCCGTTGTCTAAAGCGGATGAGCTTTTTTTCTGAATGTGCGGCTCGTTTTGCCTTTTCTTCAACTCTTATCCGAATAAAAAAAGTGGTTCGCTTTTACCGTTTCACCCAGTTGGATGATCCCGTAAGAAAACTTCGGCTGGCGGCGCTTATCCGTGGGCGAACCCGGATTGAACAGAAGCACTCCGTCCTGCATGCGGGAGAGCGGAATATGGGAGTGGCCGAACACAATGACATCCACACCTTCCCCCTTAAACGCCTCCCATGCCCTTCGTTCCGTCGTCTTGCTTCGGCCGTCACCGTGAACCATTCCGATTTGGTATCCGGCAAGGGTAAGCAATTTCTTGCGGCCAAACCGCCTGACAATCTCTTCTCCGTCGTTATTTCCTGCAATCCCATCCACCGGGGCGATTTTCTCCAGCTCCTGCACGATATCCAGCGTTACCCAGTCGCCCGCGTGGAGAATAAGGTCAACTCCTTGCAATCCTTCTACAAGGGCTGCAGGCAGCTTCTTGGCCCGTGAAGGGACGTGCGTATCGGCTATAACACCAATTCTCATATCGATGCACCCGCCCGGCTTTACGAGAGAGTGAGGACTTCATGCCTGCCGGCCAGTTCGATGAAGTAGTTCATAGCGGAAATTTCACCGGCCAGCAGCTTATCCTGTACCCCATAATAATCCACACACGTCTTACACGCCAGCACGGGAACCCCCCGCTCCGCAAGCTCTTTCAGGTGAACACAGACAAGCGATTGATCCGTCAGGGCAAGCACGCCGCGGTTCATGCAAAAGATGGCGGCCGGCTTCTGTTCATTTTGCTTTAACAGGGTAAAAAACGTTTCCAGTACATTCTCACCAAGTTCAGCATCCCCCTTGCCCAATTGGTCCGAAGCAAGTAAAATCACTTTGTTTTCCATACGATTTCTCCTTTTAACATCAAGTTTTATCCATCAATTACACGGAGCTATACTGAAGAGCTTCCTCCTGATTGGTAGTATACTTCTTCATACGGCTGCACGACAACAAATCCCGTGCCTTCGAAACGCAGTTGGATCGATTCGCCGCTGCCTCTGCCGATAAAAGTACGCAGCGAAATATCGGTTTGGAATTCCGGCTGCAGCGTCCCTGACCAGGCAACCGTGGCATTCGGATCCGTAATGACCGGACTGCCGGGGGACACGCGCAGAGTCATCGGCTCATAGTGCGACGTGATGGCAATCATGCCGCTGCCCGATATCTTCACATTGAACAATCCGCCAGCCATCATGCCTGTGATTCGTTTCATTAACTTAATGTCCCACTTCATCCCTTCCTCAAAAGCGAGCAGATCATTTCCGTTCACATAAATCGATTCATTATCGAGCCGCAAAATCGTAATTCTTTTCCCTTGATCCGCCAGGTAAAGCCGCCCCCGGCCTTCCGCCTTTGTTAAGCTTGCTCCTTCCCCTGACACTGCTTTCTTCAGCATTCTTCCGATGCCGTGTTCGAGTATTCCTTCCCGGGAAAATTTAATCTGTCCCTGGTAGGCCACCATAGAACCGAGCTTCGTCCAAACCCGCCCCTCCAGATTCACTTCCAGCATGTGAGGGCCCTCCATTTCGAATAAGCCCTCCCCCCTGTTCTTCTGCTCCGTTTCATTCAAAAATTGTTCAATTGAATACCGGTTCATGCTCGCATCGTTCCTCTCCATTATTAATTTTCTATTCTCTACGAAATCATATGCTGTAACGTTCCAACTCTTTCTCCCGGAATATGATAGGATAGAAGGTAGCGACTTTTAATAGAAATGCAGGGATCATATGAAGAAGTATTCGAAAACTCTCCATACCATTCTAAAGCGGGGCGGGGTCCTGTCCAGCCATCTGCCGAACTACCAGCCCCGGATGGCACAGTTTAAAATGACCAACCTGGTCCTCGAATGCCTCAACCAGGGGCAGCATGGACTGATCGAGGCAGGTACAGGAACCGGAAAATCGTTCGGATATACGCTGCCGGCCGCCCTCTGGGCCCTTAGAAACGAGAAGAGGGTTATCATTTCGACCAACACGATCACCCTGCAGCAGCAGCTCCTTGAGAAGGAGCTCCCAATGGTAAAAACAGTCCTCGAACAAGTGGCGCCCGATCTGGCGGAAGACTTCCGTTACGAGCTCGCCAAAGGCAGGGGCAACTATATTTGCAAGCGAAGATTTCAGGAGCTGATCGATGCAACACTTAAGGAGGAAAAGAAGGAGGCGGCACAACTCGAACGCTTAAAACAGAAGCTTCCTTCCCTGAGGAAAGGCGATCGTGACGAAATTCCTTTTCCGCTCTCCCCCGCTGTTTTCTCCGCGATTCAGGGGGACGGCGAGGATTGCATGGGTAAAAACAGCCCCTTCCATAAAGAATGCTTCATCCAGAATGCGCGCAAAAAGCTGCAGGATGCGCAGGTCATTATCGTCAACCACGCCCTGTTCTTCACCGATCTTATTTTACGCAATCAGGGGGCCAGCATTCTCCCTGCCTATGATGCAGTCATCATGGATGAGGCACACCGTGTGGAGGACCAGGTAACAAAGCAGTATACGTACCATGTAAGCATCGATGAAATCGACAAGCTGTTCCAGCGTTTTCTAAGAAGGCGCGCCCACTGGGCGAAGCAAATCGATGACCCGCAGCTCCACCAGCAAATTGAAGGCATTCGGGTCCGGATAACGATTCGGCTGGCTGAGCTGTTTGCGCCCCTTTCACGCGCGCTGGCCGAGCGCCCGCAGAATGAATACTTGCTGAAGAAAAGCGTGACGGATACAGATGAATATAAAATCTACTTTAAAGAGTGGAAGCAGGCATTCATAGATAAAAGAAAGCAGCTTGAACTGCAGGAGGGCGAGAGCGAGACGGTCATCGGCATGGGCCGCTACATTACGCAAATCGAACAAATGGACGCCATGCTCTCCCATGTGCTGTTGAATCAATCGCCGGAAGAATGGGCAACGTGGGCGGCGTATGAAGAAACGAAGGAGGCAGGCACCGTACGCGATGACCTGGCATGGGCTTCCCTGCTGCACCTGTATTCGGCGCCGATTGATGTAAGCGATTTGCTGCGGCGGGATCTATTCAGCGATAAAACCGTCATTATGACGTCCGCTACCCTGACAACGCAGGGAGACTTTTCCTTTGTAGCCGGGCGTATGGGAATCGATGACTATGAATCAATGGAGACGCCCAGCCCTTTTTCTTATGAAGAGCAGGCTGTTCTGCTCGTTCCGGATGACGTGCCCGCCCCGACCGAGCAGAATTTCGAAGCTTTTCTTACAGCAGCGATGAAGGAAATTGTGGCGGCGACACGCGGCCGTACATTTCTCCTGTTTACTTCGTATACGCAGATGAACCGCGTTTATGAGGAAATGCAGCCCTGGCTGGACAAACACGGGCTGACGGGTATCCTGCACAGCCCGGATGTGTCCCGCGAACAAATGCTGCAGCAGTTCCGCAGCGACACAAACGGAGTTCTGTTCGGCTGCGAATCATTCTGGGAAGGCGTAGATGTTCCGGGAGAGGACCTGATTTGCGTGGTTATCGCTAAGCTGCCGTTTCCTGTACCAAGCGATCCGCTAACCCGGGCAAGGACCGAACGGCTTGAAAAGCTTAACCGGAACAGCTTTGCTGAATACATGCTTCCCTTCTCCATCCTCCGGCTAAAACAGGGATTCGGCAGGCTCATCCGAACACGCAGCGACCGGGGGATGGTCATTATTCTTGATTCGCGCATTCATAAGAAACGATATGGAAACCAAATTCTAGCCAGCCTTCCCCCCGCCCCTCTGGAAACAGATTTGAATGCCGTCCGCCGCTTTTTTGGTAGATAAGAAAGTATAACTTTCTTATCTACATAAGGGCAACTAAGGCGATCGCCAGCGCCTGCGGCTTGGCGCTAGCCAAGTTTTCTTTACAAGGTAAACCCGCTCCTTCGCTGCGCGTGTTCCTCCTTTCCCCTCCTATGCATACAATGCAATTAGGATAGTGCAAGAGTCGCATGCCTGGCATTGATAGGAGGGGACATCATGTGGGTGGTGGAGAATTTCCGTCCCTTTCATCCGGTTTACGGACGGGGAAAACGATACAAAACAGGAACAAAATTCATCTGGGAAGTAGCGAACGTGCTTCCAGGCGGTAAAATTTTATTTCGCTTTACAACGATTGACGGCGCAAGCCAGTGCCTTGTTACGATGAGGGAGCTGGATTGTTTTGTCGAAGTGTCGGATGAAGTGCTCCGCAGGCTGATGGAAGAATACAAAAAAATGCAGGACAAACGGAAAGACAAAAAGGATAATACTGAATAGCAGCGCGCAGGACGCCGTCTCTAAGGCATGCAGCGCTTTTCCATACAAATAAAAAATAAACAAATAAAAAAACAAGCCAGTGCACGCCGGCTTGTTTTTTTATTTGTTTCGCTTCTATTCGATTGTTCTAAGGTTAGTAAGGCAGCCGCTGCAAATGTTGCGTCCTTTATAACTTGTAATATTGTCAGCTGAATCACAGAAGATGCAGGCAGGAGCATAACGCTTTAAAATAATTTTCTCATCATCAACGAAGATTTCCAAGCCGTCTTTTTCCGCAATGCCTAAGTTGCGTCTTAGCTCAATAGGAATAACTACCCTTCCCAGTTCATCTACCTTACGAACAACTCCGGTTGCTTTCATTGCCATATTCCAATACCTCCAATTGATTTCTATGTCTATGTAGGAAAACTTCTTACTATAAATTTTATCAAGTCTACATGAATTTAACAGTGCAAATATTGCATGTAATTGGAAATTGTCCCTTTTACTTGTATTCTCCCCATAAGAACCAGGTCCCGGTAGGATTGCCACTTTTCGCACATTGATTCGTCCGGGAAAACATGAGACGATGAATGGGATAAAATAATGAGCTCTACATAGGGTCAGAAACCGCATGTTATTTCCGAATGATATACTTGTCCTTCTATTTACAAGCAGTTGAATTATTCTATTAACTTCTTAGGTGGTGACTATACGATGCTAAAAAAACTACGCGAAATAATGAGTACTTCCCCAAGAAAAGAAAAAGACTGGGTCGTTGTGTTTTTTGATCGAAACGATTTTCGCCTGCAGGCCATGAAAAAGCGCCTGGAAGAGCGTGGAATCTCTGTTTCTCTCGATAAGAGTGCAGCGATTTATGTTCATGAGAACGAGCTTGACGAGGCAAAACAAATCGTTGCCGAATGGGTGAACTAAGCAGCAGCCTTCCTCCATTATACACAATCCTGCCGCTGTACGAATAGGAAAATTTTGTATAAAACTATATTTTCTTCTGGCCTCACGAAAAGGCGCCGGTTCACCCACAATGAACCGGCGCCTTTTATTTTCTAGAAGGGTTTTGTTATCATCATAAAAGCAATACACCCCATGATGAAAATGGAGAAAAGCCCCACACATAGATTCTGGAAACGCAGCGATTTCAGTTCTTTCTCCGCATGCAGCTTTTTGCTTTCCGCTACTTCTGTCAATCCTCTCATTAAGAAACGCTTCAGCATATAGAAAACAAACATATAAAGAAGCATGGAGACAAGCATCCACATCTGCATTAAATATTGAAACGAGGTGACGAAGAAAAAGCCAAGCCCCGTAGCCCACAGGACAATATCCGCATAGCGGTCCGTCTTCCGGTAGATGCCGAGAAAACGCTTCGTCTGTTCTACACTTTTCAAGCCGGGGATGAGGAACAGGACAGCAAGTTTTGCTGCGACGGCAAGCAAGTGGAATGTAAGTACAAAGTAAAACAATTGCCTTCCCCCCTTTCTTCTCCCTTATCTTACTATGCAAATGGGACAGCGACCATACTTAATTGCTAGAAGCAGGCGCATTGCCCACCCTAAACCTAATCTTACCAGAAAATTTTCCAGATCACTGGAACAAAAACGCCTTCACCATGCGTCAAATAATGCGGGCGAAGCGTTTTCAGCCAGATTGTAACCAAGGAAAGGGAGAGGGCAGTATCATGAAAGTAACAAAAAAGAAAAAACGCGTTTCACTTATTGCGCTGGGGCTGGCGAGCACCCTGCTTCTTACAAGCGCATTGTTAAATCAAAACGAACCAGCGCAGGCACAGAGCAGCAGCACACCCACTGCAGCTGCAGACGACGGCAAGATTACCATGGCTTTCACAGGCGATATGCAGTTTACCGGGACGGTAGCTACACAAATTAACAAAAACGGGATTGCGTACCCATTTGCTAAAGTAAAGCCTGTGCTGGAAAAAGCAGATATCGCCATGGGGAACCTGGAAACTACCCTTACAACAGGCGGAACTGCACAATCAAAGCAGTATACGTTCCGTTCCAGCCCGGCGATGGCAAAATCAATGGCTAATGCCGGCTATGATATCGTGGGACTGGCGAACAATCATTCGCTTGATTTCGGTACAGCCTCGCTCCTCGATACAATGAAATACTTATCGGCCCAGCATGTTACATACGCCGGCGGCGGAAAAAATGCAGCCGAGGCAACCGCCATCCGCTATATTAAGAAGAACGGCCAAACGGTCGCATTCCTCAATTACAGCCGGGTTCTCCCCAGCTCCTCCTGGTTTGCGACAAGCAGCAAACCGGGCCTGGCAAGCGCGTACGATACGAAGCTCATGTACAGTAAGGTCAAAGAAGCCCGCAAAAAGGCGGACATTGTTGTTGTTTTCATTCACTGGGGCAAGGAAAGAATGACCAAACCAGAGGCTTACCAAACATCGATGGGCCATACATTGATTGATTTGGGCGCAGACGTTGTTGTCGGCCACCACCCTCACATCATGCAGCCTGTGGAATGGTATAAGGGAAAGCTAATCGCTTATTCGCTTGGCAACTTCGTCTTTACGAAGAACGGAACAGACCGTTCAAATCAAACCGCCATCTTGCAAGTAACCGTACAAAACAAAAAAATCGGGGCTTCTCTCGTGCCTGCCCGCATCTTAAACGGGCAGCCACTCCTGATGCCGGAAAAAGAAAAAGCGGAATTTCTTCGCTTCATGGATACTTTATCGCTGAAAGCAAAGGTTACCAGTTCAGGTTCGATTCTTCCATAGTCTGCGACAGGACCTCCTTTATCGTTTTAAGAAAGGCCTGTCCGGCCTGCGAGCGATACCGTCCCCTCCGGTAGGCCATGACAAGCGTGCGGAACGGCCGGGGATTTCGCAGGGAAAGGTAAGCGGGCGACAGGCCGGCTTTCTGGTGCCGTGTCATCATCGATGGCACATAGGCAATCCCCATTCCGGCAGCAACCAGCGACTTGACCGTTTCAATGTTGCTGCTTTCAAATACAACACGTGGTGTGAATCCGGCTTCCTCACACCACTTTGCGGCCAGGGTGCGAAAGCCCTGGCCTTTTTTCAACATAATAAAGGCTTCATTCTTCAGTTCTTTTACGGCAACTTCCTTTTCCCCGCTTAACGGGTGATCGGGCGGGACAGCGAGAAAAATTTCCTCCTGCCAAATCTCCTCCCATTCAAGATGCGGGTCCTGAACCGGCAGGGTGAGGAGGCTCATCTCGGTTGTACCGCGCGCCGTCAGCTGCTCCAGTGTCCGCGTCGCTTCCTCAATGAGCTTCACTTCGACACCAGGGTAGTTTTTCTTAAAAATCGGCAGGACAAGCGGCAGGATGTGTGTGCCGGTAATCGGCAGGCTGCCGACTGTAAGTGTTCCCCTCTTCAGCTCGGCTACATCCTCCATCTCTTTTTTCAGCTGTTCCACCTGGTCCAGGATTTTCACGGCTGATTCAAAAAAACGCTCACCCGCATAGGTTAGCTTCAGTGTATTCGTTGATCGTTCAAACAATATAATCCCCAGCTCTCTTTCCAGCTTCGCGATTTGCTGGCTTAGCGAAGGCTGTGCCAGGTGAAGCTTCTCGGCCGCTTTTGAAAAACTCTGTTCCTCAGCTATCCTCACCGCATACAGCAATTGGCGCAGTTCCATATCCATTCCTCCCAGCTTCATTATAGGTGATTCCTATACCTTTTATAAATATTATATCTTTGTACATTTACGTTTTCTATGTTAAAACATATATAAAGATTCTAAAAATGATAATTATTCATAAAGCAAAAGGGGAGAATTGCATGAAAGCACGGACGATGTTTGAAAAAATTTGGGATAACCACGTGGTTTATGCAGAAGAAAACAAACCAAGCCTTCTATATATTGATCTGCACCTCGTTCATGAAGTTACATCACCGCAGGCGTTCGAAGGGCTTCGCCTGAGCGGCCGCCGGGTTCGAAGACCCGAATTAACATTTGCTACTGCGGACCACAATGTCCCGACAACTGATCGCTCCCTCCCTATCGAAGATCCGATTTCACGGCAGCAGATCGAAACACTAACAGAAAACTGCAGGGAATTCGGGATTACCCTTTACGATTTAAACAGCCCGGAACAGGGCGTTGTCCATGTAATGGGTCCTGAACTTGGCTTAACGCATCCTGGGAAAACGATCGTTTGCGGCGACAGCCACACGTCAACACATGGGGCATTCGGCGCTCTAGCATTCGGAATCGGCACAAGTGAAGTCGAACACGTTCTTGCTGCCCAGTGTTTACAGCAGAAAAAAGCAAAAACAATGGAAGTTCATGTGGACGGCCCTCTGCCGCTCGGCGTTACCGCAAAGGACCTTATCCTTGCCATTATCGCGAAATGGGGCACTGATTTTGCGACCGGATATGTTATTGAATATACAGGAGAAGCCATTCGCGCCCTCTCCATGGAAGAACGCATGACCGTTTGTAACATGTCGATTGAGGCCGGTGCGAGAGCTGGACTCATTGCACCGGATGAGACAACCTTTGCCTACCTTGAAGGCCGCCGGTTTGCACCTAAAGGGGAAGAGTGGGAAAAAGCAGTGGAAGCATGGAGAGCGCTCTCTACGGATGAAGGCGCCCAGTACGACAAACGCGTTGTCATCGAGGCTGCTTCCATTGAACCACAGGTTACATGGGGAACGAGCCCTGGCATGGGAACCGGCATTAGCGGCATTGTCCCTGCCGTAGAAGATTTCACATCCGTAAACGATCAGAAAGCAGCACAGAATGCCCTCGCCTACATGGGGCTCGAGCCGCACACACCCATTTCTGAAATCGCCATTGATAAAGTGTTTATCGGTTCATGCACGAATGGGCGGATTGAAGATTTGCGGGCGGTAGCAAAAATTGCGAACGGCTATAAAGTTGCTCCGACGGTAAGCGCTATTGTTGTTCCAGGCTCCGGGATGGTAAAGGAGCAGGCGGAGCAAGAAGGGCTTCACCACATCTTCATCGAGGCCGGTTTTGAATGGCGCGAGCCGGGCTGCAGCATGTGCCTCGCTATGAACCCGGATGTTCTTTCACCAGGTGAACGCTGTGCATCCACTTCCAACCGGAATTTTGAGGGACGCCAGGGACGCGGTGGACGGACGCACCTTGTCAGCCCTGAGATGGCTACGGCGGCGGCGATTGCCGGCCATTTCACTGACGTTCGCACCTGGGAAGTAAAAGAGACGGAGGGAAAAACATATGGAACCGTTTAAGAAAGTTACAAGTATAGCAGCACCGCTCGATCGCGTAAACGTTGATACCGATGCTATCATTCCGAAACAGTTTTTAAAGCGGATTGAACGGAGCGGCTTCGGCGAGTTTCTCTTCTACGAATGGCGTTTTGACGAGCAGGGCAACACCAACCCTGATTTTGAATTAAACAAACCGCGTTATGCAGGGGCTAACATCCTGCTGGGACGCAATAACTTCGGGTGCGGTTCTTCCCGTGAGCACGCTCCGTGGGCGCTGCTCGATTACGGCTTCAAAGTTGTGATTGCCCCTTCTTTTGCCGATATCTTTTATAACAACTGTTTTAAAAACGGAATTCTCCCGATCGCTTTGCCGGAGGAAACCGTAGAGCAGCTGTTCCAAAACACTGCGGCTTACGAGGGCTACCAGCTTACCGTTGACCTTGAGAATAATACAATCAGTGATGAGCATGGATTGTCGGTTCCATTCGAAGTCGACAGCTACAGGCGCGAATGCCTCCTGGAAGGGCTTGATGATATCGCCATCACCCTCCTGCAGGACGAGAAAATCTCCGCTTATGAAGCAAACTATCCGAGCTACTACCAGGTTCAAGCATAGAAACGGCAAAAAACCCGGCAGCCTCATTCAATGAGCTGCCGGATTTTCTTTGCCCTATTTATTTTAATAGGTAGGATAGTTGTTGTAGCCCCCGTAATATGGATAAGTACCCGGATACGGCGGATATGCGGGGTAAGTCGGGTACGCCGGATAGGTCGGATAACTTGGGTAATATCCCCCTCCCCCATAATTTCCGAAAAGGAACGGTGTTAAGAAGAGAAAGGGCAGCAAACTTCCTACTCCGGAATGCCCAAACCCTCCGTGATGCCCATAGCTGCTGCCGTGTGCAGCCGGGCGGTGCAGGTGCTCTCCCCCATGTTCGTGTGCCATTGTTATCGCCTCGCATTCTGCTTGATTGTTCTTCACTACATAACATATGTTTTTCTGCGGGCGAATGCCCTTCCTCTGGGCAAAATTGGTTATTTGCCTATCCTTGCTGCTCTTTATCCAGCTCAGTGGCGAGCTTTTCAAATTCAACAAGCGAGTGCTCAAACACATCGAGCGCTCTCGACACAACGCCCGGGTCACGCAGGTCTACTCCCGCTTTTGCCAGGACATCCAGCGGCGGCTTGGAGCCCCCCGCTTTTAGAAACGCCAAATACTGTTCTTGCTTGTTTTTCCCGCCCTTCAACAAGCCGTCGGCGAGAGCGGTTGCCGCAGAAAAACCGGTTGCGTATTGGTATACATAGAAATTTTTATAGAAATGGGGAATGCGGGCCCAGTCGATGCCTACTACCGGATCCATCGCCATATCCGCTCCATAATATTTGCGCGTGAGTTCAGAATACAGCCTGGATAAATCGTCCGCAGTCAGCGCCTCTCCTTTTTCAGCTTTCTCGTGAATTTTCGCTTCAAATTCAGCGAAGAGCGTCTGGACAAAAAGCGTGCCCTGGAACATATCAAGGTAACGGTTGAGAAGCGCGGCTTTCTCCCGCTTGTCTTTTGCCTGCTCAATCCACTGCCTGAGCAGAAGCGATTCATTTACAGTAGATGCGACTTCAGCGACGAAAATATCGTAGCCCGCATCAAGGTACGGCTGATTTTTGTCCGCGTAGTAAGAATGCATCGCATGGCCCATCTCATGTGCGAGGGTAAGCACGTCATCAAGTCTGTCCTGGTAGTTGAGCAGTACATACGGCGGATACCCGTATGCGCTCGTCTGGTAAGCACCCGCTGTTTTTCCCTTCCTGCTGTACACATCGATCCAGCGGTTCGAAAACCCTTCACCCAGCGTTTGCTGGTACTGCCCGCCCAGGGGACGCAGCCCTTCACGCACCATTTTTTTTGCGGTTTCGATGGAATACTGCTCGTTACCGCCTCTGACAAGCGGTACGTACAATCGTATTTATGCACTTCTTTTATCCCGAGCACCTTTTTACGGAGGTTCGTATACTTATGAAGCAACTCGATTCTTTTGTTTACTGTGGCGATTAAATCATCATATACTTTTTCAGGAATTTCAGCTGAATGAAGAGATGCGTAACGCGCTGACGGATAATTTCGCGCGCGAGCATACAAAATATTTTGCTTTACTTCTCCCTGCAGGAGTGAAGCGAATGTATTCCTGAACTGGTTATACGTGTTGCCCATTGCAAAAAACGCCTGCTTGCGGACCTGCCGGTTCTCGTCTTCCATGAGAGTCGTGTAGTTGGCCCGCGTAACCTGGATTTTCTTGCCCTGCGAATTTAAGATGTCTGGAAATGTCAAATCCGAGTCAACGAAATATTGATACGTTTGCGCAGGGACGGACGCCACATCCCCTGTCAGTGCAAGGATGCGCTCTTCACTGTTTGAAAGAACGTGTTTTTTCTCTTTTCTTATTTCCTGCAGATGGCGCCTGTATTTCAGCAGCCGCTTATCAGTTGCAAACATTCCTTCCAGCCGCTTGTCCTGGATCGCGATAATTTCCGGCGTAATATAAGCAGACGCAACCCCGAGCTTATGCGATACCTGCCTGACTTCATCAACCATTTTCTGGTATTCCGGGTTTGCCGTATTTGTATCAAACTGAAGGTGTGCATACAAATATGCCTTTTCCAGTGTTCTGGATATGTCTTCATTTTTCGCCAGCAATTCATACAAAGTTGCAGCTGACGAGCTGATCTTTCCTCTATAAGCCTCTACCCGGGGTATGGAGGCCCTAATTTTGTCTACGTCGTTTTTCCATGCAGTTCGTGAAGGATACAGCTTTGTTACATCCCACGTGTCTTGCTGCTCGTTCTTTTTGTCCAGAAGCGGACTTTGATCTGGTGCAGGCTGCGAAACAGAAGCCGTGCGGACAGGGATGGAAACCCCGCCCAGCACAGCAGCACAGATGGCTGCGGCCATCAAATAAACCCGGTATTGGCGCATGTAATGAGCGCTCCTTTCCCATTTGCTGCTTTTCTGTTCTAGTTTTTACCTATTTCAGCCAAAGTATGAGAAAAAGAGGAGGCTTTCGCCCCCTCTTTCCGCGTATTCTCTATTTAAAAACATTTTTCAATGAGCGCCATCCGAACGTACAGGCCGTTTTGTGCCTGCCTGAAATAAGCGGCACGCGGATCTTCATCCACCTGAACGGAGATTTCTCCTGCCCGCGGCAGTGGGTGTAGAATGATGCTCTTTTTTCTCATAACACCGAGCAGTTCGGCGTCAATGATATACTTGCCGGATGCCTTCTCGTACTCATCAAGCGACGTAAACCGCTCCTTCTGGATCCGCGTTTGGTAAATGACGTCCGCCGTGCTGGCCGCCCTTGTTAAATCATATTCTTCTTCGTATGTAATTCCTTTATCATCAAGATACTTCTTTACATAAGGCGGGATTTGAACGTTCTCAGGCGCCGTAAAAGAAATGTGGATGTTTTGGTAGTTAGCAAGCAGGTAAGACAGCGAATGAACGGTACGGCCGTTGG
Source organism: Aneurinibacillus tyrosinisolvens (assembly GCF_001015055.1). Classification (GTDB taxonomy): domain Bacteria; phylum Bacillota; class Bacilli; order Aneurinibacillales; family Aneurinibacillaceae; genus Aneurinibacillus_A; species Aneurinibacillus_A tyrosinisolvens. Next base: position 103,243 of record NZ_BBWZ01000003.1, on the reverse strand, counting down.
CAAGATCACCAACCATAACGACATGAAGATTATCAAGCCGTCCAATTTCCTTCTTAATGGTATATAAATCAAGCAGTGCCTGGGTTGGGTGCTCTCCCGCCCCGTCTCCCGCATTCAGAATGGGAACGGTCGCAACCGCTGCCGCCCTCTCTGCGGCACCAATCTCGGTATGGCGCATAACAATAATGTCACTGTAGCCGGAGACGACCCGAATCGTATCCTCAAGGGTTTCTCCTTTAATTGTCGAAGAGAACTGAGCCGCGTTCTCGGTTCCAATTACTTTGCCGCCCAGCCGTGACATAGCAGATTCAAAAGACAGCCTTGTCCGTGTACTCGGCTCAAAAAAAAGGGTAGTCATAACCTTGTTTTTATACCGGTCACTTCCCCCTTTTTCCACTATCCGCTCCATACTGCCGCTGATTTCGAAAATTTCATCAAGCGCACTCCGTGTAAATTGCTTCGCTCCCAAAACGTGGTACAACTGCACGTCCGATTCCTCCTTTGCCGGCTGCATAGGAACGCAGCCATCCTTATATACTATAGCACAAACGATATGAGGCTTGTACTGCTGAGACAAGCGTAGAAAAACCACTCTGAGGGCTCAGAGTGGTTTGTTTGCCATGGTAAGGTTCGATCCGGATTAACGTCTTTTTTCGCGCTTCCCGAGATCTCCCATCTTATCTTCACTTGTTTTCATCCATTTCTTCATCATGGATTCGAAGTCTTCTTTTCCACCGAAGTCACCGCGTCCGCCACGACGGTCATCACGTCCGCCGCGTCCGCCTCCTGGCCTGTTGTCATCACGCTTTTTGAAGGGGCGACGTTCCTCTTTCTTCTCCTCATTAATTCTCATCGTTAAGGAGATTTTGCCGTCGTCCTTAATCTCGAGGACTTTTACTGAAACTTTGTCGCCTACTTTGACAAATTGGTTAATATCTTCAACGTATGAAGAAGCGATCTGAGAAATGTGCACCAGCCCCTGCTTGTTCTCGCCGATATTAACAAAAGCGCCAAAAGATTGAACTCCTACCACGGTACCTTCTATAATATTGCCGACAGCGATGTTACTCAAAAAATGTTCCCCCTAAAAGAATTTACTATACATTTACTATACATGAAACAGATAAAATAATAAAGAACTTTGCACCGATTATGAATGTTAACCTATTATTCTTTATCATATTATTCCCTTTTCGATAAAAAGGTACACTTCTTTGCTTAGCCGGCTTCCTCTTCTTTTTCGGCCTCAACCCGTGCCTCCGTATGCAGCGATATCACTTCTTCCCCTGCGGCAAGATTGAGCATATTCCGGCCAATCGAACCCTGGTCGTTTGCGGAAAGCTGCGTTCTGTATGCCTCCCAATCGGGCGTCACCTGCCGGCCCTGGTTCGTCTGCGCAAGAAGCGTCTTCTGGAAGGTTTCTTCAAGGATGGCTGCAATGACCTCATGCGGCTGAACCTTGCGGCGCCGAATAATTAAAATTCCCTTGCCGCCTCTTCCCTGGTTAGTAAACTGGCTTACAGCCGTACGTTTTACGATCCCTTCGCGGGTGAGAACCTGAAGTATTCTTTCATCGTACGGGTGCAGAACAAAAGAAGATACGATATGCTCGCCCTCGTCCGTTTTCATTCCCCGGACCCCTGCCGTATTGCGCCCGGTCAGCGGCACTTCTTCCGCCGGGAAACGAATGGCGAGCCCCGATGAGGAGACAAGGAAGAAGTCGTCTTTGTCCCCGGAAATGTGGACATTTACAATTTCGTCGTCTTCCTTTACTTTGGCTGCAACAATCCCCCGCTTTTTCTGGTTCGTGCTGTATTCCTCGATTTTCGTGCGTTTTATCATTCCATTCTTCGTAATAAAAACAAAGGAAGATTCTTTCATTTCCTCCAATGACTCAACAGGGAATGCCTGGACGATTTTTTGCTCTTTCGCAAGCGCCACAACATTGACGAGGCTTGTTCCGATGTCCTTCCACCTGCCGTCGGGTATCTCATGCACCGGAAGCTGATAGAAGTTGCCGTCGTTCGTAAACAGCAGCAACTGGCGGATCGTATCGGTCCGGAAGAAACTGCGCACCCTGTCTCCCTCTTTAATCCCGCACGTTTCAATCGATGCGCCTGAACTATTAAAGGAGCGCAGGGAAGTGCGCTTTATATACTGGTCTTCTGTAATCGTAAGGATAACCTCTTCAAACGGAACCGTTATCGAAATATCTACCTCAATCGTTTCGATCTCATCCTGGAGCAGTGTTTTCCTGTCACTGCCGAATTTGTCCCGAATCTCGGTTAATTCTTTTTCCAGCACTTTATTGAGCTTTTTCTCACTCTGCAGTATCCCCTGCAGGGTGGAGATTTTTTTCTCCAGCTCTTTTTGTTCTTTCTCATACTTCTTTATATCAAGCCTTGTCAGCTGATGGAGCCGTATATCAAGAATCGCTTCCGCCTGCTCGTACGTGAAGTCGTACTGTTCCATCAGGCGGGTGCGCGCGTCCTCTCTGCCGTCAGAGTCCATAATCGTATCAATAACCTGGCGTAAAATCGAGATGGCCTTAACAATTCCCTCAACAATATGCAGGCGCTTCTCCGCCTTATCCAGATCGTAGCGGGTACGCTGGGTGATAACTTCTTTCTGGTGGGCAATATAGGATGATAGAATCCTCTGCAGCCCAAGCTGCTGCGGGCGTGTGTCCGCAATGACGAGCATGTTGAAGTTGTAGGAAATTTGCAGATCGGTTTTCTTGAACAAATAGTTTAAAATGCCGTCGATATCTGCATCCTTGCGGACTTCCATTACAACGCGCAGCCCTTCACGATCCGTTTCATCGCGCACTTCAAGCAGACCGTCCACGTTCTTCTCAAGGATTTCTTCTTCAATCTGTGTCACAAGGGCTTTTTTCTTGACCGTATACGGAATTTCATTGACGACAATAAGATGCCGCCCCTGTTTTCCCTGCTCAATCATCGTTTTGGACCGGATCATAATCCGTCCGGCTCCTTTTTCGTACGCTTTACGGATTTCCGATTTACCTTGAATAATGCCGCCGCCGGGCAAATCCGGCCCCGGAATGTATTTCATCAATTCATCAAGTGAAAGATCAGGCTGATTTAGCATTGCGATCGTTCCGTCAATAACCTCGCGCAAGTTGTGCGTAGGAATTTCTGTCGCAAAGCCAATCGAGATTCCTGTAACCCCGTTTACAAGCAGATTCGGGAAGCGTGCCGGCAAGACAACGGGTTCCTTCGTCGTATTGTCATAATTGGAAATGAATTCAACGGTTTCTTTCTCAATGTCCCGCACCATTTCCATCGCAATCGGCATCAGCCTGGCTTCCGTATAGCGCATCGCTGCAGCGTTATCGCCGTCGACCGTGCCCCAGTGTCCGTGCCCGTCAATTAAAGGTTCCCGCATCTTGTGCGGCTGAACGAGGTTGACCATCGTTTCATAAATCGATGAATCGCCATGCGGGTGGTAGTTTCCCATTACATCGCCGACCGTCTTCGCCGATTTACGGTAGGAGCGGTCCGGCGTGTTTTTCTCCTTATACATGGAATATAAGACCCTGCGCTGTACGGGCTTAAGACCATCCCGCACATCCGGGATGGCCCTTGATAAAATAATGTAGCGTGCGTAATCGCTAAAACGAGAGCGATACACGTCCCGCACACTCATCTGCAAATAATCTTCATGAGGCAGTGACATCTACTCTCTATTCCTCCTCCATCACAAATTTTACATTGCTTTCGATCCATTCACGGCGGGGCGGCACTTTATCCCCCATTAAAATGGTTACAATACGTTCCGCTTCTGCCGCTTCTTCTAAATCAACCTGAATTAGCTTGCGCGTCCCCGGGTTCATGGTCGTATCCCACAGCTGTTCGGCGTTCATTTCTCCGAGCCCTTTATACCGCTGGATTTCCGCCTGTTTGCCGAACTTCTTCTGTGCCATGTCTTTTTCCTCTTCTGTCCACGCGTAAACAATATCCTGGCCCTTCTTGCCCGGTCTGTGTACCTTATAAAGCGGAGGCTGTGCGATGAACACCCTGCCGCGCTTAATCAATTCGGGAAAATAGCGATAGAAAAGCGTCAGCAGTAGAATTTGGATGTGCGCCCCATCATAATCTGCATCGGTCATAACAATAACTTTATGGAACGCGCATTGATTAGCATTGAAGTCATCTCCAATACCGGTGCCAAGCACCTCCACAATCGTGTTGATTTCTTCATTTCCATTCGGGCCGATAATTTCATAGATCTTTTTCTTCTCTACATTAATCGGTTTTCCCCGCAGGCTGAGCACAGCCTGAAAATTACGGTCCCGGCCGTTAATTGCAGAACCACCGGCGCTGTCACCCTCAACGATGAATAACTCGTTGCGATCTGCGTCTTTTTTGCTTGCCGGTGTATATTTATCGCTAATCGTGCGCTTTCCCTTCTTCTTGCCTTTCTTGTTCGGGTTGCGCAGCGCTTCTGCCGCCTTCTTAATCTCTTCCTTTATTCTGCGTGATTCAATCGCTCTCTCAATCATAAGCCTGGCGATATCCGGATTTTCCTCAAGGAAATAGCTCATCTTCTCGCTGACAATGGCCTCAACAGAGGATCGGGCTTCTTCGCTGCCAAGCTTGTCCTTCGTCTGGCTTTCAAACTGCGGATCATCCATGCGGATGCTAAGGACCGCCATGAGTCCCTCCCGATAATCATTTCCCGTCAAATTCTTGTCGTTCTTTTTCAGCATGCTGTTCCTGCGGGCATAGTCATTCAATGCCTTCGTAAATGCATTGCGGAAACCGGAGACGTGCGTTCCTTCGTCAATCGTCGGAATCGTATTCACATAAGACAGCAAATTTTCCGATGTATTATCGTTGTATTGGAAAGCGAGCTCAACTTCTACGCTGTCCTTCTCACCTTCAAAATAGAAGATGTCATGGAGCGTATTTTTGCCGTCATTTAAAAAGCCGACAAACGCCTTAATCCCCTGCTCATAATGGAAGCTTTCCTTCTCCGGGGCTCCGGGACGCATGTCATTAAGGTGAATGGTAACCCCTTTCAAAAGAAAGGCGTTATCGCGCAGGCGCTCCCGCAGTACTTCGTACTGGACATTTATATCGCCAAACACTCTGGCATCGGGCATGAAGGTTACTTTCGTGCCTGTCTTTCTCGTTGGGCCTGCGATTTCAAGTCCGGTAACCGGATGTCCCGCTTTAAATTGCGGCTGGCCATCCGGGCCGGTTTCTTCCACGTATTCAAAGCGCTGCCTATATATGTTTCCGTCGCGGTAGATTTCAACTTCCAGCCACTCGGAGAGCGCGTTGACAACGCTTGCTCCCACGCCATGCAGGCCGCCTGATTTCTTATATCCGTCCCCACCGCCGAACTTTCCCCCGGCATGCAGAACGGTAAACACAACCGTAGGTGTTGGAATTCCTTCATCTTTATTCATCCCGGTCGGAATTCCACGCCCGTTGTCTTCAATGCTGATGCTCCGATCAGGATGAATAGTAACTTTAATCGTATCGCAATATCCCGCAAGTACCTCATCTTTGGAGTTATCGATAATTTCCCAGATGAGATGGTGCAGCCCGCGGCTCCCGGTCGATCCGATATACATCCCCGGCCGAACCCTGACAGCCGTCAGTCCTTTTAATACGCGGATGTCATCGTCGCTATAAGCTACTGATAGATTTTGATGACTCAAAGCTTTCCCCCCTGTTTTCTCTCATAAACTGTACTGTTTTTTTCCATGAAAAGCAATATACAACCGGATCGCCGCACGGATTCCCTTTGTTTATTATACACTAAATGCAGAATATATGTTCGCTTTTAATATGTATTATTTCATTAAATATGTAAAACAGCCATCCGGATTTTTGGATGGCTGCGCCAGCGTTCTTCTAAATACAAAAAGCATCTGCCTGTTACCTTTGTGATTGGGCCACGATATCCTTCAATTGCCGGGCTGCCTGTCCGGGATTCGGCTGGCCTACAATAGCCGAGATGACCGCGATGCCGCTTGCCCCATGTTTAATAACTTCCCTGCTGTTTTCGGCTGTAATCCCGCCAATGCCTACAATCGGAAGGTTTGAGAAGGAGCGGATTTTGCTAATTAACCTGGGCGTGACAGGCTCCCCCGCATCTGCTTTGCTCCCGGTGGCATAAATCGCGCCCACCCCGAGGTAATCTGCACCCTGGACGATAGCCCACTGCGCCTCTTCAACAGAAGAAGCGGATACGCCGATAAACATATCTTCGCCTATGAGCTTGCGCGTCTCGCTTGCCGGCAGGTCATCCTGTCCAACATGCACGCCGTCTGCTTCCAGCAGCAAAGCTACATCCACCCTGTCGTTTACTACGAACATCACCTCATGCTGTTTGCACAGTGCCCGCAGTTCTCTGCCAACCGCCATTACATCGCGAAGCGGTGCGTTCTTTTCCCGCAGTTGGATAGTGCCGACGCCCCCTGCAATCGCCTGCTCAGCAATCTCAATGGCAGATTTGCCATTTACTTCGTTAATCCCCATCACGAGATAAACATCCAGTTTGTCTTTCCATTCGTTATTCATGATCGTCTTCCTCCGTTGTCTATCTTTCGAGAATGCGAACCCCTTCTCTTACCTGGGTTTCCTCCATACTGTACAGCGCATCCAGTAGCGCGATTTGATAAGAGCCAGGTGCTGAAACGGTCTGGCGGGCCAATTCTGCCGCCACTCCGTATGTGGACAGGGCTGCCGCCGCTGCCACCGCATAATCCTTCTCCACAGCCGCATAGACCCCGACGATAGAGGTAAGCAGGCATCCCGTCCCGGTAATTCTCGTCAGCATCTCATCTCCGTTATGTATGACGAATACCCTTGATCCATCAGCGACGACATCTGCTTTGCCAGTAATAGCCACGACAGTGCCGAGCGCCTCAGATGCCCTGCGAGCGAGAGATTCCATATCCCCCTTGCCCTCACCGGCATCTACACCTTTAATTTCCCATGCTTCCCCAACGACATTGGCAATTTCGGCCGCATTGCCCCGAATAACAGAAAGCTTCAGCTCCCCGGCAATCCGCCTTGCTGTCTCCGTGCGGAAGGGCGTTGCCCCGGCCCCTACCGGATCAAACACAACCGGCACACCGTGCTCATTTGCCGACTTCCCTGCAATAATCATCGCTTCGACTAATTCAGATGTTAACGTCCCCATATTAAGGACAAGAGCCCCTGCAATCCTGGCCATGTCAGCCACTTCTTCCGGGGCATAAGCCATAACGGGCGAGGCGCCAAGCGCCAGTAAACCGTTCGCCGTAAAGTTTGTTACTACTTCGTTTGTCATATTATGTACAAGGGGACTTGAAGTCCTTACTTTCGTCAGCAACGCACCTATTCTCTGTTCAATTATTTCCACTGTTCTTCCTCCCATTCGCGATTTCTTCCCACTCTTGTATCATAGCGATTTTAGGTGCGAAAAACTACTTTTTCCTTTCCTTGAGAAGAAAGCATTTGTGACATGTTTTAATCTTCATCGAATTTTAATATGAAATCAATAAAAAATACATATTTATCGTATACCATTTCTATTGGATTGATCTCCAATTTTGTTGCCACAGCTTATTGTGGCTCATTCATTGACAGCCCTTTTTCCTTAAGGGCTCTTTTTATTGATACTACTCCCTTTCACATAAAAACGTATGAAAGGGTCTCATAGGTACACTGCACGGGAACCCTCATAAATTCTTAATACTGCCTACATACTCTTTTCATAGTAAATTTGTATGCTAAAAATAAGCATAAGCCTTATTCCAATGCCCTTCACCGAGCGTAAGGGCACGCCTCTTTTCGTATGAGTCCCGCTTCCCCGTGGGACTCTTTTTTTATCGTATAAGAAACTATATGTTGCTTTAAAGTCATAAAGTGGGACCGTAAGGTCCCAAAGTCCAAGAAAAACCTATTTGAAGTTGAAACAGGCATAGGCTGTAGCATATGATGGAGATATGTCTCAAGAATCAAACAAGAAGATGGAGGAATTACAATGAATTGCAAAATCACAAGAAACGCTGCAAAGAAAATTAATGAAATTATGAGCGAAGAGGATTCGCAGGGCAAAATACTGCGCGTCGTTATTACCCACTCGCACGGCAGCCACGCCCACTACGGGCTCGATCTTGACACACCGGGCGACAATGACGAAATCGTTCATACTGATAAAGAAATTGACGTTTTGCTGGACAAGTCACAGGATTTGCTTGACGGAGTAAAAATTGATTATGTATACCTTCCGCAGGAAGGCTTCGTTATTACAAACCCAAGCAGAGGAAATCATGGGGATCACTAAACTGGGCCTTTCATCTTTTCACTCCCGATCCAGCCTGTTTTGAGCCGCGTATGCTCTTGCCTGAGCCTTTTGAACGATATTTCTACGAATTGAAAATTTTGGATCTATTTATGCTATAATAAGGACAAGTACAGGAACATTCGCGTAAAGCATCCTGGTTTTAATCCATGAATAATTGGAGCAACAATGCCGCTACGTTTATCGCAGTCAGAAGGGGGGGCTCCGATTATGAAGGAAAACCAATGCAGGCTCATTAAACAGGTTCAGGAGAAATATAAAGCACTGTACGATTTACTGGAAATTGAAATGAATTTAAATCAAAGAGAATCCGCTGCTTACAGCCGTGTTTTGCAGATGACCGGCAGACAGATTGACCGGATGCAGCAATTGCTTTTAAAGACAAAATAAACAGTGCGTTTTAACATAGAGAAGAGCATACGAATTTCCCGTATGCTCTTTCTTCATTTTATTTAGACACCATGCCTTTTACTACAAATGCTACGTTGGCAGGCCTTTCAGCAAGACGGCGCATGAAATATCCGTACCAATCGTTGCCGTACGGTACATATACGCGCATTTTATACCCTTCCCGCGCCAAATCCACCTGGGATTGCGTACGGATACCGTAAAGCATCTGGAATTCAAACTGGGTGTTCGGAATATTATGCTCTTTCACGAGCTGCTTCGTATAAGCGATAATTTGATCATCATGCGAAGCGATGGCCGCATAGCTTTTATTTAACAGGTGCTGTTTGATGATTTTCTTGTAGTTCTCATCTACGTCTTTCTTTTCCGGGTAGGCAACTTCCGGAGACTCCTTATACGCTCCTTTTACGAGACGTAGTGGAACCCCTTTTAAGTCCTCAATATCCTGCTCCGCCCGGTATAGGTACGCCTGAATCACCGTTCCTACATTGTCGTATTCCTCGCGCAGTTCCCGCAAAATATCGAGGGTAACCTGGCAGTGGCTGTAATCCTCCATATCGATACGCACAAAGTTGCCGTATTTTTTCGCCGTATCAAGAATCCGGCGCATGTTGCTCTTGCAAAGCTCTAAATCGATATCAAGGCCGAGCGACGTCATTTTAAGAGACAGGTTGCTGTCCACACCTGCTTCATGGATCGCATCCAGCGTTTTAATGCAGTAGTCCGCGGATTCGATCGCTTCTTCCCGGCTGAATATAAATTCACCGAGGTGATCGAGGGTGCATGACAACCCTTGCTTATTCAGTTCCCGTACTTTCGTAATCGCGTCCTTGATTGTTTCCCCGGCGACAAAACGGCTGGCTCCAAAACGGAGCCCCCATTTCTTAGCCGCCTGGTTTAACGCTTTGTTCTGAGAAAGGAACAGGAAAAAATTCTTCATAGCTGGTTCAATCATCGTTTATACCACCTTACCGCTTTCAGGGCTTCTTAAATTAAAGAGCCTCCGAGGATAATTTTGATTGCGTGAAGAGTAACAGGTAATCAGGGCCGCCGGCTTTGGAATCGGTACCGGACATGTTAAATCCGCCAAATGGGTGGACACCAACGAGCGCGCCTGTGCACTTGCGGTTAAAATACAAGTTCCCAACATGGAACTCTTCGCGTGCTTTCTCGATTAATGCACGGTCTTTTGTAAACACCGATCCGGTAAGCCCGAAGATTGTATTGTTGGCAATCTCAAGCGCGTGGTCGAAATCCTTCGCTTTAGCAAACGCAACGACCGGCCCGAAAATTTCTTCCTGCATCACACGGGCATCCGGCGCAACATCAGCGATGACAGTCGGCTGGATATAATAACCGTTTCCTTCAGCTTTCGCCCCACCAGCAGCAATGCGGCCTTCCTTGCTTCCGATTTCAATGTACTCAAGAATCTTATTATAGGCGCTTTCGTCGATAACCGGCCCGGTGTAAATGGACGGATCCTGCGCATTGCCGACTTTAAGCTCCTTTGTTAACGCTACAACGCGATCAAGTACTTCATCATACACGTCCTCGTGAATAATCGCGCGCGAGCATGCGGAGCACTTCTGACCGGAGAATCCGAACGCAGAGTTTACGATGTTTACAGCTGCAAGCTCTAAATCGGCATCCTTGTGCACAACGATGGAGTCTTTTCCGCCCATCTCGGCAACGAGGCGCTTCATCCAAATTTGTCCTTCATTCGTTTTAGAGGAACGTTCAAAAATACGCAGCCCTACTTCACGCGATCCTGTGAAGGAAATAAAGCGTGTTTGCGGGTGATCGACGAGGTAATCGCCTACTTCCGCGCCGCTTCCCGGTACGAAGTTGACAACACCTTTCGGCATGCCGGCCTCTTCCAGCAGCTCGACAAACTTGGCGGCAACAACCGGTGTTGCACTCGCAGGCTTGAGGACGACTGTGTTTCCGGCTACGACAGCCGCTGTTGTCATGCCAGCCATAATGGCAAGCGCGAAATTCCACGGCGGAATCACAACGCCAACGCCGAGAGGAATGTATTCGAGCACATTGTCTTCACCTGTAATGCGTACGAGCGGCTGGCGCTCGCCGAGCTTCATCATCTGGCGCCCGTAGTATTCCATGAAGTCAATCGCTTCTGCTGTATCCGCATCGGCTTCAGGCCAGCTTTTCCCTGCTTCATAAGAAAGCCATGCGTTGAATTCGAACTTACGACGGCGTAAGATAGCGGCCGCTTTAAAAAGCAGGCGTGCTCTCTGATCCGGGCTCACCTTTTTCCATGTTTTAAACGCTTCCAGCGCTGCCTGCATGGCCTGTTCTGCCTGTTCCTTGCTTGCTTTGCCCGTGGTTCCTACTACCAGGTCTTTGTCAGATGGGCTTATCGATGTGATTTTGCCTTCTGTCGCAATACGCTCACCATTAATAATAAGTGGATAATCTTTCCCTAGCTCCTGCTGAACCTGCTCGAGCGCTTCACGCATGGCCCTGGCGTTCGCTTCCTCTTTAAAATTTGTAAATGGCTCTGGTTTGTATGGAATCATTTCGTTTCCTCCTCTGGATCGTTGTCTTCCTTACTCTCAAACTATTCTTAAAGCAAAAATCGTGCCAATATTACTTAAGCACAATTCCGCTTTATGATGCGGCGTATGAACAAACAAACTTACATTCCATTAGACACAATTGTATAACTGTATAACAATCCGTACGTTTTTGTATAACTGTAAAGACACTGTCTATCGACCATTAGTGTGCACCCAGGTAGGCTTTAATGACACTGTCATTTGTCCGCAGCGATTCGGCTGAATCTTCAAGCGTGATGTTTCCTGTTTCCAATACATAGCCCCGATGCGCTAATTTCAAAGCCGCTTTGGCATTCTGCTCGACAAGTAGAATCGTTGTGTTGTTTTCCCTGTTAATCCGCTTAATAATCTTCATAATTTCAATAACAATAATCGGCGCAAGCCCCATAGAAGGTTCGTCCAGCATTAACAGCTTCGGCTCCGACATTAAAGCTCTGCCAATAGCCAGCATTTGCTGCTCGCCTCCGGACAGCGTTCCGGCCATCTGCCTGCGGCGTTCTGCCAGGCGCGGAAACATCTCAAACACCATTTCGATGTTCTTATGTGTTTTCACTTTGTCGCTTTTTTTCGTAAATGCGCCGAGTTCCAGGTTTTCTGTTACGGTTAACGCCCCGAATACACGCCTGCCTTCCGGCACATGGATTAACCCCTTTTCTACAATCACATGGGCATCTTTGCGCGTAATATCTTCCCCCATAAAATGAATCGAGCCTTCCGAAGGCCGCACAAGGCCGGATATCGTCTTTAAAATCGTACTCTTCCCTGCACCGTTAGCGCCCAGCAGCGCAAGAATTTCGCCTTGCTTTACCGAGATATTCACGTCTTTTACAGCCTGAATTTTCCCATAGTACGTCTGTATATTTTTTATGTCAAGAACGGTGCTCATATTATTTCGTCCTCCTCTTCCTTACCCAGATACGCTTCAATAACAAGAGGATTATTCAGCACTTCATCCGGCGTGCCTTCCGCCAGCTTTTCTCCATAATTTAACACGATAATTTTCTCGGACACCTTGTTTATAAGCCCCATATCATGCTCGATGAGAACGACCGGGATGCGATATTTATCCCTAATTCTTCCGATAAGATTAATTAAATCCAGTTTTTCATTGTATGTGAAGCCGGCTGCAGGTTCATCAAGAAACACGATTCTCGGTTGAATCGCCAGTGCCCGTGCAATCTCAAGGTAACGCTGTGCGCCATACGGCAAATTTTTCGCTGTTCGGTGCATGTAATGTTCCATTCCCACAAACTGGATGCATTCTTCCGCCACGCTGCGAATGAGTTCTTCTTCCCTTCGTTGAGCCGGCGTGCGGAAAAGCGCCCCGAAAATCCCTTGCTTCGTTCGCGAATGCATGCCGGACATTACATTTTCAAGCACCGAAAGGTTCGGAAAAACGCGCAGGTTCTGGAACGTCCGCGCCATGCCCAGCCCTGTAATCTGGCTTGGCTTTTTCCCTACAATATTTGTGCCGTTAAAAATGATCTGTCCGCGCGTCGGCTGGTAAAAACCAGTAATCATATTAAACAGTGATGTTTTCCCTGCCCCATTCGGCCCGATTACACTCATTACCGTATTATCGGGAATCGTGAAACTCAGGTTATTTACAGCTACCAATCCGCCGAATTGCAGGTGAAGGTCTTTTATTTGTACGATATCCATATTATCCAACCTCCGCCTAATTCTCGTTCTCTTGTTTTTCAGGCAACAATCCCTGTGGACGGAAAATCATTAAGAACACAAGGGCAATCCCGAATACGAGGAAACGGTACCTGTCAATCTCGATACCAAAGTGGAAAATATTATCTAAATCACGCAAAAACTCAGGCAGCACAATGACAAGCACAGCACCGATGACAATGCCGGAAATACGTCCAACCCCGCCAAGAATTACGGCGAGCAGGATCATAACGGATTGCATGAAGCTAAAGCTCTCAGGCGCAATTGCCGTCATCTTGACCGCAAAAACAGAACCGGCCAGCCCGCCGAAGGTAGCGCCTGTTGCATAGGCGGCCAGCTTTGAACGAACCCGGTTAATCCCCATCGCTTCCGCCGCGTCTTCATCCTCCCGAATGTACGCCCAGGAGCGGCCGATTCTTGAGTGGGCCAGCCTCTTGGAAGCAAACATGGCAATAACAGCCATCAGGAGAATCGCCCAGAATGAATAGCTTAGGTTGTTAATCATCACCCCGCCAATCTGGGTCGGAGCCGGGAACGGGCTTAAGATTCCATAGATGCCGGATGCGCTTCCCGTGAACTCTAAGTTTTTCGCTGCAATGCGCACGATTTCCCCGAAACCGAGCGTAACAATCGCCAGGTAGTCACTGCGCAGGCGAAGTGTTGGGGCACCGATGATAATTCCGGCCAGGGCCGCTAATACGCCGCCGATAATCATGGTCAGCCAAAAATTCATCTGAAACTGTGTCATTAAAATACCGGTTGTGTAGGCGCCGACGGCAAAGAAAGCCGAGTAGCCAAGATCCAGCAGGCCGGCGTAGCCTACAACGATATTTAATCCGAGCCCGAGTACAATATAAAATACGGCCAGAAAGCCGACATCAAGCCAGTAAGGACCTGCATAGAAAGGAAAAAAAACGGCCGCAGCAAGCAGGAGCAGAAGAACAGATCCTTTTCCTTTTAAGTTCATTTTCTTTTTGGCAACGGTTTGGTTCACTGCATTTTCCATCGCTTACATCCTCTCCGTTACTTTCTCGCCTAAAATACCGGTCGGCTTCAATACTAAAAGAAGAATAAGAATAATAAAGGCAAATACATCTTTCCATTCGCTTCCGATGACATACGTTCCGATCGTCTCAAGCACACCGAGCATCAGCCCACCGAGCATCGCTCCCGGAATGTTCCCGATGCCTCCGATAACAGCGGCAGTGAACGCCTTCAAACCGAAAATAAAGCCCATCATAAAGGTGATATTTCCATAATACGCGGCATGCATCATCCCAGCAGCGGCAGCGAGAAAGGACCCGACAAAAAACGTGAGGGCAATGACTTTCTTTACATTGACGCCCATTAAGCTGCAGGCTGTCTGATCGATGGCGATCGCACGCATCGCTTTCCCATAGATTGTCCGGTGGATAAACAGCTGCAGTCCCCACATGAGCAATGCTGAAACGAGAATAATTCCAATCTGTGCGTAGGTGATTTTCGTTCCTAAAACAGTGAACCCAGTTATCGGCAGGGTCATCGGCATAATTTGCGGTTTTGCCCCGTATCCGGCCAACACCGCATTTTCCAGCACAAGCGACATCCCTACGGCTGTAATAAGAATGGAGAGCCGGGGCGCTTTAAGAAGAGGGCGGTAGGCAACCCGCTCAATGCCCATCCCGAGAAAGCCAGTTACAATCATCGCCACCAGGAAAGCGACGATAATACCAAAGACACTTCCGCCGGTACCCGTCATAAGAGCAAGAATCGTATAACCGATATACGCTCCAACCATAAACAGATCCCCATGGGCAAAGTTAAGCAATTTAATAATTCCATAAACCATCGTATAACCCAGGGCAATGAGCGCATAAAACGAACCGACAATTAGCGCATTAATTAGCTGTTGGACAAAGATGTCCGTTGTTATGGATAAGTGTAACCCCATAAAGCCGCTCCTTCCTTTTCCATACAAAAATGCGCGGCACAGCTTGCTACCGCGCATTCAGTATGGTAATAATCATTATTTATTCTGTTGCCGCAAAGTTGCCGTTCTTCACTTGAAGTACAATAAAGTTAGATTTTTTAAGCGTTCCTTCTTCAGAGAATGAAACCTGGCTGGAGAGCGTCTTTAAATCGGTTTTCTTTAATGCGTCTATGATAGCTGGCTTGTCAGTGGAACCCGCACGCTTAATTGCATCTGCCAGCACATTGATTCCATCGTATTCAAGCGCGGAATATGGACCTGGTTCCGCGTTGTATTTGGCTTTATAGTCATCAAGGAATTTCTTCGCTTCAGGGAGGAATTCCGCTGTTGGGCTCGTTGTGATGAACGTGCCTTCCGCAGCATCTTTTCCGGCGATCTCAATTAATGTTTTGTCGTTTGAGCCATCACCAACACCGATAATGCCGGATACGCCCTGCTGTTTGAATTGCTTAATAAACAATCCGCCCGCTTTATAGTAGGCAGTCCAGTAGGTTGCGTCGGGCTTTGCCTGCTTGAGTTTGGATACGAGAGAAGAGAAATCACTTTCATCCGGGTTTACTGCATCAAATACGACAACTTGTCCGCCTGCCGCTTCCACTTCCGCTTTTGTACGCTCCGCCAGATCCTTCGCGTAGCCGGAGTTATCATGAATAATTGCAATTTTCTTCCCGTTATTTTTCTTCATCATGTAGTCAGTTGCCACTGCAGCCTGGTGAACCGTTGTTCCGTTAATCATAAAGATTTCAGGAAACTTCTGGTCAGCAATTTTCTTCGCGTTCGCCGCTGTTACAACCATAGGGATGCCATTCTGGTGGTATACGCCCGTTGCAGGAATCGTGGCTCCGGAGCAATAACCGCCAACCACAGCCGTTACACCCTGCGACACAAGTTTGTTCGCAGCTGCTGTTGCCGTTTGCGGATCACACGCGTCGTCTTCCGCGATAAGTTTAATTTTCTTTCCGTTTAGTCCGCCCGCACCGTTAATGCTCTCAACAGCCATCTCCGCGGCGTGCTTCATGTCTTCACCCATCTTCGCTTCGTTTCCGCTTAACGGAAACTGTAACCCTACAAGAATGTCGCCGCCTGATGATCCTCCCGCAGAACCGGCTGAGGAAGAACCTGCCGGCGCATTTCCGCCACAAGCGCTTAATACAGCCATACTCAATATCGCAGTGCTAATTCCAATTTTCTTTAATGTGTGTTTCATTGCTTGACCCCTATTTGTAAAAGATTATATTTTATAGCCTGCCGGCGCTCCCTCTCCCAAACTCCCCTCCTTTCAAGTGTGAACGCTTAGATAAATAAGTAAATAATTGGAATAATAAAACGATTATTTCGACAATTATAAAGCTAAGCGAATTATAAATTAAAAAAATTCTTTTGTACACGTTTTTGAAAATAAAAGGGTATTACAAATTATTGTTATATTACAGATTTTTATTAAGCAATTAATATGCCAACCAATTCACTCTTCGCGGCGCCTTGTTTCTTGCCATCTTCTTTTGCCCTTTGTATAATGAAGTTGTCAATTTTTATACAATATTGTCGATTCGTCTTTACAATTTAAACACTAATGTAAAAAAGAAAGACTGGTGATCCGCTATACTGCCCCGTTATCCGTTTTACAATCCTACGCTCGGTGAACTTATGCAGCCTCTCCCGGAAGGTGCCGAGCTGCCTGATGCTGCACAAGAAAAAATGTCTGTACGCTTGATGGACTACTTATCCGAGGATTCCGAAGTCTCGGAACTTGTTATTGTAAGCGATGCGGATGGGAAGCCGTGCGGATACATTCCGGCCTCCACTCTCGCAAACTCGCTTAATCAAGCGTTAAAGCAAACGATTTCATTCTATCAAACGCTGATTGAGACTGTAGATGATTCCATAACGATTGTCGACGGGCACGGAATCGTTATGGGCTGGAATAGACAAGCAGTTAATATGTATAACATTTCGAAGGACGCAATACTGGGCCAGCATATTACGTCCCACTTTAAGGAAGAAGCGCTTATGCTCTTAAAAAGCATGCATGATGCCTCTTCTGTCTCCCGGCATTACAATCAGCCACGCGAAGGGATACACGTTCTTGTTAACACTTCACCCGTCATGCGGGATGGGCAAATTGTCGGCTGTATTTCTGCGGAGAAAGATATTAGCGATGTGGTCCGCCTGCACGACGAGCTTTCCAATACGACAGCCCACCTGCATGACCTGGAAAAGGAGTTTTATTCCGATCAACAGGATCAGCCGTTCCACAAAATAAAAGGACACAGCAACGCCATTTATCACGCCGTGCAGTTGGCGCAAAAAGTAGCGCGTACAGATGCTACCCTTCTGATTACCGGAGAAAGCGGGGTTGGGAAGGAATTGTTTGCAGAAGCCGTTCATAAGGCAAGCCCCCGGGCGGACAAGCCTTTTGTCGCTCTCAACTGCGGCGCAATCCCGGCCGCCCTGTTTGAAAGCGAGTTGTTTGGCTACAAAAAAGGAGCATTTACAGGGGCTGTAAGTGAAGGAAAAAAAGGAAAAATTGACGTTGCCGAAGGTGGCACCCTGTTTCTCGATGAGATTGGCGAATTGCCGCTCGATCAGCAGGTAAAGCTGCTGCGCGTCCTGCAGGAAAAGCAGTTTTACCGCGTTGGAGGGCATGAGCCGGTTCTGACGAATGTCCGGTTCGTCGCCGCAACGAACCGCAACCTGGAGCAAATGGTGCAGGCGGGTGAATTTCGCCAGGACTTGTTCTACCGATTGAATGTCGTCTCGGTCCATGTTCCCCCGTTGCGGGAGAGGCGGGAGGATATTCCGGAGCTTATTCAGGTTTTTCTAAAAGAGTTCGCGGCCAAGTACAATAAGCCGGTTCCGGAATTCGATTCCCAGACCGTCCTCCTGTTTCTCCAGCACCAGTGGCCGGGAAATATCCGCCAGCTGCGCAACATGATTGAAAGGCTCATCATCTTAACCGATCAGGAACGGATCGAACCTTCACATTTGCCGGACGGCTTTGTGCACCAGCCTGTATTTAAACCTTCGAAGCCCGCTATGCCTTATCCTGCGGCCTCGGGTGCGAGCGAATACGACCAGTTAATCGAAGCGTTGCAGACAACGTATGGAAACAAGTCGGCAGCCGCTCAATTGCTTGGTGTATCGAGAGCTACGCTTTATAACCGCCTGAAGAAGTACAACCTTGATACAAAGTGAACCTCCCTCCAATAAATTGGAGAGCTTCTCGCTTCATCGAGCCGACCAACGCCGTACTCTCCACGAAGGCTAGTTCCTAGCCAGGCGTGTCTTACGACACGTTTTGCCGTTGCTGTACTGCCCGCTTGAGAATGTTTTTGGCGGCGTTTATGTCCCTGTCACATTCAAAGCCACAGGAAGGACAACGATGCGCATTATTTCTGCGTTGGTTTGCAATGTATTCATGCTTCTTCGCAAGCAATGCGACTGCCTTTTTCCGACGGTTTGACCCTTTCTTTCGTCTGGATACAATCCGCTGTAATTTCTTTAGCTGCCGTTCACTTTTACGCAGATATTTCGGTGCATCATGAAAGTCACCATCGGATGTGATGGCCAGGTGACGCACGCCCAGATCAATGCCAACACTTCCGCCTGTTGCTTGTATTTTTGGTTCTTCTTCACAGGACAAGCAAACGTAATACCGTCCATTTTTGGCGAGAACTGTGCACGTTTTGATGATACCCTGCACCTGGCGATGGAGTTTGATGCGAATGGTTCCGACTTTGGATAGCGTAATGTATTTGCCTTCGAGGGAGAAACCCGATTGAGGATAGGTGAAACTATGGTAACGATTCCTTCCCTTAAAGCGGGGAAATCCTGCCTTTTCGCCACGTTTTACCCGTCTGAAAAAGGCTTGATATGCCTTATCCAAACGTTCGACCACGTTTTGCAGGACCTGCGAATGAACGGTCTTATACTCTTCACATGCCTTTTTTAATGCGGGCAGCTCTTTCTTTTGGGAGTAGAAGGTCAGGGATACGCCACACTTTTTGTATGCGATGATTCGCTATAGTCAGGGGAAAGGCAAAGCGGACTCTCCTCTCTCCTCTAAAGAGGCAGCGGATGCCGTCCGCATACCCTAAAACATGACACTTCATGGTAAAATTTTTTATTGGGAGCATTAGAATGTCGTGATATTGAAGATAAATATAACGGAGTAGATGATTGAACGGAAGGAAGTGAGTATTATGTGGTACACCCGTTTGTATTTTGTAGTCGCTATCTATCCGAACGGAAAAGAAAGCATCGTTGAGCAATCCAATCAATATTGGTTTACGAGGAACCAGGCCAAATTGGACGCCGAAAATCTTGCTAAATCTATACGTCATAGAACAAAAGGATTGCCAGTCACCCCAATTGTTAAAACTAAAATAGAAGAAGTTACAGTCAATGAAAATGAACTGGATCGGCTGCGTGCCGAAGGGAAGGTAAAAGAGGGATAAACATAGATTTTTCCTTTTTCAACCATCTCATTTTTTCTCATCAATTTTTCACTTTTTTCCTCTATAATCAACTTCTATCCTGTATTTTTAAGAAGACGATCAATTAATGCGGAGGAAAAAATGAAAAAAGTTACTTTATTAATTCTAACCGCTTGTTCTGTATTCTCGCTGACAGCATGTGGGACAAACAACACAGATACAGCCAGTGCAAGTGGAAACAATGTAGTTGTAGATACAAGCGTTGGACAGATTACGAAGGATGAACTTTACAACAAACTTAAAAATAAGGATGGAAATCAGGTACTCCGGGACATGATCTATACAAAAGTTCTTGAAAAAAATTTCCCGGTTACGGATCAAGAGGTTAACGATGAAGTCCAGAGAGTGAAAAAGAACTTTCCAAGCGATGATGCTTTTAAACAAGCTTTAACTCAACATGGAATAAAAGATGAAAACCAGCTAAAAGAACAAATTCGACAAAACCTCTTACAGTTCAAAGCAGTTACAAAAGATGTGACAGTGGCAGATGCTGATGTGAAAAAGTTGTATGAAGAGAGAAAAGATGAAGTTCACGCTTCTCATATCTTGATAAAATATGATAAAGCTGCCAAAGAAGTTGAGGCAAAGTTAAAAAGTGGACAAGATTTCGCAACTCTTGCCAAGCAGTATTCTATCGACACAGGAAGCGCAGTAAAAGGTGGAGACCTTGGTTTTTTTGGAAAGGGTAAAATGGTACCTGAATTTGAAAAAGTGGCATTTTCTCTTCCCATTGGAAAGATTAGTGATCCTGTGAAAAGTAAATACGGCTACCATATCATTAAAGTAACCGAAAAACGTGTAACACCATATGCCGATATGGAAAAAAATATCCGTCGTGAGCTGATGGGACAAAAGGCAAAACCACTTCAACCTATTTTAGATGATTTAGTGAAGAAGGATAAAGTTGATATTAAAGATAAAGATCTAGCTGATGCGCTTAAAGCAAATCCTTCAACCGCAATGCCACCACAATAATAAACATACAAAACAGCCAGTTGAAATGAAACCCAGCTGGCTGTTTTTGTTTATATTTTGACTATTGTCAGATGTTAAATTGCCACTTCCATTTTAATAGAAGGATGATACTTATATTCAACAAGTTGAAAATCATCCATTGTAAAGTCATCAATCTTTTTTATTTTAGGGTTAATCCAAAGAGTGGGTGCAGGGTATGGTTCACGTTCCATTCTGGTCGTGCTATCAGGCCTCTTTCCTCGGCGGCCGCGGACCATAATACTGATAATAGTAGCTTTTAATATTTCCGTTATACAGCTTTCTGTTTTTATCGGCTTTTTTCCCAAACAGGCTTTCAAACTCCGGATACGAAGTGAGGATATAATACGACCACGTATCCATCGCGCTGAACGTTTTGCCCATCATTCTATAAAGCTGCTCGATTTCCCTCTTCTCACCAAGCCGTTCCCCATAAGGTGGATTGCAAATAATGCAGCCATACTGTTCGTCTGCACGCAGCCCGGAAACCGGCAGCCTGCGGAACCGGACGGCGTCCTCCATCATCGCTTCCTCGGCATTCTCTCTCGCAACAATAATAATGTCACCGTCGATATCTGTGCCTGTAATTTCAAGCGGCCGATCATATTTCGCCAGATCATGTGTTTCCCGCCGCGCCTCCTGCCAGAGCTTCTTCGGGATCGACGGCCAGTCCTCCGACACGAACTCCCGGTTCATCCCGGGAGCGATATTACGCCCGATTAAAGCGGCTTCAATCGGAATGGTCCCTGAACCGCAAAACGGATCGTGCAGAGGCCGGTCTGGATTCCAGTAGGAGAGCTGAATCATGGCGGCAGCCATCGTTTCCTTCAGCGGGGCACCGCTAATTAACCGCCTGTACCCCCTTTTGTGCAGCCCGGCCCCTGAGGTATCGATCGTGAGCGTGGCGATATCTTTATGCAAAGCAACCTCGATTTTAAAAAGCGGGCCATTCTCGTCAAACCACGATTTGTTGTAGCTTTTCTTCAAGCTCTCAACAACTGCCTTTTTGACGATAGCCTGGCAATCGGAAACAGAAAACAGCGTGGATTTCACTGATTTCCCTTCGACCGGAAATTCAGCATCGACCGGAAGCCATTCCGCCCACGGGAGCGCCTTTGTTTTCTCGAACAGCTCGTCAAATGTGACCGCCTTAAACTCCCCGATTTTCAGGCGGATTCGTTCCGCGGTCCGAAGCCATAGATTCGCGCGACAGATGGCAAGCTTGTCAGCGGTGAACGTGACTTTCCCGTTCTCAACGCTCGCATTCTCGTAGCCAAGCTGCTTTACTTCCCGCGCCACTACGGCTTCAAGGCCAAATGTTGAGGTCGCAATAATTTCAACTTTACTCATATGTAGCTCCTTAATTATGTTATAGTAATTTTAGAAAAATCAAAAAAGCGAGGGATAAACTATTGAACACAAAAGATATCGTTTCTCTCGGCCATGAGATTTACCAGGTTGAACTCGTAAGCGATGAAACGGATGCTCGTTCGGCAGGTTACTTCATTAATAGCGATAAAAAAACAGTCGTTGAAATGGGGGCAAGCGTTTCGGTCCCCTGCGTTCTCTCTGCTCTTGATAAGCTAGGAGTAGCCTATCAAGAAGTTACATATGTTATCGTAACACACATCCACCTGGATCATGCGGGCGGTGCGGGTCTGCTTCTTGAAAAATTGCCCAACGCAAAAATTATTATACACCCGAAAGGGGCAAAGCACCTAATTGATCCATCCAAATTAATCGCAAGCGCAAAACAAGTATACGGCGAAGCGTTCGAATCATTATTTGCTCCTATTGTGCCAATTCCCGCCGAGCGTGTTATCATCGCCGGGGATGGATGGAGATAGAAATCGGCCCGAACCGCAGATTGCTGTTTATCGACAGCCCCGGACACGCGTACCACCATTATGCAGTATACGATCCACAGAGCAAGGGACTTTTTAGCGGCGATGCTGCCGGCATTTCTTTTCCGAAGCTGCAGAAGGAACTTGGATTCGACTTCTATGCACCTTCCTCTTCCCCAACGCAGTTCAATCCAGAAGCGATGCTGGCAACGCTTCATAAATTCTTAAAGCTCGATCTTACACAGCTTTTCATTACCCACTATGGCCGGCACAGCGATGCGCGGAAAGTCATTGAGAAAAACATCGAGAGGACAGCGGCCTACGATCGCATCGCCAGGGAGGCCTTTGCTGAAGAACCGACATGGGAGCATACGGCTGCCAGGCTGCGCGAGTTCTTCCATTATGAATTAGAAAAAATGGGGGTTCCGTCAAACCATCCGGTGCGGCAGGCATTCGAGTTTGACATTCAAATGAACGCCAAAGGAATGTTTCATTATATACAAACAAAGGTCCATTCATAAAGACGGGAAAAGGGCGCCGAACCACATAATTTGTGATTGGGCGCCCTTCATTTTCCTTCTTTAATTGTCAACGAAGAAGTGAAACATTTTTAGTGGCGGTTGCGGTTGCGTCCCATGCTTCGCATGATGAAGCTTACGATGAAGACGAGAACAACGGCACCGATAATCGCGGGTATAATCGCAAACCTTGCTATGTGCGGACCCCAGTCTCCCAGAATCGCTGTACCGAGCCAGGCACCTATGAAGCCGGCGATAATATTACCTATAATTCCACCGGGAATGTCCCGACCCATGATTGCACCCGCTAACCAACCGATTAATCCACCAATAATTAATGACCAAAGAAATCCCATAACTTGTTGCCTCCTATTCTGTGTGGTATGATTAGTATTTACCCCGAAATGCGGATTTTAACACACAAATTTTCCGACCAGTAATTGTTGTAATATTATGCGTTTTTGAGAACCGTTCCCTGCTGCAACTGGTACATTGTATAGTATCTCCCTTTTCGCTCCATTAATTCATGATGGTTTCCACGTTCAGCCAACCTTCTAAGTTCTTATGAATCCAGCCGCACATTTCATTAATCGTTGCATAATGATAAGGCGCGGGAAAATGGTGTCCAAAGCGAGGATAATACCAGTACTCGAACGGCTTTTCCAGCCTTTCGAGACGAGCCGCCAATCTATCCGCATGCCGGGTGCTCACTAGTTCGTCTTCTTTACCGTGAATAAAAAGTACCGGACACTGGATCGACTCGGCAAAATGAATGGGTGAGCGGGCAAGATAGGCGTGTGCCTCCTTCACCGGGTGGCCAACCACACGCTTCAGCATTCTCCTTAAATCAACCCTCTCTTCGTACGTAAGATGCAAATCTGTTACTCCCCCCCAGGAGACAACCGCCCCAATGTGAAGCGTTTCAATCGCCGCAAGAAAAGCGCCGATTCCCCCTCTGGAAAAACCGACGGCCGCGATTTTCTTTTCATCCGCGTTCGGCAGGGTGGAAGCGAGAGGAATCATATCATATATGTCATGGCGATCTTCTCCGCCAAAGTCTTCGTGCCCTTCCCCGCCTTCATTCCCCCTGTAGGAAGGGGCAAGCACAACAAAGCCGCAGGAAGCCATCTGTTCAATCCAATCCGTCTGCACCATGCCAACCCTGTGTATCCCTCCCCGGCAATAGACGATGACGGGGCATTTCTTGTGTGCAGCTGGAAAAGCGAGATACCCGGCCACAATCTTGTTTTGCGATGCATATGTAATATGATAAAGCTCCACATCGTTTCGGGATGCGGGCAGCGGCAGTTTTGACAACAAGGTCCCGTTTTTCATCAAAATCTCTCCTTCCCTTATCCTGAAAATTGGGTAATGAAAAACCAGCCGCGTTAGGAACGAGGCTGGCTCTCATCTGGCTTATATACGACGTTACCCTTCTCCAGGTACGGGTTATAAATAAGAAAGGCATTCGGTATCGGCTTCTCACCGACAAACCCCGAAGGCGTTGTAATGATTTTTCCTTTATAGTACATGCTGGAGGAAGAACCTCCATCTAAGTTTACCGCGTTTACCGCTCCCCGCTTTAACAGCTCTTCCTGCACATCTTTGAGGGTTGCGCCAAAGCTGTGTATCGCCCTGCCGTCAATGACAAGCACCATGACCGTTCCGTCTGCCTTCTGGGCGATGGCGGTTCGTGGAGCAACGCCCCAGCCCCCATCACCTTCTGTAATCATCCGCTTCCCGTTCACAACCAGCCGGGGCAGAAAGCTGACGGCTTCCGCAATATCAAGCTTCTTCATTTGTTCATAGGTGTAACGGCCGCTAATAAGCACACCCTGCTTTGTAAAGCCAACGATATCCTGCGGTGTTGTCGGGTCTCCGATGACGAGTTTTCCTTCGCTGACAATGAGGCCGAACGGGTGCATGATACGCTCTATATTTTCGTATTCTGGCCCGGCCATGTTCTCCTTCTTCTCTGTGAGGAAGAAGCCGCCGCCGTTTACAGCCGCAAGCGCACCGGTTCTTGCCGCTATATTGCTGACTTTTTCACCGTCAGGGCTATGGCTTGCCACAACATGAATATAGCGCGGGTCCTTTACATACATCACCTTTCCTACGTAGGTTGGACCTTTAATGTCCTCAATCTTAACGAGGGAAGACGGGGTCATCGGTGCTCCCAGCTTCGCTGCGGCAATGTGGACGAGACTCATATCCTGTTTAACGAGATGGTTCGTTTCGGCCTGCCTTTGGTAGCTCTGTTTGATTTTTGCCACACCGCTTGGCCCAACGAGCAGCCAGGTGTATTTCGTCTGCTTAGAAGTATACACAGCTTCGGCTACAATGCCGCGAAGCTTTGTCCCCTGTGGAGTAAAATAAAACCATAAAAGGCTAATAAAAAGAAGAAAGCAAAATACGGTGGCAGTCCACAGGCAAGCGCGGGCCCAGCGATTCGAAATACGGGGCAGCAGCAATGGCGCTGCCGTCGGCGTAGACATCTTCGTATAAGGTACCTGCTCGATCTGTTTTGAGTTAGGAAATAACACAGTCTGTCTTCCTTTCCCTTATTCTATAATGAACCACTATTCAATCCTGTGTTCACCATTGTATATCTTATCGCATTTTGCGAGAAAAACAAGGAGCTTCTGCAAAAGGTGCACTTCTAACTTCCGACATAATACCACCGATTGAGCCAGTTGAAACTTCTTACGATTCAATATGGCTGCGCGCAGGCGATGGGAAGCTGAACCCTTCTCCGTGTACTTCTTTTGTTTCCAGCGCCAAAATAAAAGCTCTGTCGTCAATTTCACGGATGATTTGCCGCACCTTGTCCATCTCATATAATTGGACAACAACGAGCAAAACCTCTCCCTCCCGTTTTGAATACCCGCCCATCGAGCGGAGCATCGTCACACCCCGGACGAGTTTTCGCTGAATTTCCGCCGTGATTTCCTGTGGCTTGCCGGAAATAATAATAACGCTTCTTTGCTTTTGCAATCCGGATAAGAGCAAATCAACGACCCGTGAGCTTACATAGACGGCAACAATCGTCAGCATCGCCTTCTCAATCCCGACTACATAGCCGGAAATCGCGATAATCGTAAAATCAATTCCAAACAGAAATTTGCCTAAGTCGATATTGCGGAACTTACGCTGCAGCACGCGTGCGATAATGTCGCCCCCGCCGGATGTCCCGCCAACCCGAAAAATCAGGCCAATGCCCGCACCGGCAATGATTCCACCGTATAGGGGTGCCAGAATTACGTTTTGGAATGGGTGAACGCTCCAGCTTGAAGTGAGATCAATCAAGATAGAAGTGGCAAGCATACCGTATGCACTTAAGATGAGGAACCCCCGGCCCAGCACAACAAGGCCAAGTATAAAAATCGGAATGTTCATTAAGATAATAAGCAATCCGACAGGAGTATTAAACAGGTAGTGCAGCAAAAGGGAAATCCCTGTTACTCCGCCCTGGGCAAGCCGGTTGCTTACAAAAAACATATTTACGGCAATGGAATATAAAAAGCTGCCAACCGTAATAAAAAGAAAAGGGCGTATCCGCTGCCAAATCATCTACTGGTGCTCCTTCCACAATTCAGTTCGTCCCTTCTATAGTATTCAATTACACAAAAAAAAGAAAGGTTCCTCCCGTTTTTCGAGGAACCTTTCCTGTTTTAAGGCTAGTGGTGCTTGTTATAGTATTCTGTAATGCCGGCTGCCATTTCCTCAGCGACCCGCTGCTGCAGGGCAGGAGTTAACATTGCTGCGTTATCAGCCGAATTCGTCAGGAACCCGATCTCAATAAGAGTGGATGGCATTTTTGTGTTCTTGATAACGTAGTAATTCGCTGTGCGCAAATGGCGATCCGTGAAGCCGGTTGCTTTAAGCAAATGCTTGTGAAGAATGGAGGCAAACTCCTTGCTTTGAGGAGTTGTGTAATACGTTTCCGTTCCATGGGCCGTGGAAGGACCAGCGTTCGCGTGGAAGGACATAAAAACATTGGCTTTCAAGTTGTTTGCCAGCGCAGCCCGCTCCTGGAGAGTCGGGTACGTATCGCCTGTGCGCGTCATAATAACCTTAAAGTTCGGGTTCTGGCTCAAGATTGCTTCCGTTTTCTTCGCAATCGCAAGAACGAGATCTTTTTCATGGTTTCCAATTGTTCCGCTCGCTCCCGGATCTTTTCCGCCGTGTCCCGGGTCAAGCACGATGACAAATTTCCCGCTGTTCGCTGGCTGCGGAACAGGCGCTGGCGCTGGAACCGGTGCTGGGACTGGTGTTAAAATTTCTTCTTTCACCGTGATTTTCGTTTCACCATCTACAGCGGAAATCGTATAGCCCGCTTTCTTTGTCAAATCGAGCACTACACGTACCCGATCCGGTGATTCCTGCTGGCCAAAACGAATTCCCTTTACCAGCGGAGAGGTAAACTCCTGATTCTGGACAGAAGAATCCTTAACCGCATGATTGAAGTCAATAACAACATGGTTCCCATCGTCCAAATAAAAGTGAGAATATGACATCTTTCCTTCAGAACGGATTGTAATTTCATCATCCGTCTGAGTAAAGCCTGTTATTTTCTGCAGCTTGTCCAAAGCGAATGCAGTATGGCTTTGATTCCAACCGGAAGTTGCATTAATCATTCGTGAAAGATACTCTGGAGAAATCGCATATTGAGTCTCGATCATCCGGTAACCGTCAGATTGGTTGCCGGCCGCCTGGCTAATCGTGTATTTTTCCGTACCCTGCTCCAATACTAATTTTCCTGCCGACTGCTTAACCTCATACCCAAGAGGCTTTGCAACGTTATTAATGTTCACATAATAGCCTGCAGGTAATTGAAAGATAGGAGTACTTGGCAAAGTGCTTCCATTGATGGACATGCTTTGCGGTTGGTTAACGACAACCGTCTTGGTCGTATTTTCCCATCCGATCGTCGCATCGAGGAGTTCTCCTACAATACGAAGCGGGAGAAACGTCCGCTGCTGGATAATAAGCGGAGCCTGAGCCAGTGTAATCGGGCTGCCATTTACATAGGCACTTGTTTGTCCTGGTTTCATCACGATTTTCTTTCCGTTGCCATTGTCAATTGTTACCGTCTTCTCTGTTTGATCCCACTGGACGTCTACACCGTACGCTTTTCCCAGGAAAGAAATCGGCACCATCGTCCTCTCCTTCACAACCTGGGGTGGGACATCAGGCGTTACATAGCTTCCGTTCACAACAAGCTTAATCGGAGCCGATGCAGCCTGTACCGCGGTCGGCACTACCCAGCATAGTATAAAGAGCAGTGACCACAGCAGTAGATTTTTTCTTTTCATTATTTTTCCTCGCTCCCTTGCTTCTCTAGTTGCCTGTGACACACCTACCTCCCGATGGATTGCAAACTAACTGCGGCGCTTTTGCTTGGACTCACTCAACATGGTTAGACGCAAGGAAAATGGAATTGTTTTCGGACATTAGCACTATTTTTCTATGTTGGTATATCTTTCTTCAAAAATGGCGCAAAAAAAGAAAGGCATGATGAACACGCCTTTCTGATGCGGCTTATTCTGTTTTACTTTTACTTTTCTTGATGCAGTTTTCTGAGTTCTTCCACGTACTGCGCAAAAACATCGAGTGCATCTTCAATTGGTTTGGACGTAGTCATATCCACGCCTGCTTTCTTTAACAACTCAAGCGGATAATCGGAACCCCCTGATTTCAGAAACTCTAAATAACGCTCCACGGCGGGTTTTCCTTCCTCCAAAATCGCTTTCGATAAAGCAATCGCCGCTGAAAAGCCAGTTGCGTATTTATAAACATAAAAAGCGTTGTAAAAATGCGGGATGCGGCTCCACTCAAGTGCGATCTCCTCATCATGAATAATCCCTTCGCCGTAATATTCGCGGTTAAGCTTCAAATATTCAGCAGAGAATTCCTCGGCAGTGAGCGATTCGCCCTTTTCAACCATCTCATGTGTGATTTTCTCGTACTCGGCAAATTGTGTTTGACGAATCAAAGTGCTGCGGAACTGATTTAGGAAATGTGTCATAAGGTACATCTTGGTGTTCTTATCATCCGTATGTTCGAGCAAGTATCTCATCAATAACGCTTCGTTTACAGTAGAAGCAACCTCTGCGACAAAAATCGTATACTGAGCATACAAATAAGGCTGGTTCTTGTCAGAAAGGTAGGAATGCATCGAATGGCCGAGTTCATGAGCCAGCGTAAACATGTCATTTAACGTATCTTGATGATTGAGCAATACATAAGGATGTGTCCCATAAGCGCCCCATGAATAAGCTCCGCTCCGTTTCCCTTCCGTCTCATAAACGTCAATCCATCTGCTGTTATAGGCTTCATCCAATACCGCTAAGTACTCTTCTCCCAGCGGAGCCAAACCCTTCTTAACGGTTTCATAAGCCTCTTTATAAGGGATCTCCATTTTTGTTTCCGAAACTAACGGGGCGAATATATCATACATATGTAATTCTTCGACTCCCAGCATCTCTTTACGAAGCTTAAGGTATTCGAACATAGAATCTAATCGGGATTTAACCGTCGTAATCAGGTTTGTATAAACAGAAACAGGAATATTATCATCAAGCAAAGACGCCTCTAGCGCTGAAGGGTACTTTCTTGTCCGGGCATAAAACACATCTTTTTTGATGCTGGCATTTAAAGTCGCTGCGATTGTATTTTTTTGACGGCTATAAGATTCGTACAACGTCTCAAAAGCTTTTTTCCGTACTTCTTGCTCCGGATTTTCTAACAGTTGGGCATAGCGTCCTTTTGTTAGTTCAATTTCTTCCCCATCCACAATTACTTTTCCATACTTCATATCCGCATTGTCTATCATACCGAATATCGTTTGTGGTGCAGAAGCAAGTTCACCCGTTCGTGCAAGAAGCTCTTCTTGTTCTGCTGAGAGAATATGACCTTTCTTTCGCAAAATCTTATTCAGGTATTTTTTATAAAATTGCAGCTCCGGTTCGCTTTCATAGAAGTTTTCCAGCGTTTCGTCTGGAATTTGCAGAATTCCCGGAACGATAAATGAAGTGGCCTCATTCACTTTAACACTTAAGCTGCCTGCCCGCTGTACTAACCCCTGGTACTTGGAATCCCTTGTATCCTGGTCTTTTCGCATAGCCGCATATACATATACCTTTTCCATAAGACAGCTTACTTCAGTATCTAAATTCAAGCATTCGAGCAACCGTTGTGGGGATTCGGCTAGCTTCCCTTTAAATTGGCTAACTTTTCGGCTTAACTCTTCGGTTTTATGGAAGTCCTGTTCCCATGAAGAATCGTCAGGGTATATCGCTTCTAAATTCCATTTATATTCCTCTGGAATCTCGTTCCGCTGTGGGATTGTTGAATTCATAACTTTCCTCCTCCATTGACTTTATATTTTATATTACCCAAAAACACCTTACCTTCTTCATTCTTCCAATGCAACGACATTCCCTTCCCGATTATCCCGCAAAACTGTGATCACCAATCTTTATCTTTACAGAACGTGTCCGAATCCATTTACTGCGCGCGATTTTTGGGTTGTAAAAATATAGCGAACCATGTGTCGGATCCACTCCGTTAAGTGCTTCAGCAGCGGCGAGCGCAGATGATTTCGATACGCTGACTCTGTGAATCCGGCCGTTTGCGACCGGCTGGAACTGATAGTGCCCTCTATACTGCTGAAAAATGACGCCTTTTATTGTCCTGGGAAACTCTCCGCTTCTCACACGGTTGAGCACGACGCTTCCCACCGCCACCTTGCCGCGGAAAGACTGGTTCTGTGCTTCGGCTTCAATAATTTTTGCGAGCCAATAATGTTCACCGCTCTTCTGCCTCATTATTTTTTTCTCTTCTCTTCTTTTTTTCTCGTCCGCTCTTTTCTTTTCTTCGAAACTATATAAATTTTGGAGCCGCTTTTCCTTGTCCATTTCTTTTGCTAAATCTACAGTAGAGAACACCGTGCGGTCCGTCGAAACAGTCTTGTCCACATTTTTGGCATACGTTTCTTCAAGGAGAGCCATATCAGCAGCATTATCAGGCGGCAGAATGAATAATATCCCCGTTACAATCGCACATAGCATCCATATGTATTTTTTCAGACTCATCGGTTTCATCATGTTTTTGTTTCCTCCTTGCCTGTCATTTTTGTTTATTGGGACAATCTAGCCTATTCGCCATTTCCCGTTTTTATGACAACAAAGAGGCACAAAAAAGCGCCAATCCCCTATATATCAATGGATTGCCGCTCTAACAAGTCACCTTTATTATTTCCCTTTCATCCGTTTTTGCCCTTCCCGGCACAAGTCGAGCAGGGGGCACACCGGACACTGCGGGTTTTGGGCCTTGCAATGGTAGCGTCCGAAAAAAATCATGCGGTGGTGAGTAATCGACCACTCCTCCCGCGGGACTTTTCTCATCAAATGTTCTTCAACCTGAAGCGGCGTGTCTTTCCACCGGGCGATTGCCAATCTTTTGGACACTCTTTCTACGTGGGTGTCGACCGCAATGGCCGGAACGCCAAATGCAGTTGACACGACAACATTCGCCGTCTTTCTTCCCACACCCGGCAGTTTCACAAGTTCATCGTACTCCTGCGGAACTTCGCGGCCGTATTCTTCGATGATCATACGGGCCAGCTTCTGAATATTTTTCGCTTTATTGCGGTACAGGCCGATGCTTCGAATATCCTGTTCCAATTCTTCAAGCGGGACGGACAGGTAATCTTCCGGTGTTTTATATTTCGCAAACAGATGGGGGGTAACCTTGTTTACGAGCGCGTCCGTACACTGTGCGGACAGCAGAACGGCGATGGTAAGCTCGAATGGATTGCTGTGGTTCAGCTCGCAATGGGCATCCGGAAACATTTCGGCAAACGTATCCAGCACCCGGCGAATTTGGGTTTTATTTAACATCTTTAGTAAGAAGTCTCCCTCCTTCTTTCCTTGCTGTCGCCTCATGCAGGGAACGTTTTTTCTTGCGGAATTGCTTGATCAAGAAAAGGCCTTTTGGGTTCTCCTTTATCTTTTGAATGCCTGTGATGGCAATGGCATCATTAAAATGCGTTTTTTCTAAGCCTAATGTTTTTCGATGGGGTGTTGTTATTGAACCATAGGTTATTTTGGCTTGTGGGTATTTTTTAAATACCCTCCTGCGAAACACATTCATAAACGTGCCTTCCTTGTAAGCAGGAAGCTTTTTACCTTCCTGCATCCATTTCCATAGGATTTGCCCCGGTTGATGGTTTTCCTGGGTATGGCAATCCGTACACAGGGTAATCAAGTTATCTGCCCGGTCTGTTCCTCCGTTAGATTGATAAACAATATGATGGGTTTGCAGGATTTTGTTTTTCTTTTTACACCATTGACAAGTATAATGGTCCCTTGCGAAGACAAAACACCTCACATCATGATAGCCATGGGTTTGACCTTGTTGATAATGGACGCGTGGTGGGTGGTTGACCAATGGATTTCACCTTTTTTAAAAATAGTATGGCTGTCTATATTGTTGATCGTATCAGTTGAAATTTCTCCCGTCAATGGATACACTTATAAGGAACAAATATCCGTACGTGAAAGGTTTGAAACGAGCAGATGGCAAAAATAATTACCATTTATAAAGAAGACAATTGGAATATGATAACGGCTGAAATGGAAGGTGCAAAAATTACGGTCCGTGAGATTTCTACGCAATGGGGCGAGGACACTTTCGTGTTTAACGGACGCCATGAAATGATGGCCTGGGTTGAAAAGCACTTTACTGCAGACAATTATCCGGAACATACTCGAATCGTAGAGGCTTTTCAACAGATTTAAATTCTGAACACGGAAAAACACCGCAGCGCTGCTTGCGGTGTTTTTCTATTTTCTGTTTCTTTTACCTGGCAATAACATCACGGAGAGCGCGGCGAAGAATTTTGCCGGTTGTATTCTTAGGCAATTCCTTTATAAACACAATAGAATGCGGTACCTTGTACTTGGCCAGCTCGCTGCGGCAATGCTCCCGGAGCGCTTCCTCCGTCAGGGAATCATCCTGCCTCACAACATAGGCCTGAACGATTTCTCCCTGGTTTTCGTCAGGAGCGCCGATAACCGCCGCCTCCACGACTTGCGGATGGTGGTACAGTACCTCTTCAACCTCTCTTGGGTATACGTTGTAACCGCCGACAATAATGAGGTCTTTTTTGCGATCGACGATAAAAATATACCCGTCCTCATCCATATACGCCATATCACCGGTATGGAGCCATCCGTTCTGCAGCGTCATGGCTGTTTCTTCCGGAAGGTTGAGGTATCCTTTCATCACGTTCGGTCCCTGGACGATAAGCTCGCCAACCTGTCCGCGCGGAAGTTCTTCTCCTTCTTCGTCTACAATCTTATTTCTCACACCGGGAATATCAACACCGATCGAGCCTGGCTTTCTGACACCATCCACCGGGTTAAACGCCGTTACCGGGGAAGCTTCAGACAAACCGTAGCCTTCCGATATTTTCTTATTAAATTTCTCCTCGAAATTGTGCAGCAGGGCCACAGGGAGGGATGCTCCCCCGGAGATGCAAATCCGAAGTGAATCTAAGTCAGCGGGTGTAACGCCCGGTGTTTGTAAAATAAAATTATACATCGTAGGAACGCCGACGAATACGGTAGCATGCTTCTCTCTTATCATCCGTACGACTTCTGTTGGGCTGAATCGCGGAATAATAATCATGGATGCGCCAATGGCAATGGGTGCATTCATGCAGACAGTCATGCAGAATACATGAAACATTGGCAGGACCGTCACGAAACGATCTTCGGCATTCACCGTCAGATACTGGGCGATAGAATCGGCGTTCGATGCAAGATTTTGGTGCGTTAGCATCGCGCCTTTTGGCACCCCGGTTGTACCGGACGTATATAGAATGACAGCAATGTCATCCTCTTCCAGGGCAGGCGCTTCGAAATCTGCAATTGAATGCGCTATCAATTCCTCATACGGCATTGTCCAATCGTGTTCTGATGTTCCGCCAATGAGCACAACACGCTGCAAATCAGGCAGCTTGCCGTGAAGCGCTTCGAAAGCCGGAAGCAAAGGAGCCGCCGCCACCGCTAATTTCGTGCGGCTGTTTTGTAGGATAAACGAAATTTCATGCGGCGTATAAATCGGATTAATCGGTACAACCGCTGCTCCCGCGAGAAGAGCTCCATAATATGTAATGAGAAAGTGCGGCGAGTTCCCGAGCAGCAGGGCCACCGTGTCTCCCTTTCCAATTCCCTGCCCGGCCAAATTGACTGCCGTGTTTTTTACAGACTGGTAAAACTCGCCGTACGTTGCCGACTGATCTTCAAACAAATAAGCGATTGCATCCGGATGCTGCCGGGCACCACGCTGCAAATTTTTGATTAATGTCATCTTACCACCCTTTTCCTGTAAAATTTGAACCGATGACAAAAGGAGAAGCGGACTGGCGTTACACGGTTCGCCTGTCCGCTCCTGATTGTTATTTAGAAGTTACAACGTATTGTTCCGCATCGATGATACGGGTTGCGATTTCGCGTTTTAGCGCAATCGTATTTACCGGATTCACGCGGAGCAGCTTCTTCAGGATGGAAAGCTGTGTGCGCAGCATGTCGCCTTCACTCGTGGCAGCAAGCGCTTCTTTTGCCCATTTCTCAATGTCTGACCACACGTCATGGAAGTAAGCGCGTGTCATATCAATCTGCTGCTGTGCAACGGCTTCCCCTTTGCGGGAGGCTGTTTTCTTAGCGCGAAGCAGCGCGGATTCCATTGCATAAACAGCAATGATAATGTTCGAGAGGTTCTCTAGAATTTCCTGCTCTTGCTCGATTTTATTCATGTATTTCTGTACAGCCGTGCCACCTACCATCAGGAATGCTTTCTTCGCAGCCTCCAGCATTTTGCTCTCCGTTTCAAGCACTTCTGTAGATTCTGTCAAATCCATCGGAGGCATGTAACCGGTCAATTCCTTCTGCAGCGTCTGAAGTTTCTCCATCAGCGGGAGGCGTCCCTTCATTGCACGCTTCAGCAGTGTACCCGGAATTAACAGGCGGTTGATTTCATTTGTTCCTTCAAAAATACGGTTAATGCGGGAATCACGATAAATTTGCTCGACCGGATATTCAGCAATATAACCGTATCCACCATGAATTTGCACTCCTTCGTCCGCTACAAAATCGAGTGCTTCAGAAGCAAACACTTTTACAATCGAGTATTCGATAGCGTGCTCTTCGATTACCCTGGCAGCTTCTGGCCCCGCATAATCATCAAGGTTTAAATGTTCTACCGCGGCATCCAGATATGCTCCTGTACGATAGGTTAACGCTTCATTTACGTACGTGCGAATCGCCATGTCGGCAATTTTGTTTCGAATGAGCGGGAAGCTGGCGATTGGCGTTTTGAACTGTTTACGTTCTTTTGCATATTTGGTTGCCAGTTCAATCGCCCACTTGGAAGCGCCGATTGTACCTACCCCTAATTTGTAGCGGCCGATGTTTAAAATATTGAAAGCGATTTGGTGGCCTTTGCCGATTTCGCCAAGCAGGTTTTCTGCCGGAACATGAACGTCTTCAAGGATAAGCGGGCGGGTAGAAGAACCTTTAATGCCCATTTTCTTCTCTTCCGGACCTGTGCTAACGCCGGAGAGCTCCTTCTCAACGATGAAGGCGCTGAACTTATCTCCGTCGATTTGTGCATATACAATAAAGATATCCGCAAAGCCTGCGTTTGTAATAAATTGTTTGGTTCCGTTTAATACGTAGTGGGTGCCTTCCGCGTTCAGAATGGCCGTCGTTTTTGCCCCCATAGCATCCGAACCGGAGGAAGGCTCGGTTAAGCAGTAAGCCGCAAGCTTTTCCCCTGTAGCCAGGAGCGGTAAATACTTTTCTTTTTGCTCCTTTGTACCGAAGTACACAATCGGAAGGGTTCCGATACCAACGTGAGCCCCATGGCTGAGCGAGAATGAACCGCCGCGAACCATGTTTTCCCCAATCAGGCTGGAACTGATTTTATCAAGGGCTGCTCCGCCAAACGCTTCCGGAACGTCGGCGCTCAACAAGCCAAGTTCACCGGCCTGACGAAGAAGTTTTACGGTAAGCTCATAGTCGAGCTTCTCAATTTCTTCATGGTGGGGAGCGACTTCCCCTTCAATGAAATCCTTTGTCATTTTCGCAATCATTTGCTGTTCTTCATTGAAATCCTCCGGGGTGAATACAGCATCTACGTCTGTCTCTTCCAATAAAAATTGTCCGCCTTTTGGCATTGTTTTCTGTACGCTCATTCTTGTTTCCTCCTTATATTTATTAAAAAAGATAGAAATCTTAGTGAACGAATTCAAATACTCCGGCTGCCCCCATGCCGCCGCCGATACACATCGACACAACGCCATACTTAGCTTTGCGGCGTGCTGCTTCATGGATAATCGATACCGTCAGTTTCGTGCCTGAACAGCCAAGCGGATGTCCGAGCGCAATCGCCCCCCCATTAACATTGACTTTCTCCATGTTGATGCCAAGCTCGCGTGTTACCTGGATAGCCTGGGAAGCGAACGCTTCGTTAATTTCAAACAAATCAACCTGATCCTGTGTAATACCGGCAAGCTTGAGCGCTTTTGGAATCGCGACGATCGGGCCGACACCCATAATATCAGGGTCTACGCCACCGACAGTGAAGGAGCGGAAAATCGCAAGCGGCTTGAGGCCAAGCTCTTCTGCTTTTTCCCTTGACATCACAACGACAGCTGCCGCCCCATCACTCGTCTGGGATGCGTTACCTGCTGTTACCTTGCCGCCAACGCGGAACGGGGATTTCAGCTTGCCGAGCACTTCTACCGTTGTTTCCGGGCGTACCCCTTCATCGGTATCAAAAATAAACTCTTTTTCCTGCAGCCGCCCTTTGCCGTCCAGGTATTTTTCTTTGACCGCAATCGGAACAATTTCTTCCTTAAATTTGCCTTCCTGGATGGCGCGAGCCGCTTTCTGATGACTCGCTACAGCAAAGCTATCCTGATCTTCGCGTGACACATTGAATCGTTCGGCGACATTTTCCGCCGTATGCCCCATGCTAATATAAATCTCCGGATAATTCTCAACAATATCCGGGTGCGGAGCCGGTTTGTATCCGGTCATCGGCACATAGCTCATGCTTTCCACACCGCCTGCGATGACAACGTCGGCAAACCCGCACATAATTTTCTCCGCTGCAATCGCAATCGACTGCAGGCCGGAAGAGCAGAACCGGTTGATGGTGAATCCCGGAACCGTTGTAGGAAGCCCTGCATGTATAGCAATAATCCGGGCAACGTTAAGGCCCTGCTCCCCTTCCGGCATGGCACAGCCGATGACTACATCTTCAATCATTTCCGGCGTGAGACCGGGCGCACGGTTTAGAGCTTCTTTTACTACTGCCGCACCCAGATCCTCAGGCCTTGTATTTTTCAATATTCCTTTCGGCGCTTTCCCTACAGCTGTTCGCACAGCTGATACAATGACCGCTTCTCTCATCTCGTTCTCTCCCTCCTAATTGCGTAATGGCTTTCCTTTGGTCAGCATGTGGTGCATTCTTTCCTGGCTCTTTGGTTCCCCGCATAAGCTTAGGAAGACTTCCCTTTCCAAATCAAGGAGATATTGCTCCGTTACATATGTGTTTCGCGTTACATCCCCACCTGTGAGTACGTGCGCGAGTTTTCCTGCAATTTTAAGATCATGGTCGCTGATAAATCCGCTCTGTCTCATCGAATACACCCCAAGCTTCAGCACCGCTTTTCCATCCGCACCGACGACGCGGACTTTCGCCTGCCTTGGCGGTGGTACATACCCGGCCATATCAAGCGCAAGGACGGACTGCTTCGCATCATACAGAAGGTGGTCGCGATTCATAGAAATGGCGTCACCGCTCCGGAGGTATCCGAGGTCACGGGCTTCTTCCCCGCTTGTTGACACCTTTGCCATCGCAATCGCTTCAAACGCCTTATTAACGAACGGCTGCAAATCCGCTTTCGGGTCAACAGCATCCGCTGCCTGGGTGGCCCGCAGAAGGACTTCTTTTGTTCCGCCGCCACCCGGGATAACGCCGACGCCAACTTCGACAAGGCCCATGTAGGTTTCCGCCGCCGCTTGAATTTTCGCTGTAGGCAGGCACACTTCCGCACCTCCGCCCAGCGTCATGCCAAACGGTGCAGATACAACCGGCTTTTTCGAATATTTCAAAGCAAGGGAGGCCTGCTGGAAGCGACTAACGAGATAGTTAATATCATCCCAGTTGTCATCCTGTGCTTCCATAAGAATCATCATAAGGTTCGCACCAACGCAGAAGTTCTTCGCATCGTTGCCAATGACGAGTCCGCGATAATTTTTTTCGACTTCCTCAAGCGATTTAAACAGCATGTCTACAATATCGAATCCAATTGCGTTGTTCGGTGAGTGGAACTCCAGACAGGCTACTCCGTCGCCGATATCAATGAGGCTGGCACCGGAATTGGAAATGATCGTTTTTCCTTGCTCCTTGAATGTTTTCAGCTTCAACACCTGGCGGGCTGTTTCTTCCTCCTGCCGCTCTCCTGTTAACGCGTGGAAATACGTAATCCCATTGTTCTGTTCGTAGAATGATGTCTTTCCGGAGGCGAGCATATCTTCAACCCACTGCGGAACGGTGTCTCCCTCCTGCTTCATTCTTTCAACCGATTTGGCAACACCGAGCGCATCCCACGTTTCGAACGGGCCAAGCTCCCAGTTGAAGCCCCATTTCATCGCACGGTCGACGTTTACTACATCGTCTGCAATCTCCGGAATTTTGTTTGCTGAATAAATCAATACTTTCTTTATCACATTCCAGGTGAACTGGCCTTCCTTTGTCGGGCTGTACGCTAACGCCTGCAGCCTTTTCTTAAGGCCACCCGCCGCTTTCGCCTGCTCGACCGCCGCCAGCTTTACTTTCTGCAGCGGAACATAAGTGAATTCATTATAATCAAGCGCCTGGATTTCTCTGCCTGCAGCTGTTTTCTTCTTCTGATAGAAACCCTGACCCGTTTTGTCTCCCAGCCAGCGGTTCTCTACCATTTTCTTGAGCATATTCGGAATCGCAAACGTTGATTTCTCTTCGGATTCTTCAACAGACTCGTACACGTTTCCAGCCACATGCACGAAGGTGTCTAATCCAACCATATCGAGTGTACGGAACGTAGCGCTTTTCGGACGGCCAATGACAGTACCTGTCATCGCGTCTACTTCTTCCGTCGTCCAGCCGCCTTTTACCATTTCGTCAAGCGTAACCATTAAGCCGTACGTGCCGATGCGGTTGGCAATGAAATTTGGCGTATCCTTGGCAAGAACAACGCCTTTGCCAAGCTTTCTCTCGCCAAACTCTTTTATGGAAGCGATAACATTTTTGTCCGTATCATTTCCAGGGATAATCTCCAGTAACTTCATGTAGCGCGGAGGGTTAAAGAAGTGTGTCCCAAGGAAATGTTTGCGGAACGCTTCGCCTCTGTCCTCCACCATTTTATTAATGGAAACGCCCGACGTATTTGAGCTTACAATTGTGCCTTCCGTCCAGTTCTGTTCTACTTTCGCCCATAGCTGCTTCTTAATTTCCAGGTTTTCTACGATCGCTTCAACAATCCAGTCCACTTCTTTTAGCCTGGATAAATCATCCTCAAGATTTCCCGGAATGATGAAGTCAGCATTCTTTTTGGAAAAAAGCGGGTTTGGTTTTGTTTTTAAAAGGCGGGCTTTTGCTTCTACAGCAATACGGCTGCGTACCGCCGGATGTTCAAGTGTAAGCCCTTTCTTTTCTTCCTGCTCTGTTAGGGCATTCGGAACGATATCGAACAAATACGTCTGAATGCCTGCGTTCGCGAGGTGGGCCGCAATAGCGGCTCCCATAACTCCGGAGCCTAATACAGCTGCTTTCTGAATACTCCTCTCCATCATGCAACCTCCTTATTTTCCTATATTTTATGAACGAGAAATTCAATCATAGAGCGAGATGCGAAAGAATATTTTTTTATGTAAGCTCTGTATGGATCGCTAACGAATCACACTTGAATGAATGCTCATTCATATTAAATAAAAAAAATAAAATGAATATGAAATGTTCTGATATTTATTTTAGTATATGCATAAAAAAATTTCCACTATTTTTTGAAAAAAAAGCATACAACTTTTTTGACATCCATACTCTTCCATAGGTATATTTAATATAATTAGTTATCACTAGGGCGAAAGGGGTTTTTACTATGTCGGGAACTACCCTGTTTTTATTTCTGTCGGTTGCTGCTCTCATGTCTTTTATTCTCATCATCCTCGGGCTGCTGCCCCAACCGAATAAAGGAAACAAGCGAGACATGAAGCTAACTGCCTGGGGCACCGCGCTGGCAGCTGCAACCGTTGTTTTGTATCTTCTTGAGCCAATGCTGTTTTCCGGCTCGCATTAAAACGTAATTCATCCAGAATCGCATGACAAAAGCCCTCGTTTTCCAACTTGGAAGAGAGGGCTTTTTTATTTATTAGTCGTTATTTTCTGCGGTAAGGGAGAGAAATTGCTTTTTTACCGGAGACAGGCGGAAGCTGCCTGTATTTAGCCAGTTCTTTTTCAGAAAGTGTATAAGTAATCACTTCCCCTGGCTGCATGGAGTTATCGTACCGCTCTTCCTGCGGGACGACGGAATGTTTATTGAAGTAAAGTAAACGCCCATGAATCATGTTCATCTATCCCTTCTGCTTCAATTTCTACGTTTTCCCTCCCTATTTACCCAGCTTTTCCTTTGTTGAACCATAAGAAAAACATACACTTTCTCAACAAAAAAAGCCTGCGCATGTTTCTACGCAGGCTTCCTTTATTTATATACATCATAAGCTGACAGACGCACAATCTCCCGGTTCAATTCATCTGCCTGTTTCCAGGAAACACCGACATGGATAGAATGGACGTCAACCGTTTCCCCTTCCCGTAAAAGGTCAAGCATCGTTTTCTCTGACGCGCTTTTCTCCGCTCCGGGAAGCGCTTCCATTTGTTGGACCCGCGTTTGAAGATTGGACAGGCGTTCCCACTTCCTCATCTTGTTATAACCGTTATGAGCCAAGGTTTCTCCTCCTCTGCCGTACTATGTATTTTACCGCCCTTTCTTTTACACACTATATCGTTCGTAGCTTTTTACCCTTTTATGTCGTATTTCAAACATAAAAATATTGTTATCTTACAAAAAAGTATTAAAAAAAGCACCCATCTGCACACTTGAACTGTGCAGATGGGTGCTTCTCTTTTATTTATTCTCAGTAATAATCGTCCAGCCATCTTCCTGGTATACTTTTTTCTCTTTCATCAGCTTTCCGAGCGCCCGCTTAAATGCGGCCTTGCTAATCCCGAATTTCTGCTTAATAATATCCGGCTCTGTTTTATCCGTATAAGGCATCCGTCCGTTTCGGTTTTGCAAGTACACGTAAATCGTTTCCGCATCCTGGCTGTAGCTCACTTCCTTGCGCTGCTTCATCGTCAGATTTATTCGCCCGTCTTCCCGGACCCGCGAAACACGTGCAGTTACCTTCTGGCCCACGCGAAGCGGTTCCGTCGTTTCGTCTTTGTGGAGAAAGCCGAGGTGCTGCCCTTCCGTCAGCAAAAAAGCGCCGATTTTTATAATTTTATATACATATCCCGTGACATCCTGATTAAACAGGTCAGCAGGTGCAGGGTGGGTGATCTCCTCGAAATCCTCCTCTTTCCCCAGCACGGCAAGCATGCGGCCCTGCTTATCGTGTTCGAGCTGGACGTATACCCGGTCCCCGGCGCGCGGCCACTTGTCTTTTATTTCGGGAAGCTGATCTGCCGGCAAAAGAAGATCTTTGCGCATTCCGTTGTTTAAGAAAGCCCCCATTCTCGGGTGGATGTCGACAACTTCAAGCCAGGAAAACTCACCGAGCAGTACATGCGGCGTATGCTGGGTTGCGGCTAACCGGTCCTGGTGATCGTGATACAAGTACACATCAATTGTATCACCGATTTCCACTTCCCCTTCTGTATCGCTCTCGTGGAGGAGCACATCCGTGTCTCCACTCGATAAAAAATAACCGAACGGTGCTTTCCGTTCTACTTTCATCTGCACTTTCGTGCCTGCTTCTAGGCTCATCCTGCCCTTCCTCCTACGTATTTATTTGGCATTCGACAAACGGGACGACGTTTCCGGCTGGGGGCGAAAAGCATCAAGGATAAACGGCGAGATCGCTACGGGTTTTCCGCGAAAAAATTGCGGCGAACTGACATACAGTTGCTTTTTCGCGCGTGTCACCGCTACATAGCAAAGCCTTCGCTCCTCTTCCATTGCCTCCTCAAGCTTGTTATCCTGGGGTTTATGAAGCCAGAAATCAGGCTTGTCTTCTGGCGTAACCGCAATGCTATGCGGCAGGACCCCGTCAATCGCCCCGATGAGGATGACGACCGGATATTCCAGGCCTTTGGCGCTGTGGATCGTCTGTAGAACAACCCCATCCTGTACCTGCTGCTTGCTCTGCCGGCGCATTTCTTTCTCGACAATAATCTTCTGTACATAAGCAAGAAATTCCGGAACCGTTTTGTACGGCTTTACTGCTTCTTCGAGCTCATACAAATCATCCCGCAAAAGCTCTTTGTGATACGTTACGGCTCCGTTCTGCTCGCTTCCCAGAAACTTATCATAGCCGCCGCCTGCGTCGTTCCGGATTTCTTTTATCGCCTGCAGCGGGGAGAGACGGCCAATGCTTTTCAGCCAGGAGATTTGTTCTTTCACTCTTCGTC
Source organism: Aneurinibacillus tyrosinisolvens (assembly GCF_001015055.1). GTDB lineage: Bacteria > Bacillota > Bacilli > Aneurinibacillales > Aneurinibacillaceae > Aneurinibacillus_A > Aneurinibacillus_A tyrosinisolvens. Next base: position 60,682 of record NZ_BBWZ01000003.1, on the reverse strand, counting down.
TTTGAAAGGAAGGGAGCGCATCCAGATACTCTATGGCATCCAGGTACGAAACTCCTTTTTGAATCGCTATAATTTGAATTTCCTTTAAGTAACGCGCTTTACTGATATAAAGACACGGAAGAATGCTTTCAAGTGCCTGTTCATTGTACGGATCGACCGATAGCTTCATAAAATCAATGACCGGCCGGATGGTAGCCAGTTCATAAAAGGTAGGCTCGTCCCGGTGCGTCGTAAATGGAATGTCATTCATGAGAAGCTTTTCGTATAGAGTCCGCGCGGTACTGTGCGTTCTGTACAGGATGGCAATGTTATGGTAATCATACTCCTTCGATAGCTCGCGGATGAGTGCGAGAACGTCCTCCGCCTCTCTTTCAACCGAGCGGGGATTCCAGTACAGCGGAAGCTTCTTTTCTCCGTCCAGCACCTTTAGTTCCTTTTCAAAACGGTTTTTATTGTGCTTAATGACCTCATTTCCAAGTCCAACCACCCCGGAAGGTGAACGATAATTAATATCAAGCGTTATCCGGCTGCAGCCCGGGTGTTCATCCGGGAACCGGAGAATAATCGACGGATCCGCTCCGCGCCATCCATAAATGGCCTGATCCGGGTCACCTACGACGCACAAATTCGACTCCAAAGACAGCATGTGGACCATCCGGTATTGCGCATGGTTTGTATCCTGGTATTCGTCAACCAGTATGTAGCCCATGCGCCGGTGCAGGGCAGCGAGGTATTCCGGATATTTCTCAAGTGTTTCAATGCACCCTGTAATTAAATCTTCATAATCGATTAAATGGTTCGCTCGTTTATAGGCCTCATACTTGCGCAGTACACGCCTGGCATCGTCCTTTAGCCCCTCTACTTCTTCTGTTTCCCATTCTTCCCCTGCAATAAGCAAATGATTCTTAAGGTGGGCAAGCAAGGCAAGCAGTGTTTCCGGTTCGTACTGCTCCCCAAGCGCCATTTCTTTTGTAATCTGCCCAATGAGGAATTCCTTCTGTTTCTCGCTCATAATGCGGGGAGGTTCCGCCAGTTTATGAAAATAAATCGTCCGGGCAAGGGAGTGGAACGTTCCGATAATCATCTGCCGGACCATCGCTTCGCTTATCCCCGGAATCATTAAAAGCCGGTCCTTCATTTGCTTTGCCGCCTGCCGGGTAAACGTGACAAGTACAATATTCTTCGCAGGCACCCGTTTAACGAGCAGAAGATAGGCGGTTCGGCACGTGAGCACAGTCGTCTTGCCGCTCCCCGCGCCCGCATTAATTAAAACCGGGCCGTCAACGGAGCGAACGGCGTCAATTTGCGAACCGTTCAATCGGATGTTTCTCTTCTCAAGGGTGCGAAAGAAGAAGGCGTCGGCCTCATCATCATGCACCAGTTGTTCCGATGTAAGATCGGCTGCGATACCGGCGCGCGGAATTCCCGCCTGGCCCGCGCCGCGGGGAACATGGCCAATTCCTTCGATTTCTTCTCTATTTTCTGTCATTGTATATCTAACTCCTATGAAAGCTTGCATCCCTTCAACTATACAGGAAACATCCGTAAAGGAAAACAGCTAAACATCGGTTCAAGAAAGAAAAAACCCTGCCGTCCGGCAGGGTCACTCATTATACTCCTAAATAGCTCGTCTGTTTTTGAAGCATCGTGCCTTCCTTTTCATACTGGATATGCCAGGAAAGGGCTTTCTCAAGTACATGCGGCGTTTGTCCGCCTCGCTGGCACGCCTCCTCAAAATACTCCATCAGCTGCTGGCGATACGAAGGGTGGGCACACTTGTTAATAATGAGCGCCGCGCGTTCACGCGGTGCAAGGCCGCGTAAATCAGCAATCCCTTGCTCTGTCACAATCACATCCACATCGTGCTCCGTATGATCGACGTGAGAGATAAACGGCACTACGCTAGAAATGTTTCCGTTCTTGGCAATCGATTTCGTTACAAAAATTCCAAGCCTTGCGTTCCGCGCAAAATCACCGGAACCGCCGATTCCGTTCATCATATTTGAACCCATGACATGCGTAGAATTCACATTCCCATATATATCAACTTCAAGCGCTGTGTTAATTGCGATTAAGCCAAGCCTGCGAATAATTTCCGGGTGGTTTGTAATTTCCTGCGGACGAAGGATAATCTGTTCCCGATATTTCTCAAAATTAGGCAGGACGCTCTTCATTTTGCCCGGCGACAGGATAATGGAGCATCCGGAAGCGAACCGTACTTTACCAGCATCAAGCAGGTCAAACACTGCATCTTGCAGCACTTCAGAGTATACCTCTAAATCAGTAAACTCGGAATCGAGAAACCCGTGTAATACCGCATTTGCAATGGAACCGATTCCTGACTGTAAAGGAGCGAGTTTGTTAGTAAGCTTGCCCGCTTTAACCTCGTTACGCAAAAAGCCGATAAGGTGCTTAGCCATCATCGCCGTTTCTTCATCAGGCGGAACAATGGACGACGTAACGTCCTTTTCTTCTGTTATGACAATTCCTTTAATTTTCTCCGCCGGAACAGATAGTGTCTGGCTTCCAATTTTCTGATCAACTTTTTGCAGTGGGATGGGGCCGCGTTCCCCCTGTGGACCCGGAAAATACAAATCATGAACACCTTCAAACGCTTCCGGTTGAGCAAGATTTAACTCAATGATTACTTCTTTCGCCTTCTCCACAAACACAGTCGTGTTACCAACAGACGTGCTTAAAACAAGCTCGCCCTCTTCCGTAATTGCAACCGCTTCCACGATTGCAATATCAATAGGGAGCAATACATCGGAACGAACGAGTTCAGCAGTGTGGGATAAGTGCTGGTCCGTATATAAGATTTCTCCCTGATTGATTTTTCCGCGCATTCTCTTCTCTGCCTGGAAAGGAAGGCGTCTGTTAATAATACCCGCTTCCGCCATAAGGCCGTCAATTTCTGATCCTAAGGAAGCCCCTGTATAGACGTTCACTTTAAGTTGTATATTTTCTTTTTTAACGCGGTCAACAAGCGCCCGCGGCACCGCCTTTGCATCCCCCGCCTGCGTGAAACCGCTAAGCCCAAGCGTCATGCCGTCTTTAATCCAGGCTGCCGCCTCTTCCGCTGATACAATCCGATTCTCTAATCTTTTATCTCGTAAACGTCTGGATAACATGCAAACAACCTCCCGACCATATCTTGTCTTTATTAAACTTTTATAATTATGACAATATCATGACATGTTTCCCACATCCTTTAAATCCCGATAAAGCAGAAAAATCAGGGATAAAACAGCATTTTCGAAAGGTAAGCCCTTACATTAAACAACAACAAAAAAGGAGGCGGGCTGCTGCCCCCTCCCTAAAAGCCCATGAACCGTCGAAAAGAACTTGCGTATTTCTGACTTACCGGCACGCGGCTCCGCTTCTCGTCCGCCGTAATAATGACAAAGGTAGAGTGAAAGTCCGGATGGATTTCTAAGATGGCGCCAACATTCACCAAATAAGCTCTATGACAGCGGATAAACCGGTCAAAAGGAAGGACGCTCTCCAATTCCAGCAAGCTGTATTTATTCATATAAACACCGCGTTCTGTATGAAGAAACGTCTTCCCGTTTTGCGATTCGATAAAAAAGATTTCATGAAAAGGAATCGGAATCCACCGGTCCTCGCCTTTCCCGATTAAAAATTGATGACGCAGGGGCCGGGCTTCGTCTCCCCTATGCCCCGGAGGAAAAATCGTCGTGATGCATCCTTCCGTTCCATTCCGATCGATAATGAGTGTACTTGTTGCATAATAGGGGACACCAAAAACCGTTTCATCAACATATTTTGACACGTCGGCTCCCCGCTCCAGTGCCTGACGGGTTAATGTCCCTTCCTGTATCGTATCGCCCGGTTTGATTTTTAAATCAATCCTCAGGCTGGGCTGATAGTAAACAAATTTTGACTGATCGGCAATCGCAATCGAAGCATCCGGGGGAAATGCCCGGTTTATTGATTTAACCAAAGATAGTACGGATTCAATCTCCACCTTCCCGCCTCCTACTTTATCTATATTTATATCTATATTATTTATTTATTTTACCCCTGTTTCCTCTCCAAATCTACTATAATGAAAGCAGATTAGGACTTCCGAAGGTTTTTTCTCCTGCCATATTATGCAAGAATAGAGATTGATTTAATTTTTAGAGAGGAATGATTACGATGCGTTTTCCACGCGTGATACCTGTGATGGCGCTTATGCTGCTCACCGTCGCAGGATGCTCGACTCCTACACAAAGCACCAATCCGGCTCCGGCCGATAATAATCAGGGGGTAACAGCGCAGCAGAACAATACGAATTCACAACAGCCCCAGCAAACCCAGCCGCAGGATCAAACGCAAGCACAGCCGGCGGAGCAGCCGAAAAATGCCGCAAAAGCAAAAGAAGTCGTTCTTGTGTTTAGTGACGATAACCTGATGGACCAGTACAAAGAAACGCATGCCATTCAATATGAAGATGAAAAAGATTTACCAATGCTGGCTCTTAAACAGTGGCAAAAAGGGCCCAAAAGCAAAAAACTCATTCCGATCCTGCCGGAAAGTGTAAAAATCCAGTCGATTAAAAAAGAAGGCGCTACGGCGGTCGTAAGCCTATCCTCTGAAGTTAAAAATGCCAACCTCGGCTCCTCCGGAGAGGAATTTATGCTGCAGGAAATCGCTACAATTCTAGGCCAGTTTGGCTATAAGAATACAAAAATCGAAGTTGACGGAAAAGAGACCGACACGATTCTTGGCCATATGGATACAACCCAGCCAATCGAACCTATGAAGTTAAGTGAGCTAAAAGAAGCGGAATAATCACGATACAGTACCAATTTTCTTATACACAATACACAAAGAAACAGGGGCAGTGCCGAAGAGCACTGCCCCTGTTTCCCATTATTTTTGAATAACAGGCTCTGATTCGCTTCTCTCCTCTATCGTTTGCAGCAGATAGCTTGCATATCCCATCGGATTTGAGTATGTGGCCTTCCATTCGTCTATCATACGGCCATTTCGAAAACTGTAACGCTGGTCCCGCCCGTTACATTCGATAAACATCGGAAATCCATCCGCCGTTATCCCAATATCAAGGCCTACATCCGCCAGCCCTGGCACAACCTCACTCAAGCGCTCAACAATCCGCAGCGATAAGGCACTGATTTCAGCTTCTGTCCTTTTTATTGAAAGGGATGGATACTGCCTGAGAAGAAAAGCAAGCGGGTACACTTTGCCCCCCTGCGCCACGTTGCTTATAAATCGCCCGGCGGCAGCGACTTTTCCTACCATCCCGGTGATGTTCCAATCTCCAGATGCCCCCCGCTGGACTGAAACACGAATATCGAACGGTTTTTTTTGGTAGCGGGCAAGGGGAAGCTGCTGCTGGATTTGGTAGGAACGCTTTTTTATCGTCCCTCTAATATACTCGGGTAGCCGGTTTGAAAACAACATAGTACGCCATGCTCTTTTTCCACCAACGACGCTGGAGTAAGAAAGCTGCCATTTACCTCCATTCTTTGACAAATGCATAATTCCTACCCCGATGCTTCCGCTGTTAGGCTTTAAGAAAAGCCCAGAATACCTCCGCATCATCATATGCAGGTTTTCAGGCGTCCCCATCACCGTATAGGGAAGGTGCGGTCTAATATGCGGATCCTCACTCAAAACCCTGTGAACGTACCATTTACTGTACCGATTCCAATAATTAAATATAATGTAGTTTCGATCAAGCAGTTGCCGAATTCTTTCTTTCGAGACACGGGAAAAATGCAGTGCACGGTTGTGAATGACTCTGGGGCAGGGAATCAGGACTTTGCGGTATCGTTCCCCTTCCTTCACGTACGCAGGCACCTTATTCTGATCCGGATGAAGATCCTCAAGACGTAAATAGCACGGCTTGATTCCATACATACGGCTGCCCTCTTCATATAATTCCAGATTTTCAGTTTGTGTTTTTCCTTGCGGAATTCCGCGATACATAGACTGATTCAGCAAAATTCCAACATAGGGTCGCTCCATAGCACGCCTCCTCATCTGCCATCACATAATAAACTATGTGAGCATAGAAAAGTGGGTGCTATCGCTTTTGCAAATCCTTTAAAGGATTGGGTCCAGAGCAAGGATCGGTGAAGCCACACTTACGCGGTTGCGGCCTGTTGATTTTGCCTCATATAACGCTTCGTCCGCTTTACGGACGACTTCGTCTAACGGATAATCGGGATAAGCCGCAATTCCGCAGGAAACCGTAAGCGGAACAACTTCTCCATCGGGCGTGTAAATATCAAGTGTCTCGATGTGACGGCGGACATTCTCCACAATTGTGTACGCTTCTTCAAGCGCTGAATCAGGGAAAAGAAGCATAAATTCCTCTCCTGCATACCGCGCTGTATGCCCTTTTCCCTCGGTTTGCCTAGCGAGCGATTGGGCCAGGGTTTTTAACACCGTGTCACCTACTGTATGGCCATACGTGTCATTAATTCGTTTGAAATAATCTGCGTCAATAAAAGCAACGGACAGGCTTTTAGAAAAAGAAGTGTCAAAGGAGTTTAAAAATTGGTCAATATACCTGTAATTGTAAACTCCCGTTAATGGGTCTGTAAGCACTTCTTCCTGCAGTTGTCTTCTCATTCGTATATCAAAGTCCATATCACGCAATAAAAACGCAATAATCACACTGCCAAGCATACCGAAAAAAAAGGAAATAGGCGCAATCTGGGCTGCATATACGTGGAAAGATATGACGCCGAGCAGGGAAATGGCCACAATATTAATCAAATTACCTGTTGTAATATAGATAAGTGCGATAACCACAGTAGAAAAATTGCTATTCTTCCGCGGCAGGACGCTGGAAATCAAAAACATGCCAAGCCCGATAATGAGCATGTTTACTGCTCCTGCGTATGCCGCCTGATTAAGCCCGAAGCACAGTCTGAACAATCCGATTCCTGCTGCAATAATGAAAATAGAGGATCGGCGCCTTACAAAAAATGGGGCAAGAACAATGGGAACATAGCGTAAATCAAAGCTGACAAAATCAGCCTCCGCGATCCCCAAATACATAGACAGTCCGCCAGCTGCGATCGCACCTGCGGCGGCCCACCATTCTCTGTACTTCCGGTAGGTATATAGGAGAGAGTAATAAGTCTTTACGAATATGTAGCAAAAAATCGTAATGGCTCCGGCATTTAACATAAACATTTTGAAAAATTGGCTAACATCCAATGTTGTTGTCCTCCTAAAGTTGAAGCCTACTTAACTAGAATACCATACTTTATAAAACAAAAAATGATTGCCGCAGGGGAAACTGTGGAAATAGAAAGCATGGAGGTGCAGCATGAAAAAATGGATGAAAACGGCAGGATTAGCAGCACTGGCCTATGGCATGTACCGGGCATATTCCAGAAAAAGAGACAGAAAGCCAATTCGGATTAACTAAAATAAGGAGGTTTGCATAATGGGTACAAACCAAAATAATGCAGAACACGGCCAGAAAAACAAAACAAAAGGACGGGCCATGCAGCCAAATCGGGAAGGATTAAACGATCAGGAACAGCCAATGATTAATCAGGTGCCTTTTTATGATGACGATAAAACAGATTTCGAGAAAAGCAAGAATGAGCCGGTCCTCCGGAAGGAAGCAATCCAAGCCCGCCAAATGGAAAGTGACAAAGATAGATAACGAATATGAAAAGCCGCCATTTACGGCGGCTTTTCACTTGACACTCTTTTCGATTGGCGGCTTGTTATTAAGACTTCTCCACAAATAAAGCGAGGCAATCGATTCATAAGGCGCCCAGGCCTGTCCAATGGCCCTCATCTCGTCCTTCCCCGGCAAATCAGCCAGTCCATAATTGAACTGGATCGCCTTCTTAATTCCTAAATCGTCGACGGGAAAAACATCGAACCGTCCAAGGCCAAAAATAAGAAACATCTCCGCCGTCCACCTGCCGATTCCCTTCACCTGAATAAGCCGGTCGATAATCTCTTCGTTGGACATGCCGCCCATTTCTTCAAACTCCAGCCTGCCGTCTCCATGATGCAGGGCCAGGTCCTTAAGATATTTAATTTTCGAATAAGAAAGGCCCAGCGCCCGGAGTTCATCTTCCGGCGCGGATAAAATCAAACGGTCTGTCGGCTGATTGTGGAAATACTCCATAAAGCGCCTGCAAATCGACGCAGCCGCTTTTACAGAAAGCTGCTGGGAAATAATCGATTCGCAAAGCACCAGAAAGGAATCTGTACGGGAAGGTACGCGGCAGTCTCCGTACATCTGAATCAGTTCACGCATAATCGGATCTGTGCTTGAGAGGTGTTCAATCCCATTTTGAAATCGTTGTTGTTTCATCGGCATAAACCTTGCTTTCCGCTGCTGTGAGCTTGTCAAAAAATTGGCTAATCTCTTCCTGCTTTGCCCAGTACTCCACCGGCCTCGTGTTCTTGCTTTCAGCAACCCGCCGAACGGCGAAGTCGTTACGATACGGGACGATGTTGATATGTTCACCTGTTCCTGTTGTGATATGTACCAGAATTCCTCTTCTCTGCCCTGCAGGAAACCGAATCTTCTGAACAAGCCTGGCTTCGTTAAACCAGGCGATAAACTGCTCAGCCTCCGCTGACGGTAATTTCCCCTCCTGGCTCTTCTCTTCTGTTCCAACATGTAGAAAAACACTTGTCCCTTCCTTTAACGGAATTCCCTCATGCAAATGATCGTTTGAATAGTATTTTTCAAACCGCTTTAGAACCCCGTTAGGCAAGCTAAGTAATATAATAAATAGAATAGCAATTACATAACCGGTCCATTCCGTATAGGAAATACCAAACAGCACATTCGTCACTCCCTGTTTTTGGATATCGGATAAACTACTAACAATTATATAATAATATATTGACGCCCGCACCTTTTCATGGCATATTTCTATTAGGTTGTGAAAAAGGTTACAGAATCCTTCGGGGCAGGGTGAAATTCCCTACCGGCGGTGATGGGCGTACTGCATGCGCCCTCAGTCCGTGACCCGAATGCAAATCATTCGCATTCGGTGGACTCGGTGAAACTCCGAGACCGACAGTATAGTCTGGATGGGAGAAGGGAGACAACTAAAAATGCGAGGTACTAATGTAAAGCGGACAGCGCTTCTTTCGCTGCTGTCTACAATCGGTTTTTTACTTATGTTTGTGGAGATGCCGCTTCCAGGGTTTCCGGTGTTTCTGAAAATCGGGGTGAGTGAAATTCCAGCACTCATCGGCGCGATTTTGTTTGGACCGCTGGCAGGTGTAGCGGTTGAATTAATTAAAAATATTCTCCACTTTTTGCTGACCAACCAGGGTGGAATGGCTGTTGGCGAGTTATCTAACTTCATTGCCGGCAGTACTTTTGTTGTCACCTCCGTATTTTTCATTCGAAAAATACAGGCAAAAAAGGTCAGTTTCTGGGTCGGAACGCTTGCGGGCACCGTCGCCATGGCCATCATTATGTCAGTGGCCAACTATTTCATTTTCATACCGGCGTATGCTTACCTAATGGGCTCTTCTGTGGAAGGAATGGTTCAATTCTCTCAGAGCGCAAATGCGGGCATCACAAGCTTATGGACATTGATTCTCTACGCAATTCTTCCTTTTAACCTGATAAAGGGAATTATTGAGGCGCTCATTACGTATCCAATATACAATCGAATTCGTCCCGCGATGCAATCGTAAAGCAGTGGAAGCTACGTATCCCTCACAACCTACTATATAAAATCAAGCAGCTCCTGCAGCAAATGCAGGAGCTTTTTTATTGTTTTTTTAGCCCCCCATAAATGGCTGCAGCTTGCCGAATACTATGGGTATGAGGTGATATAAGTGAACAGTTCGATTGAATTCAATATACCGAACCGCATGGAAGTCCTTATTAATTCCGCCGATGAAATGTATAATACGATGAAAGATGTGCACACAAGATTTCCTGAAGCAACCTTTTCAAACCTTGAATATGTCGGGTTGCGGGATGGTCAGCTATCCATAAAAATTTCGTATGTAATGGAACCGTAAGAAAACAGCAAAAAGCTGATTGTACCTTAACCTGCTGGCTACAATCAGCTTTTTACTGTTTATTCTTTGATGTTCAATAATCTCAAACTGTTCAATGTAACAAGTAACGTTGCCCCCATGTCCGCGAAAATAGCCAGCCAGAGCGTTAACCAACCTGGAACAATTAACAACAATGCGAGTACTTTAATCGCCAGTGAAAACGTAATGTTTTGCTTGATAATGGTTAGTGCCTTACGGCTTAGCCTTATCGTATATGACAGCTTCTCTAAATCATCAGCCATTAACGCAATATCAGCTGTTTCTAAAGCCGTATCTGTACCTGCACCACCCATTGCTATGCCGACCGTAGCTGCGGCAAGTGCAGGGGCATCGTTTATCCCATCGCCAACCATGGCTACATTTCCGTAGTCTTTACGGAGCTGCTTGATATATTCGAGCTTATCCTGTGGCAGCAGCTCTGCTTTTACCTCAGCAACGCCTAAACGTTTGCCAATGGCTTCGGCAGTAGCGCGGTTATCGCCAGTCAGCATGATGGTTTTCCTAATACCTAACCTATGAAGCTTCTCGATAACATCTTTACTGGAATCCCGAACATCATCCGCAACGGCAATCAGAGCAAGAATGTTTTGTTCCGTTCCAAGAACCATGACGGTTTTACTTTGCTTTTGCAGTTCTTCAATTTTGCTTGCTCTATCCTCAGATACGTTTGATGGGTTCAGTTCAGTAAAAAGATTGGGACTGCCAATGTAGTACAATTCACCGTCTATCTTCGCCCTTACGCCTTTTCCAGTGATAGAGCCAAACTCCTCAACTTCTGCATCAAAGCCCACGTGTTCCTGGTCTGCTTTTCGCAAGATGGCAGAAGCTAATGGATGCTGGGAGCCTTTTTCAAGGACCGCTGCCATTCGTAAAAGCTCCTTCTTGCTCTTATTGCCGAACGTAATAAACTCCGTTACTTCGGGTACGCCTTTCGTTAAGGTACCTGTTTTATCAAAGGCAACAGCGGATAATCTGCCTGCTTCCTCCAGGTGAATGCCTCCCTTAATGAGAACACCGCGTCTCGCTGCATTCCCAATGGCTGTCACGATGGCTACAGGAGTTGAAACAACCAGTGCGCAAGGACAGCCAACGACTAAGAGTGCTAATCCTTCATAAAGCCATGCGCTCCAATTCCCGTTGAATAACGGAGGAATGACAGCAACCGCTAAAGCCAAAATCATGACGGCAGGTGTGTAGTATTTAGCAAACCTGTCAACAAAGGCTTGAGAAGGGGCACGTTCTGCCTGGGCTTCTTCAACAAGGTGGATGATTTTTGAAAGGGTCGTATCTTCCACTCGCCTGGTCACTTTGACTTCAAGCAGCCCCTCTTCATTGAGTGTTCCTGCAAACACTTCGTCATCCATCGTTTTGGCTGCAGGAACCGATTCCCCTGTAATGGCCGCCTGGTTAATCGTTGATGTTCCTTTGACTACGATTCCGTCCATGGCAAGCTTCTGTCCTGGTTTTACGATCATAATGTCCTCAACTTGAATGTCGTCCACATCGCTCATAAATTCCTGATTTCCACGGCGGATCAACGCTTCTTTTGGCGCAATGTCCATTAAAGAACGGATAGATTGCCGGGCTTTCTCCATTGAGTAGCGCTCCAATACTTCGCTAATCGCAAAGAGAATGACAACCGTAGCACCTTCACCCCATTGACCAATCGCGGCAGCGCCAATAATGGCAACCGTCATTAACGTGTTCATGTCAAATTGGAAGCGGGCGAGATTTTTGGCACCTTTACTAAATAATTCGTAACCGCCAATAAGAATGGATGCAGCGTAAACCAGCGAAGAAGGCAGGCTCTCTTCGCCGTACTGCCTTCCGAGAAGGTAGCCAATGATAAGGAATACGGCAGAAAGAACAACCTTTCCGTTTTCTTTCCAGAATGGCTCTTTTTTTACTTCAATCCGCTGCCCCTCGGGTGTTAATTTAAGGTTTTCAAACGCTCCCGCTTTTTCCAATTCCTCAACCGTGGCCTCTCCATATACCGTAACTTTGGCAGCACCAAAATTAACTTTAGCATCCGCAACACCTTGCAATTCCTTCACGTTCCGCTCGAACCGAGCAGCACAACCGCTTCAGGTGAATCCTTGAACCCGGTATACGCTTTTGTTTTCTATATTAGTTTCCATGTGGGATTGCCACCTCCTTACTATGCAGGAGGGCGAGCAGGATTAACTGCTTCACATGGTCATCATCTAAAGAATAGAAGACCAGCTTTCCTTCTTTACGGTATTTTGCCAAACCTAAGTTCTTTAGTGTTCGCAGGTGGTGGGAAGCCGTTGCCATAGAGGAACCCGTGATATTTGCTACGTCACAAACACATAACTCATCTTCCCGGCATAACGCATAAGCGATTTTCACGCGTGTATCATCAGCCAGAGCCTTAAAAACCTTCGTAACCGAGAGCATTTCCTGATTAGCAAGGTCGTTCCTAATTCGATTTACCTTTTCCTCGTCATAACAAAAAACCTCACAGCAATCTTCTGTTTTTTTCATAGTTTCACTTCACAATCAAATATTTATTTGATTGTTATTATATTCCGTTTCTCAAAAACGGTCAAACAATGATTTGATTGTTTCCCAAAAGTTGCATTATATATAATTACAGGTTAATATAATTATAAAATTATATAAAAGGAGGTGAATACATGGAGCATGCTATCGAAAATATGTCTTCTCTGCTTAAAATCGTGAGTGACAAAACACGTCTTACTATTCTTGGTTATCTGAAGGAAAAAGAACTATGCGTTTGTGATTTGGTTGACTTATTAGGCGCATCACAACCGGGTATAAGCCAGCATCTAAAAAAACTGCGCACTGCCGGGTTCATCCTTGAACGAAGGGAAGGAACCTGGGCGTATTTCCGCCTTAATACGGAAATCGAGCCTTATCTTGCTCATATTATTGATGCAATCCCTTCACAAAAATCTGAGTTAGAACGATATCGGGGATCCAATCAAAATCATTGCTGTTGAGCTGAGGCAGAAAAATAACGAGAAGTGGAGAGTACCGATTCATGCATACCTGGATTGCCTTTTTCATTTTTGCGATTACCCTGGTGTTTGTTATCTGGCAGCCTAAAGGACTGAACATTGGCTGGTCAGCATCAGCAGGAGCGATATTAGCCCTGATTTTTGGAGTGGTAAGTTTCGCTGATGTCATAACCGTAACAGGAATTGTTTGGAACGCTACCCTGGCGTTTGTGGCTGTTATTCTTATTTCCCTTATTCTCGACGAAATTGGATTTTTCGAGTGGGCAGCTTTACATATGGCTCGCCTTGCCAGAGGAAACGGCAGATTGATGTTTATTTATACGGTGTTGTTAGGAGCTGCCGTGGCTGCTTTCTTTGCAAATGATGGAGCTGCACTTATTCTTACACCCATCGTGTTAGCAATGGTTCGAGCACTGAAATTTGATGACCGAATGATCCTTCCGTTTATTATGGCAAGTGGGTTTATTGCGGATACTGCGTCTCTTCCTCTTGTAGTAAGTAACCTGGTGAACATCGTGTCGGCTGATTACTTTAATGTCGGGTTTGTTGAATATGCAGGCCGAATGATTGTCCCGACTCTTTTCTCCGTAGGAGCAAGCTTGCTTGTGCTGTATCTGTTTTTCCGAAAAGATATTCCAGCCAATTACGACTTGTCACAGTTGAAAAAGCCGCATGAAGCGTTAACCGATAAGAAATTATTCCGTTTATCATGGGTCGTTCTTGGTGTGTTGCTTGCGGGATACCTGTTTAGTGAACCCCTTGGTATTCCTGTTTCGATTATTGCAGGTATTGTTGCCATCATCTTTATTATTGCTGCAAGAATGAGTCAGGATATTCAAACAGCTAAACTCATCAAAGAAGCACCCTGGGCGGTTGTTGTGTTTTCTATCGGAATGTATGTTGTTGTCTATGGATTACGAAACGTTGGGTTAACCGATATGCTCGGTCAATTGATTCAAGGGACAGCAAACCAGGGACTGTTTGCTGCAACCGTAGGAATGGGCTTTATCGCCGCCATCCTCTCATCCATTATGAACAACATGCCAACAGTGATGATTGATGCCTTAGCGATTCAAGCAACCCATACACAAGGAGCCATCAGGGAAGCTCTTGTTTTCGCCAACGTCATTGGTTCTGATTTAGGGCCGAAAATTACACCGATTGGTTCCCTTGCGACCTTACTCTGGCTTCACGTGTTATCCCGTAAAGGCATAAAAATCACATGGGGCTACTATTTCAAAATCGGGATACTCTTAACCATTCCAACGCTGTTTATTACCCTTGTTGGGCTGTACTTATGGCTTAACCTGATTTCATAAATAAAAATATGAAAGGATGAAGGATATGTCTACACCTACATTTAGAATGCATGTTGCGATTAATGTAAAAAGCCTGGAGGAAAATCTTACGTTTTATCGCGCTTTTTTTGGTGAGGAACCAACGAAAGTCAGAGACAATTATGCAAAATTCGAATTGAATAATCCCCCTCTCCATTTCTCAATGAATGTGCGTCCATATGATAACAAGGGTGCATTGAATCACATGGGATTCCAGGTAGCTGATACAGAAGCTGTCATCGTCATGAGAGCGCGTTTCCAAGAAGCAGGGATTGTTACACTTGATGAAATGAATACAACTTGCTGCTACGCTGTCCAGGATAAAATTTGGGTTCATGACCCGGAGGGCAATGCCTGGGAAGTATTCTATACAAAAGAGGATTCTGAATTTGAATCAGCAGATGAACCCGTCATTGAAGGTGTGTGCTGTACGCCTGAGCCTGTTGCAATCGAATTCGGAAATCTTGGCAGCTTCAAAAAATAAGCGATATCACAAGGAGAAGTCATCATGGCAGAAAACAAAAAAATCATTTACTTTCTTTGTACAGGGAACTCCTGCCGCAGCCAAATGGCAGAAGGATTCGGCAAAAAATATTTAGGGGATAAATATAATGTGTACAGTGCAGGCATCGAGGCACACGGCTTGAATCCAAATGCAGTAAAAGCAATGGCAGAAAAAGAAATCGACATTTCAAAACAAACATCAGATATTATCGACCCGGAACTTTTAAATAAAGCTGATTTTGTCGTGACACTTTGTGGTGATGCAAATGATAAATGTCCAATGACACCTCCCCATGTAAAACGCGGCCATTGGGGATTCAATGATCCGGCGAAAGCAACCGGCACAGACGAAGAAAAGTGGGCTGTTTTCCAGCGTGTACGCGATCAAATCGAGGATAGAGTTAAACGTTTCGCTGAAGAAAATTTATTGATGTAATGGCGATGGAAAAATTTTTGTGATATTGCAGCATCTGTATATCCTGTTACATTGTTTGGCCCCACTCTCAACATAACAGAAATACAGATGCTTTTTTATGTTTTTTCACAGCCAGGAACACTCTACGGATGTTTCAAATACCGGTGAACAAGCGCAAGGATGGATTTACGGGTTAGAATTCCAACAAAAACGCCCTCGTCGTCAACCACGCATAGAAACGGATGGTTGATAGACAATTCCAAAGCTTTAAAGAATAAGCCGCTCTCTTTAATCCACGCCACTTTCTTCTCCATGACTTCTTCCACCGTGTGCTGGCCCAGTTTTTCATACTCGATTCTTTCAATGCCCAGCGAAAAATCAAGAATACGTGTTGTGCTGATTAATCCCTGCAGCTTATAGTCCCTGTCTACAACAGGAATCGCAGAATACCCTGATTTAATAAGCACGAGCAGAGCATGCTCCAGCGAGTTCCCTACCTGTACGATAGCGACCTTATTTGCCGGAATCATTAACTCCTTAACGCCCTCTTTAAAAACAATCTCTTTTTCTATTTTCCCCATGCATGAATCGCATCCCTTTATGTAATCTTGACTTTTATTTTATCATGCAACCGATTGTTACGCACTTTTTTCTTCAGGTTACGTCTTCTGCGGTCTCCAGATAAGACGTGCACGAAGGGCAGCGGACAGCAGCCTCCGGGATTTCCGTCAGGCAGAATGGACAATCCTTAGTAACCGCCTCTTCCTTCTTCTCTACTTCGCTCTCCCTTATCTCGCTCAACCGTGTATATACACGGACAACAACATACAGCGACAGGGCAACGATAAGAAACCGAAGCACGTTGTTCAGGAAGAGTCCGTAGTTAATCGTAGCGGCGCCGTCATTTTTGGCCTCCTTCAGTGAAGCATAGTGCTGTGAGGAAAGATTGATATATAGTTCGGAGAAATCGACACCGTTTAGAATTTTCCCGATGGGCGGCATAAGAATATCATTTACGAGAGACGTAACAATATTATTGAAGGCCGTACCGAGGGCAACCCCGACAGCTAAGTCGATTACATTCCCTTTGTTAATAAACTTCTTAAAATCATGAAAAAAACGCATCATCCAATTCCTTTCCCAATGTTCAAATAGCAAACACTCACCGTTAGCATGTGTTCACTCCCTTAGGATAATTCCACACTTTTTATTTTCTTAAACGGGTGAGAAAAAAGCCGCTGAACGATCAGCGGCTTCCTTTCTCGTAAGGCTTGCCATCGGCTGCCGGGGCATTTGTCTTTCCAACAAGGCCGGCGAGTGCAAGGATCGTAACCACATACGGGAACATATTAATAAAATCATTTGGAATGTAGGCATTCAGGCCAATCGTTTGGCTGAGTGCACTGATCGCCTGGGCAAGGCCAAAGAAAAGGGCCGCAAGCATTGCACCTACCGGGTGCCATTTCCCAAAAATCATGGCGGCAAGCGCCATAAATCCCTGGCCGGAAATCGTGCCATACTGGTAGTTCCCCGCGATGGCAAGAGATTGAACGGCACCGCCGATTCCTGCCAGCATTCCGCTAATCAACACGGCAATATAACGCATTTTATAAACATTAATTCCGTTCGTGTCTGCAGCTGCCGGATGTTCGCCGACCGCCCGAAGGCGAAGGCCAAACGGCGTCTTATATAAAATGTAATAAGCTAATGCCACAAACAGCAGCGCCAGTATCGTCGTCGGGTACAGTACAAAGAAGGCCTGGCCAACAACAGGAATGGATGAGAGCAACGGAATCGCCTGTTTATGGATGAGCTGGGCAACGGCCGGTGTTTGTGCCGCATTATAAATTTGTTTAACGAAATAGACAGATACACCAAGGGCAAGGAAGTTAATCGCTACCCCGCTTACGACCTGATCCGCTTTAAAATGGATCGACGCCACAGCATGCGGTATTGCAAGGAGCAGTCCGAATAGGGCCGCTACAGCAATCCCGATCCAGGGAGCCGCAGCCGCAGCAAACGAGCCCGCCTGTGCCTCCTGGCCGAACCAAATCGTCCCCAGCGCACCGCCGAATGCCCCGATGATCATCATTCCTTCAAGTCCGATGTTAACAACCCCGGAACGCTCAGAGAAAACACCGCCAAGTGCCGCAAAGATAAGCGGTGTAGCATATACAAGCATGTTGTTAATGAGTATAACGATAATGTCGAGCATTGACTTATAGTCCCTCCTTCTTACGGCGGGTAAAGGCACCGAGGACGCCGCGGACGATCCCGTTTGCCGCAACGAAGAAAATAATCAGGGCGATAATAATGCGCACGATTTCTGTCGGAACATCCGCTGCCCTCTCAATGAGAGTGGAACCGAATGTTAACGCCCCAAAAAGAAAGCCGCCAAGCAGCACGCCAATCGGTGTGTTGCTCCCGATAAGCGCCACGGCAATGCCGTCAAACCCGTATCCCGGAGAGGAAGATTCCAGTGCAATATAGCCATACACTCCAAGAAGTTCAACAGCGCCTCCGAGCCCTGCCAGCGCACCGGAAAGCATCATCGAAGCTATAATATTACGGGGAACACTCATCCCCGCATATTCCGACGCGCTTGGGCTGAATCCAACGGAGCGCAATTCAAAACCAAGGGTCGTTTTCCACAATAAAAGATAAACCAAATAGGCAGCAATGATAGCAACAAAAATCCCAAGATGGATGCGCGAACCCGGAAAAATCTGAGTTAACCAGGCCGCTTTTAATGTAACGCCGTCCTGCACCGGTTTTGAGAAGTCCCCGTCCCGGTAAAAAGTGCGGACAATGTACATGGTGAGGTACAAACCGATGTAATTCAACATAATGGTTGTAATAACCTCGTGTACTTTAAACCGGGCTTTTAGAAGGCCCGGAAGGAAGCCCCAGATCGCCCCGCCGAGCGCACCTGCAATGAGAGCAAGGACAACGGTTAAGAATGCAGGCAGTGGCGATACAATGCCGACAAGGAGCGCGCACAGCGAGCCGATAACGAACTGCCCCTCCGCCCCGATATTAAACAGGCCGGTACGGAACGCAAAAGCGACCGATAAACCTGTAAAAATCAGCGGAGTAACCTGACGAAGCGTTTCACCGAACCGGTAGGGGCTGCCAAATATTCCGTTCCATAAAGCGCTGTAAGCATCTATCGGATTGAATCCGCTTATAAGCATAATGACAGCGCCAACCAGCATGCCTAATATAACGGCAATGAGCGAAATCACAAACCCGCTCTGCCCTTTAACCTTCTTTACGGCTTCCATTTCATTACACCTCGCTCGTCGCCTTCCGGCCGCCGCCAGCCATCATGAGACCCAATTCCTTGTCGTTTGTTTCAGATGCCTGTACAATACCGACAATTTGGCCTTCATAAATAACCGCAATCCGATCGGAAACATTTAAGATTTCATCTAGTTCAAAAGAAAGGAGCAGCACTGCCTTCCCGTGGTCGCGCTGTTCAATTAAGCGCTTGTGGATAAATTCAATGGCCCCCACGTCCAGACCACGGGTTGGCTGGGCGGCAAGCAAAAGGTCCGGGTTGCTATGAACTTCACGCGCAATGATAGCTTTTTGCTGATTTCCCCCGGAAAGCGCCCGCGCCTGTATACGGGATGACGGAGTCCGCACGTCAAACTCCTGTATGAGCTTCTCCGCATGTTTATATATTTGTTTAAAGTTCATGAACCCATTTCGTGCAAACGGCTTTTCATAATAGGTTTCAAGAACCATGTTTTCTCCGATTGGAAAATCCAGGACAAGCCCGCGTTTATGACGGTCTTCAGGGATATGCCCGACCCCTGCCTTCATAATTTTGCGAGGTTTCATGTTTGTAATTTCTTTCCCGTTCAGCATAATCCGGCCGGAAGAAGTGGACCGAAGCCCTGTAATGGCCTCAATGAGCTCGCGCTGACCGTTTCCGTCTATACCGGCTATCCCGAGAATTTCCCCTGCTTTCACATCAAGGGACAGTCCATTTACGACGTTTACATTGCGTTCGTCTTTTACGACCAGATCACTAATCTGAAGCACGGCCTGCTTCGGCTCGACAGGTTTCTTCTCAACAGAGAATGTAACTTCACGTCCGACCATTTTCGCCGCTAAGTCGTTTTCATTCGTTCCGGCAATATCAATTGTATCAATCCACTTTCCGCGCCGGATAATCGTAACGCGGTCAGATGTTGCCATGATTTCTTTTAATTTATGTGTAATTAAAATAATAGATTTGCCTTCTCTTACGAGGTTGCGCATAATCTGTTCTAATTCTTCAATTTCCTGCGGGGTTAATACCGCTGTCGGCTCGTCAAAAATAAGGATGTCAGCCCCCCGATAGAGCGTCTTTAAAATCTCGACACGCTGCTGCATGCCAACCGAAATGTTTTCAATTTTCGCCCGCGGGTCCACCATCAAGCCATACTGCTCAGAGATGCGCTGTACCTCTTTCTCCGCTCGCTTGATGTCAATCTTCATGCCTTTTTTCGGTTCTATTCCAAGGATAATATTCTCCGTTACTGTAAAGGGTTCTACGAGCATAAAGTGCTGGTGCACCATTCCAATCCCCAGATCATTAGCAACATTCGGACTGGTGATGTTCACCTTGTTCCCGTTTACGTAAATTTCCCCGCCATCAGGCTGATACAGTCCGAATAATACATTCATTAAAGTAGATTTCCCTGCCCCGTTCTCGCCGAGAAGAGCATGAATTTCGCCTTTTTTTACCTGGAGGGTAATATTTTCATTGGCTATAAAATCCCCGAAAATTTTCGTAATCGACCGCATTTCTACTACGTAATCCATACCATTCCCTCCCTGTACCACATAACTCTATCAATCTTCACCGTTAAGACAGAAAAGAAGGCTAGTATAAAACTAGCCTTGTGGAAATGCCTTCTTAAAATCGGCCTCGGTTGCAGGGACTTTGATGTCACCTTTGATAATTTTTTGCTTGTAATCATCAACAATCTTCAGCACATCAGCCGGTACGTTTTTATTTGTTGTATCAGCCGGAGCTACTCCGTCCTCTTTCAGGCCGAATACTTTTGTTTGGCCGCCATCGAATGTGCCTTCAGAAGCTGCTTTCGTTACATCGTATACAGCTACATCTACACGTTTAACCATGGAAGAAAGCGTAACGTCCGGACCAAGGAAGGATTGATCTTTATCTACCCCGATTACCCAAACGTTCTTGCCGTTCTTGCGCTGGTCTTTCGCTTCAGTAAATACGCCGTCGCCTGTTTGGCCGGAAGCATGATAGATAATATCAACACCCTGTCCGTACATTGTGTTGGCAAACGTTTTTCCTTTATCCGGTTTGTTGAAGTCACCGGCATAGTTGGATATAACTTTGATCGACGGGTCAACCGAAGCAACACCCGCACGGTAGCCGTATTCAAATTTCTTAATCAAATCAAATTCCGCACCGCCAAGGAACCCGATTTTTTTCGTCTTTGTCATCTTAGCTGCAATAACACCCATTAAGAAAGAGCCTTCTTCTTCTTTAAACGTTACCGCTACGATGTTTTTCGGAGTGTCTGGACCCCATGTGTGGTCAACAATAGCAAAGTGTGTATCCGGATTTGCTGCCGCTGTTTTCTTAATGTCTTTTTCCAGCTTGTAGCCAATACCCCAGATTAAGTTGGTTTTGCTTTGGGCGAATTCGTTGAAGTTCGGCTCATAGTCTGTTGCTGATTTACTCTGGAGATAGTCAGCGTTCATGCCGAGGTCTCCCTTCGCTTTCTTTAAGCCTTCCCATGCCGATTGGTTAAACGAATTGTCATCAACACCGCCAACGTCCGTTACCATGCCAACCTTAAAGTCTTTCCCTTTTTGCGCACTTTCACCGGCTCCACCGTTCTGCGGCTGCTTCTGCTCGGCGCCCTTATTTCCGCCGCCACAACCTGCCAGAACTGTCGCCATGACAAGCAGCAACGCGATCATTGTGAGGAAAATCCGTTTCTTTGCCATGCCATACCCCTTCCAATTTTCTTTCTTGTTATAACATTACATCTGTAACCGATTGCAACTTCGATTCACAGAAAACAGCTTATCACCACCTGTATGGTGTGAGCAAGCTATTTTCGGCAAAAATTTTAACAAACACCAAATATTTTTACGAGATTTGAGAGTCACCGCGTGGAATCAGGACTTCCCGTGGTTTGCTTCCTTCATAAGGCCCTACAATTCCCCGGGCTTCCATCATGTCAACGAGCCGGGCCGCTCTTGTATATCCTACGCGCAGCCTCCGTTGAATAAGCGAAACCGAAGCCGTCTGCGCCTCTCTGACAAGCTGGACTGCCCGATCATACATCTCATCCTCCGGCAGGTCATTCGATTCTACTACTTCGTCACCCGGGATCATATCAGGATGGTAGCGGGCTTCCTGCTGTTCCTTTACGAACGTAACAATTCTTTCCACTTCTCCGTCACTAATAAAAGCGCCCTGAATACGCACCGGCTTGGAAGCACCCACCGGAAGATACAGCATGTCCCCCCGGCCAAGCAGCTTCTCTGCGCCGCCCATGTCAAGTATGGTTCGGGAGTCAGCCATCGAAGAAACCCCGAAGGCAATCCGCGACGGAATGTTTGCCTTAATAACCCCGGTAATAACATCGACGGAGGGCCGCTGGGTGGCAATGATAAGATGAATTCCGGCCGCTCTCGCCATCTGCGCCAGACGGCAGATGGCGTCTTCCACATCCGCAGGCGCGACCATCATTAAGTCCGCCAGTTCATCTACAATGACGACGATTAAAGGAAGCTGAGGGCCTGTTCCCTGCTGTGCGATATGCTGGTTATAGCGTTCGATGTCCCTCGTGCCTGTACCTGCAAACAGCTCATACCGCCGCTCCATTTCCTGCAGGACCTTTTTTAGCGCTACGGAGGCTCTGCGCGGGTCAGTTACCACCGGGGAAAGCAGATGCGGAATTCCGTTATACACGTTCAACTCCACCATTTTCGGGTCAATCATCATCAACTTAACCTCCGACGGCTTTGCTTTGAAAAGAATGCTCATAATAATCCCGTTGATACAAACCGATTTACCGCTTCCTGTCGCCCCTGCAACGAGCAGGTGGGGCATTTTGGCCAAATTGCCGATTATCGGCTGCCCGGAAATATCACGTCCTAACGCGACACTCAGCCTGTCGGGTGAATCCTGGTAGTCTGTGCTGTCAAGCACTTCCCGCAGCGTAACGATAGAAACCTCATCATTCGGAACTTCAATTCCAATGGCTGATTTACCCGGAATCGGCGCTTCGATTCGAATGCCCCGGGCCGCCAGAGCAAGCGCAATGTCGTCCGTCAGGTTCACAATCCGGCTTACTTTAACGCCCGCCGCCGGCTGAAGCTCGTACCTCGTTACCGTAGGTCCGCGCTGGATTTCGAGCACCTTCGCCTGGACGCCGAAGCTTTCAAGCGTTGCCTCCAATTTGCGGGCATTGCTCTGCATATTTTTTCCGGCAGCGCTCTGTTTTGTCAATTTCGGACGGTCCATTAAATCAAGAACAGGAAGAACATACGCGCTTTCTTCTTGCGGATCGAAAGACAGCGCCTCTTCCATGCCCGAGTCCGTTCCCGGCTGTTCCGGCCATTGATTCTCCGTCCGCTTGTTCTCCTGCAATGTTACTTTTAATTGGGCAGACCCTTCCTCGGTCCGGATTTCCGGAAAACTCATTTCCTTCTGCCCATAGGCCGTCTCTGTAAAATCACGGACGATAATGTTTGCCTCTTCTTCCTGCCCGTCCAGTTGTACCGGTGGGGAAGCAGCAGGAACACTTGCAGTTGGCCGTTTCTTCTTGCCGGAAGTGCGCGCGTTTGTTTCGTCTTTCTCTGTGTTTCTTTTGAAATACTTTGCTAGAAAGGACGGCTTTTCTTCTTCCTCCGTATGTGCTGAATCATCGCGCTCTTCCTCTTCCTCTAAAGATTTCTCCTCTTCCTGCCTCTCAAGCAGCCGCTGCTCCCTTCGTTCACTTAAGAGGACGAACGCATCCTCGGCCGTTCTCCTGGATCGCTTCGCTGCCGTGAGGAGTGCGCGCTTTATGGCACTGAAAATATGTACGTATGAGATTTGAAGCGCAAGCATCAAACCGATTAGAAGCATGAAGAGAAGAATAAGCGTTGTTCCCGTCTCGCCAGCCAGGTTGTACAAAAGCGCATAACCGAGCGCACCTAACATCCCTCCCCCAACGCCAGTTGTGGACGGCTTGCCGGCAGCCGTCTGCAATTTCTCCTTCATAAGCTGTTCCCACGTCACAGACAGTATCGATTGTCCTCCTGCAAATCTTCCCCCTGCGGTTAACTGTTCAAATAAGGCTGAATGATACCAAATAAGAAGGGCGGAAAAAAGCAAGAACACACCAATCCAGCGCTGTGAGAAGAAATAAGGCCACTTCTGCTTCACCATGACATACAGCCCGATGCCAATCCCCATTAATGGCAGCATAAAGTCAAAAGTTCCTGCCGCAATACGAAACAACCAGGAAAAATAATGTCCAAACAAGTTCGAGCTTGAGAAGGTTAGCAAAACAAGCAGGGAAAGTGCAATGATTAGCAAGCCGTATATCTCAAAGCGCATTTTTACTCTCGTGTTCCGTTTTTTATTTCCGGCTTCTTTCCTGACGGTTTTTTTTGTTGCCACCAGCTTCACCCCCTTATGTCATTAAACAAGGAAAAAGGCATCCGAGCCTACCTGGACTCCGGTTGCCTTTCTTTCCTAATTTTAGCAGCGTTCATACGCATATTATATCACAGGAACACACGAGCGGTCATGGTACATATTATGTCGATATATGGGGATGTATCAGACTTTGGCTAATTCACTGCGGTCCAGTGAAGTCGGTGGTTTCTCCATCCACTCTTTTTTAATCCTCAATTGTTTTATGTCTTCCGCATATCTCTGTACTTCGATTATTAACCGCGCATAGGTTGTTTGTAAATCTTCTCGCGCACTAACTGCGAGGCTTAACCCATAATTCATAATTCCGAGTTTGTTTAACTCGGTAAGAAGAAACATAATGAGCTTACCGGAGAAGGGGGATTCCTGAGAATTTAAAACATGCGTATCCCAGGTCATTCCAACGGGTAAATCATTTTCAATAAGAATATCACTAAAAATCTTCATATGCTTGTTTGCTATTTCTTTTCCTCTTAATAATAAGTCACGCACATCTTCTGACTTGCTTACCTGATGAAAGCCCATTAATAAGGCACTGCCATGCCAATTCGTCATCACATTCTTATGCAGTTCACTCACTTCGCGGGCTAAAAGTGGACGCTGCTTTGTAAAAAGCCCATCGAGAAAACCAGGCTCAGCTAATTTTTGAACTTCTTCAGCTTCTTTCGGTATGTAGATATAGGGACATCGAACGAAGAGCCCCTTTTCTAACAGCAGGCTGACAGCTTTATCGTTGAGTTCCATTGCGTTTTTCATCCTGCCCTCATAAAATCCTCGGACATCAGCTCGAACGGCATCAGTTAGCGAAACACTCGTCAAAGCAAAATCAGTTTTGGCCATATTGTTCAGGTAAAAGAGAATAAACTCATCTGTAAATAAATTTCCGATTTCATTGTTTAAATCTTTTTCAGAAAAACCGTTAGGCAGCGGATAATTTTCATCCTTCATTATTTTAGTGATTTGTTCGATATCCTTCTGTAAAGACTGGAGAGTTTGGGATGTAAGCGAACGAATATCATCACTTTTTACTATCCTGTTAAAGTATTTAAGAACGACGATGGATGCGCTTTCAACCATATAGGAATCCCATATATGTGCTACTTCACCGGCTGCTAGCTTCGGGTTGGCCGCGTTACTCCCCGCTTTGTTTTCATTGTTCTCCATTACGAAACACCTCCTTAACAATTCATTGCCCATTAACTATCGCTTGATAAACTGGGCCGAAAGTAAATTTTTTGCCCGGGGGCGTAGGAAGGATTCATATAATCATAAGGGTTCGGACTGATTAAGCGAATGATTTTCGCTTCATTCACACCGGATGGCTGGACAAGCATTGTCACACCGTTCATTTGAATTTCCTCATAGTCATAGGATGCAGTCTCCTGGTTTTGGAACATAAGCTCAAGCGGCATGGCTGAATAAATAATCATTGAACCACCTGCTCCATCTGGGGCTGCCTGTTCGCTTCCACTCTTGATTTTAATTCCCTAATCGCCGGCCCTAATCCGCCCACTTCATCAATAAGTCCATGTTCCACGGCTTTCGTTCCAATAACGTTCGTACCGACATCCCTTGTTAGCTCTCCAACCTTAAGCATAAGTTTACGGAAATCATCCCCCGATATTTTGGAGTGGCGGGTAACGAAATTCACGACCCTGTCCTGCATTTTTTCCAGGTATTCAAAGCTTTCTGCCACGCCGATAACGAGCCCGGTTAATCGTACAGGGTGTATGGTCATTGTCGCGGTTTCAGCGATAAATGAATAATCGGCTGATACGGCTATCGGCACCCCGATGCTGTGCCCCCCGCCAAGAACGAGCGCAACGGTCGGTTTAGAAAGGGAAGCGATCATTTCAGCAATCGCAAGCCCGGCCTCGACATCTCCGCCTACCGTGTTAAGGATAATAAGGACACCTTCAATTTGCGGATTTTGTTCCGCTGCCACCAATTGTGGAATGATGTGTTCATATTTTGTTGTTTTATTCTGGGGCGGCAGTTGCAGGTGGCCCTCAATCTGCCCGATAATTGGCAGGCAGTATATGTTATTCTCCGGAACGGTTGGGACCTGTGTCTGGCCGAATTGCTGGATCATTTCCGTTACCGCTTTCCGAGGATCCGGAGTTCCAGGCACCGGGTTCCCAGGCATTGGCGCTGCTCCTGGCATCGGCGCTCCTCCCGGCATTGGTGCTGCCCCTGGCATTGGTGCTGCTCCTGGCACTGGTGCTACTGGCGGTGCGGCCTCCGGTTTAAGGGGTCCTGCTCCTAGTT
This sequence comes from Aneurinibacillus tyrosinisolvens, assembly GCF_001015055.1. Classification (GTDB taxonomy): domain Bacteria; phylum Bacillota; class Bacilli; order Aneurinibacillales; family Aneurinibacillaceae; genus Aneurinibacillus_A; species Aneurinibacillus_A tyrosinisolvens. The sequence goes on along the minus strand of NZ_BBWZ01000003.1, from coordinate 34,423 downwards.
GTACAAAAGGCATTTTATCTGTCACGTAACTTCCTCCTCCATCCTGTTTACCCATAGTATGGTTTAGCAATAGGAAAACCATGCACGCGATACAGACACTAAAAAACCGGGACCTCATGCGGCCCCGGCATATATGTACAATCAAATATATATTTTCTCTTAGCGGATGTTGCTCTGTTTATGAAGCAATCCTTCCCTGACAAACTTCGTAATTTTATAGATAGAAACCTGGGTCGCATTCGCGATTTGCATTGCATTGGAGCGCGGATTCCGGGCAAGGTATTCCTTTACCAGCCGGTAAGCCTTCTCCTGTTCCTCACACTCTATGCAAAAAGGAGTTGCCGTATTTTGCTTTATATTTCCGCATCCAGAACAAAACGTATAGTTTTTCATAGAGTGACCTCGCCATCCTATATGTACTAGCTTCATTATAGCTGTGAAATTTTTCATGCCATATCCACCATTGGTCACCACATTCTTCCTAATTTTTTGCCGGATACAGGCAAATAGTCCCTTCCGATAGCTTACCGCTTGTTCGGTTCATCATTTTGCTTTTTCTTCTTTCACTGCAGGCGTCCCGTATAAGCGATACGCCTTTTTTCCTGCAATGTACTCGATCGGAACTTCAACGATAAAGCGCCTCTCCTTTCCGGAAATCAATCCGGCCACATGAACATCCACCCTGCCCCTGTATTGGCCTTCATTTTTTATCTCGCCTACCACAGCCGGAGCTGTTAATTGAAAATGGGATCCCTTCGGTAGGCTTATCCAGTCTCTCATAAGAAACTCCTGGCTCGTATCGATGGCGAATTGTTTTGCTTCCGGACTTTCCACTGCGCTCACTTTTGTAGAAGGGATAAGTGTCTTTTCAATATAGGATTCATTTAAATGAATAAGTGCTTCTCCTCCTTTATACAGGAGCAAAAAGGCGGAGAGAACGCCAACAAGCTGAATTAGACGCAGCCAGTGGAAAGGGTCTTTTCTTTTCTGCCTTCGCTTTTTTATTAACGACACGACCTTATTTTTGTCCGGACGATGCGAACCCCCACGCATGATACCACCTCCGCATTTCATTTATTTTAGCATAAAGAGAAAAAGGAAGACGTAAAAAACCGCCTTCCTCTTCCCTTATACAGCCTTTTTAGTTCCCACGCTTTCCTATAAACAAACCGTCGGCAAAATGCCAATCCGGTCAACCTCGCGCCCATAACGTTCAAGATAAGAGTGGCGCTCCTGCATGTCAATCGGGCGCCAGCCCAGCAACCCCTTCCTCCCGCGGCGTCCTCTGCACCTGCTGCAGCTCTTCATTAAACACGCACTGATTCGAGTCACCGCAAATCCACCAGCAATTACTGCAATTTCTTCTTTCCATTCCTAATCTCCCTCTTTCTCACGGTAATAATTTTTCTTCTATGTGCAAACACTAGCGTAGGATCCGTATCATACTTTCCCTATTCAAAGGAGGAATATTTCCATGGCTAAGCCGGATGACCGGAGCGATAATGTTGAAAAGCTTCAGGAAATGGTACAAAATACGATCGGCAATATGAAAGCTGCCGAGGACACATTGCAAAACCCAAATTTAAGTGAAGATCAGAAAGAACAAATACGCGAAAAAAATGAACGGCGGGAAGAGACGATTGGCGCGATGCGAAATGAAATAAAAGATGAAGCACAGGACAGATTGGATTCTTAAAGGTAGGAACGGACCGGCGGGCAGCCGGTTCCTTTTTTGTTTTTATCGAAAAATAATAGACATCCTCAGAAAATTATCATAAGATAAAACGGGCGTGGAAAGATATAGCTTTGATTCATAAAAAAAGAGAATTGTGTGACAGAAAGGTGTAAAGAAAGTGAAAAATGAAAAAACGTTAAGAGACGTACTGCCTGATGATGAGCCTTTTGAATTAACCGATTTATTTAATGACAGAGTACGGACAGAGTTTCCCATTGATTTGGAAGAGCTTCTAAACAATTACCGTGTGAAATACAATGGTGTTGAGTTAACCAGCGATGAAAATAAAGAGGTTATTGAAGCTTTAAAGCTTCTCGCTTAACCCTGACATACACCGAAAAAGCGCCTGCATCTACTTTTATTAAATAAACCTTATTTGGTGTGTCATATGATTTAGCTACTCAGATATGAAATGTATAACAAAAATAAAGAGTATGAGTCTAGGAATGATCCTGACTCATACTTTCTTTTTTATGACCACATATAAGACCTCTTTTACAACAACATTTCCGTTTTAGATCATCCGTTTTTGTTGCACTAAATTTTTGTTGTTCAGCTAACGGGCAGATTACTTCTTCGATATTTCAAATGGTAAAATAAGGATAACCACTTTTAGGGGGATTCAACCTTAGACATTGTGAGAGTCACCCAACCTTCTTAAAAATAAATACACAATTCCAATCGATTTGTGTACTAATACACGAATCGTGGTGATTTAGTGATTGTTGACATTCTGTTTCTATTTATAATTGTACACAGATGGGGATTAAACCATCAATGTGAATTTTCAATGGACATCAAAATTAGCAAAATTAATATAACTTAAAATGAAGGTAGGAGATGATTTTTTTGGCTAAACGGAATAATTTGTTTATATTTATATTGACCATAGGAGTTTTCGGCATCATAAATACTGAAATGGGGGTTATTGGGATCTTACCTTTAATTGCTGATAACTTTCATGTCAGTGTATCCAAAGCAGGGTTGCTAGTTAAACAAAAAAATCCGGAGAAAAACAAAAATCGTACTTTGAAGAAAACAGGGCTTTTTCAGGCACTAATATCTCATTGATTGACTAATCCCCCTTTTAACAAAGTTCTATCTCATAAAAGGGCAATCGCCCAACACTCGTCCAAACCCATTTACATAATCTGATACCATCTCTTTCATAAAAAGGAGGGGGAAGAAAAATGTCCTGTGGCGGCTTTGGTGAAGAAATTGGGATCATTCTCGTACTTTTTATCCTACTCGTTATTATCGCATGTGCATGTGAGTAATAAAGAGTACAAAAGGGCCCTTCTGTGAACAGAGGGGTTCTTTTTATTTGCATCGTGTAGATTACCGTACATTCCGATTTAAAAAAGGCAAACACCTAACACTTCTCTATATCCCCCGCATAGATTGTTAGTATCCTATGAGCAGGTAGGATGAAGAGCAGAAGAATTGTCCCGATGAATATCTTCCACCGCACAAAAACCTCTTTTTCAAAAGAGGTTTTTGTGTGTTTAACTTAGATTTTAAAGTTAATACTACCCCCTTTTCTTCTGAAAAGTAGAACTCGAAGAAGCACTTTAGTTTGCAATTTCAAGATTATCCGACACAGATAAAGTCAAGTTGGAGCTGGCTTGACTGTTTGTATATCCCAATAGAGTGTACCCCTATTGGGACGTTAAATGATTAATATTAGGCAATCAAGTTATTGCGACGGGAATCGATAGTTCAATAATAACGGTTTTTGAAAATGAAAAGGATGTCGATACCTCGTCTGTTTCAAGGTAACGACATCCCTTTATTCTTTCGTAAATGCCCCGAACTGTTCCGCAAGCCAACCTTCAAAATTGACGGCGATGAATTGCTCTGCTTGAATCAGGCGTTCAATTAACTCCTCTTTCGTCATTTGTCTGTATCGTTTTCGAACATTCTTAACATCTCGATCAACCTTTATATCATGAAAGTTATAGGTCGCTGAAACCTCTTTTCCCGCTTTACGTCGAGTCTTTCTGGCATGATTCTTCTTATAAGTGACACTGTGTTGAGTATAATACATTCTTTTCTTTATGAAAGTAAATAGCCAACAATTAAACATTATAGTAATTTAACCTTACTGATTAGCAGGCGCTTTTTTACACATCCCCCTGTTCTGCATCCGGCACATTCGGAATTTCCTCAGGCTGCACATCTTCAGCCGTAATGATCTTTCCTTCAATCGGCCGCTCGTAGATGCTTACGGGGTCACTTGTCAAATCCGGCCGGACCGTCTCGTCCTGGGCCGCACTCCGCATGATTTCAACACTCAGCGGAAGGTATTTAAACATATGGCGGATGACTGTTTTTTTCGCCATTTCTTCATAATCCGTTACCCATGGGCCATTCTTATAAGACCGTGAACGCAATTTACGCCTTTCAATCTCCTCATACGGCATAAACTCAAACTGATAGCCCCCGTCATTGAAATGGGCAACCGCATACACGCCAATGAATTTCCCGCGGTCTGTCATCGCCGGGCGGTGCTTCAGGAACGGGTGGAGGCCGTACTCGTACTCAAACTCGTCATTTTCTCTTACGTCGTGGGCATATATACTTTTAATGTTTCCCGACCTGCGCGCCAAATCGATCATGCCCTTGTAGCCAATAATAAACGTTGCTTCACGCCCGTGCGGGATAATATAGCATTGTCCCAGCAGGCCCGGTTCCAGGCCCAGCTGTGCGGCCTGCATCACCGCCCCCAGGAGCGAAGGCACGGTGCACTCGAGCAGGCGCGGGTTCGTTCTGATCGTTGTCAGTGCAATACGGGTGAGCCGCTCGACATCCATATGCTTGGGCAGCGCCCTTGCGATTTCCGGCTCCATTCGTTTCAAATAAGCCGCGATCGTCTGTGCGGGTGATGGAGGGGCTGCCTCCGTTTCATTCGCCCTCTTCTCTAATTTTTCTTTTAAATCGCTCATTTGCTATCCCTCCTGTTTAATCCAAAATCTGCGTAACGTTCCGGGCCTCGCAAACTTCTCATATATATCGGGGTGCTCTCTCTTTAGCGCCCTCGTATCCACGGAACGTCGCGCTACGTTTTTCCACACCACACGATGCTCAGGTGTAATCCCGATTTCACTTTCTCCAATCAGCGCTTTTAAGCGGTTTTCTGCTTCCCGCTTCCTTCGTGTCGCTTCTTCTAGATCCTGGTTTGCTTCTTCCCACATGGCAATGAGTTCTTCGGCTTCATCGGGGAGCACCGTCTTCCCGTCCGCTTCCCCTTCAGGGTACATCCTGTTTAACAATTCCGTTGAGGCCTCGCTTCCGTCCAGCAATGGCGGGATCCCCGCGAGCACGTGATTCTCCCAGAAGTTTTTGCAAATCCGAACCATTAATTCAATCAACTCTTCGTCCCGTTCGATAATTTTGTAACGAAATTTGTTCCCGCCTATGAGTACGGCAAACGCTCCCCACGTAAGGCCGGTAATGTATAAATACCATTGCAGCTGGAGCTGATAAGCTTCCGGAATGTTGTCGTCTTCCCATTCTTTACGGACGAACTCGGAGGCTGTTTTTACTTCCAGCACCCCGTTCCCCCGCTCCGCATCAAGAATGAGCCGGTCGATATTTCCGATTGCCCATTTATTTTGCGGGTGCTGCAGAATCGCGTTCCTCCGTTGAATTTTATACCCCGTCCTTCTGGAAAATTCGTCCGCTACCACTTCTTCCAGGAGCCGGCCGAAATACATGTACTCGTTGTCTTCCCGCTCCGGCAGCTGCCCGATTTTTTCAAGATATACGGCAATGGGGGAGCGCCATTTATCAACGCCGCAGATGGCGCCTATATCGCTCCCGGATATGCCGCCCCGCCGCCACTGCTCCCATTCTTCCTGCGATAAGTTTGCTGTATTTACAAGTCTGTTTGCCTGCATTTTCACCCCTCCACTTCACTGCAAAAAACGTGGCTTTGATGTTTGTTTTTCCCTAATTTCTCTATTCTATATCCCCGGCTATATATCGCAAGCGGGGTACGGGCTTAAATGTATGTCTTCTTTTTTTACCACAAAATTGATAACCCTGTTTAATTTTTGCCTGTTTCGTGTAGATTTTAAATACACGGGTTAGGAAGCAAGACGCCTTCCAATACTACCAATTGACGTGTCAAGGAGAAGCGCATGAAACGTTTTGGACAGTTTGTTCTTCTGCTCGCTATGGCCTGGTCTTGCTATTTTTCATTGTATTCGACCGAGGTGTGGGCACAGCGCGCATGGGTTGCTATGTACATTATCATTCTTTTTTTAGTGACATATTCGCTCATTCTCGAGGAGAGGGCACCGCACAATACACTGATGTGGCTATTTGTTCTGTTTTTTATTCCTGTGTTTGGTTACCTTTTCTACCTCTACTCAGGCCAGCTCTATCTCAAAGGCCTCCTGTTTAAAAGGAAGCGTTCGCACAATATTAATTATTTGCGGGAGATGTCAGAAAATAAGCCTTCGATAAAATGGGGAAATCTGACCCAAGCGCAGAAACAATTCTCGGATCTTGTACAGCACATCGGTTTTACTTCCATCAGCTTTGCTTCCGATACAACGGTTCTAAAGAACGGGAGAGAAACGTTTTCCGAAATAAAAAGACACCTGGAACAGGCAAAGCATTTCATCCATATGGAATATTATATTTTTCGTTCCGACAAACTCGGAAAAGACATTATTAACATTTTAATTAAAAAAGCGCAGGAAGGCATTGAGGTACGCTTCCTCTACGACGCCATCGGAAGCCTCAGCCTCTCGGGCCGTGATATCCGCTCCTTGAAAAAGGCGGGCGTTAAGGTGTTCCCGTTCCTGCCCATTATGTACGGATTTTTCAATCTGAAATTTAATTTCAGGAATCACAGAAAAATCATCGTCATCGACGGAGAAATCGGTTTTGTCGGCGGTTTGAACGTCGGGGACGAATACCTGGGAAAAAATAAACTCATTGGCTTCTGGCGTGACACGCATCTGATGATAAAAGGGGAAGCAGTGCGTACCCTGCATACGGTTTTCCTGTTGGACTGGGGATACATATCCGGAGAGAAGCTGGGTGACAGAAAATACCATACAGTGAAGGACGCGGAAGGGGACGGCGGCGTACAAATTGTCGCCGGCGGGCCGGATACCCGCCTCGGGCTTATTAGCGATCTTTATTATTCCATGATTTCAGGCGCGGCAAAATCAGTCTGGATTGCTACGCCCTACTTTGTCCCGAATGAAGCCATCCGAACGGCATTGAAAATCGCCGCCCATAAAGGCGTGCAGGTTCGACTCATGGTCCCGCAGATTTCAGACAGCTTCCTGACCCAGTATGCAACATTTTCTTACTTTGCCGAGCTGCTTCGCTCCGGCATTGAAATTTATACGTACCAGAAAGGATTCATGCACCAGAAGGTCGTTATTGTCGACGGGGACCTTGCTTCGATTGGAACGGCGAACATTGACCTGAGGAGCTTCCAGCTTAACTTTGAAGTGAATGTATTCCTCTTTGGTACGCGCTCCATTAACGATTTAATTCGCCACTATGAGGAAGATATGATGGACAGCATGAAAGTAAATAAGGACGAGTTTAACAGGCGCGGTCTTCTTGCCCGTTCTAAAGAATCCGTGGCCCGTCTATTCTCACCGGTTTTATAATGAGGCGGGTGCGCCGTTTTCTGCCCGACCAGCATATCAGCCCCTTTTAAAAATAAGGATTACTGGTATAGTTAAAGGGAAAATAATGACTGCGCCACAGTGGGGAAAGGAGGAGCCTGAGCCGGCGATTGATCGCGGAATCAGGAAATGAAAATGGTACATACACATGCGGGTTTTTGGATGGTCACACTCATCCTGTTCTTCTTAGGCTATTTTCTTCTGCGCGGAGACAAAGCCAGAGGAGCCAAAATCGTTCACATGATATTACGCCTGTTCTACATACTTGTCATTGTTACCGGCGTAATGCTTGTTGTTCAGTACAACTACTGGTCTCCTACTCTTATTAAGGGAGCCGCTGGCCTCATCCTAATCGGGTTGATGGAAATGATTATGATACGGACGGGAAAAGGGCGTCCCACGGTTGTTTTCTGGATTTTGTTCTTGCTTGATTTCCTGCTCATTTTGTATCTAGGTTATGGTGTGATTGGCTAACATCCCTGTACATTCATATGAATGCAAAAGAACCCGGCTGTGGGCAAAGCAGCCGGGCTATTTTTATAGGATTACACTTCCTGCTTTTGAAAACAGACGAGCGATTGGAAAACGTCCTTATTTATGGCAGGGGGAGAACAAATTCCCCGATCAGGGGCATTGTCAAATACTAACCGGATCCAGTGTTCAAGTGCGAGTGCTCTTCTTCCATCCCTCGCCTCTCGGATATCGTGCTGCGCTTCTTCCGCGAGATGGACAGCCGTATAAATATCGTACATAAAATCGGCCAGTTTCTTTGCCTGTGCGCTTTGTGTGTATTCGTCCTGCCTTAGCACATGCTCAATCATCCGCTCCGCCCGGTTTACTTCCACCTCAAGCGCATGCTTTGCCGTTAGCAATTCAGGAAGTGTGATGCCTGCGAGCGTGTTCTGAAGGTCAGAAAGAAAAGGGAGCGCGCCTCCTTTTTGAAGCGTTTTCAATGTTTCAAGCGACTGAATATTCGCCGTTCCTTCCCACACCGGATTGACGATCGCATCGCGCAGCAGCCTTGGTGTAACATATTCCTCGATATAGCCATTTCCTCCATGCAATTCTAAAGCGCTCTTCGCCGCCGAGACTCCAAGTTCACTGCACCGGTATTTCGCTAAGGAGAGTAGAATGCGAAGCAGCGCATATTCCTGCTCGTTCTCCTGGCCGTAGGTATGAACCTGATCAAACAGGCGAATCATCTGTGCGGCGATCGCCCACCCTGCTTCGATTTCCGTTATCATATCCGCAAGCGTTTCCTGGACCATCGGATAGTTTTGAATCCTGCTGCCAAACGCTTCCCGGTGACTTGTATAAACCGCCGCTTCAAGAAAAGAACGCCTTGCAAGCGCCAGCCCTGCGAGCGCGGTTCCTAATCTCGAAACATTAAGCGCCTCCGCCATATATTTAAATCCCTTATTTTCATCGCCAATCAGATAACCGACCGCACCGTTTAGAATCAGCTCTCCGCTCGCTACAGCCCGCACTCCGAGTTTATCCTTTAGCCTTCGGATCGTAATATGGTTTCTCGTTCCGTCAGAAAGCGTCCGCGGCATGAGAAAGAGGCCAAGTCCGCGGGTTCCGGGCTTGTCATTCACTCGCGCCAGGACAATCGCTATTTCCGCATCACAATTGCTCGCAAACCATTTCTCCCCGGTAAGCAAATAATGATCCCCGTTCTTTACCGCTACGGTTTGGGCGGCCCCGACATCGGATCCTCCCTGGATTTCCGTCAGGAACGTTGCCCCTTCAGCATGCTGTTCCGGATTGGTTGATGCCAGGCGGGATAAATATTGTTTCCTTTGTTCTTCGGATCCGAACTTCTCGAGTACGAACGCGGCGGACTGGGAGAGGCCAACGGGACAGGTGAAACCGGATTCTGCTTCACACAGCAAATAAAGCAGCACAGCGTTCACCAGAAATGGAACTTTTTCAGGTGCGTTCTTATCATAACGATAGGCAACTACACCTGTACCGTAGCCTTCCCTCACCGTTTGCCGATACCCTTCGTTGTACCATACTTCGTTAATTTCTTCGCCCTTCCGGTTGTAGCGAATGAGCCGCGGGGCCCCTTCCCTGTCAGTATGTACCGCCCTCCGGTCAATGGGGCCTGCGGCAAGGCGGCCCGTTTCGTGGAAGGAATGTTCTACATAATGAAAAATGGCTTCAGGCAAGTACCTTGCAGCGTAGCGCTGTAAAATCGGGTCGTCTGTGTACCAGTTGGCATCGTTCCCGCTTTCCCATTTTTCGTAGTGAATTCCTTCCCGCTCTTTCGCTTTTACGTCCATGAATAGTACATCTCCTTTCTTTTTTATAAGAAGAGCTATGTCAATAAATTAGAATCGGAGTTTTGGTAATATTGCGATACTTTTATTGTAAGTGTTATCCTTTATTTGTCAACGCTGCCGTTGTCCCAGGAAAATTAAGCAATTTAATGGCATTCGCCTAACACTGGTTCTTCCTCACTAACATAAAGTACTATCATCGCTTGGCAAAAAATGAGAAGTAAAGGAGACGGGATTATGCCTCCATGGCTGCAACAAGCTGCTTATTTAATTGGCCGTCCAGTTGGGATTTCACTTGCGGATGGGCGTGGTGTGTCGGGGATCCTGTGCAATATTGATTATACGCAAAGGCTTGTCTATGTTCTGGAGTACTTATATGCATCTCAATATGCAACAAAACATTATCAGTTTGATGAAATTCAAGGCGTTACATCGTTTCCGGGATGCTCTCCACAGCCCACACCTCCACCGGGCGGGCTGCTGCGACGATTCAGCCAGGGTGTATATTATTAATCTAGAGCAGGTCCTGCCGCTTCGAACAGGACTTGTTTTGATAATTAAAAAGCAAAACTTCAATTTTTAGTTTTTCCTTATTGCATTACTCTTACCAATCATTTTTCTTGTTATTAGCCCCACTCCTCAAAAGGTTTTATCTAAAGTTGAAGCAATAAAGATAGCTATGCACTTTATCGTTCACAACTATAACTCCAATGAATGGATAATAGAAGAAGTTGTAATTCTGACGGTTTCTATCCTAAATTAGAGAAAAATCAAGACCAGTGGAGATAAGATAGTCATTTCGCTAATCTGCCCGTTAGCCAACCATGCTACTGACGCAGCACCACAGATGATGGAAGTTTTTTCGTTCTTCCAAAGCTTAATAATATCTGACAATACAGTTGTACTTTATTATCAATATTTTAGGGTTTAAAAAATTTATTTAAAAGCATTAACTGTTACCCCAATACTATAAAAACCCTTCTTGCAACAATCGAAACTAACAAAGTGGTTAAAATAACTGCCACGACTATATATAGCAAGCCTTTCACGATAAATAGTGAAAAAGGTGACAACTTAACCAAATAGTTTCTTTCCAAATAGTCAGTCAAATACGAGAAAGGGACTCCCCTATCAAAGATACAAGAGCAATAAACGAAAAGTAAGACATAAAATATCCATCCATTAGAAAGAGGAACATCGTTCCCCGTAAAACACGCTTTTTATCATATTCACGGGGAATTTCTACACTTTTTGGAGCACTAGATTCATGTAAAAGCACCTCTAATAAATCACCTACAACTTAAAAACCGACCTTCCTATAGGGAAGAAGGCCGGTTTTCAATTGAGTTCAATTATTTCGTTGAGATTCCATTCACGATTTGAGTCAGTGCCTCGGTGATTGGTGTACCTGGACGACCTAGAAGTTTTTCGAAATCATTGCTCTCGATTTCCAATGTGCCTTCTCGAATGCCTTTCTGGATGTCAACAAGCATAGGAATAAGGAAATCTGGTACGCCAGCACCTTTCATAATATCGGCATAAGTAGCGTCATCAATCTGCTGCACAGGTACTTCTTTACCCAATACAGTGCCAAGAGCAGATGCAAGTTCTTCCTGAGTCAATAACTTACCAGAAAGCTCATAAATTGTGTTTTCGTGCCCCCTACCAGATAGTACCGCTGCAGCAGCCTCTGCATAATCTTGTTGTAGTGCCCAGCCTACCTTGCCATTTCCTGCTGATGTCACCCAAGGAGCTCCTGCTAGGACACCTTGAATGCTTGAAATTTCATTGTCCAAGTACCAGTTGTTGCGTAAGAAGGAGTAAGGAATGCCTGTTTTCAAGATCGCTTCCTCTGTTGCCTGATGCGTTGGAGCAAGGAAGTTTTTACTTTCCTTTGCGTTCGCTATGCTAGTATAAGCAATAAATTTAACTCCAGCACGCTCTGCCGCAGCAACCGCATTTGTATGCTGTCGAATTCTTGTTTCGTTGTCTCCATCCGCTGAAATAATTAATAAGCGATCGATACCTGCAAAAGCAGTATCCAATGTTTCTGTACGGTCGAAATCTCCTTGACGAACTTCTACTCCACGAGCTCGTAATCCTTCCGCTTTCTCTGGATTTCTAACACTGACAGCCAGTTGATTTGCCGGTACAGTTTTTAATAAGGTCTCCACAACTTTTGAACCCAATTTTCCTGTTGCACCTGTTACTAACATTTTCATTGTTTATTCCTCCAAATATGTTTTGTTATACTAACTATAGTTGTAACAAATTCGGTTACAACGAGATTATAAAATAAAAGCTCTTAAAGAGCTCTCATTTATTTGAACCTTGCCGTCAGCTGGCTCAAAGTCGTTTGTGCCAACCTTTGTTCCATAGCGGATTGAGCTTCTTTCAATTCGGATTGGAGAACCAACTCAATGTTTCGTCCGACTGGGCATCGATAATTGGGGTCTTCGTGAATGCGAAATAATTGGTTCTCTTCCGTTACATTCATAGCCCGATAAACATCAAGAAGGGTAATTTGTTCAGGACTCTTGAGTAAAGAAGCGCCTCCTACTCCAGCATGTACTTCCAATAAACCCGCCTTCTTTAACATTCCCATAATTCTTCGAATGATGACAGGATTCGTATTTACGCTGCTCGCAATGAAGTCCCCGGTACAATCATTCGAACTGACAGCAATCAAAGAAAGGATATGAACAGCAATAGAAAAGCGGGTGCTTATTTGTTTCAAATGCACCACCACCGTTGTAACCATTATGGTTATATCTGTTGAAAAAGTCAAGTTCATTGATTATAGGGATTAAATAAGCAACCGCACTCCTTAACTATTCTCCGTTAGTTCATCATTTTTTATAAACGGTTAACCTTTTTTCAGAAGTCTTCCATGTAAACAACCATTTTATATAATTTTCTTAAAGATACTTGACATAAGTAAGTACAAGACAGTATTATGCTTACATAAAGTTAGTTAAATACAAAAAGTAAAAAGAACAACATTTGTTTAGAATAAATAATAAAAATAGAGATGCATTGTTGGGAAGCCAGCGTATCCATTGTCGTTTTTCTATACATAATGGGAGGGATTATGATGATAAATCAGGTAATGAAAAACTCAGTAGAAGAAATCGTTAGAACACGAAGATCTGCTAATAACTTCAACAGTGAAGTAAAGATATCAAAAAAAGAAATAGGGGAAATGTTCGAAATCGCTAAATTCGCTCCATCCGCGTACAACTTGCAACATGCTAATTATGTAGTGGTCGATGAACTAGAACTTAAGCTACAAGTGAAAGAAGCAGCCTATCGTCAGCATAAAGTAGGAACCGCTTCTGCCGCAATTCTTGTTCTAGGGGATATGGAAGCTTATACGGATGCAGAACGAATTTATGATGGTATGTATCGTTTAGGCATGATGGATGAGCTTCAGTTTAGACAAACCATTGACTTCATTTATGCAGCCTACCAGAATCCAGAGTTCTGTAAAGAGGAAGCTATTCGAAATGCCTCCTTATCGGCTATGCAATTTATGTTAATTGCGAAATCAAAAGGTTGGGATACATGTCCGATGATTGGTTTTGACCCCCAACAATTGAGGACTCTATTGAACATTCCAGACAGGTACCATATTGTCATGATGATGACGATTGGCAAAGAGAAGACGAATCACCCTAGACCAAGAGGCTATCGCAAGCCAATTGGTGAGTTTGTTCACTTCGGGGCATTCTCTTCATAATGTCCCCAGAAGTGCAAAAGGCTGCCGAAGCAGCACTGTTAAACAATTGACTTTTGAAACATTTTTGTTTACAATGTATTTATATTGATAGTTGTTATATCAACTTAATTAATAAAAATAGTTGATATAGCGACATATTGAATTGAAGATTTTCAAACCAAATATTAAGTTGGAAAAGGTGGTTATTTATATGGCTATTGAACCAGTGGTTGTTCATGCAATTATCAATGGTGAATACGTACCAACAGAAAATAGATATCCCAGAGAGAACCCAAGCAATCCGTCTGAAATTGTAGGATATGGACCTCTTAATACACGGGAGGAAACCATTCGAGCCATCGATGCTGCTGAAAAAGCTTTTCACACATGGAAAAACACAGCGTTGGACGAAAGAATCGAACGGATGCAGCGTGCTATTCAAAAAATAAAAGTTCAAACTCCAGAGCTAGCTCAGCTTCTCTCACGCGAACACGGAAAAGCCCTTTATGACTCGCACGGAGAATTCGCTGTATCTCTTATGTGGATGGAACATGCCTGCAATACCGTGAAGGATGTGCTCAAAGACAATGTCCAAGAACACGGCAACGGCAGGACGATTATCACCAATGATCCAATCGGGGTTGTGTCTGCGATTACGCCTTGGAATTACCCTATATCCCTTTCTACCATCAAGATTGCTCCCGCTCTCTTGGCTGGCAATACTATGGTGTTCAAACCCAGTCCTTTCGCCCCCCTTGCTGTTAGCCTGGTAGCGAAAATTATTGCGGATGAATTCCCTCCGGGTGTACTTAATATGGTTCATGGAGAAGCTGAAGTCGGAGTGGAATTAACATCCAATCCAAAAGTGGGTAAAATCGCCTTCACAGGTGGTACGAAAACAGCTACGTCGATTATGAAGGCGGCTGCAGACACCATTAAACATATGACATTAGAGTTAGGGGGAAATGATGCAGCTATTGTTCTTTCCGATTTTGATGTCAATGATGAACGCGCTATGCGGCGGATGGTAATCTCTAACTTCCTCACAGCAGGGCAGATTTGTATGATCGCCAAGCGAGTTTACGTACATCAATCTATTTACGACAAGTTCATTGAAAAATATATTGAGACGGCAAACAAATGGATTCGTGTAGGGGACCCTTTCAATCCCAATGTCACTGTTGGAGCTGTCAATAATCCGGGGCAAGTAAAATATGTACAAAGTTTAGTGGAAGAAGCTAAAAAGCGCGGAGGCAATGTCACTCCGCTAGGTACAATACTCGATCCTGAACTTTTTGAAAAAGGGTATTTTCTACAACCTACCCTTGTGACGAATGTCGATTACAACGATCCGATTGTAGTGGAAGAACAATTTGGCCCTACCGTACCGATCCTTCCTTTTACTGATGATGAACACGCGATTTCCTTGGCGAATGACAGTATCTACGGTTTGACCAGCTCAGTATGGGGCGAAACAGAGCATGCACTCAAGGTAGCAAGAAGAATTGAAGCAGGTACTACGATGATTAATACAGCCGCAGTTCAGGGGCTGGATGTACGCTTTCCATTCGGTGGTGTGAAACAATCAGGCATTGGACGTGAATACGGTGCAGAGGGATTAAAAGCTTACGTAGAAACGCATGTGATTAACATACCGAAAAATCCTGAACTTCCCTACATTCCTGAGTAAAAATAATAACGGAAACAGGAAGGGGCCACGATTGTCCGTGGCACTTCCCTGTTTCTTATGCTTTGAACGTATTGCTTTAATTAAATCTAGTTAAAATAAGAATGAAAAGGCTTAGCCCACTCTTTGACAATTCATTTGACATATGAAACATTCTTATTTAATATGTTGTTATATCAACGGTTGTTGTATCATTACTTTGGAGGTGCTTCATTTGAAATTATCTTTTCATGATTACATAAGCATCTTTGTTCATCAGACAGATTTAACCCTTACAAACCACATTAAAAACAGATTAGCTCCTTACAATCTCGCTCCAGAACAAAATTTGATTATGATGCTTCTCTGGGAAAAAGATGGTCTAAATCAAAGTGAAATTGCCGAAGAACTAAATAAAGAAAAATCCAACATTGCTCGTATGATTTTTAATCTTGAGCAGAAAGGATTTATTTGGAGAGAAAGCATTAAAAATGATCGGCGTTCCTTAAGGGTTTATCTTACTGATGAAGGAAAAAAGCTTGGCAATCATGTGATTCCTCTCACTGAAGAATTTAATGAGCTGGTATGCCAGGGAATTTCGAATGAAGAACTTATGGAAGTTAGGAGAATTCTTTCGAAGATGTGCGCCAATGTCCAATAGAACACAAGGTACCTTTTCGTCCAATAGTTGATACAACAACCTATCTTAAATCAAACAACTAGGGGATAGTAAAATGGCTAACAAAGTTCTTTTTATCAAAGCAAATTCTCGTCCAATTGAGCAAGCTGTCAGCGTAAAACTGTATTATGCTTTTCTTGAAAGCTATAAAGAATCTCATCCAGAAGACGAAGTAACTGAGCTAGATTTATTCGCAGAAAACCTTCCATATTATGATCCAGATATGATAAATGGCATGTTCAAGCTCGGAAAAGGACTAGACCTTACTCCGGAAGAAAAGAAAGCAGCTGACATCGTTACGAAGTATCTGGATCAATTCCTTGCGGCTGATAAGGTTGTGTTCGCATTCCCGCTATGGAACATGACAATTCCAGCTGTACTGCATACGTATGTTGATTACTTAAACCAGGCAGGTAAAACATTCAAATACACACCAGAAGGAGCCGTTGGCTTGGTTACTGACAAGAAAATAGCTTTCCTAAATGCTAGAGGCGGTGTGTATTCTGAAGAACCAGCTTCTTCTTTTGAGATGGCAGTGAATTACATGACGAACATGTTCTCATTCTTCGGGGTAACGGATTTCACAAAGGTTATCGTAGAAGGACATGCTCAGACCCCTGATAAAGCAGAAGAGATTATCGAAGAAGGAATCCGCAGAGCTGCTACCGCAGCAAACCATTTCTAATTTGCTGCAAAGCGTACAAGATACATTCATAACAAAGGAGTTGTTAAATATGTACGATATTGCCATTATAGGAGCTGGTCCTGCTGGAGCGAGCGCTGCGTTGTTTGCTGCAAAAGCAGGAAAGAAAACGTTGGTGCTTGATTCGGATAAGAGTATGACAAAGCGGGCATGGATTGAAAATCATTATGGGGTAACGGAAATCTCTGGACCTGATTTAATCGAAGTAGGAAAAAAACAGGCAGGTAAATTCGGTGCTGAAATTGTTGAAGATAAGGTAACCAATATCGTCAAAACGGATACCGGATTTCAAATTGAAGTAGAACAAGGTTCATTTGAAGCACAGCATGTCATCCTTGCCACAGGTGCTCTTATTGACCTGGCGGAAACAGTAGGTCTAAAAACGAAACCTGGAACAGAACCTCGAATTAAAACAGTGTTGGATATAGACTCAGCTGGTAAAACAAACATCGATGGTATTTGGGCAGCGGGAACCGTGGCTGGCGTAAGTGTTCACAGCATCATTACAGCAGGAGACGGTGCTAAGGTAGCGATTAATGTCATCTCTGAAATAAATGGAGAACGCTACGTAGACCATGATGTACTAAAAGCATAATTTAATTTTACCCTTTACATTACAAAACGACTTTTTTCTAAAAAGCCGATCTGCAATCAGGTCGGCTTTCCTTATTCATCCACATTAATATTTATAGGCGTTTCAGGATACATGCAATTTTGAATTTTGGACATAATACTGGGAAATATCCCATCTTAAGGAGAAAAAAAATGATGAATCTTGGACTTTTAATTATACGTTTAGTTGTAGGCCTAACCTTTGCAGGGCACGGTACACAAAAATTGTTTGGATGGTTTGGAGGACATGGGTTGAAAGGTACCGCTGGATGGCTGGAATCCATTGGGGCGAAACCAGGTATGCTTATGGCAATCCTCGCTGGAGCAGGTGAACTTGTCGGAGGACTATTGCTTGCGGCAGGCGTTTTAACCCCCATTGGAGCCGCTCTTATCGTTATTACAATGCTGGTGTCCATTTTTACTGTTCATGGTAAAAATGGATATTGGGCAACAGAAGGTGGATTTGAGTACAATCTTGTTTTAATCGCTGTGGCAATTGGGGTAGCTTTGATTGGTCCTGGTTCTTATGTTCTTTTCTAATTAACGTCGTCTGATATCGATATATTGTTGGCTATTAAATAATAATTTTGGCTCGAAATATATGATTTTACTACAATAGAAAAAGCAGCGAACTTAGGCTGCTTTTTCTAAAAATAGTAAGTAAAGAAGGATTCCACAAAAAACATTCATTATAAAATGTAAATTTCATTTCGGAGATTACTTACCTAAGTGTTGATTGATTTGAGTAATTGCCTCTTCTGCATTTTCTTTGGATATGATTTTCGCACCAGAATCTATGCGTTTTTCTACAGTCTCTCCCTTAACCGCTTTAACAGCTGACTCCACTCCCAGGAAACCAATCATATAAGGATCCTGCGCCACCTCGGCAGTCAATCCGCCAGATTTAATAGAATTTAAACCCTCAGATGTCCCATCAAAACCAACAACCATAATTTTGCTATTCTTAGATTGAACCGCTCGTAAAGCACCTAACGCCATCTCCTCATTCGTAACGAATACAGCTTTAATATCCGGATTCGATTGAAGGATGTTTTCCATAGCGGACAATGCTTTAGCTCTATCGCTATCAGCTGATTGAACAATGTCTACATTTATACCTCCCGCTTTTAAGCCCTCCTCAGCTCCTTTAGTACGGTCATCATGTGTTTTATCACCTAAAGCACCCCGAATGATGGCAACCTTATCTCCCTTATGAAGTTTACTTGCCAAAAATTCACCTCCTTGTTTACCTGCAGCTAGATTCCCCGTGCCAACATACGTTACTTTATCCGGAAAATCAGCGTCTGAGTCGATAAGAACAACTGGAATATTTGATTGCTTTGCCTTTTCAAAAGATGTTAATACTGCTGTAGGTTGGCTTGGGGCTACAGCTATTGCATTTACCTTAGTTATAATTTGGTCTTCAATCATCGATACTTGCTTTTCTACATCTGTTTCAGCAGCAGGTCCGAGAACATTAACAACCGCCCCATACTTTTTGCCAGCGTCTTGAGCCCCACTTTGCACCAATTTCCAATACTCACTATTCGCGGCTTTTAAAACAACTCCCACTTTAATTTTCTCATTAGAAGCTGATTTACTGTCATTTGAATTGGAAGTTGATTGATTAGCACCTGCTTCACTTGAAGTACTTCCACAACCACTTAACAATACACCCAACCCTAAAATACTTGTCGCAAAAATAGCCCTTATTCTTTTCATTTTTTTATTCCTCCTCATTTTTTTAGGGTTAATTACTGACAGCAATTTATTGTATCCGCTTACATTAATGCACAAATAATTTCTTTAAATACGCCAGTGATTCCGTTGCATACGTGTAAATTTCCTCCATTGCAGGTAATCCTTTATCTGCTTGGAAAGGATTTGAACCAGGAGCACAACATTCAACAACAATCGGACCATCAAATTTAGCTTTTTCCACACCCAAAGCAAATTGTGTAAAATTGATATGACCTCTTCCTAATGCCTGTCGATTACTATCAGCAACGTGGAGAATCCCTAAATATTCTTTAACCTGCAGAAAAGGTGTTTCCATATCTCTTTCTTCAATATTCATGTGATAGGAGTCCAACAACGTTTTTACCTTAGGGTGACCTACTTCTTGTACAAATCGCGACGCATGTTCAGCTGTATTCACAATGCAGCTTTCATAACGGTTTAAAGGCTCAATAATCAGCATAACATCTAACTCACTTGCTGTTGTTGTCAGTTTCTGTACAGAGTCGACTGCCCATTTCCAATCTTCTCCTGGTCCCCCCAATAAAGCAGTCTTACCTACAGCAGAAGGACAAACGACAAGATATTTCCCTTCTACTTCTCTCACCGCCTCTATTTGTCGTTTGAAATAAGCGATTGCTTTTTGACGGTTATTACCATTAGGGTTGGCCAGGTCTTGCTCTTCATGAGGCCAGGATGTATCCCCAGTTAAACCCCCTATTTCTAACGACAATTCCTTAGAAAGCTGTAATAATTCCTTCCAGTTATATTCGTTAATTGCTGCACGTATTTCAATTGAATCATAGCCCGTTTGTGCTACAAATTCCATTACCCTTTTTATAGGTTGGTTTCCAAAAGTCCAACTACAAATAGAAAATTTCATAATAATGTCTCCTTTTTCTTAATTTTCAAATTACTTAAAGTAAACCGGTTAACTAAAAAATCTATTAATCACTTAATAATTGAATATAATAATTGAAATTTCATTCAATTATTACCTCTTCAGCTTGAGAATTCCAAGAATTAAATAGTAAACATGGACACATTAGGGTAACCGGTTACTTCAACATTTATATTAATCTATTCTGATACATCTTTCAACTATAATTTAAAATATTTTGAATCTTGTTTTTATATATTCGAAATTTATATGAACACCAGCTCATTTTGATATCTTCATGGTTGATTGGCGTATGACAAGCTCTGGTAATAAAACAACCCGCTGTGTTAATTTCCTTTTTCTTTCGATTTTCTGAGTTAATAAATCCACTACTTGGCGGCCAATTTCTTGAATCGGTTGTTGAACTGTTGATAAAGGGGGTTCCATAATTTGAGACATAACTGTATTATCAAAGCCTATTACTGATAAATCTTTGGGTATTGTTAAGCCGTGTTTTCGTGCTGCCCATATCGCACCAATAGCCAATGAATCATTTGCACCAAATATAGCAGTAGGGCGTCCAGGTAATTCAAGTAATTTCTTTGCAGCAACCTCTGCATACCCCATCGTTGGTTTAGGTTTGCATACAAGTATTAAACTTTCGTCGTACTCTACTCCTGCTTCAATAATGGCTTGTTTATATCCTCTTATACGTTCTTTGCTGCTCCTAGCTTCCTCAGCAATAAACCCAATTCTTTTGTGACCTAATGAGAGTAAATATTCAGTAACCTGATATCCCCCTAAATAATCATCAACTGTAACACTATCTACAGGAAGTTCAGATACATCTTGAGCCGCTATTAAGGCGACCGGAATTTTATCATTTTTAATTAAATCTTTGAGTAGTTTAACATTTTCAAATTTAGCGGCTATGATAAATCCATCAACACACTTTTGTTTTAAAAGTGATACGTATTTCGCTTCTCTTTCTATGTCTGTATCTGTACTGCACATTATTATATTAAACCCTAGTTCTTGAGCCCTATCTTCTATGCATCTTGCATATTCCGCAAAGATTGGGTTGGCGAGATCTGGAATAAGAAGTCCAATCGTATACGTGCATTTTCCGTTTAATGCAGTAGCAATCAAGCTAGGTTGATATTGAAGTTCTTTCATTACAGCTTGTACTTTCTTTTTTGTTCTTTCACTTATAGAACCGGTGTTATTAATAATTTTAGATACCGTAGCAGTTGAGACACCTGCTTTTTTGGCTACATCATATATCGTTATGCTCATTTTTAAACACTCTTTCATATTTTATTCTTTATAGCCTTTAAAGCATGAATTACCCTATAAATCCCTTTGCTTTTATACGAATGTTGTTACAGAACACACAGGGGAATATTTACACATATGAGGTAACCGGTTTACTCGATTTTATTATATTAATATCTACCAAAAAAATAAAGTCTTAATTTCGTTTTTTTCATAATATTAAAACACATTATTCTGTTTTAGTCCTCTTTTTCTTTTTTGTCTTTATGGAATCGATTGATAATGACGCTTTCCTTGAGCCCCTTCTATAATCGTTCAATGGGATTCAAGCTCGGGGAATATGGCGACAAGAAAATGAAGAAGAGCCGGCTTCGATTTTTCTCTAAAAAGGGCTGAATAAGCTTGGCTTGTATTGGGAGGGATTAATCAAATAACATGAACAACACATTGCTCAAGGTGAGAATGGAGATATTTAATCCTATGATCGTCATTAACCGAATGATTTGATTCTAGAACATCAAACTCACCAAGACCATTTTCAGTGATGAAAATCGGGAGTTGATATCGGCTGGTAATGCGTCGCAGTCCTACTCGTAAACCTATAGGATCGATAGCCCAATCCCAATTTGAAGCTTCTAAGTTAGGATTACGCATAGTTTTATACAATCCCGGTATCCCTGTTTCTTCACCACTGCCTTTTTTTCCGGTCCTATTGAACCTCCCCTCTGCCACACCACCAACTGGATTAAATTCGTAGGTAATGGTTTGATAATAATTGACACCTATAAAATCCGGTTTTCCTTTTTGAAGTAATTCAAGGTCACCTTTCTGTATGGTAGGTGCTAGTCCTTGTTCCAATAAATACCGGTATGGAATTTCCGGATATTTTCCCCAAGAGTAGACATCAAGCCACCAGTTGTTCGTAAATTCTTCGGCATTTTCATAAGCCAATATATCCTTTGGATCACTGGTTAAAGGATACGCTGGGGAATAAGCAAAGCTGGGTCCAAATTTCCCACCTGGTACGTATTTCCTGAATGATTCAATCGCTTTTGCGTTTGCTAAAAAAGCAATATGATTAGCTTCATAAAATCTTTTTCGGTTTGTTACACCCGGTGGGTGCATAGCTGTGATAAAACCATGATGCGTGTTATAATTTTGTTCATTTAAGGATATCCAGTATTTAACACGATCCCCAAATCGCTTATATAAAGTTATACAATAGTTGTTGAAGTCTTCAATAATTTGTCTGGATTCCCATGCCCCATATTCCTCCATTAAAGAGTATGGGACATCCCAATGGTAAAGAGTTAAAACGGGCTCAATATGATGAGCTAATAACTCATTGATAAGATTATCATAAAACTGTAACCCCGCCTCATTAATTTCGCCCTTTCCTTTTGGATAGATTCTGGGCCAACTAACAGAAAATCGATATGCCTTTAAACCCATTTGCGCCATTAAAGCAATATCTTCTTTATAACGGTGGTAATGATCTACCGCTACATCCCCATTCGATCCCTTAAATGTTTTACCGGGAATTTTAGTAAACACATCCCAAACGGAAGGTCCCTTTCCATCCTCATCCCAAGCACCTTCTACCTGATATGCTGCCGATGCTGATCCCCACAGAAAATTTGTCGGAAATGATTTTAACTCTTTATGAACCATACCTTTCACTCCTTTATTATCTTTATTTCCATTGTGTTGATAAACTTTACCTAATTAACCTAATTAATGAGACAAAAGAGTTAGTCATCATTCGTACATCCAACCACCATTACATTATCAATTCCCCAATAGTCAAACTGGTTATCTACATAAACCTTGAAAACAAGATAATCATTAAAAAATTTAAAACTTCCTCTTGATCAACGCCATTTTTAAATTCCTTTGCATATTGGTCGGTATTAGAGATATCTTGAAATAACTGTATATAACCATCTTTAAAATTAGGATTTTCAATATTTCCTACCTATTGACTTGTGCTTGTTACATCCGTTTTATAATGAATATAGTTAATTTTTTTATCCGACTTGAATATAAGACATTTTCAATTTATACGTTTACAGATACGGGAATTTTTCTGGAATGTTAAATCAAATAAGGAACCTAAAATTTAGGTTCCTTAGAGGTTTTTAATTTTGGAATAAATCGCATAATTAGAGGGATAATTATTAATTGATGTTAGCTTTTTCAGGGATAAAACGTTGCATCGACAACAGCATAATTGTCCTTAAACAAGCATCGCTTCTTCCATGCAATTCATACCATATCTTCCCATCATACGTCCAGCTAGCATCAACATACATCGGGTTTCCCGTTTGACTTGCTCGAAATTGCCCTTTTATGACACCAGGAACAGGATTGAACCCCTTTGGAATAACTACAATTACTTCTCTAGCTACACGAATGCCATCATTAGGTGCATGCCCGATAGCGGTTATATCCCAGTTTCCATTTTTCCATGTAAGCATCATTTTATCGTCAAAGGATTGGGCTTTTACACCGTGAAGTTCTACAATTCCCGAGGGCTTTTTAAGCATTTGTATTTCAATCGGATATTTAGAAGCAGGCTTTTCCCCTGCCGTCATTGTGACAATCCAATCAGCCATGGACTGTGTTCCACATGTCCCGGTAAAAACATCAAATGAATAGTTGTTCTTATTAAATTTGGCATTGAGTAGATATAATGATCCCTTTACAGGATCAGGCAGTGGCAAATGCGTCGGAACATATATAGGAATTTTAACTTTTGAAAACCCTTTTACTTTAAAAACTTCAGGTATTTCTGTTTGCCCCTCACTATTTGATTGCCCCTTACTCTTAATGACGTAGTTTGCAGCAAATACACCCCTAGCCCAAACAATAAGCAGAATAGAAGCGAAAACCAACAGGAACTACTTTTTCATAATGGAAGTCCCCTTTACCTTTTCTTTATTTTTATTCTGCTCCATATGAGGGTAGGACAAGCAGTTTTATTTTTACAATTGAAATCAGTCCAAGCGTTGAGCAAACGAAAAATATGGATAACAATAAAAACCATGTATTACTTCACTACGATTCCCATCGTACATAGTTTCAAAAACTTTACTATCCAATAAATTGTGTCAATAGCTGGTTAAACTTGTCGCGTTCTTCCCAGAAAGGGCCGTGACCGCTGTATTGAAACGGGACAAGCTGTGAATTTCTTATTTTTTTATTTAATTCCTGAGCTTGTGAAAATGGAATCACTTTGTCATGAATGCCATGAATAATTAAAGTAGGGACAACTATTTTATGAAGATCAGGATACATCTTCTCATCTCTTAGTGAGACGATTATGGCCGCAGTCGACCAACCTGCTGCCTGTAATCCCAGTTGAAAGAACCACTCCGAGAATGGGCCGGTTATATACTGGAAGAAAAAGGTGTCCGTTACTCCCTGCATCATTTTAGGGCGGTCATTAGACGTTTCAGTAAGGAGTTTATTTGCAGTTTCTATTGTAAAACCAGTGGGAGCTGCAGCGTCTATAAGGACAAGTTTAGATACTCCGCAGCCATTATATCGAGCAATATAACGAATCGCGATCGCTCCCCCTGTGGAGTGACCCGCGAGCGTGAAGTTTTCTAATTGAAGTGCACCAACTACAGTACGGATATCATCTGCCAATCTGTCATAATTGTAGCCACTCACTGGTTTATCTGAATTGCCGAAGCCTCTCCAGTCAATGCCGATACATCGATATCCCATTGCAGGAAGAACATCAAACTGATATTCAAACTGCTTATGGTTTAACGGCCAACCATGTATAAACAGTATTGTCTTGTTGCCAACCGGGTTTACATCTTCTACATATATTCTTACACCCGGTTCGACAGTAACAAAGTATCCCATGGTGATTCCTCCGTTTAATAAAATTCTCATCAGCAACAAGATACTCACTTGGGCAAACATAGGTGAATACCTATCCTTGTTTGTAGCAGAAAGGATCATTTCAATGAAGGTTATCATTGAACGTGCATGCGGAATGGATATCCATAAGGACAGCATTACTGCTTGTATTTTGACACCATAAGGAAAGGAGATTCAAACGTTTTCTACGAAGCATTTGGACAATAAAACACATAGCGGTTTTGATTAAAAATCACTTAATAGCATCAATTAATTCATCTTTTAATTTCACGAGCAGTTCTTTAGTAGTGTTATCCGTCAGATTTCCTTCCTTATCAAACTTTTCATGTGCGTTTCCTACCTGCACAATGGGTCTATTTAACACGTTCATATTTAAAGCAAACATAACATCTCGCAGATGACTCTGTGATACCCCAACTCCAATTACAGCAGCACCGATAAGAGCAACAGGTTTCCCTGCTAATTCTGTTTGTAACGAACGGCGTGATAACCATTCTATTGCATTTTTAAGCACGGCTGTATATGACAAATTATACTCAGGCGAGCTAATAACCAAAGCATCAGCAGAATCCAATAATTCTTTAAGTTTTAAAACTGTTGCTGGATAGGGCTGTTCTCGGTCTTCATTAAAAAACGGGATTTCTGAAATATCCCCTAATGTAAACTTGATATTATCTGGCAGTTCCTGCTCAAATGCACGTAATAGTCCAAGGTTACAGGAAGATTTACGTAAACTCCCACATATTCCAACAATGTGAAATTCTGATTTTAATGATTGCAATTTTGAACTCTCCTTTTAAAAAACATCCAACTTGAAAAGGGATAACCGAAATGGCAACCCTTTTTTTCTAGACATTTTTTCAAATAGTTAGCCTTTTTTTAAAACAAACAAATTCGTCAACTGGCGAATTACATCTCCTCTGCTTATGACGCCAACGAGTTCTCCATTCTTACTAATCACGGGTATTTTTTTGAAATGATGTTTGGAAAGAATGTCGATGGCTTTTTCAAGGGGATCATCTGTTGAAACCGCATATAAATTCTTTTTCTTCATAACCTGACTTACCGAACACTCTAATTTTTCCTTTACGGAACGATCCAATGTTTCTGAGGCGGTCGTTACAATGTAAGCAAAAAAATCATACGAACGGCTAGCATTAGGTTTGAGGAATCGTATCACGTCGCCATCGCTAACCATACCGATTAATTTCTGATTGCTGTCTATAACAGATTAATGAGCGGAACCGGCCTGGTCAACATGTTTCACATGTTGACGGTTGAGCATTACAAACATAACGGATAGTAGTACAAATCCGGCCCCTACGATAAAAGGAACATGAGGATTGTACCATTCTGCTAATTTCCCTGCGAAGAAGGGGGCTATGGCTGCGCCAAGAAAACGCAGAAAGCTGTAAGCGGCAGATGCAGTGGAACGCTCAATCGGAGCCGCATTCATAACGCCGGTTGTAATCAATGTGTTGTTATTTCCCAGTAATGCACCTGAAAAAATAACAGATGTAATGAGTACCCATTGTGTATTCGTCCAAATACCCATCACCAGCAGTGTCAGGCCAAACAGGACTAACATAACGGACATGGATTTAACCGTCCCAAAACTTTGTTGGAGCCTCGGAGCCATGAAAACAGACGTTATGGCTAGCAGTATGCCCCAGCCAAGGAACACATACCCGAGACCATGCTCATCCAATCCCATAACGAATGGAGCATATGCCATTAGGGTGAAGAAACCAAAGTTGTACAGGCAAGCGGTAACTCCAAAAACGACAAGCGAACGATGCTTCATAGCGCGAAACGGATCAATCAAGGAAGTCTTAGCTTTCGAAGACTGTGAGTTGTTTGATTTGGGCATCAACACAGTAATAGCGATAAATGCAACGACCATTAGCGAGGCTACCCCAAAAAAAGGGCCTCTCCATGAAATAGCCCCCAGTTCACCACCAATCAGCGGCCCTACCGAAATACCGAGCCCGATCGCCGCCTCATACAGAATAATTGCTTTTGTAACACCACTTTTTGACAAGGACACAATCGCAGTTAAAGCCGTTGCAACAAAAAGCGCATTGCCGAGTCCCCAGCCTCCACGCAGTCCGCCGAGTATCCAGATATTATTGGAAAGACCTCCAAGCCCTGAAAATACGGCAATGATAATGATGCCCATAAGCAACGTCCCTTTGACTCCAATTCTGGATGTAATCATGCCGGTAATCAGCATAGCTACAGCCATGACAGCGTTATAGGTGGTGAACAACAGGCTTACTTCACTGGGTGTTGCCTGCATTTTGTGGGCAATGGCCGGTAAAATGGGATCAACCAGGCCGATCCCCATAAACGCGATAATCCCGGCAAAAAAAACAGCCCATACGGAGCGGGGTTGCTGCAGAAGACCTGCCTCGTTTGGGACAGAATTTTTTGTTACGGCAGTTACTGCCGTATCCTCAGAAGAACGTGCCATGTTATCGCTCACTCCTAATCTGATTTATATTTGATTTTGGCTTCAAGAATCCGTTCGTACAGTTGGTGAAACTCTGTCTGAATGAGTGTCAGCTTCTCAAGCTTTTGATCAATGATTCTTAGTTGTTTTCCAACGGTTTGCTCCATCTCCGTAATCTTCTCCAATTTCAGCTCTATATCCTCAATCTGCCTGATCTCTAGACGCTGGTTGTTGATTTCCTCACTTATCGAAAGGAATTCCTGAAGTTCTGGCAATGAAAAGCCAAGCACATCACGTGCGTTAATAATTTTCTTAAGACGTTCAACATGTTGGTCGGAATACAAACGAAATCCACCCTCGCTCCTCTCAGGAGGGAAAAGCAAGCCAATTTCCTCGTAGTATCGAATCGTGCGCTTCGTTAATCCACATTGTTTGGCAACATCTTCAATTTTGTAAATTTTCATTTCATCTCCCTTCAATTGCTTAGACGTAACAAGGAATAAAATACCATATAACTAACATTTACGTCAACGTTAATTTTAAGACGAAGCCAATCCAAACTGTAATTTCCATAAGCACCTCGCCTCATTATTTACCGAACTAAACTCCCTCAGCTTAATAACAAAAGAAAAAGAGCCAAGTGTAATCACCCGACTCCTCTGTTCTACTTAGTGAGTTGTAACTGTATCTTGAGTAGTTGTTGAAGGAACTGTGAATATAAATCACTCAACTTTTTCAACAAGGTCGCCTACCGTAAGGACTTCTAAATTCATCTTCTTTGTAGTTCCGTTAAAATCAATGTCAATAAGCGTTTTCTTCTCACAAATTTCCTTGATTGTGCCTTCCCCAAACAGTTTATGATTAATTCGATCACCAACATTATAGTCTGCCAACATGCTCTTTTGTTCTAATTTATTAAAGAAATTCATCGTTGTAGTCTCCTTTGGTGTTAGACTATCCTTTAAATTCTGTTTAGTTTTAATTTACCCTCTTACAGCAGAAGAAAAACATAAACATAAAAAAGAAATCAACTAGGGTCAGATCAAAAGAGACGTTCCTACATAGTTGTAAGAACGCCTTCTTTTATTGATCTTCTTCTTTGTTCTCTTGGAAACGACTCTTTCTACTTAACAAAATGGAATTTATGATGTGTAATTCATTGTTTTCGCCTCAACTGTCCATCCAAACTTATCCTCGATTTTTCCACTCTGGATTCCTGTAATGGCATCATAAAGCCTTTTAGTTAGTTCACCTGTATTTCCGCCATGAATCAGCATCCTTTTATTCATCCAATTTAATTCTCCAATGGGGGATATAACAGCGGCTGTTCCTGTGCCAAATGCTTCTTCCAGTGTTCCGCTGTCATAAGCGGCATACAATTCCTCTATGGAAATCTTTCTCTCGCTAACAGGAACCCCCCAATCCTGTAACAATTTAATCACAGAGTCCCTTGTAACGCCGTCCAGAATGCTTCCATTCAACGCGGGGGTGAACACCTCACCGTTTATTTTGAAAAATACATTCATACTCCCCACTTCTTCTATGTACTTCTTTTCGATCCCATCTAACCATAGCACTTGAGTATATCCATTCTCTTTTGCTTCTACCTGTGCGTTTAAACTGGAAGCGTAGTTCCCGGCTGTTTTGGCAAATCCTGTTCCACCTTGTACAGCACGAACATATTTGCTTTCCACATTAATTTTAATCGGTTTAATTCCCTCTGGATAATAGGCGCCGACAGGTGAGAGGATTACGATAAAATGGTAATGGTTAGAGGGACGAACGCCGAGACAAGGCTCCGTTGCAATAATAAAGGGTCTAATATAAAGGGAGGTCCCTTCCTCATCAGGAATCCAATCCTTCTCTATGCTTACTAGTTCTTTTATAGCCTTAATGACAAAATCCCCGTCAATAGGCGGCATGCTAAGCCTTTGGTTAGATATATTAATTCTCTTCATATTTTTGTCAGGTCTGAATAAGAGGATTTGTTCATTCGCTGCCTTATAAGCTTTCAACCCTTCAAATACAGTTTGCCCATAATGAAAAACCATGGACGCAGGGTCAAGCATTAGGGGAGCATAAGGAACAATTCTCGGATCATGCCATCCTTTTTCGCCTGTATAATCCATTAAAAACATATGATCAGTGAAATACTGTCCAAATCCCAAATTGTTTTGGTCCGGCTTTTGTTTCGGTTCTTTTGTTTTTTCTATTGTAAGCTCATGCTCCATCTCTCTACACCTCTTCAATGCTTCATTTTGAAAAAATTAATTTTTTGAAAAATAGTTATTATATTTATATCATTTTTTTATCAATAAATAAAATAGTTACTTTCTACCTCATTAATAGGTATTGCCTATATGTTCTTAATTTCCTTAACTTCCTGTGCACCTCCCTTTTCTCCGCGAATATCCTGTTATTGTCTGATTAGAAGAGGAGGCTAAACGCATGTTACACGTCTACGGGCCATATATGCCTGTTCGAACCCTAGAAGAAATCGTTTTTTGGAAAACACAAGAGAGAGAACATACGGTAGTCATTCGTGCACTCACACAACTTGAGCCGGTTTACGTCCAGGCACTGGAAAAATGGGAAGGCTCCTTCACAGAAACGGAAAATACGGCCCGCCAGTACCTTCAGGCCGAACTTACATCCACACACCAGGCAAATCCATGGATTCATTCTACGATTCACCAGCTCATTTGTTTCAGCATTGAACAAAGCAGGCAGTTTATTCGATTTCTTGAAATGATGCTGCAAAACAGCCAGGCGGTAAAGGCAAATCCGACCGTTCAAGTTGTCATCCACCACATTATGAGAGAATCCGATTATTTTCTTGGAATTTTATACAGCTCAGAGCAGTAGCTCTTTGCAGGAAGTTTTTTTCTCCTCTTACGGATAATTATATGAGTAGCGCAAATCGGAGAGGAGAGGAAACAATGAGCATCGAAAGGGAATATCTGTCTTGCTGTATCGCAAACTTTCAGAGTACAAAAAGCCTGGGGGACAAAACAATCACTCGGTTGACCGATGAACAGTTGAACTGGTCCCCTGCAAGCGAGTCCAACAGCATTGCCACCATTATAAGGCATATGAGCGGGAACATGGTTTCCAGGTGGACTGATTTCTTAACGGCCGACGGCGAAAAACCGGATCGAAACCGGAACACCGAATTTGAGTCTGCAAATACAACCGCAGCCGATTTACTGCAAATGTGGGAGGATGGCTGGCGCACATTATTTGATACATTACAAAGTCTGACTGAGGCGAATGTGGAGAAAACAATATATATGAATGAAAATAAACAGGGCAGGCTTTTTAAAGCCGCCCTGTTTTGTTCTGTCAATAACCAAGTAAGTTCCAATAGCGTAAAAACAGTGGAAACAGGAAGCTTACAAAGCAGGTCGCAACAGGAACGAACCTTACTCCACCTCTCCATCCCTTATTGCTCCAATCCTTTATGGCAAGTGTAATCAACAAGGCTGTTAAGGGAACCGCCAGCAGCGGGAGTGTAAGAGGAATGTACAAAAGTGCCGTAGAAGCTCCCGCCATTACCTTCATTGCAATTACGACAAAAACAGGAATAAAGACAAGGTGGACGAGACAGTTCCACAGTGCGATTCTCCTCAGCAGCGAACTTTCCCCTCGTTTTCTTTGCACAAACAGAAGGATGGAAAGGATGAGAAATGCAGCCGTAAAGAAGATAGCAAGCCACTTATGAATTGTTATGTCTTCGTACCCTTCCACCTTTTTAAAATACGTCGCTTCCTCCGGCATTTGCAAATAAAGGACATTGTTTCTTTTGTCTGCGACAAAGGTTAAGCGATTTTGATTTCCTACGGTTTCCCTGTTCCTCTCTTCAAAAACAAGGGGAGTTATTTGACGAAACTGCCTGTGTTCCCCCATCAATTCTACCAGCAGCCCTCCGTCCTCAGCAGCAACTTTAAGCTGTACATAAGGCCGAAAGAAGTTTATCACTTTCCCGTACGTTGTTTCTGAATAACGAATATAGCGGTAGGTCCCTGTGAGCTGGGTGAGCTCTTCTGCGGGCGTCTTTACATATGCCTTTTGGCCTTTGTCAGCCTTTGAAGCAGGGTAGTGCGTATCAATGAAGCTTGTAATAAACTCACCTATCCCTTTCACATCCGCCGATGCCGTAATAAAGATTCCAAGCCGTTCTTTGGGCAGGAGCCACATGGTTGAATGGAAGGTGCCTATGTCACCGCCCTTTCGTATCACCTGTTTATTTTTATATGATACAGCCTCTGTTCCATAGGCAGTCATCCAGAAACGGACGCGCAGGGGGCTTACACGATACCTTCTTCCTTCGCTTTTTTTGTCACCTGCTTGCGGTTATGTACTTCCAGCTTGGAATAAATCGTGGATATATAACCTCTGTTCTTTCGGCGCCTTTACCAAAGTCTTCAATTCCTTCAGCTCTGCAACAATTCCTCTCGCCATTTCCGGCGGAATGAGCGTGCCGCCGTGGTGAATGAGCCGGATTCCGGCTGACAGGTCCTTTGGCTGAATCGCTTTCAGCAGATAGCCTTCTGCTCCAACACTAAGCGCCTCAATAACATAGGAAATTTCCTGGTAGGTTGTAAGAATAATGACTTTGATTTCCGGATAGAGCTTTTTGATATGCCCGGTTGCCACCACCCCATCCATCCCAGGCATATGAATATCCATCAGCACGATGTCCGGCTTCAGCTTCTGGCACATGGTAACACCCGCTCTTCCATCTCCCGCGGTTCCTATGACCTCTATGTCAGGCTCGGTATTTAGCAAAATGTGCAGCCCTTCCCTCACGAGCTCTTGATCTTCAACAATGACTACCTTTATCTTTTTCACGAGACCACCTCCCCTTTTATCGGGATCGAACATACTACCTTTGTTCCGCTTCCGGAAGAGGACGTAATTTCCAGTTTTCCCTGCAGCATCTCAAGCCTCTCTTTCATCGTTTTTAGACCGAAGCCCGTATGTATCGCTTCCGCTCCATGGCCATTATCATGCACCTCTAAAGCCAGCTCTTCATAATGAAAGGCGAGAATGACAGTGATTGCGGTCCCCTCTCCATGCCGCTTGGCATTCGTCAGCGCCTCCTGCAGGCAGCGAACGATGGTCAGCTTGCCATGCTGAGTAAGCCCGCGTTCTTCTCCTTGTATTTGAAAATGAACCCTGGTACCCGTATGTTTGGAAAATTCGTCTGTCATTTGCCGCAGGGCAATAGATAAAAGCAGTTCGTCCTCCCCTGGGGCAATCTGTTCGCCGTATTGTTAAAGAACAATTTAAAGCTGAGGGGAGCCGCATGAACGAATTCCTCCTCATCTCTTTTCGGGGTGCAGCAAAGCTTCCAGAACTCGCTGCACATCATACCCTACACCAAAATCAAACAATCGGGCTTCCTTCCCATTCACAGCCTTAATCAAATTTGTAATTAAGTCTTCCAGATGGTCTTTGCCCGGCAGCGGTATTTCTTCCATGTACTCCCCTGCCCTGCCTCCTTTCAGCCGATTCCAATCGATAAGGGATAGTGTTCCTTCCGTGCCGTACACCGTGAATGACACCTCTTCGTGTTTTGCAATCTGGCTGAGCCCATTTACCAGAATGGGGATGCCGCCCTGCACTTCCATTGTTGCGAGAAGCCCGATCTCACATAGCTCCACGTCTGAAGGATATTCGATTTGAGAGCGGACGTTTGTGATCGTTCCGAATAAGTATTCAATCAACTGGATGAAATGCGGGATGACTTCGCGTACAAAACCGCCCTGCTCCCGGCTTGAAATCCAGGCATTGTGCTGCCAGTCGCGCGGCCACCTGTGGAAGTGCGCTTGAACCTCCACTCTTCTAATTTTGCCAGTGTATCCTTCGAAAACGAGCCTCTCCAATTGCTTAAAAGCGCTGCGGTAATACGTTGGAAAATTCATTGCATGGACAACGCCGGCTTTTTTCGCCCCATCTCGCATTTCTTCCGCCTGTTTTAAAGAATTTGCAAGCGGCTTTTCACATAAAACCCCGTTTATCCGTACCGGACGCTTATTCACACTTAACCGCTGCCCTCGCACCTGAAATCCACAGGGAAATCGGAGTGGCAAGCTGCTCTTTTGAATCGTGTTCCCCTCCTGTTAGGGCTTTTATTGATTATATAATTTCATGGAACACTCTTAGGAAGGAAAAAACTGGCTTAACCCCTGCAAATAAATAGGTCCAGGGGTTATTTCTACTATCGCTCCTTATCCCACATAATTTGAGATTTCAATTAAGTTCTGATCCGGATCCCGGATGTATGCAGAGACAATTTTCCCGGTTGCTCCTGTTCTTTCTACAGGTCCCTCCTCAATGGAAATCCCCTCCTGTTCCAGGTGGCTCAGCACCTCAGCAAGCGGTGTTTCCGTTATAAAGCATAAATCAGCCGAGCCGGGGGTTGGATAAAGCGCCTTTGGTTCAAACTCTTTGCCTGCCTGATGGAGATTTATTTTCTGCCGCCCAAATTGAAGTGCTTTGCGCCCATTGCCGAACGTGACCATTTCCATTCCAAGTACGTTACAATAAAACCGGCATGTTGCTTCCATATTTTGAACCGTGAGCACAAAATGATCTAATCGATCGATATTCATCGTTTCTCCCTCTTCTTTCGCCTCTAAATTTTTTACGGCCTCTTTTTTACCTTTAGGAACCAGTAACAGGGGAAAATCCTCTTTGGTTCCAAAGACTTCTTCGCACCGAATTGCTTTGCCCGCTTCCCAGGCTCGCTTGTCTGAATCACTACAAACAGCAAATCCATTATGAGTATGTTTGCATAAGCTTGCCAGCTCAGAGTTCGTTTTGCCCTTGTAATGAATATCCTCGATTTCAAAGATCTGAAGAGTAGCTGTATTAGCTTCCAGCCAGCGCCCTTCCCCGTCTTTTAAACATACTGTATCGGGGAGGTTATTTATAAGTTCATAGAGTATAGTAATTCTATAAGTCATCCATTTCTGCTTTACTAGATTATTGTTTACTCGGTAAATCATAAGACCCCCCATAGAAGTTAAGAAAATATTTACATTATAGCTATCGTACCATTTTCTTATAAAAGAGAAGAGTCCCATTTTGAAAGAAAATTTATAATTATAAAACATATGTATAAC
>NZ_BBWZ01000002.1 GCF_001015055.1 Aneurinibacillus tyrosinisolvens | reverse complement strand
GAACAAGGTAAATGACTTCCTTACCTACGGTATCCCGGCGAAGGCGGATGTAAAGCCCGTCCAGATAGAGGACCGAATAACGCTTGGCCAGAGGGCGCTTCTGCCACTTCTCAATATCTTCGACCGTGGCGTCTGTAATGTTGCTAATCGTGGCTGGAGAGTAAGAGGAGCCCACCATACGCTCGATGAATTTGCCCACTTCTCTTGTGCTCATCCCGCTCTGATACATCTTAATAATGGCTTCCTCCAACCAGCCATCCCGGCGTTGATACGGAGCAAAAAGCCCGGTTTGAAACGCGCCCTCTCGGTCGCGGGGAACCGAAAGGTTCTCAATCTTTCCGTAGCGTGTGTCCAGGGAACGCTTATAATAACCGTTTCTACTGTCTGAAAGATCGGGGTGTTCTACCTGCAGGAAGTTCGTGAGTTCTTCCCGCATAATAAGTTCAAGCTTTTCTTTTACAAATTCTCGTAAAAGATCTTCCAATTGATTTGTCAAAAGACAAGCCGGAGGGCTCCAAGCACTCCCGCCCGGTTTCCCAGCTGGGCCGGAACGACCGGCGTGCTGCGGGTAGCCGGAGAAGCATACCGCTTCATCGCCTCTTCGATTGAATCCTTAAAACAAGAAAGCTGCTGGGACACGCCCCCTCCCACAATAACAATCTCCGGATCCAGAATGCTGGCAAGGTTGGCGATTCCGGTTCCAAGGCAGTGCCCAACTGCTTCAACCATTTTCTTCGCTTCCATCCTTTCACCTGCAGCCTCAAACAGCTGGACGCTGTTTAAAGGGGGAGATAGCGTTTTCGCCCGATTAGTAATCGCTGTGCCGGACGCCATTCTCTCGAACCAGCCGAGCTCCGCATCCCCCCGGTCGCTCATGTCCATTGTAAGCCAGCCCATTGACCCGGCAGTTTCCCGGAAACCCGTCCATATTTTCCCGTCCACGAGAATGGCTCCTCCGATGCCTGTTCCGATCGTAAGCATGACGGCACTCATACAGCCCTGTGCCGCTCCCTTCCAGTGCTCCCCCGCCAGAGCAAGCTGGCCATCGTTTTGTAAATAAACGTCCGTACCCCACTTTCTCCCCAGCATGTCTGCCAGGGGCAGTCCATTTAAATCAGGCAGATTCGGTACCCACTCCACTCTCCCTTTTTTGCCGGCAACCCTCCCGGGAAGCCCAACACCGATGCCTGCAACATCCTTCTCCGAAATTCCCGCCTCCCCCAGCAGCCTATGCACAAGCGAATTTATCTGACGAAGAAAAGCTCCCCTCGCTGCCGGCGTCTCTAGCTTATGTTCAGCCAGTATCTTCCCCTCGCTATCTCCTAAAACACCCCACATCTTCGTTCCGCCGACGTCGATTCCAATTCCCCACTGTTCCATTCGCCTTATCCTTTCAGCCCTGTTATCGTAATCCCCTTCACAAAGTGGCGCTGCAGCAGGGTGAACACAATTAATGAAGGGATAACAGCGAGGGTTGAGCCTGTCATCAGCATATTCATCTGTTCCTGTGAACTGTAGGCGTTGCGCAGCGTATTGAGTCCAAGCGGTAGGGTATAGAGTGATTCATCGTTAATGACGACAAGCGGCCATAAGAAATTATCCCACTGGTACACGAAAGCAAAAATACCGAGGGCTGCGAGGGCTTGTTTTTGCAAAGGAAGGATAATCTGCCAGTAAATTCTCCATTCCGAAGCCCC
Organism: Aneurinibacillus tyrosinisolvens; assembly: GCF_001015055.1. Lineage (GTDB taxonomy): Bacteria > Bacillota > Bacilli > Aneurinibacillales > Aneurinibacillaceae > Aneurinibacillus_A > Aneurinibacillus_A tyrosinisolvens. The sequence goes on along the minus strand of NZ_BBWZ01000002.1, from coordinate 320,046 downwards.
GTCGATGCGGGCGGCCTGGAGCATCTCGTCAGGAATAGACAACGTAAACTGCCGCATGAGGAAAATTCCGAACCCCGTTACGATGTTAGGCAGGATCAACCCGAGATAAGAATCGCTTAACCCCATGCTTTTTATAATGAAGAACAGGGGGATTAATAAGACAAAAAACGGGATCATCATCGTGGAAAGGATGAGAATAAACAGGAATTCCCGGCCCTTGAACTTGTATTTTGCGAGAGCGAACCCGCCCATCGAGCTTGTCAGCAGAATGCAAAGGGTAATCACAATGGTCACGAATAAGCTGTTCATGTACATTTCCTTCATCGGCACCGCCGACCAGATGTCAATAAAGTTGTGCCACTGCGGATTTTTGGGAATCCACGTAATCGGGACAGATATAATTTCATCCGGTGTTTTTAACGACGAAATGACCATCCATAGAAAAGGAAACGCCATAAAAAACCCGAGGATGGCAAGCGGGACGCAGATGGCGGTTTGTTTTAAGATTCCTTTCACAAGCATCTCCTCCTACTCTGTATTTTCTTTGCCCATGCTTTTCAGCTGGGCCAGTGAAATCACAATGACCATGATGAAGAGAATGACCGCCATCGCCGAGGCCTTGCCCATATCCAGGAACTCAAAAGCCGTCTGGTAAATATACAGGCCCAGCACGTTACTGGAATCGACCGGGCCGCCATTCGTTAAAACAAACACCTGGGTAAATACCTGGAAGGAGTTAATCGCAACCATAATCAACACAAACAACGAAGTAGGCCGGAGCAGTGGGAGGGTAATGTACCTGAACTTGTGCCATTCCGACGCTCCATCCAGCTTTGCCGCTTCATAATATTCTTCTGAAATCCCCTGCAGCCCGGCCAGATAAATGATGGCGTAATAGCCGATTCCCTGCCACAGCATAAAAAGAATGACAGAAAGCAGCGATTGTTCTTTGCTCATAATCCAGCCCTGCGGCGGAAGGCCCAGGAATTTCAAGATCTCGTTAACAGGCCCGTAGGTCGGATCCAGCATGTACTGCCACACTAGAGACATGGCCACAACCGAGGTCACAACAGGGAGGAAAAAGAGCAGCCTCCAGAATTTCGCACCGAATTTTACAGCATTCAGAAGCATGGCGACGCCGAGTGAAAGCGCCGGCATAAACAGCAGGTTCGCGCCCACAAAAAGAAACGTATTGAACAGAGTCGTTTTAAAGCGTCCATCCCCCATAAGCTGGACGTAGTTTTTAAATCCAACGTTCACAGCTTCCGTAACGGAGCCTAGCATATCCCATTCATGAAAGCTCAGGTAGAGCGTAAAGCACAGAGGGAACAGAAAGAAAATGCTGAAGAATAGAAGGGACGGTGCCAGAAACAGAAAAGCTGCTCTACTCACGTTCTCACCCCTTTACGATGATTTAAAAGAGGGGGAGAAACCTCCCCCTCTGCATAAAGCGGTTATTTGTTTAGTAAATTGTTAATCTGGCTCTCCGCGTTCTTCAGCGCATCTGCAGGGGCGCTCTGCCCAAAGACAACGCCTTCGATTTGTTTCTGGAGCGCGGCGGTAATTTCGGCTCCATTCATAACATTCGGGAATGGCTTGGCATCCTTAAGCAGGTCGACATACGTTTTAATGAATGGATCGTCCAGTTTATCTTTATGGGCTTTCTGATCATCCGTTCTGCTCGGGAGAATGCCCTGGTTGATGAGCCAATCTCCCTGGCGGGAAGACTGTCCCTCCGCTTTTGCTGTATTTAGCCAGTGAAGAAACTTCCAGGCTTCCTCCTGATTGTTGCCCTTGGCGTTCACAGAATAGAGCCAGGAGTAGAAGACGGAGATCGGCTTCGTTCCTGAAGGACCGACCGGAATAGGGGCTGTAGCAACGTTTTTGTATTTGTCTTTCATTGTGGCTTCCAGGTCGCCCTTCCACCAGTTCGCCATAATAATCATGGCTGTTTTCTCGAGTTCAAAGTTATTCTGGTACCCCCCGGTCGTGCTGGCATTTGATTGGCTCATTTCCGGATTGAGCGCGTTCGCGTCAAGGAGGCTTTTGTATAAATCAATGGCTTCTTTACCCTGCGGGCTGTTAAAAGCCGCTTTGGCATTATCCGCGTTCAACAGCTCTCCCCCGTTCGACTGAAGCAGCGCCAGCCATGGATGAACAACACCGGAGTCCCAGCCGGTAATGACGCCAAATCCCTGCTGCGTGATTTTTCCGTTTTCTGTTTTCGTCAACTTTTTCGCGTCTGCTACAAGTTCATTCCAATCCTTCGGCGGCTGGGCAATGCCGGCTTCCGTGAAAAGCCGTTTGTTGTAATTCAAAGCATAAGCGGTTAACTCTGTCGGGTAGCCGTAAACATTCCCCTCGATGCTTACCGAGTTCTTAATGTTCTCGCCGTATCCTTGCTTAATATCGGCCGTGATATTTTCAGGGGCCGTCTGTATGGCTTTGCTTCTGGCGAGTTCAGGCAGCCATGCGCTATAAATATGGTAAATATCCGGGCCGTCATTTGAGAGTTTAGAGGACGTAATCTTCTTTAAAAGCTCGGCAAACGGAACCGTTTGCAGCTTGATTTTCACTCCAGGATTCGCTGCTTCGTATTCTGCAATGAGACTGTCGAATGCTTTGGAGTTATTGGCATCCCAGTGCGTCAGAATCTTGATCGTCTTCTCTTCCGTCGCTTTTGTTGCTTTTCCTTCCGAGTTTTGCACGCTTTTCCCCGAGCATCCCGTTAAAGCAAGCAAGAAAACCAAAAACATCACTGTCCACTTCCTCATTCCGCACGCCCCCTCTTTTTTATTCTTTAGTTCCTGTCAGGTAACGGAACCTTGAATTTACTGTCTGTTTTACGGACACGCTCGCGGAACTGAACGTAAACTTCCTCATTGTGCCCTGGCTTAATCCCAAGCACATTCGGGGAGGCAAAAGGTTTTACGGCATATCCCTGCTCCGATAATACAAGGGCGGTTTCCGCTACGAGTGCCTGAATCAGAATGGTTACCGCCACGGTGGAAGTTCCGGCTACGTTCCCAATGACCCTGGGAATCGGTACAACGGCATCTTCTGGCGGCACACAATTATCAATGACTAAGTCAGCAATGTCGCCGATTTTTTTGCCGGAGGAATGGGAGGCCGGGCGATTTTTATGGTTTTCCATGCTCGTTACCGCGATGACATACAGGCCGTCGCGTTTGGCTGCTTCCGCTACCTCGACAGGAGCGGCATTCTGGCCCCCGTGGGAAAATACAATGCATACATCATCCTTGCTCCACACGTTATGCCGCAGGAATACCTCGGCATACCCTTCCTGGCGCTCCAGCCAGAGTAGTTCTTCAGCGCCGCCAAATCCGCTGACCGTTGTCCACATCAGGCGCGGGTCCATGATGGGCGCCCAGCCCACATACCCTCCGTACCGGGGGAAGCAGTCCATTAAGGGAATGACCGAATGGCCGCTGCCGAACATGCGGACCCAGTTCCCACTGCCTATCGACTCGGCGCATTTTTCGGCCGCTGTTTTAATGGCCTCTTCCTGCCCGCCAATCCGTTCAATTAAGTTCGCTGCTTCTTTAAAATAAACATTTGCTGACATAACAACGCCTCCCATTAGTTAACGTTACGCCTTCATTCTGACCGAAAGCACGTACCTGTCCCCGCGCAATATCGACTCTGTGAATTCAAATCTTTCTTTTGTGTCCAGAAAAGAGATGCGGGTACAGGATAGCGCGGCGCTTTCAATCGGTACATTCAGTAAAGCCGCCTCTTCTTCTTTCCGGATGTACACAACCCGGTACGTTTCTTCGGCCTCGTCCATCTTCATGCTGTATTCCTGTTGGAGAATTTGATAGAGTGAACCTTTTTGAATGGTTTGAGCATCCAGGCTCGGGCACAGCCTCTCTGGAATGTAAGCAGTTTGAATGGCCATCGGCTCGCTGTCCGCATATCTGACGCGCTTAATTTTCCATGTCTTTTCTTCCTGGGAGAGTTTGAGACCGTTTTTCACCCTCTCCGGCGGGATTATGAGGCTGCATTCAATCAGTAAATTCCCTGGTGTATACCCCTGGTTAACCATATCGTCTGAGAAGCTCTTTAAGACAGATAGTGGATGCTCCATTTGCTTTTTTGCCGCCACGAAGGTTCCTTTGCCCTGGATCCGGTATAAGGTTCCTTCCTGCACCATTTTCTGAATAGCGGAGGTTACGGTAATTCTGCTGACTCCAAACTGTGCCGCAAGCGCTCTTTCAGGAGGGATTCTTTCTTCCTCCTTGTACGTCCCTTTTTCAATTTCCTCGGATAAATGCTGGATGAGTTGGATGTATAAAGGGAGATGGCTGGAATGATCAACCCTGCTCATGGCATCACCTTTCTTTTGCTATGTTGCTATGTTGATATGTTGACATAGCAACGCGGTATCTACTTTAAGCTATGTGAGGATCCGGGGATTCATGTTTAAAACTTATAAATGGATATCTTTGCCTTTTTGTCACATAAAAGGAACGCTATGCTGTCGTTTCCGTGATACAATTAAAGAAATGAAAAAGACCGGGGGCCGGACAATGAGTGATAAACTCCTGCAACAAATACTAGGGGAACTAAAAGACTTTAGAAGCGAGCAGCAAAGCATGAAAGAAGATTTGCGAGGCTTTAGAGAAGATTTACAAGGCATGAAAGTAGATTTACAAGGCATGAAAGTAGATTTACAAGGCGTGAAAGAAGACTTGCAGGGCGTGAAAGAAGAGCAGCAGAGCATGAAAGAACAGTTGAATGAAACAAATCAAATCGTTCGTGCCCTACGTGATGGCCAGGAGGAACTAAAAGCAGAGGTGGAAGGAATTTCGCTTGACGTCCATAAATTGCATGGAGAATTGGCCGTTATCCGTCGGGAGCACCAGCGGGATCGTGATATTTCTGATATGCGTGCCGGGCGAACGGAACGAGAGATTTTAGAAATTAACTCGCGCCTGGAACAACTGGAGCGCCGCGAAAACTAGATGATAGAATTAATTTTGATGACCCGGTAAAATCGCCGGGTCTTTTTTATTGTAATCCAAATGTTGCAAATAAGAAAAACATCGCGGGCATGCCGCTCGTCCTTTCCCCTTCTGGAAGTTGGACGGCCGCTTAGTCTCACGCCGGGCGGACCGGCAAAACATCTGGGTAACTTAGGTGTTGGAGACAATTGCCGGTCTTTTTCGCCCTATGGCAGGCGCGCTCCACAGGGGGAAAGAAAAGAGCCGTCATCGCCCGCGATGTTTTTCTTTGACTTTGGGACCGCACGGTCCCATGATAAAAAACTGCCTTTAACACTTTAAAGCAACATATACTTTCTTTAACGACAAAAAACCTGATCGAAATTTGATCAGGCTTGAAAAACACCCTCAACGATCACGGTCGGGTGATCGGCGAGAGAAATCTCTTCATTTGTTGAAAGAAGACGAATGACCGGCCGCTGCATATGCGTATGAATCCGGGTCACAATCGCAGCTTCCCCATCCCGCAGCTTAATCTTTGTTCCCGGCGGGTACGACGGTACGTTCCTTACAAAAGCGTCGATAATAGAAGGCAGGTAAGCAACCCCGCTCATCGCCATCAACCTCTCGACCGCTTCATGTGGAGGAACGTTGTCCCTGGAAACAAGATTTTCAAACAAATTCGCTACACCGCACACCTGGGCAAACTCCAGAAAATCCTTCCCGGCGATTCCGCGCGGATAGCCTTTTCCATCGAGTGTTTCATGGTGCTGGTAGGCAACGTGTGCAGACACTAAGTTCACTTCCCGAACCTTGCGCAGCGTGGCAAAGCCAGCCTCAGGGTGGCCCTTTTCGTCTCCGGCACTCAATTTGCCGATGTCATGGAGCAGGCATCCTACCGCCAGGTCATGCAGCTGGAGATCGTTGTACTGCATCTGCTTTCCGATTTGCAATGAGAGCAGCGCCACATTTACGGCGTGGGCATATTCAAACAGTTCCTCAGGCAGCGAGGAAGACGGAAACAAAACAATGATACGCCGGCTTTTCACTTCCATTACGAGCTTTCTCACTGCTTTTTGCAGCACAGCTACCGGGAACGGCTTGTTAGAAGCGACACCTTCAAACACCTGCTGCACGCCCTCGATGGCGTCCATCCAGGTAGGCATGTCCATCATTTCTTCCAGCGTAATCCCAGTGGATTCGACATCCTCAACGATGAGGCTGGAGATTTTCATTGCTTTAAGCCTATCTATATACATCGGATGAATGGATCGTCCGGCAGCCAGAAGAATCCTCCGTTTTCCGTCGTACACCGGCTTTGCCAATTCCATCGTATCCTGTTTATATTCTGAAATATGGATAATCCTCATATTCTGCCTCCCTGCATAATACATAAGAAAAACATCGCGGGCATGCCGCTCGTCCTTTCCCCTTCCGGCAGCTGAACGGCCGCTTAGTCTCACGCCGGGCGGACCGGCAAAACATCTGGGTAGCTCAATGATGGAGACAATTGCCGGTCTTTTTCGCCCTATGTTCGACACGCTCCACAGGGGGAAAGAAAAGACCCGTCATCGCCCGCGATGTTTTTCTTTGACTTTGGGACCGCACGGTCCCATGATAGTAATTCCCTTTAGCACTTTAAAGCAACATATACTTTTTTATACGATAAAGAAAACTTGGCTAGCGCCAAGCCACTGGCGCCGGCGATGGCCTTAGTTACCCTTATGTAGATAAGAAAGTTATACTTTCTTATCTACTAAAAAGACGGCTATTTTCCCATAGCCGCCGAGCAATACTCACTTAGTTCCGGTTCGTCTGCATGATGAGCATTTTCGGTAACCCGGCTGTCATAGTTAGAGAAACCTTAGACCCGTGGCTTTGCGTCCTTATCTTTCAATAAGTATGCCGTTATCGAAGCTTTGTAGTTATAAAGACATGAACCCTATTACATAAATACTCCTACATTTTTCACAAAATAGCAAGTGCATTTTTTGCGTTTTCACTTCCTTGTTCACAAGATAGACACATTTAACTTCCATATCCTGTACCAATTGGTCATACTTGTACGTCTGTAACTGTAGAACACCAATTAACTTATAAAGCAGACGGAGGAAAAAATGAACAAGCAGAAACCTTTACTTTTACTTGCCACTACACTACTGGCTGCATCGACCCTGGTCCCCGCCACTTATGCGGCAACTTCCAAAACGAAAAAGCCGGCTCCCAAACCAGCCACTTCCCAGTCTTACAAAAAACCTTCTACTACACAATCGAGCGTAAAGATGGTTTACAACGGCCAGGCGGTAAACACGGTTTTAAAACCTGTCCTGATTAACAACATGCCCTACATACCGGTAAACATGCTGTCGAGCCTGTTTAATAAAAATGTAGACATCGATCCAAAAACGCGCGCAGTAACAGTAACAGATAAGCCGGATACAAATGTGGCTGCTTTACAGGATCAACTATCACAAAAGGAAACGTATCTATCTACTTTACAGGGGCAGATGACACAAAAAGATAGCCAATTGTCCCAAAAAGAAGCAGATTTAAGGGCAAAAGACAACAAAATCGCAGACCTGGAGAAGAAAATTGCAGACCTGGACAAGAAGAAAGAGACAAATCTAAACGATATAGAAGATAAATTAATCGACAGATATAAGGATTACAAAAATGCACAATTTGATATTTCCCTGAGCGGAAGCAAGAACAGCGTACGGGTAAACATTGATGTTGACCTTGACCGTGAAAAAAGCGACTGGAACCGTCTTTCCTCGAATGATAAAAAGTCTTACCTTCAGGACATTGTGGATGATATCCAAAACGAATATGAGGATGCGGATGTTGAAGGCTATATAAAGGATGGATCGCGGGAATTGCTAAGCTTCGATATTGATTCGAGAGGAAACGTACGGGTTAATGATAATGCTAAGAATATTAATGATATAGAGACACAAATTGCAAGCGACTACAATGATTACTGGTCTGATATTGATTTAGACATTCAACTGTCCGGTGATGAGAGGAATACAGATTTCAAGGTAAACATGGACTATCATAGGTATAAAGCAAAATGGGACAATCTGTCTGATAGTGAAGTTAGAAGGTTGATGGAGAAAATTTATGATGAAATCCAAGGACAGTACCCTGATAGTGAGATTGTGGGTACGATTTATGATAGTTATGGAAGAAAGAATTTAGCTACTTATTCTGTAAATTCCCGGGGAAGCGTTAGCTTCAGCCGCGTAGCCGCATATTAATCCTTTTACTTTTCCGCCTTAGGAATCCAGGTCCGGTCGTGTTTGACCGGACTTTTCCCTTACACTACCTTGCTACCGTCAATCCATATACATCTGCACCTGGCAAACCGGCCTTGAGTGCATGCGCCGCCTCATTGAGCGTGCTCCCGGTCGTATATACATCATCCACAATAACAATCCGGCACGGAGCACTACTGTCCGGAACCCCCCATCCCGCCTCTGGGCAATAACTGAACACATTCTCCATGGCGTGCAGCCGTCCGTACCTTGTCCGTCTGCTTTGCTTCTCCGTCGCCCGCTTTCGTACCAGCAGGCCGGCCACAGGAACTCCAACCACCGAGCCCAGCAGGCGGGCCACCTCCTCCGCCTGATTAAACGTCCGCTCCCGCAGCCGCTCGGCATGCAGCGGAATGTATGTAATCCAATCGATTTGCTCCCCGGCGTAATACCTTTTCCATATCTGGGGCAGAAAACCCGCCATCATCCCTGCCAGCTTCCGGTCCCCCCGGTATTTATAACGGGCCATATACTCTTTCATCGCGTGATTGTAAGCCACCGCACTCCGTGAAAAAACAAAAAACGTATCCGGCCGCCGCGCGCAATCTCCGCACACGTCCCCCTCTGTCCACAGCCGGCCGCATACCCGGCAAATCGAACCGGATAAAAAACAGAACTTCGCAGCACATGCAGGGCATAGGGAAACACTCGTCCTCTCCCTAAATCCCGCTGCTATATTTCTGCCGCATAAACCGCAGCTCGGAGGCGGTGGATATAGTAAATCAAGCAGCCTGCCCGCTGCCTTCTTCCACCACAAATCCGCACCCATTTTCCCTCCCCCTTAGCACAGCCATAGCTCATTTCCATTAACCATTTTTTTACATTATAGCAAAAAAAAACAGCACGCCGAGGTGCTGTTTCCAATAAATACAATTATTTTTTATTTACAAATGTGTCCAATCTTTCTCTTGCTACCTCAATATTCATTGGATTGCTGGTAAGGGTATAGAGTAAACTCTCCATACTTTTCTCCATTAAAGAATGAATGATCGGCCTTTCATGCGTCATGATTTCCGCAGTGGGCGGCACACCGTGAGCCACTTTGCCCCGCAAAAAGCTTCGTAAAAAGTTCGTAAATAGATGCAAATGTTTTGGTTCGTCCGGGAACTTCTCACGTAAAAAAAGGAACTCCTTAACTAGCTCCTTCGCATTTATCCTATCTTTCCCCACATCTGTCCCTCCCTGGTAACTGGCTGGCATATCATAATGATGAAGCCCTATAGTTTTGCGCCCCTATCTTTCAATAAGTTTGCCTTTTTCAGTTAGTACTATTATAATAGGAAAAAAGGATTACGATAGCGAAATTCGACATTTTTTTACACAGCATGGTAAGGGAGTAAATAGACCGTCCTCTTTAGAACATTGTATACTATTGTTATTAGTCTATGTAGAGGTGGTGTGCAGGTGAGGCGAAGGAGGAATTCTAGAATGACAAGATCACTATTAAAAGCAAAAAGTAGCCATCTTACTCATAGAAATCGAACTGCTCGCATTCGTTCCAAAAAACGATTAGAGATCATAAACCAAAGACTCTCCTCCAATATCAATATAGACAAGTTATTCGCAGATGTTGAACCCTTAGTAATTGGTGAAAATGGTGTAGTCATGAATTTTAATCCTGATAATCCTCAGCATCAGAAATGGTTGGAGAATTAATGAAACCAGGTGAAATATGAATATATGAACTATAAATTAAGATAACCGCAATTATATATTGGACATCATAAAAGGCGCTTAAGGACTTCTCTGGCGCCTTTTATGATTGTTACCATAGCGGCTCCAGTTTGGAATCCACAAAAAAGGAACACCGAATCATGCCGGTGTTCCTCTCCTCTATGTTAACAATATGTTCTCCGCTCTCTTAGTAGCGTGCGGTCAGCATCTTCTTACGTGTATAGAATTCCACCCCATCGCGGCCGTTCGCATGAAGGTCACCGTAGAACGACTTCTTATAGCCCGAGAATGGGAAGAACGCCATCGGTGCAGGAACCCCAACATTTACGCCAAGCATACCCGCGTCAATCTCGTCACGGAACTGGCGCACGGCTTTCGCGCTGTCCGTATACAGGCAGGCACCGTTCGCAAACTCCGATTGATTCGTAAGCCCAATCGCTTCATCCAAATCTTTTACACGTACAATCGAGAGAACCGGAGCGAAGATTTCATCCTTCCAGATCTTCATGTCCGTCGTTACGTTATCAAAAATCGTCGGCCCGACAAAGTAGCCGTTCTCGTTTACTGTGTCTTTTCTTCCGTCACGGATGAGCTGGGCACCTTCCAGTTCACCGGCTTCAATATACCCAAGCGTACGTTCCTTATGGGCATCCCGGATAACCGGGCCTAAGAATACACCTTCATCTAAACCGTTCCCAATTTTCATGCTGTCCGCTTCCGCTGTGAGGCGCTCAATCAGTTTGTCTGCAACATCGCCTACTGCTACGACAACAGCACATGCCATGCAGCGTTCACCGGCAGAACCGAAGGCGGCTCCGATAATGTTTTTCACCGCAATGTCCAGATCCGCATCCGGCATAACGATAGAGTGATTTTTTGCGCCGGCGAGAGCCTGGACGCGTTTACCGTGTGCAGCCGCTGTCTTGTAGATATATTCAGCAACCGGCTGGGAGCCGACAAACGATACGGCTTTGATTTCCGGGTGCTCAAGAATTCCGTTTACCACATCATGCGCCCCGTGAACAATGTTCAGGACACCGGCTGGAAGCCCGGCTTCTGCAAACAGTCCAGCCAGACGGTTGGCCAGCAGCGGCGTGCGCTCGGAAGGCTTGAGAACGAACGTGTTTCCGCAGGCAATCGCGAGCGGGAACATCCAGCATGGCACCATCATCGGGAAGTTGAACGGTGTAATTCCGCCGACAACGCCGATCGGGTAACGGTACATGCCCGATTCAATTCCGGTTGCGATATCTGGCAGCTGGTTCCCCATCATAAGGGTAGGCGCCCCTGCCGCAAATTCTACACATTCAATCCCGCGCTGCACTTCACCGTACGCTTCTTCAAAGCTTTTACCGTTCTCGATCGTGATCAGGCGGGCCAGCTCTTCCCAGTTGTCAACAAGCAGCTGCTGGTATTTGAAAAGAATGCGGGCACGGCGCGGCACGGCTGTTTTCTTCCATGTTTTGAACGCTTCGTTCGCTACCTCAACGGCCCGGTCTACATCTGTGCGTGTGGACAGCGGAACATACGCAATCGTCTCCCCTGTTGCAGGGTTCGGCACCGCTTCTGTTTTGCTTCCTTCAGCGGAGACCCATTGTCCACCGATGAAATTCTGGACGGTTTGTGCTTTTGCTTCTGTTTGCATAGATAAAAACTCCTCTCAGTTTTTCCTTCTATTATACAAGACCCGTTACACTGTAGATAAGGATAATAAAGAAAACGGCCAATGTTTTGAAAATGGTTAAGGTGAAGATATCACGATAAGACTGGCGGTGGGTTAATCCGGTTACCGCAAGCAGGGTAATAACAGCGCCGTTATGCGGCAGCGTATCCATACCGCCGGATGCCATCGCAATAACGCGGTGCATAACCTCAGGCGGAATATTAAACTGGGCAGCCGCCTGCGCGTACTTTTCCCCCATGACACTGAGGGCAATACTCATACCGCCGGAAGCCGAACCGGTAATTCCCGAGAGAATGTTCGTCGTTACCGCTCCATTGATGAGCGGGTTTGTGAACGTGTGGCTAATGGAGTCGCGCACCGCACTGAAACCTGGCAAAGCCGCAATCACACCACCGAATCCGTATTCAGAACCTGTATTCATCGTAGCCAGCAGCGCGCCGCCGATCCCTACATTAATGCCATCGCGGAATCCGGCTTTTACTTTCTGCCAGTACAATGCAATCGTCATAAGAATCCCGATAGACAGGGCCATTTCTACGGACCACACACCGAGAACTTTCGACAAGTCAACCTTCCCGAACTCCTTCAATCCAATGGAAGCAAACTCAAAATTCTTCGGGAACCAGGTAGGAATCCACAAGGTGAAAATTTTATTCGTAATTCCGACAAGCACAAGCGGCAGGAAGGCCAGAATGTCACGGACCGTAACCCCTGCTTTATCAAAAGATACCCCTTCCGCCGTAAGCGGCATTTCAGCGGCTACTGCCATTTCCGAACGGGCATCCCCGAATCCGAAGTATCCTTCTCTTTCCTTCTCTGCTTTACGGCGGCGTGTTTCCAGGTACCACATGCCGAATCCGAAAAGGAAGAGCGTCCCGCAAATACCAAGCACAGGCGCCGCATAAATGTCTGTTTTAAAGAAGGATGTAGGAATAACGTTTTGAATCTGCGGCGTTCCTGGCAATGCATCCATGGTGAATGTTAAGGAACCAAGTGCAATCGTTCCCGGGATTAAGCGTTTTGGAATGTCGGCCTCCTGGAACAGCTTGGCTGCAAAAGGAAACACGGCGAAAGCAACAACGAACAAACTTACTCCGCTATAGGTCAGAACCGCACAGACGAGCACGATGGCCAGCATGGCACGTTTTGCGCCTACGAGCTGAACGATAGAGCGGGCAATCGACTGTGCCGCACCGGAAATTTCAACAACCTTACCGAATATTGCCCCCAGCAGGAAGACCGGGAAGTAAAGCTTAACGAACCCGACCATTTTTTCCATGAAAACGTTGGAGAAAAACGGAAGCACATAGGACGGTTCAGTCAACATTACAGCAAGGAGTGCACAGAGTGGAGCAAACAGAATAACAGAAAATCCACGGTACGCAATAAACATAAGCAGCCCCAGGGCTAAAAGAATGATGAGTAAATCCATGCTGCAATCTCCCCTTTATTTATAATTTCTATGTTTCACTCGCTATCTTTTCTTCAACAGCAAACTGATAGTCATAGCAAGTATGGTAAAGCTGAATGATTTCTTCTTCTGAAGGGACACGCGGATTGTTGCCCGGGCTTCCGCTGGCAATCGCATCCACTGCCATTTTCGATACGAGCATCTCGAACTTTTCTTCTTCAATTCCCCATGTTTTCATGTTCGGGATTTTTAAATCCAGGCACAGCTGCTTCAGTTCGGCTATGACCATCTCAGCCAATTCTTCATTGGAAAGGCTGGCTGCCTCCGGGCGGATAAGGCGGCCAATTGCGGCTAAGCGTTCTGCTGCACTGTCCTTTGTAAACTCGAGAACAGCCGGGAGAAGCATGGCATTCGACACACCGTGCGGCACATGGAACAGGGCACCAATCGGGCGCGACATCCCGTGCACGAGCGTAACAGAAGCGTTCGAGAAAGCGACGCCTGCCAGCATGGAGCCGAGGGCAACCTTGTCTCTCGCTTCAATATCGTTTCCATTCTCATACGCGCGGCGCAAATGTGTGACAATCAGCTCGATGGCGGATAGAGCGAGCGTATCCGTTACGGGCTGGGAGCGCCGGGAGATATACGCTTCAATCGCATGGCACAGCGCATCAACACCGGTCGCTGCCGTCACGGAAGGCGGACAGGAAACGGTAAGCTGCGGATCTACGATGGCAACCGCGGGCAGCAAGGCCGGCTGTGATACCATCATTTTAATGTCCTGTACCGTGTCCGTGATGACGGTTACTTTCGTTACTTCCGACCCTGTGCCGGCTGTCGTAGGAACAGCCAGAAGAGGGATGGGAGACTCTGTGAACAGTTTCTTGTTCCCCATGTAGTCGCTCATGCTTCCGCCGTTCGTCGCAAGCGCTGCAACGGCCTTAGCCGTATCGATGCAGCTGCCCCCTCCGATGGCTACAATGACATCACAACTTTCGGTTTGAAAAAGAGAAAGCGCTTCCTTTACGTGGATGTCTGTAGGTTCAGAATCGACGCCCGTGTAAGTAGCGATCGCCAGCCCTTCGTTTCTCAGGTGCTCCACACACAGCTCCACATTGCCGATTTGCTCCATAATGGGATCGCTTACAATTAACGCTTTCTTGCCGTATTTTTTGGCCTGTCCGCCGATTTCCGCAAAGGATCCTTCTCCATATAAAACCGCAGCAGGCATAAGCAGTTGATGCACTAAAGCCATTCTAATTTCCTCCTTTTTAAAGAGCCACATAGTAAACTTGCCTTTTTCCTCCTCAAGGAAGAGGTGTTGTGCCATCCACCTCTTCTTGTTCCTTTCGAAACTTTCCTACTTATTGAACGGTTACTTTTCCATAACGGCGTACACGCAGCAGGGCTTGTTCACGGTGTCCCGCGAAGTGCTCCAGCTCGCAGAGGCGCGCGGCATATTCACCGATGTGAGCACTTGCCTCAGGCGTGCATTTCTGGTAAGTACAAGTCTTGATGAACTTTCCTACCCACAGTCCGCCTGTGTAGCGTGCCGCCCCTTTGGTAGGGAGGGTATGGTTTGTTCCGATGACTTTGTCGCCGTAGGCAACGTTCGTCTCCGGTCCGAGAAAGAGCGCACCGTAGTTTTTCATGTTCTCACGGAAGTATTCCGGATTCTCTGTCAGCACCTCAACGTGTTCGAACGCTAGCTTGTCCGCTTCTACTACCGCTTCTTCCAGGCTGTCCACCAGGATAATGATGCCGTTGTCTTCCCAGGCTACACGCGCAACATCTGCAGTTGAAAGAACGTCCAGCTGGCGCTCAATTTCTTTCACTGTTTCTTCTGCCAGCTCCCTGGATGTTGTAATCAAAGCGCCCGGTGAAGTCGGACCGTGCTCCGCCTGTCCAAGAATGTCGCAGGCGACCATTTCTGCATCCGCTGTCTCATCAGCAATGACGAGTGTTTCGGTCGGCCCTGCAAGAAGGTCGATCCCTACGCGGCCGAACAACTGGCGCTTCGCTTCTGCCACATACGCATTCCCAGGCCCAACGAGCATATCTACCGGAGAAATCGTTTCCGTACCGATGGCCATGGCAGCCAGCGCCTGGACACCGCCGAGAAGGTAGATTTCATCTGCGCCCGCTAATGCCATGGCGCAAACGGTTGCTGCCGGAATTTCGCCGTTAATAGGCGGCGTGCAAGCGATTACACGTTCAACACCGGCAACTTTTGCGGTCAGAATACTCATGTGTGCGGATGCAACCATCGGGTATCTTCCGCCGGGAATGTAGCATCCTACGCTGCTGACCGGAATGTTTTTGTGGCCTAAGATGATGCCGGGAAGGGTTTCGACTTCCACATCGCGGATGGAAGCTTTTTGTGCTTCAGCAAAACGTCTGATTTGAGCCTGCGCGAATTTGATGTCCTCGATGGTTTGCTCGGACACGCTGTTCATGATGTCTTGGATTTGGGACTCGGACAGCCGGAAGCTTTCAGGTGACCATTTATCAAACTTCGCTGATAGTTCCCGAACTGCGGTGTCCCCTCTCTTCGTTACATCGTCGATGATGCCGCGTACTGTTTCATATACTTGTGCTTCTGCCTGTGCAATCTCTATTTTGCTTTTGCCGGTTTTCAAATACTCTGCCATTGTTTTTCTCCTCTCCGTGCGCTTCTCATTCTTTTTTGCATACGTATGCAAAAGCGCTTACAAAACTAACTTGTATTAAGAGTACCACATATTAAATTTTTGTGTCAAGTCGAACAATTTAATTAATTCTCCGGTTCATGACAGATGTACGCTCGATTAGTTTTCCCATAAACAGTTCCGTAACCGGCTCGCTTTTTTCCTTTGCCATCTCGTTTGAGAGTAAATCGATTGCAGCATCAACCATATCATCCACAGGCTGCTGCCACGTAGTAAGCGAATAAGAAGACCATGAAGCAGAAGTGATGTCGTCAAATCCGATAATCGAAACCTCCTCCGGAACGTGGATACCCAGTTGTTTGGCAGCATCGATCGCCCCTAATGCCATAATATCATTGGCGCAAAAAATTCCGTCCGGCGGCTCAGGGCTTTGCAGCAAGCGAACCGCAGCGGCATAGCCGCCTTCATACGTGTAATGGCCGACCTCGCGCATAAGCTCATACCCGTGTTTGGCCAGCACTTCTTTGAACCCTCGCTGCCGGTCCTGGCTTGTTGACGTATTCTCTCTGCCTGCAATATAAGCAAGCCGGTGATGCCCGCTTTCCAGCAAGTATTCTCCGATTTTCTTCCCGGAGAGGTAATTGTTACAGCAAACAATGCTGCAGGGGGAGTCTTCGATGTAGCGGTTAAATAGAACGACGGGCACTTCATTTTGCAAAAAATTAGAGGTTAAAGAAGACGATAACGTAGCATCCGTTACAATGACACCGTCTACGTTGTACTCAAAAAACTGCTCGATTTCATCATGCTGCACATCGTCTTTTTCTGTGTTGACAAACAGGACATGGTACCCTCTTTTGCGGAGCCCTTTTGAGAATTTTCCCAGCACTTCCGGATAGAAAGGGTTCCCGGTTTCTCCCATTACGAGGCCTACCATATACGTTTTATTTGTAATCAACCCTCTTGCAATGGCATTGGGGTGATAACCCAGTTCCTTCGCTGCTTCTAGTACGAGCCTGCGTTTTTCTTGCGATACACTGGCGCCTGGAGTGAAAACCCGTGAGACTGTGGACTGAGAAACCCCCGCCAGTAATGCGACATCGATGGCTGTTATATTTGTTTTTTGCACGGCTCTACCCCCTATCTCTCAAATGAATGAGAAGATTATAACACATCCCTCTTTGTAAGTGACAACTGATTCATCGTGGCAGAAACAGGCCGTTTCACTGTTAAACGATCGTTTAAATTTCTTTCCTGGCGAATTCCCGGGATAGGCGCATGCGGTGTCCACGTAAGGCAGTTCATTTTTCCCGCCAATTTCCTCGTGCAGCGAACGGCACAGGGCAGCACATCACCGCTCTTTGCATAAAAGCCGCTCCTTAGGCAGGAACGGCTTTATTCTTGCTTTAGAATTTTTTTAAGATGGCACCTTGTTGTATAAATTTTGTGATTTTACTTACTGAAACGCCAGTAGCATTCGCAATTTGCATAGCATTAGGCGCTGAATTGTTTTTTATGTATTCTCTCACTTTTTTAAAATCTTCCTGATCTTTTTGCTGCTCTTGTTCACTGAGAAGGCTATGTTTTTCCTGCATTTACATGCCCCACTTTCCTTCTTTGTATTCCTTCATCCAACGGTATATGATGTTGCTGTTTAAATGATATTTCCTCGCTATTATACTGGGGCTTCTTTCCTCCAGTGTTTCTTTAATAACCTGGACTTTAAATTCCTCGGAAAATTTCCTCATATTTTTTCCCCTTTCGGTAACCCGGCTGTCATAGTTTGATTAAACTTTAGACCCGTGGCTTTGCGTCCCTATTTTTTAATAGGTTTGCCCTTATCGTAGTTTTAAATATTTTATCATATTTTGGTGAAAAATGCCGAAATTCGATAGAATAATCCTCTTCTTTTGTTATAATTATCCTAAACTAAAATTTCGACAAAATTCATCAATTTGTAACAATCAATACACGCACTTAGTAATTAATTCGTTTATAATTTAGTAAAAAATCAGAATAGAGGAACAACACAACATGAATATCATTTTAACCGAAGCAAAATGCCAGGGATGCGGAGCTAAGCTTACTGAATATGAAGTTGAAGAAAAAGAATTTCACTGCATGGAATGCTACACGGAAAAAGTTAAATCAAATTAAATAAAAGCCACCGACCTGGTATCATCAGGCCAGTGGCTTATTTTCATGAGAGAAGCGTTACACTTTAAATTTCCCAATTGCCTCTTGCAGCTCTTCCGCCATACTCGTTAGAGAAGAGGCAGAAGCCGAAATTTCTTCCATAGAAGCCAGTTGTTCTTCCGTAGCTGCCGATACATTCTGCGTTCCAGCTGCGGCGTCCTCTGCCACTTCCGAAATAAGCTGAATCGAGTGCACGACCTGCTCTGTGGCTGCAGAAATCTGCTGGGCGGCGGAAGAAACCTGCTCGATTTGACTTGCCACTTCGTTGACAGAATGCTGGATTCGTTCAAACGTTTCACCGGATAAATTGACAACGCCAATTCCCTCTGCGACTTCCTTCGTAGCGTTATCCATCGATTGAACCGTTTTATTTGTTTCTTCCTGAATCGCCGCAATAAGCTGTCCAATTTGCTGCGCTGAGTTTGAGGACTGCTCCGCTAGTTTGCGCACTTCATCCGCTACAACTGCAAACCCTTTTCCGTGCTCTCCCGCTCTGGCTGCTTCGATAGCCGCATTTAAAGCGAGCAGGTTGGTTTGGGAAGAAATGTCGGTAATCACCTGCACAATCTGGCTGATTTGATTGGAGCGCTCGCCCAGAGCTTTGACCGAATCCGAAAGGTTACCGAATGTATTGCTGATGGCGCTCATTTGTTTAATCGCCAGTTGAATATTTTTCGCCCCTTCTTCCGCTCTTCCTGAAGTATCGGCTGCCGCGCCGGTAACATGCTGCGCGTTTTCGGCAATCTTTTGGACACCAACGGCCAGTTCGCCAATTGTTCTCGAACTCTCATCTACGCTTTGCATCTGTTTATCCGTACCCGCAGCCACCTCTTGAACGGTAAGGGCGATTTGTTCGGTAGCTTTCCCTGTCTGCTCAGCACTTGCGGATAATTGCTCGGCTGAAGCAGCCACCTGCTCGGAGCTTTGGCTTACCTGCACAACGATATTTCGTAAATTTTGTATCATTGTATTGGTCGCATTCGTCAACTGGCCAATTTCGTCTTTTGATTTCACAACCATCGTTTCTTCGCTCAAATCTCCTGCGGACACCCTGTTCGTAATTCCAACCAGTTGTCTGATCGGATAAATTAATTTGCGGTTCACAAAGAAATGAAGAATGGCAGCAAAAACAGCCATGGCGATAAGGAAGACGATTGCACTTGTCAGCAAGTTACTATTTACCGGCTGCACAACTTCCGCTTTTGGCAGAACAGTAACAACCTTCATGCCTGTTTCTCCAATAGGGGCATAGGTAACATAGCTGTCTTTGCCATCTATCGTGCATGTTGTCATCTCCAGCTTGTTTGCTTTTACCAGTTGTTCACCTAAACTCTTAATAGCAGCATCCTTTTCTTCCGTGATTTTAACCTTCATATTTTTTTCGTTATTTTTGTGCCCCAGATAGTATCCGTCCCTGGAGACAATGAAGGCATAACCCTGTTGGCCAATTTTTAAACCGGCGACATACTTCTCGATTTCCTGCAGTCCAATATCAATGGTAGTACTGCCATTGAATTCTCCCTTATTATTTAAAATAGGCGTGACTGCACTGACCATGGGGATTTTTGTGATCGGGTCTGCATATGGATTCGTAAACTGTATTCTTTTCATTTCTTTTGCAAGTTTATAGAATGCATCGTTCGTGTAATCATACTTCCCATCATCATAAGAGATGTTGACGTAAGGGGTCCCGTCCTCTTTCTTAGAAACATAGGCAGGGTATAATTTTTTCTGGGGGTTGTATGCATAGTATTCCATCCAGAACCCAAGTCCAACGATGAGTTTGTCATATGTTGCGGCCTCAAGCATATACTTATTTACTTTATCGATATCCTTTGCATTCGTTTGTGAGACATATAAAGCTAAGCTTTCGCTTATATCGGCAGGGTGTGAAAAGGCTTTGTCCAAATCCTTTGCTATCTTGTCCGCTTCTATTCGCAGCTTTTCCTCGGACCCCTGTGTCGCTATTTTTTTAAATTCATAAAAGCTGAAAGCAGATTGCAAAGAAAAAATAACAAGAGTTAGCACCAGTGTCATCCCTACTATAGCCGTTCGAATACTTTTCATAAATTACCTCTCACAATCAATCATATTTTGTTTCCATTGAGGTCACTTTCTCGGTGAGCGTCTGAAATAATACTCGGCTTGTCGTTACATATCTACTGTATTGTTTTTAAGGTACTTCTTTCGAGTTGTTCTCCCAAAAATATAATAATAAGCGACACCTATAAGACACCAGATTACACCAACCAGAATAATTTCCCATCCGGAGAAAATAATGGCCAGCGAGTAGAGTACAATCCCAATAATCGGGGTTAGTGGGTATAAGGGAACACGGTACGGCCTTCTCATCTCAGGGTATTTTCTTCTCAAATAAATGAGTAGGAAGCAAGCGATGATATAACATGACGCATATCCGAAAACGCCCAGAAATCCTGCCCATACCCAGGCTCTTTCTGTAATGGTCGGCAAAATAGAAACCAAAATCATGGAGAACCCTGTAAAATAAAGCGCCCCTTTAGGAATGTTATGTTTTTCATCGACTCTGGCAAACACAGGGTGGAACCAGCCTTCCCGTGCCATAGCATACATAATCCTTGTTTGCCCCATTACGCCACCGTTTACGGTACTCATGGAACCGGCAAAACTCTGGATAGAAAGCCAGGCTAATCCAATGCCGCCAAAGATCATTCCCCCCGCTTTAAGCAGCGGAGCCTGTCCGGACAATTCAGCAGAAGGCAGCAGCCCAAACAATACGGTGGCGAAGCCTCCAAAAAGAATCGTCAGGAACGCAGCAGCGCCGATGAGAGCTTTTGGAATATCTTTTTCCGGGTTTTTCGACTCTTCCGCTAACGTGGCGACGACTTCAAAGCCACAGAAAGCAATCACAACGAAAGGCAATGTTTTGAGAAGCGGCAAGAACGTTCCATTTGGCGCAAAATTAGAATACAATTCCGGTTTAAGCTGCCCAATTCCTAAAATAATAAACATTGCGGATGACACAATAAGAATGATACCAAAGCCTGCCTCTACAATCGTGGATAGCTTTACACCAACATAGTTAAAAATAAGGAATAATATGGCCGTACACAGCGCCCCTGTCCACTGAGGAACGGAAGGAATTAATTCATGAACGTAAATCCCTACTGAAACTAGCTCCACATTTAACCCAAACAACAAAGCGAACCAGTAAATCCAGCCAACCATGAAGGAAAAAGGATGTTCTTCTCCAAATGATTGTTTCGTATACTCCCATATTCCCCCACACTTCGGAAACATCGTAGCTAACTCTGAAAAAACAAAGGCTGCTGCGAAGGTGGCTAATCCACCCACAATGAAATAAGAAAGACAAGCGAGCGGACCTGCTTCTTTCGCAGCACCCCCCACTCCAATCATAAATCCGGAGGCTACTACTGTCGCATAGCCCGTCAATAAAAGCAGCCATTTTCCAAGAACCCTATCAAGCATAATCGTACTCCCCTTCACTCGTTAGCCCAGTTTATATTCATATTGATCTAAAATCGATAGAGGGAACTCCATGCGCGCTGTCATTAAAGGATCGACAACCTGGCATATCCTTAAATCCCCCACAAGAGATAATAACATTCCCGCTTCTTCTACACTCATTTTCAAGTTCTCTACTAAAAAAGAATGCATGTTGACTGTGGCCATTTTCGCTGCTTCATCTAACGTTTCCGCTGAGGCGATCGCCATCACATTTTCACCTTCAACCAGCATAGGCAGCGGTAAAGATTGATCCTTCAGAACAGAAACTTCAACGGTAATCTCACCGGGAATCTCAAGTCCGCAGATGACAATTTCACCGTCACCCATAACCGCATGCAGATCGCCCATTGACAGCAAGGCTCCGGGAACATTCACCGGCAGATATAAGGTGGCCCCTTTTACGATCCGTTTGCAGTCCATATTTCCGCCGTGCGCTCCCGGCGTCCCTGTTGGGATTTCTTCTGTTTTCGGCGCGGTACCGATAACCCCGATCATCGGTTTTACAGGGATTTGAATCTTGTCGTTGAAGAGCGCCTTGCCATCCTTAATGGAAATTACTTTTGTTTTTTCCTCTGGAATGATGTCACCGAGAACGCCCATTTTCGGCGCAGTCGTCATGACGCCTTTGTCTTCGATTTTGATATCGAGAATTTTTACTTTTAACACATCACCGGGTTCAGCTCCGTTAACATACAGGGGACCTGTTGCCGGATTAATTAAGTCCCATCCAACCGAGCTAAATGGCTGATCTTCCTGCTGGATTTGATTGCTGAAGCAATCGCATGTTTCGAAAGTGACGACACTTCCTGAATCCGTACTGGCTACTTCTTTGTTTCGGGGCGACATTTTCAGGACAACTTGCTCTTTAGGAATTCTCATCTTCTTACCCTCCATTTTTTGTAATCAATAAGAAAAACATCGCGGGCATGCCGCTCGTCCTTTCCCCTTCTGGAAGCTGGACGGCCGCTTAGTCTCACGCCGGGCGGACCGGCAAAACATCTGGGTATCTCAATGATGGAGACAATTGCCGGTCTTTTTCGCCCTATGTTCGACACGCTCCACAGGGGGAAAGAAAAGAGCCGTCATCGCCCGCGATGTTTTTCTTTGACTTTGGGACCGCACGGTCCCATGATAGTAATTCCCTTTAGCACTTTAAAGCAACACACACTTTGTTTAACGATAAAAAAAGCTAATCCTCTACCGGATCAGCTCTGACTAACTCTACATATCTTTTTAATTCAGAGACTTTTCGGCAACCCGGCTATCCTGGTTTCTTTAACCGTTGGACCCGTGGCTTTGCGTCCCCACCTCTCGATGGGTTTGCTATTATCGAAGTGCTATTTTGTTTTAGGATAAATATTCCAAGATTAATACTATTCTACAATGAAAAATGGACCATGACAATAGTAATTAAATTTTAAGAAAATTCGAGGTGTAGTCTAAGAATTCCACACCTACATTTTAAAGGGCTTCAACCAATGTTGAACCCCTTCATCTTACTGCTTTTTTGCCAAATGTTAATTCTATGTTAAACGTTGGTCCCTAGAAGTGCATTCTGCAAAAGAGAAGCTCTTATGCTTGCAACTACTTTGGAATAATTAGTTATGTATTAATTTTATGTAAATGTAAAAGATAAATCGAAACAGATTCCAACAAATACTAAACTATTGTAGGGTTTTCCTCTTCCTCCCATAATCTAATTAAAAATTCCTCTTCCCTGGGTTCAGTCCATTCCTCCAAAGCTTGTTTCATTTCCTCCCAGCCATAAAGGGTTACTAGGGTTTCGTTCCTGTGATCCGGTTCAACTGTTGCTACTCCATAAGCAGCTTTTATTATTTCTAATATTCCAACAGGCAATTCACCAAGCTCTTTTCTATTTAAAAATTCATACGCTGAGAAAGATTTTGATGATCCCTTTTCATATTCTTCAGGCATTTCTGCTTCAAATGTATATTGAAAAACAAATTTTTTATTCCCTCGTGCGAAAGTTAACTTTTCCAACTTGTGGTTCAAAGTCAAAGTAGACCTTAAGGAACTGCTATTTCTCCTTCTACCTTTTTTATCATATTCGGTTATATCATAATCATGAATTACTGTATATTTTATACCAAAATTATTCAGAACGTTTAGTAACACATACATCGTTCCTTTCCCACTACAGTTGACAACAGAAGTTTTATAATAGTCTTCTGAATTTAATAATCCATTTTCCACTAGCTTTTCCCCTATAACTTTAAGAGCTATTACTTCCGTATCCCCTTCAACTAATATTACTCTGTCCGCGAAAAATACTTCATTTACATAAGGATTAAATTTTAAGAGCGCTTGAAATCGTTCCTTTTCTTGGACAGGTAGACCGTATACGTCTGAATTAACCTGTTCTAAGCAAACATCGTTATTTCCGTTTAAACATAGCTTTGCAAGGGTTCGATTTGGTTTAGATAAATCTACAAAGTTAGGTGAATGTGATGTAGCAATCACCTGGAAGAAGCCGTCATCTGCCAAACTGTATAATGTATCCTTGAAAATCCTAGCTAGATGAGGATGTAAATATAACTCAGGCTCTTCAAGGGCAATAATAAGAGGTCTGCTATTTTCCATCTCCTCTGTTTCAAATCTTCTTTTATATTTTTTGAACCCCTTAAAAATAGATAAAATAAATGTTCTCTGCACACCATTTCCTTGATGACCAAGTGTAGTATCCAGGCCGTTATAATTGAAATTTGTTACAAGCGATGTACTCACAATTTCATCTAGAGGACTAACATTTACTTTAAATTTAACATCTGTTGATGTCACATCTTTTAAGAACTCTTTTACTTCCTCTTCGAAGTATTTTATTTTTTCATCGTTATGGTCATTTATCCTTTGCTGAAGTAATTGAGTTTTTTCATATGCTTCCTGGTACTCTTCTAAACCTTGTACTACACTCTTATAAAGACTAAAGAGGGTCTTCATATGAGCGGACTTTTCCTTAAGTTCATCATTAGCATCTTTAACAGCAGGAATATATATAACTTCTGGAAAAACGTTCAGAAAGTGTGAACCGTTCCTCCCTCCACCTAATCTCCCATCCCAACCATCTTGCCCAAGGTCATGGGTCTGGGGACCAGATGTCTTAGAGGCACGCTCCACATTTTGTCCTTCTTTATATATAGATCTGACGATAAAACTTCCAGAATCGATATGTATGGAGTTGCGAATTCCGTGCATTTCTATCTCTTCATCAGTTAATTCGGTGAATGTCGCATGGAAGCTAATAGGTTGAGTAGTATCATGCTTATGATACAAACTCCTATCAAGCTGCTGTTCCTTACTTCCAAATTGATTTAATGCTTGAAGAATGGTACTCTTACTACAATTATTTGGACCGATTATAATAGAAATGTTCTCAACGTCTATAAAAAGCTCCTTGATTCCTTTAAAGTTTCGTATTGTAAAGTTATTTAGCTTCATGAAAATAAATCCCCCCTTATAACAATATAATTCTTCATTTTTTTCCAGATAACCTTCTTATTCACATTTTTTTAACTTTTAGCCTGGTCATAACTAATTAACCACTATTCGTAAAAGTATCTTTTATGATATATAACAAAGACAGCAAATTTCCTTTCCCTTTTCTGTTTTTTCCTGCTCTAAACCTATTTCAAAAATAAAACCCTGGCTTTGGAGTGCCCAACCAGGGTGTATTTTTATTCTCTGCAAAACTGTTCAATTTCTTCCTGTGTGAGCTCTGTTAATTCGGCTATGGTTTCGTTATCCATACCTTTACGTATCATTCTTAAGACTACCTTGACAACCCCACGTTTTTCGACTCTTTTTAAAGCGGACAACTCATCCAATAACGCTTTCCGCCGGGCTTCGTAAGCAAGCAAAACTTCAGGGTCTTGACTCACTCTGTCCCATTCATCCATTGCTTTTTTCAAGGTTTGATCTTCCTGCATCGCGAGTTGACCTCCCCATGTATGTTTATCTTCCTTTACTTCTTATGATACGTAAAAAAAAGTAAGCGAGTTTGTTTCTTTCAGGTGCTGAAGGAATTAAAAGAACGTATAAATCGTCTTTTTCGTCGTTAAACGATCGTTTAAATTCTTTTCCCGGTGCATTGGGAGGCGATAGGCACACGGCATAGCAGTAAGACAAACTGTTTTTCCGGGCATTTTCCTCTGAGCCAGCCCTTATGTTTTGTTATTGCTAGTACTCAAACACAAATGGATTTTTATCAATTATAACTGAATCGATTTTCCACTTGTCATTTTCCTTTATCAAAAAGTATTTTATTCCAGAAGTCTTTTTCTTTTCGTATTGTATAACGTATATATTATAAGCAAGGTTTTCCTTATTATCCTTTATTTCCTTTGGTATCGACATCTCGAAACCTATTAAATCATTAATATTTACTCCATTAATTTCATTTTTGCTAGTCCATACTTTTTTTAATAGCTCTGGGGAAATCATATTTAGTTGCTTTGAATAGTATTGGTGTGACAATAACTCTAACCATTCCTCGCTATGTCCTTTTTTCTTATCCAGCCTATAACCGTAATATCGTTCTACAGTAGCCAGTGCTTTAATTTTTTCCTTTTCCAGAGTAGCATCGTGGATTTTTTTATCATACTTTACCAATGGATGAGTTTTCTTTACGCCCACTATATCTATTCTTTTAATCTGGCTCATAGGAGTAAGAACAATACGCTCCAACTTTGTATCATACCCAACAAAAAAATCTTTAGATATGTCTATCTTTAAATAGGTAGAAGGAGTTTCCTTATCCGTGTAGATTGACGCTAACTTATAACTTCCTTTTTCCTCCTCAGCTAGTGCTATTTTGTCCATATGAACAATAAACCCCTGCATAAAAGCATGACCTGCTATGGTAAGAGCCGCAAGTAGTATATAAAAATAGTTACCTATTCTTATTTCCTCTTTCTTTTCGTTCTCTTTTACACCTATTCTTATTTTCACCTTGGCCAATTCATATAAAATTCTATACGCTAAAAATAATAAAGAATTGTACCCGATTAAGATTAAAATAAAATATTCTCCAAAGATTGGCTTTTTTATATACCCAATATAAAGAAGGTATACGAAGTAAAACAGAAATGATAAAAGTGTTAAAAAAACCTCAATTAAAAATAAGACTATTCCTTTAACCGACCTCTTTGTACCGCGACCTTTTTTCCTTTTAGATTTATAATAAGCAACTAAAAAGGACATGTTCAGACGGCGAGCAATTGGCCAAAATATAAACCCAAGTAAGATTGCGATACAACAAACAGCCGTATAAACGATTCCATTCAAAATATAGAAATTAAAAGAAACGGGCATAAATTGAAAAATTATATCAAAAAGGTTCAAGCTTATATTTTGGGTAAAGGGCATTATCATACCCTGTACAAAAACAAAACCAATGAAGTACACAAACATAGGTATGAATAAATGATAACTATTTATTCCTTCCATAAATTTTTTAACATTCTCAGGTATGTATTCTTTTTTCCTTCCCTTTGTCTTGCCTTCCACCACTACTCCCCCCAATATAAATAAACAATATCTTTTCTATATGAATCCCTTTTTACTTTTGCATGACTTTCCTTTCCGTATAATTTATACGACGCCTCCTTCTTTCTCTCGTCAGCCCATTGTAAAAGAGGGGCTACTTTGCTGCAACTACTATGGTATGTTTTAACATCACAGGCAAAGCAGTCCCTTTATTGCTTTTCTTTCACTAATTTTCAAACATACCCCGCCTTCTCCGCCAGCCGGTTCATCTCCTCAATCTGCCTCACCGCCGCCTTCATCGCCGGCGTCTTCTCCTTCCCCACAAAGACAACCTCCCCATCTGGAAACGCGGCAGAACGGCCCGCGCGCCCCGCAATTTGAACAAGAGCCGCCTCATCAAAAACCGGAGCGTCCGCACAGCAGACAAACACGGAAATCCGCGGAATTGTTACTCCTCTTTCCATAATCGTCGTCGTCAGTAGAATGCGCACCTTCCCCTCCCGCATCGCCATCACCTTCTCCTCTCGCTCCGGATCCGAAGCGTGCACCGTCTCAACCTTCCCCTCCCATTCTTTATCGAGCGCAACCAAATACGATTTCATTACAGGCAGCATCCGAATCGCCGGAACAAAAACAAAGGCAGGTGAATCCGTCTCTTTCAGGTGCTCAAAGAATTGAACGAGCGTATAAATCGGCTTTTTCGCTGTTAAACGATCGTTTAAATTCCTTTCCCGGTGCATTGTTGGCACAGGTAGACGGTGCCCATGATAGCGAACCGGGATTTTCTCATGGGGCAAATAAAGCGAGTGATGATGCGGCTTTTTCATGGCCGACAGGTGGCAGGCACGCGGTGTAGCAGTAAGATACACCGTTTTTCCGGGTAGTTTCCTCGCGCGGTGGACTGCAAAAGGCAGCATCTCGTCCGCCGTATACGGAAACGCATCTACCTCATCAATAATCACGACATCAAACCGCCGGTAGAAACGGAGAGCCTGGTGCGTCGTTGCCACAACAAGCGGGGCAGCGGACCACTTTTCCGGCGACTTGCCGTACAGCACGCTCACCTCGCAGGAAGGAAACGCCTTCTTCAGCCGGGGCCCCAGTTCAAGCACAACATCGCGCCTTGGTGTTGCCCACAGAATGCTCTCTCCCCGCGAGAGCACATGGTGGAGGAGCGGAAACATCACTTCCGTTTTACCGGCGCCGCACACCGCCCAGACGAGAAATTCATCGCCAGCCCCGGTGCCAGCTTCATAGAAATCAAGCGTCCTCTCCGCCGCCGTACGCTGGGCAGGCGTAAGCGAAGGATACTGCGCAAGCACAGAAGAAACAGCGGTGCCTGAAGATGAAACCCGCTCACGATCCGTACCGGCCGGGATCAAATAGTATGGCGCACAGCAGCTGCTTCTTCCCATCGACAGGCAGCGACGGCAATACCCGCACAACCCCTGGCAGCGGTGACAGTACACCTCATGAATCCAGTCTCCCGAAGCACCGCACCTGTTACACACGTACACACTTGAGGCGGCATCACCCTCTCGCAGTTGCTGCCACTTTCTACACAGCGAATAGAAAAAAGGGAGGATGCCCTCTCCTCCCCCTTCTTGCTGCCGGACCCGTTCTACTCCCTGTTTCCGTTCAATCTTTCCCTCTGCGGTAAGCTGCTCTATCAACCTTTCGATTTCTACCCGTTCAAAAAGATGGCTGTTATGTGTCAGTGAATGGACCATCCACCATACTTCTTCCTCAAGAAGTGCCCGTCCCTTTAGCCATTCATGGAGCTTGTCTTTTTCAGATTCCGCTGTCACGCCTTGCTCCGCCCTAGCCCCTCTGCCGTCCCGTACAACAGTTCTTCCTCTGCAACGCCCGCCAGCGTTTCCTCAGCGGCGGACCATTTGCGAATCATAAGCTGGCCGTCCTCCCCCTCCACAATTTCCACTTCATCCAGCGGCTGGATGCCCGCCTCCCTCATGTAAGACTCCGGCAACTGAATGACTCCATCCTGATTGATACGCAGTAAAATTCTCAACCCATTTCCCCCCTCATTTTATTTAGGGACGCTTCCCGCGCTGTCTGTCCATCCTGGTATGTACTATTTTCGGCAATAACCAATTTTTACCTTCTTGTTTTTCGCTAAATTCATGCAAATTCGTGAACATTTTTCGACAGAATCGGCCAGTCTACCAATTGCCTGACCGGGCAACAATGGAAGATAGGAGGTGAAACAGGCATGAACGTCCACATATCAGGCAGAAAATTCATATCCCACACCAGGGAAAAGTTTCTTGAGAGAACGAAAAAGGTCGTGTCGGGTACGCATGTAAACCCGCTGTATATTAACACCGCGGATCCGGCCTATTACGAAAAGCTGCTGCGCTGCAACAGCAACCATGTGCAGGCGCTGTACCAGATCGGAAGAAAATACGAGAAGCAGGGGCAGTTTTCTACAGCCGAACGCTATTATGCAAGGGCGGTACAGGCAGATTCGCATTTTGAACCTGCGCTTGGTGCACTCGTTCTGCTGCGGCGGAAAATGAAAAGAGAATACGTGCGGGCTCTTCAAAAAGAGAAAGCGATTAACAAAGCAAAACTGACGTCTCTTTCCCTGCTTCCAATCATGGGCTTCGTACTCCTTGGGTACCTGCTTGTCCTGCTTCTGCTTTTCGGCATTGTCCTCCACTAATAAAGGAAGGCACAACACCGCGCCTTCCTTCCGGCCTACCCGGCCCGCAAGTCAAGCGTCCAGCAGGCGTCCTCACTGCTCACCGTCTCATAACGGTTTTTCTCCGCTCTCACTTCACGAATCAGTCCCGGCCAATCTTCCTCCGCTTTTCTCAACAGAACAGATGTCATATCGTCAGAATCGCTCTCATATACACAAACGGAAAGTGGGATTCCTTCCACGAAGGAAAACCAGGCCACATAGCGTATCGCGCCTTCCAGACGGTCTTCAGAATTGTGAACCAGCAGCTCGACGTTCAGCGGTTTGTTTTTCATCCTGCCCGCAGGCGGGTGAGCATATTCGAATATAATACGTCCAAGCCACGGAAGGAACTGAATTAGAGTGACATACAAAGCGGCCGTCATTCCGGCAATGTACCAACCTTCCATTGCATTCGCCTCCCTGTATCTATAGCGTATGCAGAGAATAAGGAAAAAGGAACCAAACAAAAAAAGGCGCCGCATAAAAGAGGGTTGTCTCTTTTGCAAGGCACCTTTTTCATTAGGACAGCTTTACCCAGCCGTTCTTGATGGATACGACGACCGCTTGTGTACGGTCCTGCACATCCAGTTTCTGCAGAATGCTGCTCACATGGTTCTTTACTGTTTTCTCACTGATGAACAGCTCTTCCCCGATCATGCGGTTGCTTTTTCCTTCCGCCATCAGCTGCAGCACTTCGCGCTCTCGCGGGGTCAGTGCCTGGATGTTGCTTTCCTTGTTGTCTCCGCCTAACTCACTCACATCGCTAACGAGCACATTCTCATCGTGCGTGTGCTCAATCGTGCTCAAACGGCGGAATTCGGTAATCAGCTTGCCTGTCACTTTAGGGTGAACATACGCTTCTCCGCGCGCGACAGAGTAAATCGCTTCAATAAGCGAATCGGAATCCATTTCTTTCAATAAATATCCGGAAGCGCCGGAGCGGAGAGATTTGTACACATAGTTCTCATCATCATGGATCGATAAAATAATGACCCGTGAATCCGGGGCTCTCTCTTTGACGCGCTGTGTCGCCTGTACGCCGGTAAGCTTCGGCATGTTAATGTCCATCAGGATGACATTCGGCTGAAGCTCGGCCGCCATCTCACACGCCTCTTCCCCGTCTGAAGCTTCTCCTATAATCGTGAAGTTGTCTTCCATCTCAAGAATGCGCTTTACACCTTCCCGAAATAATTTGTGGTCGTCTACAAGTAAAATCGAAATCGTTTGGTCCGTCATACTCGTCCTCCAGCTCTATAGTTTCACTATTATTTACTTTTTCCATTCGCTTCAGCATTTATTTCTTCATTGATGCGGAGAGGAATGCTGAAGTCGAGGCTCGTCCCTTTGCCGGGGGTGGAATCAATCTTCATCTTTCCCTGCAACAGCTTAATTCTCTCTTTCATTCCCATGATCCCGAACTGCGGGCGGTCCGATTCGGCGGACCGATCAAACCCGATGCCGTCATCGGCCACCTTAAAATCTACAACATTCGGCGAAAAGCCAATCGTTACTTCGACATGCTTCGCCTTCGCGTGCTTTGCGGTATTGTTAAGGGACTCCTGAATCAAGCGAAAAACCGCAACCTCAATCGAGCTGATGAGGCGGCGTTCTAAACTCAATACAGTGAGCTTCGCCTTAATGCGGTGCTGTTTTTCATATTCCTCCAAATACTTGCGGAGGGTAGGCACGAGGCCTAAATCATCGAGCGCCATCGGGCGCAGATCGAAAATAATTTTCCGAACGTCCACCAGGCTGGCCCGGGTTAATTCCTTCAACAGCCGGAGTTCGACTTTGGCTTCGTCAATGCGGTTCTGGTTGAGCATGCGCTCCACAATCTCACTGCGCAGCGCAACGTTTGCCATGGATTGTGCCGGCCCGTCATGAATTTCACGGGCGACCCGCTTGCGTTCCTCTTCCTGCGCCTGAATGATTTCAATGCCAAGCAGTTGGTGGTGCTGTGCAGATTGCAGGGCGATGCCGACTTTTTGCAGGTCTCCCTGCAGGTAGTTCATCACGACCCCCATCTGCGATATAAGGATTTCTGACTTTTCAATGGTATTCATAATTCCGCGCAGGCGGCGCTCTAGCTCATCGCGGCGCTGCCTCAGTTGCAGCTCTTTATCCCTGGAGAGGGACAGCTCAATCTGCATCTGACTCGCCTGTTCATAGGCAACGCGTATTTCCGCTTCGCTAAACCGGTGGAAATCCCGGCTAATGTTGGCCAGCTGCTGGCGGGCCTGTCTTGCCTTCACTTCCAACCTATCCGTCTGGGTAATGACTTGATCGACTTCCGCTTTGAGATTCTCAAGTTCGAGGCGAATGTGGTTGCTCTCCCGGTGGGCGTTCTCGGCGATTTCAAAAATCTTCTCTTTGCTTTCTTCTACGGATAAAATGGTTTTTTGCAATAAATCGTCGAGAACCTGAATGTCAATGCTTGCCTCGTCCATTTGAATCTCCTTTCCTGTCTGGTAGCCGATAAGTAGCAGGGCACTTCTTCTTCCTAATTTGATCCTTTTCGACAAAACAGCTGAAATACCTTCTCAATTATTGTACCATTCATCCCATACAAAAAAAACAAGACCCATACACTATTAAAGTGACGGGTCTTTTGTACTATTTTATTAACGAGAAGCCCATTCAGATGCTTCTTTCTTAAGAACCTCTGCTTTATCTGTTTTTTCCCACGGTACATTCAGGTCATTACGGCCAAAGTGCCCATAAGCGGCGGTCTGGCGGTAAATCGGACGGCGCAGGTCAAGCTGCTTAATAATGCCGGCCGGACGCAGGTCAAAATGCTTGCGAATAAGCTGAACAAGAATGTCTTCGTCTACTTTGCCTGTGCCAAACGTATCAACGTTAATGGAAACCGGCTGGGCAACCCCGATAGCGTAAGCCACCTGAACTTCGCAGTTATCGGCAAGCCCTGCCGCTACGATGTTCTTCGCTACATAGCGGGCTGCATAAGCGCCGGAGCGGTCAACCTTTGTCGGATCCTTACCGGAGAATGCACCGCCGCCGTGACGAGCGTATCCGCCGTATGTATCAACGATGATTTTACGTCCTGTTAATCCTGCATCCCCCTGCGGTCCGCCAATAACGAAACGGCCGGTCGGGTTGATGAAGTATTTTGTATTCTCATCAAGCAATTCCGCCGGAACAATCGGCTGAATTACATGTTCTTTTAAATCTTTCTGGATTTGCTCAAGCGTTATCGCTGCATCATGCTGGGTAGAGATAACGATTGTATCTACACGAACCGGCTTATCTCCTTCGTATTCCACGGTTACCTGTGTCTTACCATCCGGGCGGAGGTAGTCAAGGGTGCCGTTCTTCCGGACTTCTGCCAGGCGGCGGGACAATTGGTGTGCAAGCGAAATCGGAAGCGGCATTAATTCTTCGGTTTCGTTGTTGGCATACCCGAACATCAAGCCCTGGTCTCCCGCACCGATCGCTTCGATTTGCTCATCTGACATCTGTCCTTCACGCGATTCAAGCGCCTGATCAACCCCCTGGGCAATGTCAGGTGACTGCTCATCGATCGAAGTAAGTACCGCACAAGTATCGGCATCAAAGCCGTATTTCGCACGGGTGTAGCCGATTTCACGAATCGTTTCACGAACAACTTTTGGAATGTCGACATAGCAGCTTGTTGTAATCTCACCCGCTACAAGTACCATACCTGTAGTCACGGATGTTTCTGCAGCTACACGCGCATTCGGATCTTTTTCCAAAATCGAATCCAGTATTGCATCGGAAATCTGGTCACAGATTTTATCCGGATGTCCTTCAGTAACTGATTCCGATGTGAAGAGATGACGTCCTTTTTGTAGCGCCATATTCACGTACCTCCTTATAAACCATGTAATGTGGATGGTCTTACCAAGATACGGGTACTCCCTTCCCAAACCCTGTCGCAAAGCAGTAAAAAAACCTTTTCCATGTATATCATCCGGAAAAGGGCTCGTTTTTACTCATTCTTTGCCCTTTATCTTCCAGAATACAGCGGAAATCCTTCCGCTTCTTCTGCTGGTTAGCACCGTTCACCGCTCCCGGGGAGGCGTAATGCCTCATCCTTCGAGCTGCAATGTGGTTGCCGGGCTTCATTGGGCCAGTCCCTCCGCCTGCTCGGGATATAAGGGTCTTCCGTTCTAGATGAGCATATCTTATTTGGGAGGCACTGTCAACAGAAATGGCAAAGAACGGTGGGCCGGAAAAGCAAAATGCCCCTGTCCTCTATTTAGATAGAAGACAGGGGGCATCATTAATGAATGAATTATTGAATCTTGTAAGCGCCACGAACCATAATGTAAGCGGGGCCCTGGACAACGTTCAAGCCGCGTCCGTCGTCTCGCGGCATCAGGATCAGGTGGTTTAGCGAGACCTTCTCATCCTTGAGCAAATCCGTCCCTGTCGTTATGTCCGGCAGGCTGTAGCCTTTTCCCTCCTGTGTGAGGGCGGTCACCTTCCCGGAGCGGACGATGAACTCGGTTCCGGAGTAGCCGATGATTTCCTGCCCGGATTCCAGCTTCACGGTCGCGATTTTACCGGAGGAAGGCTGGACATTGTCCGCCGGCGGCATGTTGCTTCCACCGGATGGTGCCGCCGGTATAGACGAGATTTTGCTTAAAAGCTCGCTTTTCACCTGTTCTACATAGCTTTTCGTCACTAACGGATCATTCGTGGATCCCGGTTCCGCCGGAGCGGCCGCTCCCGTAGAAAGAGTTCCTACAATGAGGGCCATTGCGGCTCCTGCGATCCCATATCCCCATTTCTTCATGCTATTCACTCCCTGCACGTATCATTTGCTTGTCCCCCTGTTATACGCACAAGACCGCCAAATGTTGTGAAAGGAACAGGAAGATTTTACTTCAGCTGTACGATAAGATGGTCGCCGCTCTTCTGTACCGAGATGCTCGGGAAGTCGCGCTTTATCTTTCTATCGAAAGGAAGGAACGGCCATTATCGGTGCGAAGGGACGGATTGTGGGCAATGGCATAGCCTTTCTTTGTTTTGCCGTATGCAAACGTAACCTGGTGTTTTTTCTCATCCCAGCCGACGCTGCCGCCGTACATTTCCGCGATCCCGCGCAGAGCGACATACCATGTACCATTGATTTGCTTCGCGAGCACCCCTTCTTCGAGCGGGAAGCCGCCAATCTCGGATGTGCCGTTGTTAAACAATTTAAGCGCAGTGGACCCTTTCACCTGGGCAACAGCTTTCAATAGCTGCTGATCCGGGCTTTCGATGACAATATCCGGCGTAATTCCATTGCCGTTAACTTTCCTCATTTTCGGAGAAAAATATTCGGCCACTGTCAGTTTCACTACGCCCCCGGTCTCTAGCGGCATAATCTCCTGTACCGTGCCTTTGCCGTACGTTTTCGTTCCAATGACAGTCGCCAGGCCGTAATCCTGCAGCGCGGCTGTGAGAATCTCAGACGCACTGGCCGTTCCGCCGTTCACCAGGATGGCGATAGGTGTTTTCCACTCGGGTCCGTCAACGGTAAGCGTTTCTTTCTTCCCGTCCCGGTCTACCGTATGTACAACGGGCCCTTTGTCGATGAACAACTTGGCGATATCGACAGCCGCCTCAAGATGGCCGCCCGGATCGTCGCGCAAATCGAGAATAAGGCCTTTCATTCCTTTTTTCTGCAAATTGGCAAGGTGCTGTGCCATAAGCTGAGCGGAATTGTCCGCAAACGTATAGAGCTGGATGTAGCCAATCTGGTTATCCAGCATCCTGCTTTCCACCGGTGAAAACGTAATTTCCTCACGCGTTAGGTTTACCGTCAGCGTTTCCGACTTTCTCTTCACGGTCATGCTGATGCTCGTACCGGCGTTACCTTTCATCTTCTCCGTTACTTCGTCGATTTTCTTGCCGGCAATCGATTCGCCATCAATGGCGATGACTTCATCCCCTGTCATGAGCCCGGCTCGCTGGGCAGGCGCCCCCTCCATAACGGATTGAATGATGAACCGGTCGCCCTTCTGCTCGACATAAATGCCGATCCCTGCGAAGCTTCCTTCTACATTGCTCATGAACTCTTGAAATTCACTGTCCGTGAAATACATCGAATGCGGATCGCCCGTTGCATCCATCATTCCGTGGAGCGCCGCATCGGTCAGCTTCATAACATCCAGATTCTTGTCGACATGCTTTTCCATGACGAGCTGTAACAATTCACGAAAACGCGCTTCCTGCTGTTCGTACGTTTTCGCATCGGGAGTTGTTCCGGCTGCAGAAACGGTCTGCGCGCCAGGCTGAATCATACCTGTAAGCAAAATCCCCAGGACAAATGCAATGGCCCACTTTTTTATCATTTTGTTTCTTCTCTCCCTCTCCTGTTCTCACTCTGCTTCTTCCATAGGGAATATACATTCGACGCCTGGCCTGCTTATCCTCTCGCCTCCTCGCTGTAAACGGCAAGTGCGGCAAATATTTTTCGCCGGGTCCATTGCCGGTTGACCTGTTTGCCCCGGATGACAAGCTGGGAGGAACGCCCGCCATCGAGATTGAGCGCGGTATGGCAGCCAAGGTGCGCATGATGCCGGCCAGCTCGACACAGGTAAGACCGAAGGGACGTCCGTCGGTAACAAGGAGAATGATTTCTTTGTCTGTGAGGCCAATGGCTGTTCGCGGGTGTGATTGGCTTGCGATGGCTGCTTCCATCTTCGGGCTGTTCTGATAGGAAGGAAGGAGCAGGGGTGCGGATTCGAGGGCCCAGCGGGCGGTGGTGAACTGGTGGATGGTGTGCCCCTGTTCGGTGCTGATGTGGAGGCTGCCGCGCCCGTCGCGGTAGACGTAGAAGCCGCCGAGGGAGCGGTCGATGAGGGTGCCGTCGCTGTATTTCATGCCGGAGACGGAGAAGCCGCTGCCCAGGTGAAAGAAGTTGGCGTTGACGAGAAGCTGTGGGAGGGGCTGGCCGGATTTGCGGAGGCGTTCGTACATGGCGGGGAGGGTTTCACCTTGGGGAAAGCAGGGAATGAGTTCGATGCTGGCGGTGCGGGGGAGCCGGACGATGTGGATGGATTTCTGTTTGGTGTAGTTCACGGGCGGCTCCTTCTTGAGGTTTTTGCTGCTAATGAAAAAACCAGCTTCTCTTTTTTCTCAAGAAAAACTGGCATTTTACAATTATTTTTTCAGCCTTTATCAATTCTTCTTCAGTTTCTTAACTTCTTCAAGGGAAAGGCTAGAGTAATTTGCCACCTGCTCAATCGGCATACCATCCGCTAGCATTTTTAACGCTATTGCGACAGCCGTTTTGTGCTTACCTTTCTCAATTCCTTCCTCATACCGCCGCTGTTGCCTGCGCTCATTTTCTTTAATGGCAGAAAGCTGATCCATCAACGCCTTATGACGCGCTTCATACTCCCGAATCGCCTCGGGATCGCGGCTCAAGTCTTCCCACTTCTCCATCGCTTCCTGTAGTGCCGGATTATCCATTGCCCGCACCTCCAATTCTTTCAAGCACCCGGCGTCTCTCCATACAAGATGAGCAAACACCACAAGGCTTATGAACTCCCATATTGCATGACACTGTCGTATCGATAGGAACATCCAAATCGGCAGCTACCTTTGTAATATTTTCCTTATCCATATGGACAAAAGGAGCATAGATACTAATAGCACTGTTGCCGCTTGAAACCGCAATGGTCTCCTGCGCCTTCTGCAAAAATTCAAGTGTACAATCGCTATACCTTAATACACTTCCACTATAAACTCCTAAGCCAACGGTTGATATCCCTAAAGAATGGGCGTACATCGCGGCCAACGTAAGCAGGAAAAGATTACGGTGCGGGACAAACTCCTTTGCAAATGCCTGTTCTTCATCCTCGATGGAAGGTATCTCTTCTTCCCCATTTATCATCTGACTTTCATTTAAAAACGCAGGGATAGGGACCGCCGCTCTTTTAACGCATACACCATAATGCTGACCTAACTTCCGCACCGCTTCTTCTTCTAACCGGCACGCTCTCTGGCCGTAATTTATATACAACGGAAAAACATCGTACCCGTTTTTTTGACATAGCGCCAATAACGTTGTCGAATCAACGCCACCTGAAAAAAGCAGCACCATTGATTTTACGTCCATACACTTCTCCCCATGTTATTTCGGAGTACTCTTTGTAGTTGTTTCACATTCCGAACAACGACAGACGAATGGGAAAGCATATTATTTACTCCTTTTATTATCGACGTCTGCAAACAGTACACAGGTTTACCCAGCGCATAAGCATACCCGATTTCCCACAGCGTCCCCTGATCATCATTATCGGTAAGGGCAACTACAATATCGCAATTCTCAATTTCACTGATATCCCGCAAGAAAACCTCTTTCCGTTCCCCCATGCTTGTATATTCGTTAATGATGCCGGCATCTCTCGAAGGAGAAAAAACCTGAAACTGTTCCTGTTCCAACTGTGCGCATATAAACTCCACCCAGTGCAGCTCCGAGTCGGAGAAGAAAGGCGCTGCCAGATAAATGCGTGGAGAAAGCCGATCCTTTCTCTTTCTTTGCCCGCTCTTCCACTCTTGAATGTTTTTATCTCTTTCCAAAAAAGACGGAGCCGGAAACTCATGTTCAATGATTTTAGCCGAAACATAGGAGGCCATATCCAGGCTTGTCTGAATGTCCGCCCCGTTCATAAGCTCACTCAAATAGACAACATTAAAGCAGTCCCCTGCTCCAACCGGGCAAATAGGTGCAGCCTCATATGACAAGACATCGATCAATTTATCTTCATCCGTGTAGATGAATGAACCATTGACTCCGTCCTTGACTACAATATTCCCCTTATAAAGCTGGCGAAGCTGGAGAAGCACTTCTCCAATTCTTCATAGCCACATAACCCTTGCAGTTCTTGTTTATTCAGGAGTATATACGACAAATAAGGAAACAGCGGCTCTATCTCTGAAAGATCTTCATAAGAGGATTGAGGATCGAAAGCAAAAATGGAAACATTCGGTTTGCATACAGACATAATGCCTAATAGAATGTCCATCGGCAAAGGATAGAACAGAAGAACATCCTTTTGCATCAATTCATCCGGTATCTTTTCAAGCTTATATTTTGGGCAGTCAGGAGAATATATTGTTGTATCTCTCTTATCGTTAGCCTGAGTTTTCATAATATATTTAGCCGTTCGAGACGAACGAACCATCCCCTGTACATGTACTCCGCTTTCCGTTAAAGTAGAAGTCATGGCTGGCGCCAGGTCTTCCCCGATCCAGGTTAAGAGGAACGTATCATTTCCGTACATAGCGGAGACCTGGGCCGTGAAGCTGCCGCCTCCTATTCTAGCCGAAGCAGAGCCTGACGGATAAAGAAAAATATCCTCTACTGTTTCCGAGACAATGCCCATTTTCATATAAACTGTTTCCTCCCTTCAAAAGGACGTGCATTTATGAACACAGGAATTGAGAAACTTACATCGATTTGGAATACATACTCAATCAATCTAAGCAAAAGAAAAAGCAAATCGTTGAACCCGGAACTACTACATAATGAACTGTTTTTTTGTTTACTTGGCGGCTACGGAATTCCGTACGAGCTTAATCAATCCGCTTTCGAGATTTTACGTCAGAAAGGGTTATTTCGACTTGAGTATTATCAAACATTTGAAAATCAAATGGTAAGCATATTGGAAAGAGAATTAACAATGCCTCAATTCAGTCCACGGACTCAACAGGGAACATTTCGAAGGTACCGCTACCCAAAAGCAAAGGCCCGTGCCATTTTTAAAGCCGCACAATGGCTTCTCCACGAAAATCAGCGGAATTTACCCGCTATTTTAAACACGATTCCCGAAGAGACAGCGCGAAGAACCAGAATCATGGAGTGCCCCGGAATGGGAATGAAAAGCGCCAGTTGGCTTCTCCGTAATATCGGATATGCCACGTCACTGGCTATTATCGATGTTCATATCCTTCGTTTTCTGACATTTTATCACTTTATTCCAGAAACCTACTCTCCTTCTAAAGACTACGAAAAGATTGAGAATGTCTTTAAGATGGTTTGCGAGACAGCGAACGTGCCAATTGATGAAGGTGACTTAGCCCTATGGGAGTGGATGCATTATAATTACCGAATTTTATAATCATCATGCTCGCTGGAACTTAAATATTTGAGAAAGTAAATCGTTTCTTCCGCCTCTACGTACTCGATACGGTCGCCTCGCTGTCTCGACACGTAGAGGCGGCCGAATGCTTTCTCATCAACTTTACTTCCGCTTTGGATGTTGTAAATTTTAACGGTTAGCGAATCGATAACATCCTGGAATACCGCTTCTTGATGCTGGCATTTTTCCAAAGTCTTGATAAATTCTTCTGTGACAACATATTCCCATATATGTTCGCTGTAGCGAGGATGTTGTTTATAATACGCTAGGTAATATCCTCGGATTAGCTTTCTGAAGTGTTCAGGTTTGTCACGTTCACCAAGTTCCAGAAAGTTTACATACCAATCATCTTCATCTGCAAGAACAGAAATATCGAATGTATCTCCCGAAGGTACAGCAACAAGGAGATACTTATCTACAAATGGTTCCTTTTCATAAGTAAGAAGACCTTTTTTATCACTTTGGTCATTTATTAAAGTCATTAGTGCAGATAAGAAATAATTTCGATCCTCATCAAAACCTTGTTCGCATATATCAGGCTTTAACTTTAGCCCAGCTACAGAATGAGAGGCTGCAATTTGAGAACGTGGAAAGCTCGTAATAAACCTTAAAAAAAGATCGGTAAGCTCCCTCATTTCAGGATATAAATCTGAATATTTCCAGGGAATGCGATTGAGCAATCTATCCATGTCCCTATCTAGAACAAGCCTGGTGTATTCTATCTCTTCCAGCCAATTTATATGCACGAAGAAAACTTCTTTCAGCCTTTGTCTATGTTCTTTCTCCCCATACTCTTCCGTCGACCAGAACAGCAATCGCGGATCGAATGTACAAATCATCCCCTCCTTCTCCTCTCCATCTGGGCTTTAAACAACTCCTTCAATTCTTTCTCACTTTGGTCAAAAAAGCCTGGCGGCCAATTCTGTATAATTCCTAGCTCATCAATGATAAGTTCCTGCAGTTTTGCTCCTTTGCCGCCGGGATTTACCACAAAAAACATGCCAATTTGTTCCTGCATCTTCCCCTCAGCATCCTCTACGATTCTTCTCCGCAATCGATGAATCATGTGATCACTATGTGTTTCAACAATGACAGAAACGCCTTTCCTTGCTAAACAAAGCAGAAAATCTCCCAACACAGATTGCGCATAGGGATGCAAATGCACTTCAGGCTGTTCCACGATAAATAGTGATCCTTCCGGCAAACGAAGCCCTGCCACAATGATAGGCAGAAGCTGGCTAATACCGAACCCGACTCCCGCCAGGTTAACCGGAAGCTCAGATTCCGTTCCGGCAGTTAAGTAAACGTAAAGAGCTTTTTCATGCACCTGATTGGTATTCGCTGCCTGCGTTATGTTAAATTGATCAGAAAACCAGTAATTTACCGCCTCCGCCAGCGTCCCTTCTTTGAGTTCCCCTGTAGGCGAAGTAAAATATGTAATCGGCTTATCTTTTTCTTTATTAAAAAAGTACGCTGCATAATGGCCGGAACGATCCATTTGTTTCGGCACACCAGCATATTGATAAAGCCATTGGGGCTCACCCCGTAATGGCCCTATGTAACTTACCTGTTGAAAAGCATACGCAATAAGGTCTAATACAGCATGAGAATATAAAGCCGGGATCATTCCGTAAGTGGCCCCATAGTCCTGGCTCATTCCATGAAACTCAACGGGAAAAAGACCGCTGAATTCTACTTCGCGATTGGAAAAATTTTTCTCGCTAAAGCGATCCGCAAGCTCGATTTCTTCGAGTTCATTTTCGATTGTGATACTATATTGTCCGTTACTAAGTTGCTTGACTCTTAATTTCGACTCTACGCATTTACCGCTCCCAATATGAAAAGTATAAGCAACCTCATATGTACTGACGCAAATCTCGCCTTCAACTTCTTTAAATCCGAATGACAATACTAAATCCACGCCATGCGGCTGTGAAATAATGCGCTTCACAGCATTATAAATCCGCTTTATAGAAGGATGCTGCGAATCCTGTCCTTGCAAATCATAGGAAAATTCCAGGGTAAATGTAATCTCTTTGCTTATATCATAATTATGTACGATTTCTTTAAAGCTTCCCGGAGAGACATAAGGCCCTTCAAGCATTAACTGCGGGTGTTTCTCTTCAAACGTTTGCTTAAGCAATAGAAACGCCTGAAGTAATGTCGTTTTACCGGTACTGTTAATACCTGTTAGCACATTCAGTTCTTTTAAGGACAACTTCACTTCTTCCGAGAAAGATTTAAAATTAGAAACTGCGATTGAGCGTACAATCATTTTGACACTCCTTCTTTTCATAAACTTCTCTATCTTATGGTACAATTATAACCAAAACAATCCATTGCTTATAGACATTATACAAAAATCAAAGGGGGTATAGTATGGGAGGCTCAACACCTCGCTGGTCTTCTCTTGGAAGGCCGCTTCTTACTTCGAACCCTGTTGAAATCTTCGAGGAACAGGGACATAAGAATGTAATTATCGTTATGGCGGACGCCTGGGAGCTGACTATCTGCATCGATATAGAAAAAACACTTCGATAGAAGGTGTTCTCGCTATTAACTTTGATTTTCTCGCACGTGAGGGGGCCAGAGTAAGCGATTGCCTTGGGGCTCGCCCTCCACGTACAGAAACGGGCATTGCACGTATGTTCTTTGGCGAGGATATCATGCTTGAACATGGGCAAAATCCTTTTCAGCAAATCGAACACCTAGTTCAAGATTCTACTAAGCTTCATTTGCTTGAGCTTGCCGTTCAGCATAATAAATTCATTTTCAACCTTCTTCCCCGCTCCGATTCAGCGTGGCTGGCCCAAATTAATGTTGCAAAACAAAAGCGCCTCGACATCTTGTTGTGGGAGTCATGGCAAGATGAATCAAATCTGCTTACCAATCATTCGCTTGAGTTTAAAATCGAACCCAACTTTCCTTATCTAAGAAAGCTTAAAGAGCAGATAAAACACAGCTATCCAACCGATATATCCCAAACTCCTCTTATGCAGCTCAAAACGCTCAGCCAATGGGTGCATACTACCAGTTTAAGTGTAATAAAGCACCTTCTACAAACAGAAACCGACGGCATTTGTGCTTTCATTCATGACCCTACGCTCGAATTCCTGGGCCACTGGTGCGGGGAACAGGCCTACCGCGAAGGAATTCTATGGGTAGACGAATACCTGGGCAGGCTTATTGCACAATTACGGGAACTGGGAGTATATGATGATACGCTCATTCTCGTAACGGCTGACCACGGTATGATCTTCGATACAGAGGATCATCTTGGGGATCATGGGGAATTCTATTCACGTTCGGAAGTGAAATACGTTCCCTTTCTTTTCAATAAAAAAAGTGCCCATTTCCAATCCCATTGCAAGTAATGCCTCCGTACTCAATGTCGCAAAATCATGGCTTGAAAATCCCGCAAAGTAAAAAGTGGCAGAGCACTCGCTCTGCCGCTTTTTCTCTAGTTCACGAAGGGGTGGAAATTATATTTATCTGCATTATCATTCTGAACTTTTATCCATTCTTCTTAAGTTTCTTAACTTCTTCAAGGAAAAGGCCAGAATAATTTGTTATCTGCTCAATCGGCATACCATCCGCCAGCATCTTTAACGCAATAACCCTCTTTTCTTCAATCCTACCCTCCTCTTTACCTTCCTCATATCGTTGCTGTTGCCTGCGCTCATTCTCTTTAATCACAGAAAGCTGATCCATCAAAGCTTTATGACGCGCCTCATACTCCCGGATCGCCTCCGGATCGCGGCTCAAGTCTTCCCACTTCTCCATCGCTTCCTGCAATGCCGGATTATCCATTGCCCGCACCTCCAGTTCTTTGCGAATATCTTCATCATCGCCCGCTTCCAAAAGCAGCAGCCACTCCACAAGTTCGTCCTGTC
This sequence comes from Aneurinibacillus tyrosinisolvens, assembly GCF_001015055.1. Taxonomy (GTDB): domain Bacteria; phylum Bacillota; class Bacilli; order Aneurinibacillales; family Aneurinibacillaceae; genus Aneurinibacillus_A; species Aneurinibacillus_A tyrosinisolvens. The sequence continues at coordinate 276,428 of NZ_BBWZ01000002.1, read as the reverse complement.
CCATGCCAATCCGCTTTTCCCGCCACAAACGAACCAGCTTCGGCATCTCTACCAGGTGCAGCTCCAGCGTATCATCCCACAAAAATCCCGCTTCCCGCTCGCGCAGTTCAAAGGCCATGTGGTAGCGCTCAGCATGATCCGGAAAAAGCGAAAACCCAGTAATGTTAATCGAAATGGTACGCGGCAAATCGGCATAGTTTCCGCGTTTCTGAAATCCCTCCATGTACGTTCTTCCCCAGTAATACAGCGACCTCTTTTGTAAATTATGCTCATTAGCCAGCTGAATCTCGATATTCACCTTGCTTCCATCATCCAGCCAGGCGTGCAAGTCAAGAATAGCGTTCTTGTCTTCCACATACTCCCGGCCCAGTTCTTTATCCAGAATGGTTACGCTTGTAATCCGCTTTTCCGGAGCCGGCTTCAACATCGCGTTAAGAAACGCCATCAAGATGCGCTCATTCTCCTGCGAGCCGAACAGCCTTTTGAAGGCAAAATCGACGTACAGCTTCATCCATTTTGTTTCCACCGGATCACCTCTTTTTCTTTATTATAGCACGGTATGGCCCCGTATCATAAGTAAAACAGGTCAGGGTTACACTATAGAAAATTACGGAGGAAAAGATTATGCAGGTTTTGATTTAATCGTTAAAGAAAGCATATGTTGCTTTAAAGTATTAAAGGGAATTACTATCATGGGACCGTGCGGTCCCGAAGTCAAAGAAAAACATCGCGGGCGATGACGGCTCTTTTCTTTCCCCCTGTGGAGTGCGCCTGCCATAGGGCGAAAAAGACCGGCAATTGTCTCCAACACCTAAGCTACCCAGATGTTTTGCTGGTCCGCCCGGCGTGAGACTAAGCGGCCGTCCCGCTTCCAGAAGGGGAAAGGACGAGCGGCATGCCCGCGATGTTTTTCTTAAACTGTTCTCCTTCACCACTCGGGACTCCCATCCTGATAATCCCCCCATGCCGAACACACAAAAAAGAGAACACGCAGAAAGCGTATCCTCTTTTCTATTGCTAATCTAGGAATTAATCTTTAAGAACGATAGTCACATCTGTTTTATTCCCTGCTTTATCTGTCAATGTTCCGCTCAGTTCTCCACCAAGGAACTCTTTTGCCTTTCCAATCGATACCCCCGGCTCTCCTGAATCCAGGTCACCCAGTAAATCCTTAACAGAAACAATGTTATCGCCCTGAGTTAATTCTTTTGATTTCGGACCTAGAAACAGAACCGAGAAGGAAATCGTGGAGTTTTCCGATACCTTGAACTTCAAACCCGTGAACATTTTATCATCGGAAAATCCAGCCAGTGAAATGGTAAATGTATTTCCGCTTCTGCTCGCCCGAACTTCCTGCCCACCTATAATACCAGACGCTTCTTCAACAGTAGGCGCTGTTGTATCACTTACAACAACACCTCCCGCACCGCCACCAGCAGGCACTGTAGGAGTTGTAGGAACCGGTGTAGCCGTTCCATTGTTGACATTTGTAATTTGGCCCTTTACTTGATCGTAATTAGCGACCAAATCCTGCACCTTCGCTCCTTCAGGAACAACAAGATTGGCAATCTTCAATCCTGCTGGGACCGTTAATTTGCTATCCTTATTCGCTACCTCGAGTTTATCGATTGTACCCGTTGTCTTTAGATTAACCTGTCCCTTGCCTTCTACCTTCAGGCTGGCAATCTCCGCTTTCCCTGCAAGTTCGACAGACTTCGTGCTGTCGATAGCAAGCGAAGTAACCGTAGCATTAATTCCAACTTTCTCCGCCCCTTCTTTCACAGCAACCTTCGGAATAACCAGACCGGCATCCGCTGTAAGATTCGCGTTAGAAGAAATAGTAACCTGAGATAACTTTGTTGTCCCCTTAACGTCTACATGTACATCTTGCTTATTTACTTCCACATTACCAAGTGCAGCATTTTCAAACACAACGGTATTGGAGTCTCCCCCGTTTACAAGCGTATTGCCTTTTACATTTAGCTTGTCCGAATAGAAATCGTTCTGGGTTTCTTTTCCGATCTCGAAGTTTCCGTTCACTGTGAGGTTTTTCAGTGAAATATAGTCAGCGCCAACTTTTACATTTCCGTCTACTGCCGCACCGCGACCGTCAAGCACGAGATTTCCGGCAAACTCTTTCTCCCCGGAAGCAGCGGCTTTCCCACTCTTCGTAAGTTCCAAATATGTAATCTTATTAATTGTTTTATCTGCGGTTTCAAATGTGATGTTTGCGCCCTGTAGAACCTCGCTGTTGTTCTTGTTTAAAATTCCTTTTACCGCGTCTGCTACTTTATACTGTACGCCACCGATCGTTGCCGAACCCTCTGTTACATTCTCAATTTTAGCTTTACCGGACACTGGATGTAAGACTACGTTCACCAGATTAACAGCCACCGCTGCTACTTCCTGGCGTTGTGCCTTTTTCTTAGGAAGGAAATTCGTTCCATCTCCTTTTAACAAGCCAAACTCAATGGAAGTTTGAACAGCCGGCCTTGCCCATTCACTAACCAAAGCTTTATCCGCTGTTTTAATATTGTTTCCTTTCCCTGTTGTATCCAATTTGACAGTGGATACAAGGACAGCTGCCAGCTCTTCGCGGGTAATCGGCGCTTCAGGGCGGAAGTTTCCGTTATCTCCGACCATAACACCGGCCTTGAGTACAGCTTCAATGGCATCTTTACTCCAGGCAGAAGCAGAAACATCTTTGAAAGAAGATTTTTCAACTTTTGGTGTGGGGAGCTTTAAAAACTTAGAAATAATCGAAGCGATTTCCTGGCGGGTAATCATATCGAGCGGATGGAAATTCCCGTTATTATCTCCCCCGATAAATCCGAGGTTTTTTGCTTTAACAACCGATTCTTTTGCCCATGGAGCAGCCTGGTTAATATCTTTAAATGAGGAACTGTCAGAAGAAGATGCGCCCCATACTGTGTTTGGTGCCAGAATCATTGAGAGCACAGCCGTTGTAGCTAATGCTTTGTTGAAATTCTTTTTGTTACTCTTACTCACTTTATTCACTTGCTTTCCTCCCTGTTTTACATAGATCTAAAAAATAACGCCCTACTGAATATACTGATATATTACCAGAAAGTTAGCATAAAAAGGATAAAATCTTCTATTTTACTTTTATTTACATTTATGTATAATATAATAAAAGAAGAGGTGCAGCCGAATAAACCGACAGCACCTCTCCTTACTGTATCACTGTACGAATAGCACTACTCTTTCTTTTCTACTCTTGTCCTTAATTTTGCCAGTGCCCGCTGCTTCCACTTCTTCACCCGCTCATACGGTGCGCCCATCCGTGCCGCCACCTCGATGAGTGAATATCCATCCCGAATATGCAGCGTCAGACAGCGGGCTTCCTGCTCCGGCAAGTAAGACATCCAGTCCTGCCAGATTAACTCTTCTTCCATAGACAAACGGCTCTCGTCTTCAATCGTATCCTCCCATGTAAGCTCACCTTCTGCATCGGGCGGAGCCGGAAAACAGTGGCGTTCCTGCCAGCGGCGCTCACGGTAGTACCAGTTCAGCAGTGCACCGCGCACGACAAGGTACAGATACGTCGACAGCGACGCTCCCCTGCTCGCATCATAGGAGCTTAATTTGTTCCAGCATGCAATCCGTGCTACCTGTTTTGCCTCCTCACGAATCGGTCCTGCCGGATACCTGCCTGTCCACTTCTCCAGCAGCGGCTCATGTTTCAGCATAAATTCATACCATTCATAATCCTGCATTCTTTTTCCCTCATTCTGAGGGCCGGCCCTGCATATATTGCGCGCATTCACAGCATACGCCAGCAGGAAAAGAAGTGCAGATCGGCTATCAGCACCTAGAACGATATTGTATGTTTTTTCACATACTAATTTGAGATGTATCGTAAGATAGGAAAGAAAAACAGCCTTTTTTTTAAAAATACGTATCGGTTAAAACCCGGTGGGGTTTGTGTAATGCAAGAGAAGTACGCGCGCCTGGTATTGCTGGCGTATAAGAAACTTTATCGAATGCTGTAAATCAATCGTATGGCCGTCTTCGAAGATGAGCTTGCCCATACGGGAAGCGGGATAATAGTTGCATTCTTTGATGGAGGAGAAACGCGCATACATATAACGGTGTGCCGGATTCGTGGAGAACACGCAAGGAAAAGGGATAAGCAGCATGTTGATTCGAAGGACAACGGGTGCAAGCCTGCGCTGGTGAAGAATCTTATAGGAATACTTGCGAAGAAGTGCAGGAGTCGTGCTCAGCGCTTTACACAACCCCCTGTAGAACGCATCTGTACTACACTTGACATATCCCCTCCTTCCTTTAATAAGAAGGCGTGTTACCTCGCCTATGCCATCTTCTCTGTCAGGCCAGAAGGCATGTCCGTAATACTTGAACAACTCAATACCCATCTCCAGTTCTAACTCACCCATTATAATCCCCCTCATAAAAAAGATAAGTTACTTTGTACGTTTCCATTATAAAGTAGATTTTGTAATATTTTAAAAATGCAAGAAAGCAATTTCTGACAAATTTTCTACAAATTTTGCTGAAACATTTCCCTGAAGCGCATCGTCTTGTACAGTGAGAACCAAATTAAAGCAAAGGAGAGATGCTACGATGAAAAAACTCCTGCTCGCAAGCGTGATGGGAACAAGTCTCTTACTGTTCACTCCGGCGTTTGCGGCTACGTCTCCGCAGCTGGAAGTGATGGGCCAGGCGGTTCCGCTTAAGAACAGCCTGCACTTAGTAAATAACCGTACGATGATTGCACTGCAGGATTTAGTCCTGATTGTCCACGGAAAAACCGGGAAGGCAGAGAACCTGCCCACCCTTACTGTCGGTAATACAGTTTTCGCTTTTCAACCCCATGCAAATCAGATTAAAGTAAATGCCACATGGAAACCTGTGGATCAAGGGGCCACGGTAGACAAAAATGGAAACGTATTCGTGCCGCTTGCCTGGATGGTGAAACAGCTTGGCCATACGGTGAGTTGGGATGCCAAAACAAGTACAGTGAACGTAGGCTGGCCGGGCGGCACTCAGCCATTCACTCCTGTCGCGGGAGCTTCGCTGACTGCGGAGGAAAAAACATTTATTGAGCAGGTAAAAAAACAGAAGGGCATCCACCAGAAAGACAACCTGTATGTTATCGCCTGCGGGAAAAGCCCGAGCGAAGGCTACGGCTTACAGATTACGAAGCAGGAGATGAGCTGGGAGCAAGCGCGTGTATACGTAAAGCTTACGAAGCCGAAACCCGGCAATGCATACGCCCAGGTGATTACCTACCCGTATCTTGCCGGAAAAGTAAACCTTCCGCCGTACACAACGGTAACGTTTATTGACGCTGATACCGGAAAGCCGCTCTTTGCTGAGAACCGCGGTAAACTTCCCGGGTATAAAAATAAGTAAATAAAAAAGAGGATAGATAGTACAGTATGACACTATCTATCCTCTTTTTTATGTGCATATATTTTTTACTCATGGGGAAATCTCACATTTCAAGATAAAATATGGTTTTTTTTGGTTTCAATATAATAGTGTCGAGGTACTGTATTGGTAACTAACTTTTCACAATAGTAAAAATTAAAAACTTATACGGAGGTAAACCTATGAGGACATTCAAAAAAACCCTGGTTACGGCTGTCTTATTTACAAGTTCGCTTGCTCCTATGAGTGTATTTGCGGCAGATGAAACGACTGCAGGCTCACAAGTAACAAGCTCTACGACTTCATATTCTACATACAAATTAATGCATGCCGGAACCGTAGAAATCAGCAAGACTGCTTCCATGATTAACAAAATGAACAAAACAAGAGAAGATTTCAACCGGGAAGTACCTGCTGCCATTGATGGTTTACTTCCAACTAAATTAAACATCTCTACAAAAGAAAAAGGAATCAAAGGGTACCACGCCAGGATTAAAGCTGTTTCTGAAGGTGTAAATGTCCAGCTCTGGGCAAAAGGAGCAGACGGTAACTGGTGGGATTTGACATCCGATGGCTGGGGGCCTCTTGTAGGGTTTGAATTGACTCCTGATTTCAATCAAACCATCGATGTCTACGCGCTTAGCAGCAGTAATGGGGAACATCCGATTGAATTCCGGCTTGTAGATGTCGATGAGCCAACCCATACGATTGCTTCAGAGAAGAGAACGCTTAACGTTTATTACAAATAATCACCATAGGAAAAAATACAAACAAAGCCTGATTGCTTAATCAATCAGGCTTTGTTGCTAGAAATATCATTGTACTTTTAGTGCCGAACCCGCCGTTGCTGCGTTCCCCCTGAAAATAGCTGAAACAGCGCAAACAGGCCTGCCCCAGCGCCGAGAAACATAAACGGCATTTCTGACGTGTTATAACGCCCAAACACGAAATACACACTGTAAATGGCCGTAAAATAAAGCAGGAACAAAGCAATGAACAGCACTTCCGCCCGGCCCTTAGATGAAAGAATCAGCGCAAGCAGCCACCCTATCATCCCTGCCCAGACGAGGTAAGGCTGAATCATCTTCACAGTCGTCCGCTTAATATCGAAAACCTGAATCCAGTAAAAGTCATCTTTCCAAAGCAACTTTGGCTTAAGCCAGCCGTAGCTGCGGATGAACGATTCCTGGTCCGCCTTCCACCAGGCCGCCATCCGTTCCTTTGCCAGATCTTTCTGCGCTTCAATAATAACGAACAACTCTTTCCCCTGATACTGCTTGTTAATGCGGGCAAACGCCTGCTCCAGCGTCTCCTTGTTCGGGTATCCTTCTCCCTGGTACGTTCCCATGAGAAGCGGGTGCCCCTCTCCCGCTGTCAGCGGAATAAACTTATGGTAGTGAATATAATTGCGCACCCACCACGGCATCAGAACGATAAGCATAATGATGGCCGCGATTCCTACCTGCTTTTTCATCAGCGCAAACGGATACTTTTTTAGTAAAAGATAAACGAGCAGTACAACCGGGTACAGCGCAACCGTCGCTCTGAACATGAGCGCGGCGATATAAAAGAACATCAGCGCGTAGAAGTGCCAGGCTTTGCGTTCGTGCGCAAGACGAACCGAGAAGTATACCATGTAAATTAAACTCGTCATAAACGGCGTTTCCGTCAGCAGCAGCGTGTCCGTGACAATATGCTGGATAGAAATCGCGAGCAGAAACGCACCGATGAGCCCGGCGCCCTCTCCCCAGATATATCGCCCGAGCAAATAAATACCATAGATGCCTGCAAGGCCGATAAGAATCATGACAACCTTCGCCGCATACAGACCGACAGTGCCTGTCCCAAATACGAGAAAGACACCGGCAAGCAGGAACGGCTGCCCCGGCATGATTTTCACGGTCGGCTCCGTTTCGAAGTGCGCCGGTTCCCGTGGCCCCCTGTATGTAAGCTGGCCGGTTTCTACGAGGCGAATGGCGCTGTGTGTGTATCCCTGGTCATCGCTGTTTATCGTTAGTTTTAAGCCGTATGTATCTAGTGTGTAAAGGCGAATGGCCAGTGCCAGCGCCAGTATCACCCATATAAGATAGGACTTTCGCAACTCCCCATCTCCCCCTGAACGTTTCACTTTGCGATTAACAACTCAATTTTTGAAATGACCTCAAATAATGTTTCATCAGATACTTTACAAATGAACGAGGCTCGTCGTGATTGCCAATCAAGGCTCTTTACCTGGTCAGAAAGAACAGCACCTTCAATCGATAAATCCTGTGGGAGGATAACCTCAAAAGGATATCCCTTTATCTTAGAGGTGACAGGACACAGTAAGGCCAATCCTACCTTCGCATTATAGGACTCTGGTGAGATAACGAGTACAGGTCTTTTTCCTGCTTGTTCATGTCCTGATTGGGGATTGAACTGTAACCAAACTAAGTCCCCGCGTGCGGGAATGTATACACTTACCATACTTCACGACCTTCTGCATCGCCAGTAGAAACCTCTTTATAAATATTGTCAGGTGTTATTTGTGACAATAATTCTTTTAACTTTTGTGCCTTACGCTTAATAATAATTTTATCATCTTCAACATCGAAATCAATCTCTGAGCCTTCTTCAAGACCCACTTTCATTGCTATGGCTTTAGGGATGCGTATACCTAAACTGTTACCCCATTTTTGAACCTGGAACAATTCATACAACCTCCTCCCAAAGTATAAACAAAGTATAAACAATAAATTTCGGATAATCAAGGGAGAGTACTAATAAAAAAAGAAGCTGGCTTCCTGAAATGAAATAGATAAAGCGGAGCCGCTGATGGTAGGTTCACCTTCAAAAAATAGTCCGGTTATCGACAAATCAATAACCGGACCCAAATTTAGCGTAATTTATCAATTCTTTTTAAGTTTCTTAACTTCTTCAAGGGAAAGGCCAGAGTAATTGGCTATCTGCTCAATCGGCATACCATCTGCCAGCATTTTTAACGCGATAGCCCGCTTTTCTTCACTCCTACCTTTCTCAATACCTTTCTCAATACCTTTCTCAATACCTTTCTCAATACCTTTCTCAATACCTTTCTCAATGCCTTTCTCAATGCCTTTCTCAATGCCTTCCTCATACCGCTGCAGTTGCCTGCGCTCGTTCTCTTTAATGGCAGAAAGCTGGTCCATCAATGCCTTATGACGCGCCTCATACTCCCGAATCGCTTCCGGGTCCCGGCTCAAGTCTTCCCATTTCTCCATCGCTTCCTGTAATGTCGGATTGTCCATTGCCCGCACCTCCAATCGTAATCCGCTTTTCGGGAGCCGGCTTCAACATCGCGTTAAGAAACGCCATCAAAATCCGCTCATTCTCCTGCGAGCCGAATAGCCTTTTGAAGGCAAAATCAACGTATAGCTTCATCCATTTTGTTTCCACCGGATCCACCTCTTTTCTTTTATTATAGCACGGTGTGCTCCTGTATCATAATAATCCCCATGCCCAACGCACCAAAAAAGCCCATGGATTTTTGAAAAAACAAAAACCATGGGCTTCAGATATATCCATTATGGCTGTACGCTTATCTTATCCTGATCCGACAGCATTTCTGCCTGCGTTGTTACAACCTTCTCACCAGCTTTAATTCCACTCTTCACCAGCACCTGTGAGCCATTCTGCTGCCCTACGACAACTTCACGCTTCACCGCATGGTCACCCTCAGCAACAAACACGAACGACTTCCCTTCCGCCTTCACAAGGGCGGAAGCAGGAATCACAAGCCCCTGTGGAGCCTTCGGGTCTGCCAGCGTAATTTCGGTAACCATACCGGATTTTAACTGCAGCGTCTCATTCGGCACGCTGATTTGAACCGGGTAGCCCTTTCCTTTTTCATCGAGCGGGCTCACTGTTTTCACCGTTCCGGTTGTTACATAGTTGAAAGCAACCGCCTTCACCTGCACCTTATTCCCTGGCTTCACCTGGTTGATACGCTCAGCCGGAAGATAAACGAGTACGTTTACCGTGTCCAGATTCGCAACAACGAGCACAGGAGCAGGAGACTGCGGAGATACCATTTCGCCGACTTCAGCATTCTTCACACCGATGATACCATCAATCGGCGAGCGAACGACCGCATCAGAAAGCGCGTCTCTTGCAATCTGTGCGCCCACTGCTGCCTGCTTCAATCCCTGGCGGCTCGCTTCAATTCCGGCTGTTCCGCTAGCAATCCCGATTTGCTGCTGGGCCGTTTGGTAGCCGCTCTCTGCGTTTTGGTAGCCAGATGTGGCATTTTGATATCCGGACGTTGCATTGTTATAGCTATTCGTTGCCACAGTTAGGCCTTTCTGGGCGGCTGCCAGTTTCTCCTGCGCATTCTTCTGGGCGATCTGTGCACCCTGATAGGCGGCCTGCGCGTTCACGTACGCGGTTTCTGCCTGGTCCACCTGAACCTGGGAAGCGGCTCCCTGGTCAAACAACTGCTTCATCCGGTCGCGGTTCGTTTTGGCATCCGTGAAGGCCTGGTTTGCCTTCTGGAAATCCAGTTTCGCGCCTTCCACGCCATGCTGCGCCTGCTCAACCCCACTGCGGGCCTGGGTAACCGCACCCTGCGCCTGGAGGATACCGCCCTTCGCCTGCACCATACCGCTCTTTGCCTGCACCATACCGTTTTTCGCTGATACAGCACCGCCCGTTGCCTGTACAACGCCTGCTTTCTGCGCCTGCTCAGCCGTTTGAATGGTTGCGCTGGAAGCCGCAACCGCCGCATCCGCGCGAGCTACTGCATTTCGTAAATCTTTATCATCAAGGGCGAATAGTACCTGCCCTTTCTGTACTCGTGTTCCGACTTCTACTGGAATCGAAGCGATCTTTCCGCCCACCTTGGGCACAATGTTTACTTTCTCATTCGGCTGTACCGTTCCGGTATATACAGGGCCACTGCTCATCACGCCTGCTTGAACCTGGGCTGTCTTAACGGAAACCGGTCCCTGCTGCATAACCTCCTGGGCGTTTGTACCGCACCCCGCAAGGAGGACTGTACCGAGCAGGACAACGCCCAATCCTTTACTTATCTTTGATTTTGCCATGCTATATTCCCTTTCTTTCTTTGCTATCTTTTTTCTTCACCATAAAAAGAAAAACAAGTGGAATGGTCACGTAAAGCGGCAGGGCAGAAAGCAGGAATGTTTCCGCCACTCCCCGGGTCAACGCTTCTCGCTGTATCATACCGCCAAGAGCGGCACTCGTGCTGCTGCCAAACATCTGAGTCACCGTTGTCAGTGAGTCTCCTGTAACCGACTCTGCAATGTGCTGGGCGTGAAGGGCGCTGCGCTGCTGCATAATTGTGGTCAGCACCGCAATTCCCATCGACCCCGCTACCTGGCGAATCAGGTTGGAGAGCGACGAGGCGTTCCCCACCTGTTGCGGGGCCACTGCATTCATCCCGGCCGTAGAGAGAGGCATCATACAAAGCCCAATGCCAATTCCCCGAAGAGATAGCACGGTTTCCAGCCACTGGTGCGATGTATCCACGGTCAAATTGTGCAGCTCGTATGTCATCACACTCAGCAAGCTTAATCCGACAAGGCCAAGCGGAACAACCCCTACTTTGTCAAAAAGCCTCCCCGCAATCGGCATGGTAACCGCCATGGCGATCGCCTGTGGAATCAGAATAATCCCCGTATCAATCGCGGAAACACCCTGAATGTTCTGCAAGAAAATTGGCGTTAAGAAAATCCCGCCAAACAACCCGACCGTAACAAGGCTTGCTGAAATGACGCTGAGCGTATAATGGAAATTCTTAAACAGGGACAAATCAATCAGCGGATTTTCTTTGCCCGTCTCTACCCACAGAAGAAGGAGGAGAGAGCTTATCGAAACATAAAACAGTCCGACAATCTCAAATGATGTCCAGCCTTTAGACTGGCCGTTACTGAGCGCATACAGCAAGGTACCGGCCGATAAGGATGAAAGAACAAAGCCCCATGTATCGAATTTCTTGCCTGCGGTTCTTTCCGTTTCCTTCAGCAAGGCCATAATCATGAAAATCGCAAAAAGGGCAATCGGGATATTAATAATAAAAAGAAAACGCCAGCTCAACCATTCAATCAAATAACCGCTTAGCGTAGGCCCGACGGCCGGGGCTACCATGGCGGAAATTCCCCAGAGTCCGAGCGCCATTCCAATCTGGTGCCGGGGCATAATTTTATAAATAATCGCCATACTCACAGGCATGATAACGCCCCCGCCAAGCCCGGAAATAATGCGGGCGATGATGAGCGACATATCACTCCAGGCAATGGCACAGAGGAAAGCTCCTCCTGTAAAGACACCAAGCGCAATAATCAAAAATCTCTTATATCCGAGGCGCTCCCCCATGTATCCGCTAATCGGGATGATAACGCCCGAAGCCAGCATATAGCCGGTTAATACCCATTGAATCCGGTCCTGCGTGGATCCAAAAACATTCATCAGCTTCGGGATCGCTACGTTAATTAAACTATTGTTTAGAATTGCCACGAAAGCCGCTAGGATAATGGCCAGCAGGGCAAACCAGCGGTAACTTGCAGATTCTTCGGAAGGCACGGCAGCTGTTGGTGTGGTTGCCATTGTAACCCTCCTTTACGATACGTGAATTTTCACTTCAACGTTGGTTCCCGGAATCAGTTCCAGCCCGGGCGCTTTGCCTAATGAGATTTCTATCGGAACACGCTGGGTTACTTTATTGAAGTTTCCGCTGGTGTTCGTTGCAGGCAGGAGAGAAAACATCGAGTTGGACGCTTTGCCTACTCTGCGCACCTTGCCTTTGAGTGTCTGCCCGTTCAGCGTGTCGATCGTCACATCGACTACCTGGCCAGGCTGGATACGATCCACATATGTTTCTTCGATATTGGCCGATACATACAAGTCATTCATGTCGACCATTAACCCTACAGGCGAGCTTGGTGAAGCCATTTCATGGTCTTTGGAGAACAACTTGATAATCGTTCCGCTCACCGGCGCGCGAAGAACGGATTTGTCGATCATGCTTGGGTCCATGTTGGACGTGTCCTGCTGAGCAATCGCCTGGTTCTGCTGCACGGTATCCCCTTCTTCGACATTCATGCTCGTTATTTCCCCGGCAATTTGTGGCAGAATTCGATACGTGTCGCCCTGAATGCGCGCGTCGTCTGTTTTTACATAATGCTTTCCCTGGTACCAGTAGTAATAACCGATACCGCCCCCTCCCAATACGATGATTGCGAGAAGAAAAATCAACAACTTCTTCCGGTTCATTCTCCCACCTCAACCTTTTCTATGTAGGTTCTTTCTCAACCTAATCATTTGAATACGAAATATAGACGCAAAAATTTTATCCCTTACGATCGTGCAGTTTATCCTGGATGTGATTGGAAAGGAGGGTAAGGGACTTCAGGATGGACTGTCTCTCTTCCTCAGTAATTCCGGCAAGCAGGGAGTCAAAGTATTGATCCTGAAGAACAGGCACTTCGTTCGTAATCCGCTTGAATTTATCCGTACGCGCAACCCAGACTACCCGCCGGTCTTCCTTGTCTCGAACGCGCTCCACGTATCCGCCCTCTTCGAGCCTATCGATGATGCCGGATACGGTGCTGTTGGAAAGTCCAACTTCCCTGCTAATCTCGGATATCTTGAGGCGGCGGTTTTTAAGGGAGCGAAGGACAAGAATCTGGGGGACGGTGATGCCGTAGGCGGAGAGCTCACAGGCGACGAGGCCGAAGAAGCCTGGTTGATTTGTCTGATTAAGAAACGGATTTGCCGTGATGGATTTTCCATTCCCTCCCCCTCCTTTCCATGTGTTTCGGGAAAAAACATTTCGTATCCGAACTATTTTTTTCAACAAAAGTTATTGTAACAAGATTTTCTTGTTTTGTCATTTGTTTTTTTAAAAAGAAAATGTAAAAATAGTAAACCCCCCTGAAATTCAGGAGGGTTTAGTTTGCATGGTATAAACAATTAGCCATGGCACCCTATGGCGTGGATGGTGTAGGTGACGCTGATGGCGCTGAAATAATATGTACGGCATTTTCTTTTTTGTCCCAATTAACGCTGGCACCGAGCACTTCACTCACAAAGCGGGCAGGAACAAGCGTACGGCCGTTAATCGCCTCTGGGGGAACATCTAATTTTACTATCGTATTTCCTCCTGTGACCGCGTTTTCAGATCCAATCGTAATCGTGAACTTTTTGTCCCCTTTTGTAGCCGTAATCGTCTTTTCACTTTCATTCCACTGTACCTCAGCACCTAACTTAGTGAAAATGACTCTCATCGGTACAAGCACTCGGTTCTTCTTGATTATCGCAGACTGTTCAGATGTAATAGATACACCATCTACAAACACCTTAGTAGCAGCTGCTCCGGCTATAGAAGGAACCGTAAGCGCTGTGCAAGCAACAGCCGTGCATAAAGCAGAAATCAATTTCTTTTTCACCCTTGACCACCCCTAAGATAAATTTTCTACATTCTTATATACCCAATATTTCTCCCGTTAAACAATATATAGTAGTAAAAAGATAAATATACATTAATAAATAAAGAAGCACCCCTGGGGATGCTTCATAAATTTACCCTTCTACTCGAATGGACCAATCAGATAAATCAGGATTTTCCTTTCTAATCAAGTTCTTGTCGTATTCCAACGTATACAGTGTCACTGAAGACGGAGGGAGCAGGACACCAGAAAGATCAAAAGAAGCGGAGGCCACCTCATCACCCTGTGTATCAAGAACCGTGCAGACAAGATTGTCTGGAAGGCTAACCTCTTCTTCACGTCCATTACGGATATATAGCTCTACAGCAAGATTACCTGCTTCCGAAAAAGCAAAACCTCCGCGGATAAAGTTAATCTGCCCCTGAGTTTCCTCTAAAATATTCAATGCATGAGCCCGCGCCTGGCGGTACTCCTTCTCAACTTGATTCTGGATCGAAAAATCCTCCCTTGTTTCAAAAGGCTCAATTGGCGTTACTGCACGGAATTCATCCCCATGCATATGAAACGCCACATACCAGGAAGACAAATCAAATGAATTCATTGTAAAATGCTCTGGATAAAATTCAAATTGATAAGGAAGCGCTGTTTTCGGCTCCATCTCCACTGCATCGAGATTAAATACCCGCCGCGCGATTAAATTATTATCTGCATCAAATAAAACAAGAGGAACAAAGGTTAAGAATATTGCTTCTTCCGTGTTGTTGCGCAAGAAAGCCGTGAGGGTAAATCCAAAGGTCCCTTGCTCCAACTTATATCCATCAATGGAAAGGGTCCCTTCCTCAATCGGAGGCAGTTCACTATGAATAAATTGCATAACATAGCGTAACTCATTGGGAAGCTCGTCCTTTCCCTGCGGAAGAACTAACCGAGTCTGCGGCCGGGCATACTCTTTTTCCTTTACTGGCTGTTCTTTTTCTGAAACAAAGCCATCTTCCTGATGTTCAGCACCAGCCGATTCCTTTACCTCTGTCTCATTTATTGATGGTTCCTGAGTTTGCTCGGAATCGGTTGAACGCTTTTTAAAAAAAGCCATAAATTTTTAACCTCCTTTAATCTACTGCTATTATAGCTTGTGTATAAAAAAAACAGAAGCGCAGTTCAATTACCCATCTATTTATGGAGATCGCCTTATTAGCTGCTCCACATTTACAGATTTCACCTGATTCCGCAGCTTGTTTATGTTTATTTCTAAATTATGGGGAGTAACCTGGTAT
The DNA here is from genome assembly GCF_001015055.1 of Aneurinibacillus tyrosinisolvens. Taxonomy (GTDB): domain Bacteria; phylum Bacillota; class Bacilli; order Aneurinibacillales; family Aneurinibacillaceae; genus Aneurinibacillus_A; species Aneurinibacillus_A tyrosinisolvens. The sequence goes on along the minus strand of NZ_BBWZ01000002.1, from coordinate 261,316 downwards.
TTATTATTAGTCATTTCATCTATGATAAAATTATTAATTTTTTGCGAGTAGTGTGATGTATCCCGATAATGGCTTAAATCATACGTAATATTCGTATCATACTGGAAATCATACAGTTTTACATTCGGCATTGAGCCGATTTCAGTAAACATATATCGCTTCATACCGATCAGGCTATCAAACAACTTGTTATCATAGAACAAACGGTGAGTCAAAATAGAATAAGGCGGATAGAAAAAGTAAAAGTTTACGTTCTTATATTGCTTCACAAGCGGGAAAATATTTTGATCCGCACTTTCTCTTATCAACTGAAAAGCTTCCGGATCTGGCTTCATCACATGACCGGGATCTTTCCCTTCTTTCCACATTTGATAATCTTTTACTACCCTCTCTTTACCGAATACAGGAAGGCTGCCCCAGTTGTTAAGCATGTCCAGGTTACTCGGATAAGGGCGATTTCTCGTAATAGAGTCAATAATATGCCAGCTTTGCTGGAGAGTATCATTATTGAATAAGTATTTCACATCATTCAAAGGATTTTTATCATATAAGTAAAACGGAAAGGGTCCCTGATCATTCCGTACCCGCAGTGGTTCCCCGCGTAAGGATGAGAAATCAACGGCCCATATTACGTTTTTTACTTTCCCTGTTTCCAATGCCAATTTGGCGATTAAGTATTGCTCATGTACGGAAGAACCGGACGCAGACAGCTTTATCGTTTTTGCACCCAGCTTCTTATCCACATAGGAAGGAATAAAATTCTGTGTCATTGAGCTGCCTACAATGATCGTATCGTATGGATAGTTTTTTGCCAGGCCAGGATTTTGGAAACGCTCCTCTTCAGAAAATGAAGGATGATAGGAAGCTTTGCGGTAAAACTGCAGCGGATCAATAAGGTAGTTAAATAAACTAATAATCCCAACTCCCCCAATAGAAAACAGGAGATACCAGGCAAGCCATTTTTTATATCGTTTTTTCAATTCATACCTCCAAGAATTCTTCCTCATTCCCACTTTAATATTATTCCCAGTTAAAAATTAAAATAGAGGAATTCACTGATACGGTAAAAATGCAGCAGCGAGTAAACAAACAGGACAGACGCCGCTAAGGCAATAGCGGGGTTTGGCTTAAAGCGGGAGGTTAACTCCATCGAGTTACGCGCGAATAAAGCAAGCACTGCAGCAAATAGAAGAAAGAATAAAGCAAACCCAGCATCTGCAATTGTAATTTCTTTCAGCGAAACATGGATACCATTAAGCCCAAACATTCCCTTCAATACTTTTACTGCATCCTCCCATTGTTTTGCCCGGAAAAATACCCAGGTTATATTCACAAATTGAAACGTAAGAAACCAGGCCAGCCAGCGAGGCATCGGAATATTGAACTTCGACCAGTAACGATGAAAAACGGTCGCTATCCCATGCAGGGAGCCCCAGAGAATAAATGTCCACCCAGCACCGTGCCAGAAGCCTGTCAGCACAAAAATAACGAGCAAATTATAGTATGTACGCAGCCTTCCTTTACGGTTCCCTCCGAGCGGAATGTAGACGTAGTTACGGAAGAAACGCCCCAGTGTAATATGCCATCGGCGCCAGAATTCCTGAATGTTAAGAGACTTATACGGCGAGTTAAAATTTAAAGGGAAGCGAATATTAAATAAAAGCGCTCCCCCGATCGCCATGTCCGTATATCCACTGAAATCAAAATAAAGCTGGAACGTATAGGAAAGAGACGTTATCCAGGCCTCTGAAAAAGTCAAAGTCGGCAGTTTATCAAATCCCTGCGTTGCCCACGCAGCAAGCGTATCTGCAATCACTACCTTCTTAAATAAACCAATAGAAAATATGAACACGCCCTGTGAAATGTTTTTCCAGCTTATTACCTTATTCCGCAACAGATCGAACTGAGGCATCATTTCTTTGTGGTGCAAAATTGGACCGGCAATAAGATGAGGGAAAAATGTAACGAATAAGATATAGTTCAAAAAATTATATTCTGTACTCTCCCCACGATACGCATCCACTAAGAATGCGGTCTGAGTAAACGTAAAGAAGCTAATTCCCAATGGCAAGATAAGATGCATGAGTGGAAAAGCAGTGGAAAAAAGTTCATTTGTATTGTTAATAAAGAAGTCCGCGTATTTGTAGTAACCAAGCAAAGCTAGGTTTCCTGCTATTCCTACCGTTAATATTAACCTCTTATATATTGTCTTCTCGCCCATCCTGCCGAGTGTCAATCCTACTGTATAGTTGAACAAGATGGAACCGAGCAGCAGGGGAAGATAAGAGATGTTCCACCAGCTGTAGAAGAATAGGGAAGACAGAGCCAACCATGCTTTAGAAAAAACAACAAAACGCCATCTAATCAAAAGGAAATAAATAATAAAGACAACAGGTAAGAAACCTAGAATATATTCATAGGAGTTAAACAGCAAACGAAAGGTACCTCCCTTACTTTATAGCAAAATTCGCCCCATCAAATTCTATCATACAAAAGAAAATGCCGCCAACGCCTGGTTATATTATAGTATAAAACCCAATTATTCTCTTTTAAATGCAAAAAACAGGCACCCTATACAGGTACCTGTTAAAAAGTAAGCATAATGAACTTAGGAAGCCGATCCGGCCCAAGGCTTATAGAAAGTCTGGATTAAATTATCATGCTGTACACTAAGTTCGGACATTTTTTCTTTCAACTTATCAACGGTAAGCTGTGCATTGCTTAATTCAAGTTTCGTAGCTAAGCCTACATCATATTGAACCTGAGTAGCACGAAGCCCCTCTTCTGCAACACCAACGTTTTCTTGTAATCCCTTGTAGTTGTCTTCAATTTGACGAATAGACTGATAGATCGTCCGTAATGCTTTTGCCGTCTGTTCCTTTGCATCTGCATACGTGTTCTCAGCTTTGGTTACGTCAATTTTCTTGGCATCGTACGTATCCGGATTTGACTTGTCATTAAACATGTATAAATCAACACTGAGGCGAGCTAACTCAATTGCCTTATTCGCCTTCCAAAGCGCAGGGTTTTCGGAAAGGGTACGGGTAATGTGGCTTTCTAAATCCACATCAGGCATATCAACAAAGGTAAGCTGATCTGCCAGTTGCGGCCGGGCTTCCGGACGCAAGCCAACTAAAGAATCGAACTTTTGGTAAGAGGCTTCTAGAGCCTTTCCAGCTGCTTCCTTGCTTTTCCGATCAGCATTATACGTTCCATCTGCTTTTGTTTTTTCAACCTTACTGGATACTCCTGTTTCAAACTTTATCTGTGTAATATTTCGCTGCATGTCATCATTATGAACGGTTAAGTCCGCCAATTTTTTCTGTTCCTGTGCCTGAAGAATATCGTTATAGGCCTTTCTGACATTGGCTACAACAGTGTCCTCATCAATCACAGCTTGCTTTTTGGATATCTCATATCCGACGCTTGCTTTTTGAAATCCACTAAAAGCCATATTCGCTGCCTGGTTATAGGCATCGTAGCTATAAGGAGCATTGGGATTTGGGATAGGAGTATATTTTACATTCTCCCCCACTTTATCCCTTACTTCGGCAGAACGATCAATATCCTCTTTTGAGTTTTTCAGTGTATAGCTGTTATTTAAAGCGCGTTCAACGGCCTGCTGATAGGTTAGGGTTAACTCCTGATCCTTTTGCTGTTCTGCAGCATAAGCCGCAGGAGAAAGCACAGCATACGGTACAAGCAGCGATGCTGTTACGAGTAAAGCGGATAGTTTCTTTTTCATTGATTACCTCTCCTTATTCAAAAGAAAACTTTTCGCAAGGCAAAAAATTACTATTAAACGGTAGTAGAAAGGACTCCCCGTTAGAGGAGTCCTTTCGTCATTTTATTAAGCCTGTGAATTAAACTTATTTTACAGCTGGTGTACCAAGAGAGATTGCACCAGTAGATTCATCGTATTGTACAGGAACGTTCAGTGCATCGCCAAGGAAGCGGATAGGAAGAACAACGCGTCCGTTTTTAGCTTGAACTGCTACGTCCATTGGTACAGAAACACCATTGAGTTTGTATTCTTTCTTACCAAGCACCATTTGGACAATGTTGCCGTTCTTGAATACTGTAACAGTTCTTGTAGCTTGATCCCACTGTACATTTTGAGCTCCAAGAGCGTCAGCAGCAAAGCGGATTGGCAGGAATGTACGGTTGTTCTCAGCGAACGGAGCAACATCCATAGTTTTTTCTGCGCCGTCAACTGTGTAAGTTGTTGCGCCAAGTTTAAATGCTACAAAAGCAGATGAACCTTTACCAGCAGCTGGTGTACCAACGTTAGCAACATCTACAGAAGTTACAGAATCAACGCCTGGGAAGTCAGTTTGACCTTGTGTCTGAACTAAAGCGTTACCGCCAACTTTAACAGCGATAGGACCTTCTGGAACTGTACGGTCTACAGTTACTTTCATTCCGCTGAACTTAAGAGCACTTGGCTTTGTACTAGTTGATCTTGTAGTAACACGGATTTCCCATCTGTTGTTATTCCATACTTTTGTTGCAGATCCTGTGTCGATTGACAAATCGCCATCAGTCACCTGAACACTAGTTGGAAGAGTTGGTGTTACACCTTCAGGGAAGATAAGCGCAACAAGGTTGTTATTTATTCCGTTAGTTACTGAATGGTCGATTGCTTCAGCAGCAGCCTCAGTTAAAGTCACATCACCGATAGGCTGTGCTTGCTGACCAATTTGGATGTTCGGAAGAGCTCCGTCAACTTTAACGTCAACAGGTTTTACAACTTTAGCAACAGTAAGGTCACCAGTAAGGTTTGCAGATCCGCTTACTGTTAACTTGATATCGCCAGTAGCATCAGGAGAAACATTGATTTTAGCATCTTTCAATACTGCTTTTAATGCATCACTGCTCGCATTAGCAACAGTTAGACGAAGAGTTTTCTTGTCAGAACCAATAATTTGCGCTCCACCTGGGTTGATAACAGCAGTGTTCTTGTTTTTAGACTGGGAATCATCATATCTGAAGTCAGAAAGGCTTCCCCACTTCGCATTACCGGAAAGTGTCAGGTTGATTGTACGATTAGCTTGAAGGCTTGCTTTTACTGATTCTTCGATAGCAATGCTTCCAATTTTTTTCATCAACCATACCTGCTTTAACATTTTTCGGATCACCAACAGTGTAGATTTTTGAACCGTAGTCGCCATACTTAGCAACAAGCAGGTCACTGTTTGAAGTGCTTACGTTGCCGGATGTGCTAATGGTTGCTGTTACATCGCCAGTTTTCGCAACAGTTTCATCGTCAATAGCGATACCGAAACCTTTGAGTAAGAGGTAAGATGCTTCAGTAGTAGCAGGGTCGGTGCTAGCTGAATTGTTAACAATGTTAAGCTGTCTTCCGCTTTCAGAAAGATAGAATTGAACTTTAGAAGCTGGTATTCCGCCTGCATTTAACTCATCAATGTTATTTGCAGGAATGTCACTTTGACCAGTTGGAACATCAACATAACTTCCACCGCTGTTCTTATATACCCATTTGAATCCAGAAGGCAATTTGTACTTCAGACGGTCTCCGGCTTTGAATGAGCCAGCACGATCTTCTTTAATACGGATGTTATCAAGGTCTTGAAGTCCGCCAGATGTGATCGTTTTTGCTTTATCGATTGTAGTAGTAACAGTACCGGAAGTAGAAGCAGTTGCAACTGTTACGCTGCCATCGTTGAAAGCAGAACCTTGTTTACCTTCAAGTGTTGCTTTGATTTCGCTTGGTGCGCCAGAAGGAACTTTAACACCTTGGAAGTTGATATAGAACTTACCAGTGCTTTTGCTTGGATCAATATTAGCTTTAGTGAAAGTAAGTCTGATTTGGTTCTTTGAAACCACCTGATAACTGATATTGCTATTAGTCAAGTAAGCGCTAGAAAGATAGTTATCACCTGCAGCACGTTCAATTTTAGTTGCTCCTGTTGTTCTGTTAGCAGTATCAGATACAAAAGTAGCAGTGTCAGAATTTGCTGGTGCAACTACTTTACCTGCATCTCCTACAGTAAATCCAAGATCGAAATCAGAAGGAAGAGATACAAGTAGGTAATCTCCGCTTGTAAGTTCAGAACCGCCGAACTCAACGTAAGCTTTACCAAGGTTTTGAGTAGATTCAGATCCTGCAGTAACACCTGTTACGTTTGTACCGCTATAAGTTGCAGCAAATGCTGTGAATGGAGTCGCTAATGATGCTACTAAAGCTGCTGTAGTAACGACTTTAAGAGTTTTAGTTGTCTTCAAGATTTTTTCCTCCTACATTAGGATAATATTTTTTCGGATATGCCGTAGAGCTTTACTGATTCAACGATCTTATCACAGTAAAACTATCATACTGTATGACCTGCGTTCAGGAACATACTCCTCCGTATTGAAGGGACATACTCCGTTCTTGCTTCGGTTGAGAGTATTGTCTATTTATATTTCTTGAGCTCTCCTCTCCCATATGTACCTTCACCCCCTTTCGAGGAGTTGATGAGCTCTATTTATTTATTTTTTTTTAGTTTTTGTAAACAAATATGTAAGAGATGAGAGAGTATTACTTGGTATAATCTACTATTTTCTCTTCTCCCATAGGAAAGTATACAATGCTTCCTGAACGAAGTAAATAGATAAATAACAAATGTTGGTGCTATTCACTCTAATTCATTCAGCTTTTGCCTTCCCTTATTTCGCTTACACTTAGTTAGACGGAGCTAGAAAGAAAAAGTTGCTTTTTAAATTAAAATTTTTTCACTTTCCTTTTTCATCTATCCCGCTGCATTTTGTTTACATATACTTAGACGGTAAATGTATGAGAAAGTTGCACAGTACCGTATAAAAAAATGATGTTGTTTCTCCCGGCTTGTTTTAATCATTATTGTGATATATGAACAAAGAAACGGTTACCTAATAGTTATTTATTAGGTAACCGTTTGTAAGAAAAGTGTTCCTACATATGAGTGTCCTAAAGAAAGCCAGTATCTCTTTCTTCTATAATAACGTAGTTAGTTGACTGTAACCGTATTTGCCGCTTGATCCCATTCAACCTTTGCGTCGAATGCCTGTCCAACATAACGGATTGGAATCATAATTCTATTGTCTTTAACCTCCACCCCCTCTATTGTCATTTCCACACCGTTTATTTTCATTTTCTTGCTACCTAACACTAGCTGTACAATCCTGTCTTCTCTGTGCAGGGTAACAGTCTTCGTCGCCTGATCCCAATTAACGTTGCTTTCCGGGATACCAAGAACCTCGGCCACATAGCGAATCGGAAGGTAGGTCCGTCCATTTTTAACATATGGAGCAACATCCATCGTCTTTTCCACATGATCAACTTTATACGTCTTACTATTAAGTGTAAATAAGGAGTGAGTATTCGAATTCCCGTACAAGCCAGTATCTTTTTTATCACCTGCCGCAGGTATTGCAACAGTTGCATATTTAAAACTAGAACCGGTTGTCACATTGAAATCCAGGCTGTTTTGTGGATGAGACAGTCCATATCCCGCTATCTTTGCTTCCATAGGACCCTCTGCCACAGTACGGTCCACTGTTAATTTCACATTGGAAATTCTTATTTTGGACGGTTTTGTGCTTTCGCTCTTAATATTGAACTTAAGAGCATCGAATTGAGAAGACTCTGCCTTCACCATTTCGACCGGGCTTTCATCAATTTTCAAATCCCCATCAATAACTTCTACCTTTGGTTTAGATGCGTACGTTACGCCAGCCGGAAGATAAACTACAACAAATCCCTGCATTGACCTGGTCACAGTTCTACCAGGAACACCCGGAACTGGTACTGTCATACTAACACTCTGTTTGAGCGCTCCGGGAACTGTTTCCGCTATTATAATATCAGGCGCGTCCTGATTAGCCGCACCAATACGCACGCTCTTCTGTTCTGTTCCTGGAATCATTTGCGGAATTACAGGAGGGATTGATTTTGCGATGATAACTTTTTGCTCCGGAATTCCCGCACCTTGCATCACTGCTTCGATATCTCCATACTTGCCCGGCTTTACTTCTAAAGCCAATCCTAGCTTAATTTTATACTTGTCCTTAGAACGAGTAGAAGGCACACTAATTGTAATACGATCGGTATCAAGATGTTTTACCGTTCCGCTGCTTATATCACTTCCCGAAAAGTTAGGATCACCAACCACCTTAACCCCACTCGGTAAGCTAATCGTAATGTTTCTTCCGTTTGGAAGAGAACCCTCCGTTGTTTCTTCAATGGTAATCTCCGCTACCTTTGTATCGTCATATTTGCTACCGAGAATTTGTTTTGGCTCTGTAACTTTTACACTCACACCATAATCAGTGTACTTCGCAACAACTAAATCACCGGTTGAACTCGTTACATTACCTGATGTGCTGATCGTTGCGGATACGTCTCCCTTTTTAGCAAGCGTTTCATCACTTACCGCAATTGCAAAGTCCTTCAATATGAAATAGGAAGCTTCAGAAGAATCAGTACCTGTCGCATGGGTAATCCTTAGTGTTCTGCCTTCATCACTTGTATGAAAGGTGAGATCAGAAGCAGGTATACTACCTGTGCTTAACCCATTGACGTTAGAAGTCAACGTGCCAGGTGAAGTGGTAATATCATTATAGGTTGAGCCGCTTTTATACTGCCATTTAAAACCGGCAGGTAATTTATATTTAATTACATCTCCTTTTTTAAACGAACCAGCACGATCCTCCTTGATTCGAATCTGATCAATATCTGAAAGACTCGTTGTAATAGATTTTGCAGTTTCAATTGCACTGGAAACCGCTCCGGAAGAAGAAGTTGTAGCAATCGTTACACTACCATCGGTAAATGCAGAGCCTGGTCTGCCTTCAAATGTGGCTTTTACTTCTGCGGGCGCCCCAGAAGGAACGATGACTTTGTTGAAGTTAATATAAAATTTACCGGTGGATTCTCCTGTATTAATTCCAGAACCAGAGGCCGGCTTACCAAAAATAAGTTTAATTTGATTATCTGTGATAATTTGATAAGATAGATTTCCTGCTTGCAGATAGCTTGTCCCACCTGTATTAATAAGATAATTACCACCCGCAGCAAGAGCGATACTAACGTTATCAGTGCCATCAATATTTCCATTTGCATCAACAGTACCCGTATGACCCGCAGTAAGGCCTAACTTAAAGTCAGCAGGCAGTGTTACAAGCAGGTAGTCTCCTGTCGAAAGCTCGGAGCCGTTAAATTCCACATAAGATCTGCCCAGTTTTTGTCCGTTATTTTCACCCGTTGCAACACCGACAATATTCGTGCCAGTATAAGTAGACGCATATACAGAGTATGTAGTAGCTGGAACTGCTAAAAGAGCAACTAAAGCAGCTTTTGAAAGCGTATTCAATTTGTTTGTTTGTAAATGTTTCATTTTTTCCCCCTATTATCTTCTCGTATGTATAATTACAATTATAGATGTTTTATGCCGCTCTCCTATTTCCCCCCTTAAACAGATATATGTATAAAGAATTTTCTCAATAAAGTAATAAATTGATTATAATGTATATTTTTTTCAAATGTCAATAATTTTCAGTTGTTTATGATTAATTCAATCCATTTTGAACTTTTGCGATGAAAAATGTATAAAAACAATAAGACTTGTAAACCTTCAGAAATAATAAAAAAGCTTGCATGATTAAACTGCAAGCTTTTCTATAAGAGATAACTATTTACCTGAAGTTATTTGTTTAATCCGCCGCGCCGTCTCCAGCAGTGGCTTCTTCTTCTGACCAAACCAGCCAATAAGCTCCGCACCAAGCTGCAAGACAAACAGTAAAACCCCGACAATAATAAGTGCTCCCCATAATGTGGATTGCGAGAAAATAATGGCGGCGGTGGCAAACAGAACACTAAGGCCGTAAATCGAAAGCACTGCTCCGCGGTGTGATAATCCGAGTCCTAGGAGACAATGGTGTAAATGTTCTTTATCCGCTACCGAAATCGGCTTTTTATTCAAATAGCGACGCAACATCGCAAAGATTGTATCCGATAAAGGTACTCCAAGGATTAAAATAGGAATAATAAAGGAAAACAGTGTTACATATTTAAAACCCATAATAGAAAGAGCGGCCAGGTTAAATCCTAAGAATAACGCTCCCGTATCCCCCATGAAGATTTTCGCGGGATGAAAATTATAGAAAAGGAAACCAATAATACCGCCCAACAGAATAACGCAATAAAGCGCAACGACCAGATTTCCCATAAGCAAGGCCATTATCATCATAGCGGCTGTGGCAATTCCCGATACACCTGCAGCAAGTCCATCTAACCCGTCGATTAAATTCACCGCATTCGTAATACCTATAAGCCAGAAGACAGTGATCGGAATCGCCAGCCATCCCCAGTCAAAGCTCAATATTCCTTCAAAGGGAAGATTAATAAACTCGATTCGGAGACCTGAGTATACAACTACGAGTGCAGCGGCAATCTGCCCTAGAAGTTTTAATTTAGGAGACAATTCAAACCGGTCATCAAGCGCACCGACAATGACAATAATACTCCCGCCAAGAAAAATCCCCGTTGCTTCTTGGGAAGGTGGAAAGAATGCAAGATAAGCAATCGAAAAACCAATATAAATGGCAAGCCCGCCTAACCTCGGCATTAATCGCTGGTGTACTTTTCGATGATTAGGTTTATCAACGGCGCCAATATAGATGGCGAATCTTTTCACCAACGGCGTTGCAAGTAATGTTACAACAAGTGAAAGGATAAACCCATAGAAATACGTTCCCATGTTCTCTCTCCTTAAAAGTGAGTTTTATTTATTTATTTATTTCGTAAGACAAATCGGTTCCATAATACAGTAAACGCGAACCGGGGCAGAAGCAACTGCCTGCGCCACCGCTTCGGCTGGGAAAGTAAACGGTATAACCATTCTATGTAGAGTTTTTGCCATAGAAGAGGAGCTCTTTTTACTGCTCCTGACAATACATCAAAACTCCCGCCTACTCCCATCGCTACGTTTACCGGAAGATTTGGCAACTGATGGGCAATCCACTCTTCCTGCCTTGGCGCCCCTAAACCAACAAACAGCAATTGAGGTTCCACTTCCTTAATGTACTCAATTATGTTTTTCTCATCTTTAGTGGAGAAATACCCATTAAAGTGACCTGCATAACATGCATCGGGATACATTTCTTGCAGCTTCTCAGCTGCCCCGTCGCAGGACGATGGAGAAGCCCCTACCAGCACATACTTCCAGCCATACTTATTCGCTTGTCTCATTAAGGCATGCAACAGTTCATAACCGGCTACACGTTCCGGTAAAGGTTTCCCAATCCAACGTGATGCCAGGACAATTCCGATTCCATCGGGAGTAATAACATCTGCTTTCTTTAATAACTTCATATATGCTGCGTTTTGCCGGCCCATCATAACGATTTCCGGATTCGCCGTTATAACCTGCACTTTTTTATTCTCGTCAATAAGATTCGTTAATACATCGACTGTTTCCACATGGGTAGCACATAGAAAAGGAACATCAAGTATCTCTACCCGGTTATTTGTATTCATCCTGCGCTCCATCCATTCCATATTCAGCAAGCTTATACGGATATCATTTTATATCAATGTGTGCAAAAGTACAAATAAAAAAAGAGGAAATGCATTTAATACATCCCCCTTTTTCAATATCTTTACATATTCTTCATTATTCCGTTTCTTCTCGTTCCTGGCGTAATAAAGATACAGCAGCCCCAAATAAAATCCAGAATATTGGCGCTGTACCAATAATAGAATCATTGAAAAGTGCTTGTATAAGATAAGCTAGCCAGCCAACGAACAAAACAGCAATCATCTTCTGTCTTTCTGTTGCCACCCGCTGTTTAAATAGGAAGAGATGCGACCAGAAGTGACGGAGGATAAGTATGGAAAAAGCAAGCAGAGCAATAACACCGGAACCATACCCAATTCCTAAATACATATTATGCGGCTTATCCACGAGCATGTTTGCACTACTTAGTTGTGCATTTTTCTGCGGGTCATCCTGAGGGAAGTAGTAAGCCAGCGTATCAAGACCATAGCCAAGCAACGGACGCTCTTTTATTAAATCAAGCGTTTTTGACCAAATATATAAACGTCCTGTACCTGGACCCCATGCGGACGGCGGTAGCTGAAATTCATCCTGCTGCGTTTGAGAAGCTGATTGTTCGGCCGCTTCCGCTACATTTACATGTAAAGGTGAATGGCGTTCGGCAAACTCACGCCATGCTTTCGAATCCGGTTGAGCATGCTCCATCCCGCCCTTAGATGAACCGAGGAAAAACCCTACACTTTCATCCCAAACCTGGGGATTGTGACTATTCAAGGTTAAAAAGACACCGACAAACAAGATAAGAGCGGTACCGGCCGTTAAAAGTCCTTTTTTTACAACTGCACTCCGTATAATAAAGAAAAGTACAAAAGGCAAGGCAAAAATAAATGTTACGAAGCCGCTTGTAGATAAGGAAGTAAGAAGCAACGCAAAGGATAATACAGCCATTACTACATAATTTATCTGGCTGCTTACATTTTTGCTGAGCGCGGCTCCCACCAAAAATAAGGGAGTAAACACACCGGCGATTCCACTCGTGTAGTTGGGGTTGTTCAGTGTGCTAATAAAATGGGCGCCAGCATTAATTGATTCTTTAGGGATAGAAGAAGGAAGGATTAGGGAAACTACAAAAGATAATTTCATCACATCAACTCCGTAAAAATAAAGAAGCGCTAATCCTGTGTTAATGGTAATAACCGGATACATGATATAGAGCAACCAACGTGTTTTATTCTCCGTATATGCAATGTTCGCCGCGATAAAGAAAAGGAGAAGATAGCATAAATAGGTGAGCATCCCGTCATGCCGGTTGTACTGGCCGACAATTCCGAGCGTTTTGTATTCAGAGAACACGCCGGACAAAAGTATAAAAACGAACATAATAAGCAAAGGAATGTTTATATAGCTTGATTTAATATAATAACCGTTCCCCATCATTTTATACAAGAATAGAAGCAGCAGTCCGCCGCTAAAAATCAAAAGCCAGACAAATTTATAATAAGTAAAAACATCCCCTTTTATTCCTGTGTCAAGCGATGTACTCGTAATGACCGGACTTGCAAATGTCACCAAGCCTGTGCGAATAATGAGAGGGAGAAGCCCTAACACAAGCAGCAAGAGATTCACAAGAAGCTTGTCCGTATTTTTTTGTTTTTCAAAAAGCAGCATATCATCAATACTCATTTTTTTGTTTGATTGACTCATATATTTATCACCTCCTGCACACCTGCTTAGCGTGCATTTTTCTCAAGAGCAGTAAGTATCGGTTGAACCTGCTGCAGCAGTTCAGGACCTGCATTTAGCTCTTTCGCTTCCTCCAGGTACCTCTTTGCCTTTGGATATTGCCCTTGTTTGTAAAGCGTCTCCCCGTACTCAACAAGGTATCTTGGTTCCCGGACGACAAAAGGGCGCTGTTTTTGCGTTTTTACAAAGTACTGGGCTGCTTCGTCGTATTTGTCCTGCTTTAATAGGCTAAGTGCGCAATTCCACATGACAATATAGCTTTCCTGATGGACAGCGAGGAGCTGCTTGAATGTTTTTTCCGCTTCACCAAATTGCCCAGCCTGCATATTTTCCAGCGCGGCTCGATACTGCCGGCTTTGCTGGATAAACTTCTCATCCTGGTTACTGCCCGCTGTAACTCCGTAAATGATGGCTCCGACTGTTACTACAATAAGAATGTAGATAATGATATTCCGGACCGAACCGGTCATCTGTTTACCCATGTATATCCTCCGTAATTTTCAATATCGAAAAGTTATCCTTTAGAAGCAAGCCGTTCATCTTCCGTTTCAACTCCCGGATGACCAAACAGCTTTAGCAGCTCCTTTTGATACGTACTGTCGTACGGTTTCACCCCTGCTGCCTGCTCCCCGCGAAGCACAACACGGATGGTTTGTAAAAGGATTTTAATGTCCAAGGCAAGCGAGTAGTTCCGTACGTACATTAAATCGAAACGCAGTTTATCTTCTACAGTTGTGCTATATTTAGCCATTACCTGGGCAAGACCTGTAATTCCCGGCTTTACCGACATGCGGTACGCATAATCGGGGAACAACTCTTGAAACTGTTTAATAAAGAAAGCACGTTCAGGTCTCGGACCTACTAGGCTCATATCTCCTTTTAAAACATTGAACAGTTGGGGGATTTCATCCAACCGGGTTGCACGAATAAAACGTCCCAATGAAGTAATACGCGGGTCTCTATCCACCGCCAAAACCGGCCCTGTATTGTTTTCCGCATTATGAACCATGCTTCTAAATTTGTATATTAAGTACTCCCTGCCATCCCGTCCCAATCTCTCCTGTTTAAATATTGCCGGCCCCTTTGAAGTGAGTGGAATAAGAATGTATAAAACAAGCATAATAGGGCTAAGGAGTGCCAACATAATACCAGATACTATAGTATCGAAAAGCCTCTTTATAAAAAGCTGGGCCGGACTTAGACCAGGTGGTTGAATTGACAGAACAAGCATATCATCAATTTGCTGGGGTTCGGCATCAAGAATAAACAGCTCGAACAACTCCGGTACAACAAGCACTTCTTTTCCATATTTAGCGCAGTGACTCAGAATCTCCGCCTTATCTTCCTTATTAAGTGCCGGACTCAAAAGAACTACGTCCACTTCAGAAATAACAGAAATCATTTCTTTCCATTGCTGCACCGCTAAAAAATCATGAATGATAAACCACCCTGCAGTATGTTGAAGAAACTTTTGAGCAAAAGAAATTCCACTTTTAACATTTTCATCAATAATCAACACTTTACGGCGCCCGTATCTCTGTTTAGCGCCCCACCAAATGAGAGAGCGGATTACCACAAATAATAAAATTTGCAATACAGTAGATAGGAGAATGACACTTCGTGGAAAGGCGAATCCCCTATACCAGAAGGTGAGAGCCATGGTAAATATACTAAGCAATCCAATTGATAAAACAATAGAGTATACTAAATTATAAATGTTCTTCCGTCGCCAATTTGAGTATAAATCAAACATATAGAAGAGAATAAGGGCAGCTAGAGAAATCCATGGTAACAAATTTACATACGGCTTCCAGTTGTAATCTGGAACATCAAATCCAAACTTAAGCCAAAAGGCTAATAAGAACCCTATATTCACTAAAAATAAATCAAATATTGAAAAAATTGCCTTATAAAAGCGCATTCTTGAATTTCTACCCATACTTCCGCTCCCTATTCCCCAAAATAGGTGATTTTTTTACAAAAAACGTCATTCATTAATAATCATAACTTATTGAGGGATCCTTGTATATTGCAATCAAACAAAAATTTATAAAGTTTATTTTAATGCTTCCCAGTATAATGAAAATATTTTATCCACCATTTGCTGTGAAGTAAAGCGTTCGAGATACCTACCACGTCCCGCTTGCCCCATCTGCTTTCTTAATTTCGGGTTTTTTGCCAGCGTCTCCAGACGGTCGCGGACAGCTTGAACATCTTCCCGCGGCACTATATACCCTGTAACTCCATCTACAACTGCTTCTTTTACTCCCCCAACATCCGAAGCAATAACAGGCAATCCTGCCCTCATGGCTTCTAAAATACTAATCGGGAATCCCTCGTAATGAGAGGTTAAAACAAAGACATCGCAAGCAGATAAAATCTCAGGGATATCTTTACGCATACCTAAAAAGTTTATTTTTGATGCAACACCCTGTTCCACTGCCAATCGACGTGAACTCTCCAGTAACTCCCCCTCTCCTACCAAAAAGAGCTCTACCGGAGAAGACAATTTAGCAGACGTTAGAATAAGTGTCCTGTAATCTTTTTGAGTGGAAAACCGAGCAACCATAATGATTTTTGTTTTGTCTTTATTGTGATGTTCAGATACCATACCCTGTTCAGTGATTCCATTATGCACAGTAACAAGCTGTTCCTCATTCGCTACTTTATACCTTAGCGCAAGTTGGCGATCAAACTCAGAGACACAAATAATATACGTCGATAGCTTTGCGACTAATCGTTCCATAGGAATTGAAATTTTTTTACGAACCACGGAAACCCCGTCCGTAAAAGCCCATCCATGGGCTGTGAAAATAGAGGGAACCCCTGTAATCCAGGCTGCTATTCGCCCGACAATGCCCGCTTTAGAAGAATGTGCGTGTACAATATCAGGCCTTATATTTTTTATTATACGCCTAATATGATGAATGGCTAAAACATCATAAAATGGATGAATAGCTTGTATTAGGGTAGGGACAATCCAAACAGGAATATCTAATTCTCGCGCACGTTCCGCCAAGATTCCTTCCTCTCCGATAATAAGGTAGCACTTATTGGACGTGCATGCATACCGAAGAAGATCAAAAACATGTGCTTGTGCTCCTCCCCAGTCCGAACGTGTAATGATATAAACAATTTTCATCGTATTGCTACCTTTCGTTTTCCCTAGATACGATTTAAAACGATTAATATACGAAAAATGATATTATCTAAGGCAGATTGCCGGTACGCTTCTCCTGATAGAGCATACCTTATGCGTCCAGTTACTGTTTTTCTGCCATCAATAAAGTTCTCCAGCATGGTTGTATAATCCGGCGATAACATACTTCCATATATGTCTCTAAATTCTTCAACCTGTTTTGTAATAAAAAGACGGTTCCCTCTGTTAATAAATTGTCTAAGTCTTGCTACCCACTTATGAATAAAACTACTTTTCGCGCCAATGGAATTTGATGAATGCTGACGATATAATATCCTAGGCTCAGGATCATAAATAACATTTCCAAAAGCCGACACAACTAAATAAACCCACCAGTCATGCATAATAATATTCGAAGAATTAGGAAGACGTCGCAAAAGCACCTGCTTTGCTGCATGATTAAAAACAACGGTACACCCTGTCGCAATATTTTGGACTAGTGCATTAGCAAAGGAAGGGGCGTGTGTAAGCTGAGGCATTCTCCCTATACCTTCCAGATTTTCGTTCACCAACTCTGCCTGGGAGCAATACATAGCTGGTACATCAGCAGGAATTTCTTCAAGCGATTCTACAGCTCTCAGCAGTTTATCGCTTTCCCAAAAATCATCCTGATCACAAAAAGCAAAATAATCTGCAGTATCTGAAGAGATAGAAATTAGATTAAGAAAGCTTTTTACTACCCCAATATTTCTCTCGCTCATTACTTTAATATTTTTATGTGCTCTATATCTATTTAAAATTTTTAGAGTTTCATCTGTTGAACCATCATCACGAACTAGAATTTCTATATCCAGATGTATTTGTTGCAGCAAACTATCTAGCTGTTGTTCCAGATATTTCTCACCATTATAAGTTGATAATAAAATTTGAATCTTTTTCATACACTATCCACCTAAGTTCATTATTACACAAAATTTATATTGACTACATAGTAAAAGACTAGGGCTGATATCCCTAGCCTTAATGAAAATTAACAGGGAAGCACCTTTTTCTAGCGAAGCCCATACTGTTTTTCATAATACTGTTGATAATCTCCGCTAATGATACGCTCCCACCATTCTCTGTTATTCAAATACCATTGAACAGTCATTGTAATTCCTGTTTCAAAATCATAGGTAGATTTCCAACCAAGTTCTTTGCGAATTTTTGAAGCATCAATCGCATAGCGACGATCATGACCCGGCCGATCTGTAACGTATTCAATCAAATCCTCCGGTTTGTCTAATACAGAAAGAATGCGCTTGACAATTTCAATATTAGTGTATTCATTATTGCCACCTATATTATATACTTCACCTGGTTTTCCCTCATGTAGAACTAAATCAATCGCAAAACAGTGATCTTCAACAAACAACCAGTCCCGCACATTTAATCCAT
This sequence comes from Aneurinibacillus tyrosinisolvens, assembly GCF_001015055.1. Lineage (GTDB taxonomy): Bacteria > Bacillota > Bacilli > Aneurinibacillales > Aneurinibacillaceae > Aneurinibacillus_A > Aneurinibacillus_A tyrosinisolvens. Next base: position 243,460 of record NZ_BBWZ01000002.1, on the reverse strand, counting down.
CTCCATAAACAGGAAGCCTCTTATCTTGTAAAGCATTTAAAATCATAAGCGGAATAAGCTTTTCAGGGAAGTGATATGGTCCATAGTTATTCGAACAACGTGTAATATTGACAGGCAAACCAAACGTTTCATAGTAGGACCGGACAAGTAAATCAGCAGAAGCTTTACTAGCGGAATATGGACTATTAGGAGCAAGTGGCGTGCATTCGGTAAAATACCCCGTATCACCAAGTGTACCGTATACCTCATCCGTGGAAATCTGCACATATTTCTGAATACCATATTTTTTCGCTGTATCAAGCAGAACTTGAGTGCCCATTATATTTGTTTTTACAAAGATATCCGGCTCTATAATGCTGCGATCAACATGCGATTCAGCAGCAAAGTTGATAATACAATCAACATCATCCTCTACTAATGAATCAACTAACACTCGATCAGTGATATCACCCTTAACAAAGCGATAATTAGGCAATCGTTCTATTTCTTTAGTATTTTCCAAATTCCCTGCATAAGTAAGAGAATCAAGATTAACAATCTGATAATTCGGGTACTTCTTAACCATATAACGGGTAAAGTTACTTCCAATAAAACCTGCTCCACCTGTAATTAATAATTTCATAGTACGTAATACTCCCCTATTCAAAGTTAATCTCAGCACCTTTTAATAATGGGTGATTTTTATCTTTATCAGATAAGATAGGTTGAGAAGTTGGCCAATCTATTTTTAAATTAGGATCATTCCAAATAATCCCCCGGTCATGTTCAGGTGAATAGTATTCATCAACCTTATATGCCACAATAGTTTCAGCAGTAATTGTGCAGAAACCGTGAGCAAATCCCTTAGGCACTAGCAATTGACGTCTATTTTCTTCGCTTAAAATGAAACCCTGCCACTCGCCAAATGTTGAAGATCCCTTACGAATATCGACGACCACATCATAAATTGCCCCTCGAAGAACCCTTACAACTTTCGTTTGTGCCTTTGGATTTAACTGGTAATGCAACCCGCGAATAACGCCAGCTTCCCTTGACAACGATTGGTTATCTTGCACAAAATCAAAATAAAGATTTTTATCACTAAATACTCTTTCATTATAGCTTTCCATAAAATATCCACGTGCATCCCCAAACAGCTTTGGCTCAAGAACCATCAAGCCTTCAAATCTAGTTGGAATTAGATTCATAATAGTCAACCCTCCTTTTTACTAAGATGAAATTCAGAGTTACACCATAATCGGACCCCTTTCAGCCAATCTCATCAAATATTTTCCGTATTCATTTTTTCTTAAAGGTGTTGCTAATTTAATTAACTGCTCTCTTGAAATGTATCCATTACTAAAAGCAATCTCCTCTAAGCATGCCACCTTAAGGCTTTGCCGTTTTTCAATTGTTTCAATAAACTGTGAAGCCTCTAATAAAGATTCATGCGTACCAGAGTCAAGCCATGCAAACCCGCGTCCTAATAATTGAACATGCAAATCTCCACTTTCTAAATAAATCTTATTTATATCAGTAATTTCTAGTTCCCCCCTATTGGACGGACTTATACTTTTAGCAATGTTTATGACACGATTATCATAAAAATAGAGACCTGTCACCGCATAGTTTGATTTTGGGATACTTGGCTTTTCCTCTATGGACAATGCTCTTCCATTCGTATCAAACTCTACTACACCAAAGCGCTCTGGATCCTTTACATTATACCCAAAGACCGTTGCACCCATTTTTCTATTTGCCGCATTTTGTAAAAGTTGAGTAAATCCATGCCCGTAAAAAATATTATCTCCCAATATTAATGCAACATTATCCTCTCCAATAAATTCTTCGCCTATAATAAATGCCTGTGCTAGTCCATCCGGAGATGGCTGTACGGCATAGGATATTGAAAGCCCAATATCAGAACCATCTCCAAAAAGCTGTGTAAACCTTGGTGTGTCCTCTGGTGTAGAGATAATTAATATTTCTCGGATACCAGCAAGCATAAGTACAGATAAAGGATAATAAATCATTGGTTTATCATAAACAGGTAACAGTTGTTTAGATACAGCTTTCGTAAGCGGATAAAGACGAGTTCCACTTCCACCCGCAAGAATAATACCCTTCAAAATCTCTCAACTCCATTAACAACTTTATAATTTCAATTATTACTCGAATCTTAATCCCATAAAGGTTAAGCTTTAAACTAACTGCTAAGCTATCTATAGCTAGCTAAGTAAGCCTGAATGGTTTCCTCGGTATTTCCCACCATCTTAATTTTCCCATGTTCTAACCATACGCATTTATTACAAAAATCTCTTATCGAATCCATAGAATGCGAAACAAATACAAGAATTTTAACTTTATCCATCAGTTCTTTCATTCTTCTCTCAGCTTTCTCCAAGAAGCCAGCATCACCGGCAGCCATGACTTCATCTAGCAGGAGGATATCTGGTTCAATTGCAGTGGAAATAGAAAAAGCAAGCCGAATAAACATCCCGGAAGAATAATATTTAACAGGAATATTGAGATAATCACCAAGTTCACTAAACTCAGCAATAGCATCCATTTTTTTTCTTATAGTTTGAGGCGTTTCTCCAAGCATTAGCCCACGAAGATATATATTATCCCATCCAGTGGCCTCCATCTCAAATCCCGTAGCGAGCTCAAATAAACAGGCAACATGTCCATCTACTTTAAAACTTCCTTTTGTAGGCGGGTAAATACCTGCAATCAATTTTAGTAAAGAGCTTTTGCCTGCGCCATTATGTCCAATAATCCCTAGTCGATCACCCTCGTTCAGCGAAAGGGTAAAGTCTTTTAAAGCGTGGATATACTTTCCTTTACTAGTTTCATTTTTCCTAGAACCGCGCAAATTCAAAAGCAAATCCTTGAATTTTACTTCTTTTTGAATACGATATACCAAGTCAACATTTGATAACTTAATACTACTCATGTTCTATCCTTCCTATAATCGAAATGTTATCTTTCGACCTATTTTTCCAATTGATAAAACACCTATAAAAAGGATTAAAAATACAAATCCAACTGCAGACAACCATATAGATAAATCAGGCATCTTTTTTCCAAGCAGAGGCTCTCTAATAATTTCTATAAGATAATGAATTGGATTCCATTCATATATCCAACGATATTTTGACTTTTCTAGGAGTGATACTGGATACATAATAGGGGTAGCATAAAATAGACCTTGAATAATTAAAGATTGAAGATGCGAGTAATCGCGTATATAAGTATTAATGATAGCTGAGATAGTAGCAAGGCCAATACCAGCTAACAACCATATAGGTAATGATATAATAACAAAAAACATATTAGTGTTAAAATTCTCTGGACTTATAAATAAATACATAATAAAAAAGGCTGCTAACGAATATAACAATTGGACAAACGATGTAAGAACAACCCTTATAGGAAAGATCTCAATTGGTGTTTGTGTTTGTTTTATGTAGCCCTGTCCTGAAATAAACGCCGCCGTTCCCCCATCTGCACATTGAACCAGGTACAACCAGGGGATTAATCCGGAGAATAAAAACGGCACAAAATCCTTAATTGGCTGCTTTAGTACCTGGGAGAAAACGAGACCAATAATTAGTACTAAGCCTAGTGGAGTTAATAACGACCAGCCTATCCCAAAAAATGAATTTCTATATTTATTTTTCAAGTCCTGATTGACTAAGCTAAACAAGATATGTCTTGCCCGAAAAACATTCTTAAAAAAAGCCACCACCGAATCATCCTTTTCTTGAGTCCATCCATGGTAACCTTCTACATAACTTAATTATGATTTTTTTAGTTATATATACTGGTGAGTTTATACCATGATTTTTTATAATAGTATTAAATCTTTCCATAAAAAATTGAATTTTCCCGGATTGCAGCTTCACTTGTCCTTCTCTGCAAACAGGGGCTTTATATCGACTTAATTCGTCTATTTTCCTCTGTGCAGATTCTGCTACATTTATTGTTGTAAATTCGTCTTCTAATTTTTTTCTGGCTTCCCGCCTAATTCTTTTTCGAAGTTCCCCATTTTCAATCAGATTGCTTATTGCCTTCATCCATGCATTTTTATCATTATCAACTAACAAGCCATTATATTCATTCACAACAATTTGCTTATATGGTTGAACATCTGAATATACTCCGGCGCAACCAATTGCTCCATACTCTAAGTATTTATTAAAATATTTGCACGCATGAAATGGGCTTTCCGGTAATGGAGCTAATCCAATATCCCACCTTCGTTCTTGTATCATTTTTATATATTTTTCATGTGTATCCTGATACGGAATATAAACGAGAGATAGTCGTTCCACGAAGCTAGGTTTCGCACCCATAAATTCAAAGGTAATACTTGAACCATATTTATGAATTAAATACTGAATTGGTTCTTCTAAGAAACTCTCTAAGAAACCCTGATGGTCAATACCTCCAGCAAAGCCTATTTTAACTGTATCGCTCTCTTCAATTTCTTCAGCCCATTCCAAATGCTTTAGCAGCAGTGCTGGAGCGTGAGTAACGGCCGACTTCGAAAAAAAGTCTTTGTATTTTTTTTCTATATTTATATTATTTGTCCATAAGCAGTTTGACAGCTTCATAATATCTATAATGTTTTTTTGTATAGTTTCATTACTAAAATATATATAACTATTTGCTGTCTCTGGTATATTAAGCAAATCGTCATCTAAATAATATATAATATATTTGCCTAATCGCTTACACTCTTTTGCGATAGTGTATTCATATGTTTCAGAGCTTCTAATAAAAATAACTACATCAGCTTCTGCAATTTCTCTTTTTGTAACCTTTAATGTCTCCAGGAAAGTAAATTCAATTATGTTCTTTTTTTTCAGTTCATTTAGCGGCTCAACGACTCCCACTATTGCTGAAGGAATTTGACCAAGGCATATAGCGAAAACCTTCGTCTTTCGTTCGGTTTGTTTCTCAGTTATCATTTGCTCACACACATTCCTAACATTCTTTTTCCATCTCTTTCAAAGGTTGAAATATTAATAAAACCACAGGATTGATAAATCCTCTTAGCCCTTTGATTTTCAGCAAAAACCTCAAGATATATTTCCTTAAGCCCAAGAACAGAAAAACCAAACTCACATACTAAAGAGGTAGCTTGCAAGCCTAATCCCTTTCCATTGGCCTCGGAATCCCCAATCATTAAACGGCCAAACTCAGCCCGCAAACGCTTTAAATCAATATTATAAAGAGCTACTGCACCGATGGGACGCTGTAAACTCTTCTTCTCCTCAATAATAAACATAATATCATTGTTTTTTTCTAAATAGTCTGCATACCATACCGTTTGCTGGTTAGGCTTAATTAATTGCTGATAGACAAAAAAAGTCCTAATTGACTCCTTATTCCTCCAGGCCCTTATCCTCTCTAGATCATTTTCCTCAACTGGGCGTAAATTCAAATCCTCTCCCTGGACATAATAATTATGCTTCATTTTTAATATACACCTTCTATATTCAGGTAAATTTCAAAAAGAACGATCCGAAGTTTTCATAAAACTAAGCGAATCGTTCGATTATATTTAGAAAGAACTATATTCAATCACTTTATCACAAATGTAGTCGACATCCTGTTTATTCATTTTTAGATGCATGGGTAAAGACATAATTCTCTCGCTCAAACGGTGTGAATTCGGACAGGTTCCTTTACCATAAGCATACATACGATACTCTGTATTGTCCCTATAGTGTACTCCAGGATAAATTTCACATTCATTAAGAGCTAATAATAATTCATCTCTATTATTCACTTCAATAATATACAAATGCCTGGACGATTCACAATCTTCCGCTGGTTTAATTGTTCCAATTAAGTTTGAATGCTGTTTAAAACGATCATCATACCATTTTGCCAGCTGCCTGCGATATGCATTGTCCTGATCTAAATAACGCAATTGAACAAGTCCGATAGCTGCCATTATAGAATTCCCATGGTATTTGTATCCGACATATTCTACATCGTATTTCCATTTGTACGCTCCCTTATCAGTAGAACGTGCATAAGTATCTTTATTAATTCCTAACCAAGTAAGTTTTCTGCATAATTCATCATATTGCTTTTCTTTAAAACAGATCATTCCGGAATCAGCAGTCGGTAAGTTTTTAACCGCCTGGAAAGAATAGACAACAACATCTGCTTCCTTTCCGGGAATTTGTCCATTTAATCTTGTACCTGCCATATGTGCCGCATCCAAAATCAACTTTAAGTTGTATTTTTTACAGAGCTCAACAATTTTAAGATACTGGCCCGTATTCCCACCAATCCCCACAAACAAAACGGCTTTTGTTTTATCAGTAATTTTCCGCTCTACATCAGCAGGATCTAAACATAAATGTTGATCCACATCCGCAAAGACTACTTTCATTCCCTCATATGCAATCGCATGGTTTGAGGATATGAATGTTAAAGGTGTAGAAATTATTTCATCTTCTTCGTTCCAGTCGTTTTCCATTTTTAAAATCTTCACAGCTAAATTGAGTCCAACTGTTGCAGAATTCAAGAAATGAGCATTCTCCAACCCGGTATACTTTTTCCACTCATCCTCGAATTGTATCGTTTTAAATCCGAGCCCTGTCCATCCTTTTTCCAAGCATTCCCTTATTTCTTCCAAACATTCATCAATTCGAAATGTAGGGACGAATAACTGAACTGACACTAAAATCACTCCAACTTTATATTATTGTAATACTTGCAAGAAACATTCCACAGCTTTATTATACGGCCTTAACTGCGGAGCAAAATCACTCCACTTTTCATTACTTAAAACAGAAAATTTAGGTCTATTCACACCGGCATACTGTTCATCAGAAGTTACAGGAAAAATGTTTTTTTCATTCAACTTCATATAACTGGCAACCAACAGAGCATAGTCAAACCATGTCGTATATCCGTCATTCGTAACATGGTATAACCCAAAAGGAAATCTTAGTATATTCAATAAACCCTCTGCTAAGTCTCGCGTATACGTAGGTGTACCAAATTGATCATTAACAACATATATTTTTTCATTCAAACTCAGTTTTTGTAAAATAGTTCTCGGAAAACACTTCCCATTAGAACCAAAAAGCCAGGAGGTCCTGATAATATAGTACTTATCATAGTTTGCTACGATAATATCCTCAGAAATCTTCTTTGTTAACCCATATTTATTAAGGGGGATCGCAGGATCATCTTCCTTATAGGGCGTTGAGCCTCCTCCCTCAAACACATAGTCTGTGCTAAAATGAATAAGGGGAATATCATATTTTTTAAGCGTATTTACTAAATTATAAATACCTAAGCAGTTGACTTGAAACGCTTTTTCAAATTCTCTTTCTGCCATCGCTACGTTTGTATATCCAGAAGCATTTATTACTAACTCAGGACGTATTAATGATATTGTTTCTTCCAGATTATTCGTATCCAGGATGTCTAAATGCTCTCTTTTAATTCTTATAATCTCTTGTTGGTTATACGAAAAAACCTTGTAGATGTCGTCGCCTAGAAGGCCGTAACCACCAATTAATAATATTTTCATTAGACGTCTCCTAAATATAATAAAACTTTTATCTCCTACAATTAAACCCTTTTGATTGTAACATATTTCTAGGAAATCATGTGTATTTCTTGGTTATTTAAAACTGGTATTTATTGCACTGAAATTGCGAGAAGTAATAACTGCAAAAGACCTGCCTAGATATTAAAGCAGGTCTTTCATATGAAAATACAGTAGTATTCCTGTTAATAATTACTGCCTTAGGATCCTACTTTATGCATTTAACAGTCTTGAAAAATCAATCGAACTTGTTAGAAGAAACAATTCCTTAATTGAGAAATTCCTTCGCTCAAGCCGCTCTTTAATAGGCGGATTACTCAATTGACTATACAACCGCTCTACCCCTATTAGTCGAATCATCTGAAGAGGATGCTGCAAATAAAGGAAGGTTTTATCAATTTCGAGCTCTATATCATCATTGTAGGAACGGTATGAGATATACTCAGGGAAACAAGCGTTTAAGAATTCCCAGCTTGTATTATCCAAAATAGTCTTATAAATCATAAGGCTTTCAAAACGTGTCCTATTATATTGCTTATGACCCGAAAGATTATTTTCATGAAGCCGATAAAACAGGAGCCTCTCCGCCATAAGGTCAATTTTATAATGTTTAGAGAGACGTACCCACATATCGAAGTCCTGTAACTGCAATGAAGCTTCAGTGAAAAGCCCCGCCTTTTGGAAAACATCAATATTAATTAGACAACTAGGCGCGCATAAAAAATTACCTTCAAAAAATAGCCTTTTAAAGATATCCTCCTTTGAAATGCATCTTTTTCCATAAAGAACTGGAAGAAAGGAGTCATCTAACCTGTGGCCTTTCGATGCGATTAACTGAGGCAAACAAAAAACAGCTTTAGAGTCATTTAGTTCTGCATATTTTAGCTGAAGTTCCAGCCTTTTGGGATGCGAGATGTCATCACCAGACATTAAGGCAACCCATTGGCCCTTGGCTAAAGAAATAGCTGTATTTAGAGCAATACTTGGTCCTTCATTTTTTTTAAAAATACATTTGATCCTACTATCTTTGTACCGTGTAATAATCTCTCTGGTCTTGTCCCTTGAGCCATCATCAATAATAAGCAACTCAAAGTCTGTAAAGGACTGATCCAGAATACTCTCTATCGCCTCTGATATATATTCTTCATGATTAAAAGTAGTAAGCAGTACACTTACTTTTGGCTTAACATGTCCTTCTTTTACATTATTCATACGACTTCCTCACAATGTTCAATATTTGATATTGTGGCTAATAACTGTGGTAAATTAATTGTGAAATCATCATGTAAATCTTGACGTGCGAAAGCACGCTCACCAAAACAATAGGTTAAATCAACACTGCAAATATCGGCCAATTGCTCCCAAATATAAAGATTATTACCTGGGTGTTCAGATACAAATACGACAAATTTAGTATTCGGAGGAACAAATAGCATGTTTGTAACAGTAGCACCTGTTGGAGCAACTATTAAATCTGCCTGGTTAAATATTTCTAACTGAAAATCAAAGGAACAGCTATTTAAATCTACGATTTCGAAGCCATCCTTTAGAAGTTCCAACTCAATTTCATGCTCATTAAGGACCTTGCGATAAGTGCCACCACGTCGTGTAAGGTACAGCTTACGACCTTTTTGCTTATAATTTAAACTTCCTTTTCCTCTAAGCAGCTCCTGTCTGATTAATTGGAGCCATTCCCGAGACAAAACAATATCGGTATCAGGTGTCATTTTGCCGTTATAGCGGTCTAATATTCTTGAAAGATCAGACGGGTAAATCAATCTCTTTATATCATACACAGAACCGTCTTCTAACTGAAAAATTGGGAATCTATTGTTAACTATTTTTTCTAAGGCATTAATATAATTCTTATTAAGATTACGGCCAATTAACAAAGGAACCCCTTCAAATTCTTTGAATTGTGATATCATTAATACTTTTGTCAAACACTCAATTAACCAGTGAAAATAGTTATTATCATGGTCACACGATATTAAAATACCCTCTTTAATAGTATTGTTTGGTATTACCTTTGTGTTATAAACTTCTGCTATATGAGGCTCACCTACTTTTACGTATTGCCATGTTTTCACTCCATAGTCTGCACCCGAAAAACTTGCTAATTCATCATGAAGCAATTGCCCCTGTTGATTAAATAGCAATCTTGTTCCTCCCACAAGAGAAACATTATTCAGTATTCCTATATATTCTTCGGGCGGAGTTAGAAGAAATTCATTATTATCAGTACGTGAATAAAAGCTCCATCCTTCTTGGTTTTTATGATGTAATAATTGTCCATTTTCTTTGATTGCATCTTTAACAAATTTAATCTCCGCAAATGTTTTTGCAACTGTTTGTGCCTTCTGAAGAGGGGAAAGCCTTATCGAACGTCTAAACAGGTTGTCAAACGCCTCAAACCGGCATTCTTTTAGGTAATTAATTAATGAATCTCTTAGTTCAGGATTATATTTAAGATGCTGAATTGTTGGTTCGTTACCTTCTGTAAAATAGCTACGTATTACAATGCTTTTACTTTCATCAAAGGAAAACTCAGAAAAAACAGAGTGGATGGACGCCCCAGACTTACATCCATCCATCAGGAAATGGTGCAGCGGAGTAATTTCCTTCTCGTCATTCATATATTGTTCAATATAAAACCTGGCATCAAATAGTGGATGAGTACTCAACCGTTCTTCAAACCCATTCATTAAATAATCAAGGAGCGGGTTTTTAATTAATTGAATATCACGTCCGCATTGTGCTACATAATACTCTACGTCAAAGAGAGGGTGTGGCCTTCTTCCCTCCTGTCCACCATACCGTAAGTAATGAACAAGGGGGTTAATATCAGCATCTCGTACATCCGGGTTGTGTAACAAATAGTAATTAATATCAAACAAAGGATGCGGGTTACGTCCTTCATTCACACCATGAAATATGAAATGAAGAATTGGATTAACTTTGCTGTCCTTTACGTCCGGATTCGTCTGAAGATAATATTCACTGTTAAAGAGAGGAGATTTTCGAAGAAGAAAGTAGCAAGACATATTGCGAAGATTTGCTCTGATTTTCTTCGTAATCTTAGTTATCCCTAAATTTCCTGATTGATTCTTAGCAGTATTTCGCATACATAATCCACCATTTCTTCGGTAAGATGTGGGCCCATAGGCAAGCTTAAAATTTCACGTGATAACTCTTCTGTAATAGGATAAGCACCTGAATCATAATTCAAGTCTTCGTATGCCTGTGCTAAATGAGGAGGTACAGGATAGTGAACTAATGTTGAAACACCGAACTCTTGTAATTTTTTCTGCACATACTCTCTATTTTTTGTCTTTATGACAAATAAGTGCCAAGAAGGAATAAAGTTTTCTGGGATAATCGGTCCCATATATTTCGTATCCTTTAATGCATGTATATATTTTTCCGCAATTTCTTGCCTTCTTTTATTCCAACTATCCAATTTACTTAATTTAACCCTTAAAAACGCTGCTTGAAGTTCATCCAGCCTTGAGTTGGTTCCTTTGAATTCGTGTATATACTTTATCTGTGAACCATAGCTTCTTAGCTTTCTTAACTTCTCCATAAGCTCAAAATCATTTGTCGTAACAGCACCCGCATCCCCAAAGGCTCCAAGGTTTTTCCCCGGGTAAAAACTAAACGCTGCTGCGTCGCCTAAGTTACCGGCTTTTTTTTCATAATAGTAAGCTCCTTGAGCCTGTGCAGCATCTTCAAGTATATATAAATTATACTTATTTGCTATGTCCGTGATTTTACTCATGTCAGCCGTTTGACCGTATAGATGAACCGGTATAATTGCTTTTGTTTTTGGAGTTATTTTTTCTTCTATTTTTTCCGGATCTATATTAAATGTTTGTTTATTCGGCTCAATTGGAATAGGCTTCGCCCCGGTAGCTGTTACAGCAAGCCAGGTTGCAATGAAAGTATTGGCAGGTACAATAACTTCATCATTTTCACCAATATCCCAAGCTTTTAGGACGAGGTAGAGGGCTTCTAATCCATTTCCTATACCAATGCAATACTTTGTCCCACAATATCTTGCAAATTCCTCTTCGAATCTTTCTACCTCTTCTCCTAATATATACCAACCAGAGTTCATAACACGCTGATACGCGCTATCAAATTCTTCTTTGTACTCCAAATACGTTGTTTTTAAATCTAAGAATTGAATGTTCATTTAACTTTCTTCCTTTCTTGTCAACGTTAGGGAGTCATTATAACTTCCATAATAATCTCTTGCTGACATCAGAAAATCATTATAATTTCTATAGTAATCCTCTTCTTCATAGTAATTTGAAGCTAATACAAGGCAAACAGCGTTAGTCGAAAAGTTTACTAATTCACGCCAAATCATACGATCTAAATATAGACCGATATAACTGCGATTCAAACTATACGTCACTTTTTTATATCCATCATCCAGCACTACGTCAAAACTTCCCGCCATAGCTATAATTAACTGCTGTAGATTTTTGTGAGCATGACCTCCTCTAGTTTCCCCTCCGGGAATATCATAGAGGTAATAGACTCTCTTAATATCAAAGGGAATGTGCCTGTTTCCCTCAACAAAACTTAGATTTCCTCGTGGATCAGAAATTTTTTGCAAGTTAATTAAACGACATCTTTCTATACTCAATTTACATAACCCCTCAATATTAAATTTCTAAGATGGCTCCCTACACTTCCAAGAGTATATAAATAATATTCAAATATTTAAAATGAGAAAAAACCTCAACTAGCTGTAACTACAATTAAAATTTTACAGCTTTTAGACAAATAAAAGAAACGCCCACTTTCTGGGCGATATACAACCTTCTCAGCATAGAATAAAATTTACAATTAATGCCCCGTCTATAATAACATAAAGTATACAACCTATGTATTATGTCCTTCCATTTTATTTTAAAAAATTATTTTACCCGTTAACATAGTATCAGTCTTAAAAATTCACCTAAATACTTTCTTTGATTTATTTATACTTATTATGCTAAAATTCATTTGTTAATTTAAGAATGTAACCTAAATAAGTCTGTCGGAGGATTAAAATGATTAGTGATTTAGCCGTAGTGCAAACTAATTCTGTTGGAAAAAACGTTACTATCAATGAGTTTGCCATTATACGTCCTGACGTAACAATTGGAAATAATGTAGTTATTCATCCTCACGTAGTAATTAATTCAGGTGTAGTAATTGAAGACGGCGTTGAAATATTCCCTGGAGCTTATATTGGAAAAGAACCGAAAGGGGCAGGCGCATTAGCTCGTACCCCTGTATTTGAGAAAAGCATTGTAATAGGAGCTAATACCTCTATTGGTCCCCATGCAGTAATTTTTTATGATGTAGAAATCGGAAGAAATACATTAATTGGTGATGGGGCATCCATCCGGGAGCAGTGCAAAATTGGCTCCTACTGTATCATTAGTCGCTATGTAACAATTAACTATAATACTGCTATTGGTGATAATACAAAGATTATGGATTTAACACACATTACTGGGAATTGTAAAGTCGGAAACGATGTATTTATTAGCATAAATGTAGGTACAACTAATGACAATGCTATCGGGAAAACCGGCTATGATGAAAATGAAATTAATGGTCCAATTATCAAGGATGGGGCAGCTATTGGGGCAGGGGCTACGCTTCTTCCTAACATTACAATTGAAAAGGATTCCATAGTTGGAGCAGGTTCAGTTGTAACTAAAAATGTTGAGTCTAATACTTTGGCCATGGGAGTACCCGCTCGTTCCATTAGAAAACTAAATGAATAGGAGTTTGCCAGTTAAGTACTTACTGCTTTAATCTTATAGAACCTCCTACATAGTTGGAGGGAAAAGCAATCAAGATAGGGGAACAAAAAATGATATTAAGTAGTAAGGTAGCAATCGTTACAGGTAGCTCAAGAGGTATTGGTGCTGCCATCGCCAAGGAGCTAGCAAAAAACGGGGTTAAAAGTAGGAGTCAATTATAATACTAACAGAGAAGCCGCTTTTAAAATCGTAGAAGAGATAGAAGAAAACGATGGCAAGGCTTTTGCTATTCAAGCTGATGTTTCAGATCCAGAACAGGCACATCTTTTAATAGAAAACATAATTAAGGAATATGGAAAACTTGATATTTTAGTCAATAATTGCGGAATTACTCGGGATCGTACGTTCCGCAAGCTCGGCAAAGAGAATTGGAAAGAGGTTATAGATGTTAACTTAAATAGCGTTTATAACACGACAAGTGCTGCATTATCCTATATAGAAAATTCAGACGGAGGAAGGATTATCAACATTTCTTCTGTCATTGGTCAGAGCGGCGGATTTGGTCAAACGAATTACGCAACTGCAACGGCCGGAATTATTGGATTTACAAAGTCACTTGCTCTTGAACTTGCTAAAGTGAACGTAACTGTTAATGCAATTTGCCCTGGTTTTATTGAAACTGAAATGATTCAAGCTATCCCTGAGGAAATCCGCAAGAAAATTGTTTCTACCATCCCACTTCGACGCTTTGGTATGCCCGATGAAATAGCACGAACTGTTATTTTCTTGTGCCAAGATGGTCAGTATATTACAGGTCAACAAATAAATATTAATGGCGGACTGTATATGTAATTCCATAAACATTTAGCTTTCTTTTTTTCGTTTTGTATCAAAACTGTTGATTATCAGGATTTAGACAGGCTAGTCCCGTATAAATCCTGATAATTTTTTATGAATACCTAGATAACAAGTTCCCATTCTACAAATAGTTGTGCCTCAGTGAACGGACGGGAACCCGTAAGGGGTAGCAACATCAGCGGTATGGCTAAAACTTTTCTATTCATGCGTGGCCGTCATGATAAGGAACTGCAGTAGCATAGAAATAGAAAGTTTGCGAGCCATATCTTTGTAACCCTGGACTTGCAGTATCTCTCCAATGTCTTCTTCCATAACGAAGTGCTCCAGAGCGCCAAGAAGTGTGATAGACTTTTTCATAAGAAGGCCGCCTCTTTTCGCAGAGATTTGTATGTGGTGTACAAACTCTTTTCCCGAAAAAGGCGCCTGTTTTCTATTTTTTTACATTTTTTATTAATCAACACTCGTGATTTTATATAGAGCGTTATGTATATTCATACTTGAAGGACTGATAGTGCTATTTATCTTGTGTTATAAACCTGCATTCCAGGAAATCCCGGGGCATTCTTTTTCTTGTCCGATGACATATAAAATTCTGTGAAGGGCTTGCCTCTTCACTCTGAGGTAGGTTCACAATACCAAAGTGGTAAATTTACGAACTTGTTTCATTTCTTTAGGATGAAACAATCCTTGAATCAAAAAGGCTATCCCTATGATAATGCCTGGTTCGAGCCTTCCTACGCCATTTTAAAGAAAGAAGAGACAAACCATATCCAGTAGACAGATTACTCTTCTACCAAACTGGCTCTACTTCAATTTATCCAAAGTTGGTACAACCAAAAAAGGATACACAACACTCCGGATTACAAGACACCTTACATCACAGAACATGAGATCAAGCACCCTATATAAAACTTGTTTTTTGTGTTCAACATATTGACTTAACTCAATGAGAGGTTCCTAGAATGCCCTACCTCATTAGTTAAATAGTTGGTTAAGTATGCATAAGCTTGCCTAAACAAAAAAATTCTAGTTTTCTGTTATATTAGAAATTCCGCAATACATTTTATAGCACTAGTTTCTAGCCTTGTATTCTTTATAGATATTATCCAAATACGATAGTAAATCGCATCTTAATTCTTCACGCTGTAAGGCAAATTCTAATGTTGTTTTAATAAATCCTAATTTATCCCCCACATCATACCTCTTACCTTCAAACTGATATGCATAAATATCTTCATACGAACTTAACCTAGTTAGCGCATCAGTGAGATGAATCTCTCCTCCTGTGCCTGGTTTTTGATTATCTAAAATTTCAAATATGTTAGGTGTAAGAATATACCGACCCATAATTGCAAGATTTGATGGAGCTGTTTCCTTTGTGGGCTTCTCCACAAGGTTTTTAATTGCATAAAGTCTCTCATGTAAATTTACTGCATCAACAATTCCATACCGCGACACTTCGTCCTTTAGAACTGATTGTATACCTATAATTGATGATTGGTATCTGTTATAGAGTTCAATCATTTGCTTGAGGCATGGAGAAGATTTTGCTTGTATAATATCATCCCCAAGTAAAACAGCGAATGGCTCATTACCAATAAATTTGCGTGCACACCAAACCGCATGACCAAGCCCTTTGGGTTCCTTTTGACGAATGTAATGAATATCTACAAGTTTAGATGGCTTTTGCACTTCTTCTAAGAGGGATAGTTTACCTTTTTCACGTAAGCTGTATTCAAGTTCAAACGAATTATCAAAATGATCTTCAATCGCTCTTTTTCCTTTTCCGGTTACGATAATAATGTCCTCAATTCCTGATTCAATAGCCTCTTCTACAATATATTGAATTGTAGGCTTATCAACAATTGGTAACATTTCCTTCGGCATAGCTTTTGTAGCCGGCAAAAAGCGGGTTCCTAACCCTGCTGCCGGAATAATCGCTTTGCGTACTTTCATACGGGTATACCCTCTTTCCTCTCTGCCTTTACTTGCTATATCCGTCTATGTTATCTCTGCGCCACTGCCAAGCGGTGCGGACGATTTCTTCAAGTTTATATGCAGGTTTCCAGCCCATGTCATTCTCTGCTTTTTGAGAAGACGCTACGAGAATAGCAGGGTCTCCCGCTCTGCGTTCTGTGTACCTAATTTCCGCTTTTCTGCCTGTTACTTCTTCACACTTTTTAATAACTTCATTTACAGAATAGCCTTCCCCATTCCCTAAATTGTATGTTTCACTAATAAGCTTACCATGTGTCTGTAGCAAACTATCAAGCGCCAAAATATGGGCTGCTGCAAGATCTGTTACATGAATGTAGTCTCTAATGCACGTTCCGTCTGGAGTTGGATAGTCGGTGCCAAATACCGAAATCGTTTCCCTCTTACCGAGCAAATGCTCCAATATAATCGGTATTAAGTGTGTCTCCGGATTGTGGTCTTCCCCAATCTTTCCGGATTCATCGGCACCTGCGGCATTAAAATAACGTAAAACCACATATTGAAGCTGATATGCATTTGCAAAGTCGGCCAGTATCTGTTCAATCATTAGCTTTGAGCGGCCATACGGGTTAATTGGATTCGTTGGCGTATCTTCTGTGATGAGTTCAACATTCGGGATGCCATACGTAGCAGCAGTGGAAGAAAAGATAAACTTTTTAATCTCGTATCGCATCATAACTTTTAGAAGAGTAAGTGTCCCAGCGACGTTATTTTCATAATACTTTAACGGATCCGTTACAGACTCCCCAACAAGACTGTTTGCGGCAAAGTGCATAACCGCCTTAATCGGGTACTGTTTAAAAATAGATTCAAGGTCATTTTCATTCCCCAGATTCCCCTGAACAGATATCGCCCTTTCATCTATAGCTCCACGATGTCCGGTCGATAGATTATCAAGCACAACAACTTGGTGTTCTTCTCTAATAAGTTCCTTCACAGCATGGCTACCAATGTATCCAGCCCCACCAACGACAAGTATCATTTTTTTCGCACCCTTTCTTTTCTACCTTTCATTCCATACAATAAGTGCTTTTTCTCGTATGAATTTATGATTCCACTTCTGAAACTCTTCATTATTCAATACAAGTGTACGAATCTTTCTATGAATAAGTTCTTCCGCTTTATCAACCAGTTCCTGTAAATAGTTTTTATCAATCTGACCAACAATTACAAAATTAATAATCCCCGAGTCAATCCCCTTTGCATAATCACCCGTAATAAGAGCAACCTCCACATTCCCTAACTTCCAAATTACTTCTTCAATTAAAAGGTCAATTCCTATGTATTTTTTCACAATGCTATGTAAATCAGGAAATAATGTGTGTTTTTCGTTTGCTTGATATACTTTCAAACGGCCCTGGATTTTTGCTTTTAGTAAGCCTGCTTCGGTTAGCCGGTTTAGTTCGACACGCACGACATTCGTTGATTCACCGAACTCTTCCGAAAGCGAGCGTAAATAAGCCTGTGTTTCTGCGTTTAAAAAGAACTTTAAAATAAGCTTAATACGCGTCTTAGATGTAATTAGGTAGTCTAACACCTTGTTCACTCCAATAAAACCATTATCTTGCTTAAGAGAAAAAAACTTCGCTATCACGAGTAATAATTTTACTCAATTTCTTTTTGTGGATCAATTAGTTATTTTTTCATTTCTTTCAGTACGGTGGAAACCGCGCTTAATAATATCACAAAATATACAGCAAAAAGCCTGCCCTTTTTTCAGCAGGACAGGCTTTCTATTTAGTCTACTTTTGCAATATCATAAACCTTACTGTTGGACATGTATAACACGATTTTATCATCTTTCTTTAATCCCTTAAGCATCGTATTGAGATTAGGCTGGCGAGCAAAAAGGTCCGCAGGCAAATAATAGCTTCCTTTCGGCGTATACACCCTGTCTCCATACTTATCTAACTCATTAAATGTTGTTTCAATTTTATCCATCACAAGAATGCTTTTTGTTCCATTTGAAGACTCAGCGACTTGAACCCGGTCTCCTACTTTTAACGCACTCAACGATGTATACTGGCGGTCACTGATTTTAATCGTGCTTCCTGTCGCTGCCGTAATTTCGTTCGTAACTCCATTATAATCTTTCACTTTAATGGTATTGTTATCCGGATTAATAGAGAGGACTTGCCCATTCACACTCGGAACTACCGTAACAGCTTTTAGCGTATCTCCGGAGTATGTGACTTTAATGACGTCTCCTTTTTTAAAGTCGCTCGCTTTCGGATAGGATACTCCTGGAACTTTCAGTGAAACCTGGCCATACGTATTAAATATACGGGAGTTTCCTTTATCATCCTCACCCCGGATAGAATAGTCGTATACCTCCGTTACCCTGTAAACAAAAGTACGCTCAACATCAATGTCGATTACCTTGGTGCCACTCAATTTCATGGATACCTTATCATCGTTCCGTAAATCTTCCAGGTCTTCCCCTTTTGAATCAAAAATAACCACACTAACGTCCTTGTCAACTACATAAACTTTTGTCTCCCCTGACTCTAACTTGACTGTCAGCAAGCGATTATCCGGGTTAATTCGAGTAATTTGTCCCTTAATGCGGTTGTCAGCATTTATATAAATGATTTTATTATCTTGATCAAGCTGGAAGGATACGTTCATATCCTTTTTCAAATCAGCCAAACCAGGATTTGATTTTCCATCCATGATTAATTCAGCGTTTGTACTTAGTTCATACGCTGCCGTTAGCTCACCGCTGGCATTCTTCAAGGAAATAACCCGGTTTGTCGCATCTACAGCAAAAATTGTGCCGTTCTTCAAATTATCATTTGGCTCTGTTGGATTGACAACGGTTCGATTCTTCACGGTAATAGAAGAAACAGTCTCGTTCTGAACTTTGATGTCTATCTTGTCCCCTATTACAAGATCGGAAAGAGAAAGACCCGTTGTTTCACCTACAGAAATAGCTGTACTGTTATCCACACGGTAAACTTGCAGCTTTCCATCTTGTCCTTGGATCGTGATAAACTGGTCAGCAACATTCACAGCCTTAATCGTTCCGCTGTTTACTTCGTTTTCTGCTACATTGACAATGATTTTACTAATGATGCCATTTGCCAGTTCAAGTTTTACCGAATCTCCCTGTATTAAATCTCCTATATTAGGGAAACGTTTGTTTTTATATTCAACAAACGTCGCATCGTCGTAGTTGAAGGCTTCCAATTTGCTGCCACTCGTTTTGATTGTAAGGAGTTTCGCCTGTTGGTCTATATCGTAAACTGTCCCTTCAAGGCTTTTATCTTTACTTTCACTCGTGCGGGTGAGGCTTACAACTTTGCCGCCAGGTGCTATCGTAATTCGGATTTCATCTCCTTTTACCAGTTCATTGATACTCTTAATCGTAGCACTACTAGTCCCTAGCGTTGTAGTGCTATCCACCTGATAGGTTGTAAGCTTTCCATCTTTATCTTTTACGATGACCGACTGAGCTTCTTCATATACTTTCTCGATAGTTCCATCTACTATCGTGTTTGCGGCTGCCTGGTCTATTGCTTCTACATAATACGCCTTATTGTTAAGAGCAATCACGAGAAGCTGGCTATTCGCTTTGACTTCTTCCTTTGTTATCTTCTTCGTGCCATCATAGAACTTAGTTCCGCTGTTAATCTCGTATGTATAAGCAGTGCCGTCCTTTTTCCCCTTTATAGTAAGGGTACCGGATGCTAATGATTGTAATGTACCAATATGGCTTCTATCAGATTCGACATCTAAATACTTCTCACTTCGGCTTAAGAAAGCAACCATTTGGGCACGGGTCACTTCAAGTTCCGGTTTGAAGGAAAGTCCATTTCCCTCGGAAAAACCGGAGATAAGACCGTAAGAGGCAGCTGCGTTGATATAGTCTTTTACCCAGGTTGGGAAAGAATTATCATCCGTGAATTTAACGGTATTTTCCGCCGCCGCTTTGCTTACTTCCTGCTCTTTATTAATCATCCGGATCATTAACTGGGCTACCCAGCTTCTTGTCGCAGTTTCCGCAGGAGCAAACCGTTTCTCCTCAGGCTTGATTAATCCCTTGGATACAGCAAAAGCAACTGTGCTTTTTGCCCAGTCCGGTACATTATATGCAAGGTTTCCTGTCGCTTTATAGCTGTCCGCTTCCGCTTTCAGTCCCATGTTACGAATGACCATGGCGAGCGCTTCCATTTGTGTTACTTTTTCATCAGGGCGGAAGGTTCCGTCATTATATCCGGCTACGACATCACGCAGGCCCATTTTTACAATCGGCTGTGCAGCCCAATAGCTATCAGAAACGTCAGAGAAACTAGATTTTACAGCTGTTGTAGAATCAGCTTTAACACCAACAGGATAGCTGACACCACTCACGGCAAGGATTCCTGCTAAAGTCAAAGGGATAAAAGAACGCTTTACTCGTTTCATTGCTATTACTCCTTCTATCATTATTGTAAAAGTTTATACTAAACCAGCTATCATAACATGCTCAGATACCAAATTATAGCATTATATCCTCTCTCTTTCTATATGCATGCGCCAAATTTCCTGTTAATTTAACAACATTCTACATGAAACAAAAAAAAGACGGGTGCTCATCGCACCCATCTCAATCGAACTCTCTTATTTTATTTTTCAAGAAAACGTTTCAGCATAACAATCGCTTCTGCTCGGCTTGCCTTGCTCTTCGGCGCAAAAGTAACAGCTTTGCCTTTCTTCTGACCGTGTAAAATGTCAGCTTCTACAGCGATAGCAGCTGCCTGCACTGCCCACTTAGAAATAGAACCTTTATCCCCGAATGCCTTAAGAGCCGCATTCACATTTTGTACACTTGGTTCTATTCCTTTGTATTTCAAGGCGTTGGCAATCATAGCCGCCATTTGTTCGCGGGTGATTACCTGGCTTGGAGCAAAACGACCTTTACCAACCCCATGGATGATTCCGGCTGCATAGGCACGCTTTACGCTATCCGCATACCATGCGTTCGCAGGTACATCTGTAAACGAAGCCTTTCCTTCTTCCGTTGGAGCAAGAATGTTTACAAGCATCGCCGCAAATTCAGCTCTTGTTATCACTCTGTTTGGCTCGAATTTGCCATTTCCTGTACCGTGAACATATCCGTTCGCTGCCATAAAATCGATATCTTTTTGTGCCCAGTGTCCATCAATATCGATGAAGTCCGGAGTCGTTACAACCGGTGTCTGTCCACCATTACCCGGAGTTGTGCCAGTGCCTGGTGTAGTTGGTGTAGTTGGTGTGGTTGGCGTAGTTGGAGTGCTCGGAGTTGCACCGCCGCCGCCGCCACCAGTACTGCCGCCACCGCCGCCACCAGTACTACCTGTCGTTACGGGGACTGCAGAGCTGAAATCTGACGTATTATTAAGGTTATCTACCGCTTTAACTTTAAATTTGTATTGAGTGGATGACTGTAAGCCCGCAATCTTAAGTTCGTTTTCGGATACAAGCGTATAGCTTACAGGCGTTGCACTTTCATTCTGGTAAACCTGATATCCTTTAATTCCAGATGGATCAGAAGCGTCTACTGTTAAAGTAACCGAGCTAGAGTCTGCAACAGACTTCGTAATAGTAGGGGCAGCCGGTGCTACCGTATCACTCAATGCACCATAGATAGAGAAATGGCTTACAGAAGCGCTAACCGTATTACCTGCACCAGGAGTTGATCCTTGATATTCCCACTTTTGCTTACCTTCATTATAATAGAATATTCCTACATTGCTAGTATCAGCAGAAGTAACCGGGAGTATAACTGTAACTGGTTGGCTAAGTGGGACATGCGGCCCAGGCTGGCCAAAACTGAAGTCAAGGATTGGGCCTGCCGTTGTCAATCCGTTTGTTGGTGCTTCTGTCGAAGATTTTACAGTCAGAGCTGTCGTGCCATCCGGTAGTTTAAATCCAATCGGAAGTTGAACAATAACATCTCCCGCCCCTGGTACTGTTACCCGAACATTAACAGGTTGTGTCAAAGAAGCACCTGCCTGTACAGGGATCGTCGTTGGCTGTCCAAGAATTGCCGGTATTTCAAGCGGGGTTCCCTGGGCAGCTACATTTAATTGGAACTTAGCAAGTGTTAACGGATTTCCCTGCACTTTAGCTCTGCTTGTAGCAACAAGAAATTTCGAATCAGCCTGTGGTCTAAATGTAACTGTACCATTCTGCTGATTTACCTTCGGCTCAACGCGGGATTGGACAGTCCCATTCGCATCTGTTACCTTCCAATCCGTGAATTGTGTAATGTTAACAGTATCAGTTGAAGATGAATTAGAAGGAAGATTAGCGATAAATTTCAATGTTGCATCGCTTCCGCTTGTTACAGATAGCTGCTCGGTTGTTTTAAACTGCTTATTGTTAAGTTCAGCGTGCAGGTACTTTCTTGCACCGGCGAATGCGAAAGCGTCCCGCACATCACCCAATGTTTTGCCGCCCGAAGTAACAGCAGCCTTGTCCATGTTTACAGTAAATCCAAGAACTTGTTCAATAGATAAACCTAGTTCTCCTAATTTCCCATTGAACTTTTGATATTCAGGCTTAGTAAGGCTTTGTTCAATAGCACTTTTCGCAATATCATGAACAAGAGTATGTAAAGATTCTGTGGACGATCCTGTTAGGAATAACCCTATCCTAATCGCATACTTGCTTGATATAGATTGCCTTGTATTTTGTTCAATATCATTAGTTAGGCTAAGCAATTGATCAAGTGTGTACTCATTATTGGTTAACTTGTGGAATGTTCCGGCATACTTACTTCGGAAGTTCTGAATATCAGCATCAATTCCACTCGGGTTGAAACCGCTAGTAATGGCAATCAGCTCCTGAAGGAAGCCCACCGCTTCATCTTTCGTTACTCCCTTTGCTTTTGCGGCATTAATAAAAGTGTCTAAGCCAAGAGTATTTCTCCACCAGTCCGTGTTCTGTACTAAGGTAAAGCTTCTAGCATCTTGGAGAAGCTGTTTTTCTTCCGGAAGCAGCAAATCATAATTTGCTCTTACTTTCTGTGCCAACTGGCTAGAAAGGCTTGTCTGCACGTCTGCTGCGTATATAGCGCTGTTCAGCGGAAGAGCCGGGATAACACCGGATGTTAGAACGGCTGTTGACAATAAAGAAGCAGCTAGTTTTTGTCTAAAATTCAAAATGTACACCTCCATGGTTATTTGGTCTGTGATTTTTTTCGACAAATTATACTATTCATTAAATAACTTATCATAATTAACAGTAATATACAACGAATCCAATGATAGGCTCATCCCTTTTTCATAGAGAAAGTATAGTTTGTCAAAAAAAGATCACAAGGCTTTCGTAGTAAGTATGATTAGGTTAAAATACCTAAGTTATCTATCTTATTATATCGGAATAATTGTTATTAATTTTTACAATTATAACAACAAATTTTTCAGGAAAATATTTCTTTCATTACAAGTGCAGCACCTATCCCTATTGCACCACCAACGGAATCGAGAAGTACATCTGCCGCAAGTGGAGTCCGGTTAGCCGTATACATTTGGTGTATCTCATCAGAAGCGGCATACAGGACCATAAAGAGGAGAGAGCCTACCAGCCGCTTCCCTCTCCCCACTCCGCTTCCCCGTAAAGCGCCATACATGAGAAAACCCAAAAGAAAATAGAGAGTAAAATGGGCTCCTTTTCGTATAAAAAACTCAATAAACCCTGCCGCCCCTAATTGGTTAACACTTACCTCTCCATGAACGTAAGTAAATTTCACTTCTGCAAATCTCTGGGCTATTTCTTTCTCGTTAATATATTTTCTTATCTCTGGACGTATATCCTGTTTCTGATACGGCTGGGAAGAAGAGAAGAAAATCCCCCCTATTAAGAGCAATAGCGGAATCCAGTATAATAGAAATGTTCTCCCTCGTTGTACCCGGCTTATCTTTCCTGCCATTTAAAACGTTTCTCCTTTATTTGCGCGCCGCTTCTATAAATGCCCGGAGCTCTGCCGGAGAAAAACGGGAAAAAGCAACCGCTTTGAGCTGTCTTTTTTCCTCAGGTGTAATCCCATCCGACACCATCTGGCGATAATGGTTAATTTCAGACATAGAGAAGCGCTTCATCGCATATTGTGCCGCGTCACTTGTGCTGCTGAAATGGATGGCACTTGAACTATTTGAATTTCCTTTTTTTTCTACATTTGCCCCAGAGGATTTAGTAGGATGTGTACCTGGTTCCTGCTGCGCAGCCTCCTCCGTTCCCTTAACTGGGTCTTTCTGTATCGATGCTGCATCTGCCTTCTTATTTGAAGATTCTTGAAGAGAGACCTCTTTGGTCATTCCATCTAACTTCTTCTGCAAATCCGGATTCTGATGCAGTTGATCAAGTTTTTGCTGTACGTCCTTATCTTTTAACAGCTTTTGGACCTCAGGATCGGCGGATACCTCCTGCGCCATTTTCTTGACTACCTTATCAGCAGCATAATCGAACGCCAGCTTCCCGCCCACACCGATTACAGCGAGTGTAATACCAGTGACGATTACTATTTTACGTAGTTTTCCAGCCATCGTTGCATTCTCCTTTTTACCCACCTTTTATTCATAGCGCAACGCTTCAATCGGTTGAATACGTACCGCACGAACCGCCGGAATAATACCAAACAAAAGACCGGCACCGATTGAAAATATAGCGGTATACTGAATTAACTCTCTAGGAATTTCATTTGATAGAATCGGAAAATAGTGGTGAATTCCCTGTAGTGCTCCATACGTCGCCGCAAGACCTACTCCTGCACCAAGCACACTTAGAATCACTGCTTCATACAGAAACTGGCTTAGAATATGCCATGATTTAGCCCCGACTGCTTTGCGAATCCCAATCTCACGTGTCCGCTCTTTGACCGTTAGAAGCATCACATTCATAATACCAATCCCTCCAACGACAAAAGACACCCCTGTAATCGACACTGTTATAGCCGTTAGTAGCTTCATCACTGTATTCACAAGGTGGACCGCTTCCGCTGCCTTTAACAAATTGTAGTCCTTTTTTTGATGGTTTCCGCCGATTACGCTATCAATCTGTGCTTCTACCAGCGGTACACTCTCCGTTGTTTTGGCCTGAAAGAAAAGCATCGACGCATTTTTCACATTCATTTCTTTTTCAACTACCTGGTAAGGTGCATACACACGCTCATCCACATTAAAACCAAACATTTTCTTTTCCTTTAATACACCTGCTACACGATATTTCTTTCCTTGAATAACAATTGTGCTCCCTACAGCTTTACTCTGTCCAAACACACTTTTTTTTACGGTTGAACCAAGCACAACAACCTTTTCTTTGTTTACAAGAGCTTTCCCAGAAAAAAAACTTCCTTCTGCCAGCTTCAAATCAAACACTCCCGGCAGATCAGGATTTGTACCGGTAAAAATAATATCGGTTGTTTTTTGTTTAAAGGAAAGAGTGGTCACCGCCTCATTCTGCGGTGCAGCCTTACTTATACCTGCTACATTTTTCTTAGCATCCATGGCATCCTTATATGTGAGCGTGCTGGAGGATGGGGTGAAAGCAGATAAATCAGCAACGCCTGAACTCATTGCCTGTTTGTTTAATAGTTTCCCAGGAACAACGGTAATTTGTTTAGCTCCTGCCCCGTTAAACTGGTTTAAGAGGCCGTTCTTAAAGTTATAAAGAACAGACATGAGTGAAATGACAAGGAAGGCGGCAATGGCAATTCCCAGCAAGGCAAGAACCGAACGGCCTTTGTATGCCCGGATACCGCGCAGCGCCATGAAGAATGGTTTGACTATCATATTGTCCCCCCTCCTATCATACGCTTATCAGGAGAGACAAGGGTTCGATTTTCAACGTACAAGATACGATCCGCAATTTGCGCCAGGTCATGGTCATGGGTGACAAGAACAATCGTTTTGCCGGATTTGTGCAGGCTATGCAGAATGTCAATGACGCCCTGCTTTGCATCGACATCCAGATTTCCGGTTGGTTCGTCAGCCAGCAGGAGCTGCGGTTCGCTGGCAATGGCACGCGCGATAGCGACTCTTTGCTTTTGACCCCCTGATAGTTTGGTCGGAAGCTCCTTTTTTTTGTGGAGCAGGCCTACCTGGTCCAGCGCTTTTTCTACTCTTTCTTTTCTATCACGCCGGGAATACCGGCCATATAAAAGAGGCAGTCCCACATTTTCCTGAACCGAGAGCCGGGGAATGAGCATAAATTGCTGGAAAATGAAGCCGATTTGCCGGTTGCGTACGTTTGCCAGGCGTGCCTGGCTGTATGTAGTAATATCTTTCCCGTCCAGCTGGTATGTTCCTGAACTGGGGCGATCCAGCAGACCAAGAATATTTAGCAGCGTAGATTTCCCTGAGCCGGAAGGTCCAAGAATGGCGATGAATTCTCCTTCTGAGATGTGCAGGTTTACATGCTGCAGGATAGACAGCCGTTCTCTTCCATCCTTATAGCTTTTTGTTATGTTGGTTAACTCAATCATTCTATCCCTCTCGATATCCATTATTTATTCATTGTAGCATATACCCAGCCTTTTCCCAAAAGACACAATGACACTACTAAAAAATACATTATGACTATAAATAACTTAATAAATTTTTTTATATTCGACACATATCTACATTCTTTTTACAATGGGCATGTTATCCTATTTATGACAAAGGCAAAACCATTGAAAAATGGCGACGCAAAACTATAGGGGCTAAGTCAGAAGATACGCCAGCCAGTTACCTCCTATTAACTTAAAATCAGGGGGCAAAATATCCATGCCATACTATCATTTTAAACAGATTTACACTCCATTACTATTAGTTGGGGTCCGCTTCTACAAAGATGAACATGGCCATTACTGGATTAAAGTCAGGAATAACAGAAAACGAAGGATTACAGGGGACAAGAACATACCAGAAAACAATTAAGGCGGTTTATTAAACCGTCTTTTTATTTTTCCAAGTTTTGATGTTACAAATATTCTTCTTGATTTTGTGCTAGAATAAATGCAAATTGGAGGAGAATATCATGAATCTCATTTTTCAACGCTATCCAAAACAGATAAAATATATTATTACTTGTATTTGGGCATTAATTTTGGGGGTATTTACAAGCGTTAATCGATTGGACACAATATTGTTCGATCACACCCTTAAATTTCAATGGATTTCAACACCGGACTTTTATGATCTTTTTAAATTTAGTGATATTAATCTTATACACTCCTATTGGATTACAGTAAAGCTAGGCCACTTAATAGGATTTGCCTTCTTGGAATGGCTAATCTACTTTTCTTCGAAGGATCATAGAAAGGCTATTATATTCACAGTTTTATTTGCAATCACAACAGAAATTTTACAACTTTTCCTGGCACGTGATGGGCGTTTATACGATATAATTATTGATTCTACCGGTGGAATTTTGTCTTATTATGTTAAAGGTTTATACAATAATTTGGTAAATGATAGAAAGACTAATCATAAATTAATCTAACTACTGAGTTCCGATAGCAAAGATCTATTTAGAAAAATTAAAGCCCTTGTATATTAACAAGGGCTGCTTAAAAACCGAACTTCAATTTAGTTATAATTCTAATAAACTTATTTATAACCGTTAGGGTTAGACTGTTGCCAATGCCAGGAATCAACACACATTTCTTCTATCCCTCTTTCAGCAACCCAGCCCAGCTCTTCTTTTGCCTTTGTTGGATCCGCATAGCAAGCAGCAATATCACCGGGTCTCCGTTCAACAATCGTATACGGAATCTTTCTTCCAGATGCTTTTTCAAAGGCAGCAATAATCTCTAATACACTATATCCTCTTCCTGTACCTAAATTATAGGCATCAACACCGGTAGATGACATGACTTTTTCAAGAGCTTTTAAGTGTCCCCGTGCAAGATCAACAACATGGATATAATCCCTTACACCCGTACCGTCAGGGGTCGGATAATCATCACCAAAGACTCTAAGTTCCTTCAGCTTTCCAACACTTACCTGCGTGATGTATGGCATTAAGTTGTTCGGTATCCCGTTAGGATCTTCCCCGATACGACCACTAGGATGAGAACCAATCGGATTAAAATAACGTAAAAGGGCAATACTCCAATCGTTGTCTGGTACATAAAGGTCTCGCAGGATTTCTTCGATCATTAGCTTAGTGCGACCATAAGGGTTGGTTGCTTTAAGAGCAAAATCCTCTGAAATCGGAACACGTTCCGGCATGCCATATACGGTAGCTGAAGAACTGAACACTAATCTCTTTATATGATATTTCTTCATCAATTCACAAAGAATAAGCGTTCCGGTAATATTGTTATGATAGTAGTAAAGGGGCATTTCGACAGACTCACCAACAGCTTTAAGCCCGGCAAAATGAATGACCGCTTCAATGCTATTTTCAACAAATACATTTTCTAAACTATTTTTATCAAGTAAATCAACCTCATAAAATTTAAAATCCTTTTTCGTTATCTCTCTGATACGGTTTAATGATTCAGGATTACTATTCGAAAGGTTATCGACTACTATAATATCATAGCCTGCATTTAATAGTTCTACACAAGTATGACTACCAATATAGCCTGCTCCCCCAGTTACCAGTACAGCCATAAATTCACCTCAAAAGTTCAATATTTTAGTATCCATGGGCTTTAGTTTTGCATTCCAAACCTCTTATTAAATTGTCGAAAATAACTTATATACCTCTGACAAGCTTCGCCTTACTTCACTTCAAATGATTGTTATAGTTATAAAAATAGACTTAGAGGTGAATGAGAATGTACTTTCAGTTTCTGCTGGATGCTATTTTTGGCCCACGGGAAGTATTGTACGCTATGGAATGCTCTATATGTGGATATGATGAGATTTATTACCTTGATGCCCAGACAAAAGAACAAATCGGTAGAGCATGCGAATGCTGCAATTATGTTCAAAAATTTGATTTTACAAACAATAAATGATACTCGAAAGTTGAATGAGTGCTCAACCATATTTCCATTGTACCATATCCCCGTCTATCTCTTAAGCAACACAACATAATGCCTGAAGTAGAAAATTATCCACCTCAGGCATTATGTTTAAAAACACAATTACTCATATATACACTTTTGTAAGAATAAATATCTACTTATCTTTAGGAACGGCAGACTCAGTAAGCAAGGGTTCTAAACTAGCAGTCATATCTTTAATAATATCTTTTGCCTCCAATATATCTGCATATTTTCCTTTTTCATATGCACGCAACAAGATATCCAATAGTCGCTGTTGATCAAGACTTGCTTCCTTTATCATATATAACTCCACCCTATTTCGTATGTAGGAAGGTCAACTTGTGCAATTGGCCTGTATAAAAAGTTTATTAGTCCCTATTCCCACGCGGTTCCTGCAGCAACAAGTTTCCTTGTGTTCTCTAAATTCATTTGTATTTCTTTTTCTGCATTCTTCTCATTTAGCAATTCATCAGATGGTTTGTATCCACTATAAGTAGGAACAAGCTGGTGCAGCATCAATTTAACTTTCTCCGAAGACACGGCTTCTGTTGACTTTACAGTAAGTAACTCGAGTCCATGAAGCATAGCGATAAAATCTTCACGAGAGAAATGGATAGGCTTCCCAATAAAAATGCGATTATGCTTGGTGGCTGCCGTTCCTTCTTCTGCAGTCAAAAGCTCTTCAAATAGTTTTTCCCCTGGGCGAATGCCTGAGTACTCAACTTTAATGTCCTTGCCCGGTTCTAAGCCGGATAGACGGATTAAATCATGGGCTAAATCGGAAATCTTCACCGGTTCACCCATATCGAGAATGAAAATTTCTCCGCCATTCGCCAACGAACCGGCCTGAATAACAAGCTGGACCGCTTCCGGAATGGTCATAAAATACCGAATCATATCTGGATGGGTAACCGTTACCGGTCCGCCTGCTTTGATTTGTTCTTTAAATAGAGGGATAACACTGCCACGACTTCCAAGTACATTTCCGAAACGCACTGCAACAAATTTCGTCGTGCTTATTCTATCTAAGCTTTGAATTATCATCTCGGTAATTCTTTTCGTCGCACCCATTACGTTTGTTGGGTTTACAGCCTTGTCGGTTGAAACAAGTACAAATCGCTCAACACCGAATTGGTGTGCACATTCTGCTACATTCCTGCTACCAAACACATTGTTTTTCACTGCTTCTGCAGGATTCCTCTCCATTAATGGTACATGCTTATGGGCAGCAGCATGAAAAACGACGGCAGGCCGGTATGTGTTAAATACGTCTTTTAGCCTTTTTCGATCTTGGATATCAGCAATAATCGTTTCATAAGCAAGGTGAGGATGGTTTCGCTTTAACTCGTTTTCGATTGCATAAATGCTGTTTTCTCCGTGTCCTAAAAGCAATAATTTCTCTGGAGAAAATCCCGAGATTTGGCGGCAGATTTCCGAACCGATAGAACCGCCTGCTCCAGTAATTAAGACTACTTTATTTGTAACGTAGTTAGCGATTCCTTCTAAATCGACTTGTACAGGGTCTCTGCCTAACAAATCTTCCACTTTAACGTCGCGAATGGAATTAACAGAAACTTTCCCATCTATTAGATCGCTAACGCGTGGGAGCAGTTTAAGTGTTGCATTTGTTCTTTTACATATATCAATTACTTTTGCCAATTCTTCTTTAGAAGCAGAAGGAATAGCAAGTACGATAACATGAATATCATAATTTTCAACTACGGAAATAATATTGTCACGAGTACCAAGTACAGGCAGCCCTAGCAGCTCTAATTTTTGTTTGCGCGGATTATCGTCAATGAAGGCTACAGGGTAAAGATTGGAATTAGGAGAATGCTTCAATTCTCTAACAACCAAGCTGCCTGCATTTCCTGCACCAATAATAAGCGTTCTTTTATGATGTGGTTGAATTTTATGATAACTATCACGATACAGACGCCAGAAAAAACGCGAACCACCAATTCCAATAATGATGACCATCCAGGAAAGTAAGAAAATTGAATAAGGAATCATAAAATTTAATCCTATGCTTTTTCCAAGTGAATATAGTGTAAGAGAGAGGAATAGTGCAATAGTGGAGGCTTTAATAATAGAGCGAAGTTCTCCAATGCTTGCATACTGCCAGACACGACGATAAAGCTTAGTAAAGTAAAACATGCCGTAGGTAGTTGCCCAAATTAATAAGAAAGCATATGGAAAACTAGTAAAAAATAGATGTTCAATGTTGCCTTCAAAACGAAGAAGGTAGCTTAGCAAAACCGCCAAGAAGATGATGCAGGTATCAATATATAAAAATGTTAGTAGCCTACGTTTATATGTCACGTTACTCTCCCCCAATATTCGGCTCTACTTCAATAGTTTACTAGACTAAAGGAACCATGTCCATAAAAAACACCCCTTCATTTTCCAATAAAGAGGCAAAAGATGGTGCTTTTTCAAATAATATAATCGGTTTTGTCGAAACTTTAAATCAAACGTGAGTTTGTTTTAGAATAAAATTGAACAGTTTTGGGCCAAATTCAACATGTATAAAATTACACTAGCGTTGCATAAAAACTGAATAGAATGTTTACCAGACTATTCAGAACGGAAAATTGACCCCAAGGTCAAAAAAGAGAATCCTATAGTAAAAGGTCGTTTCTGCCCATTTGGTAAAATATACTATTTAATCACAAAACGAAGACGACATGGCACTTATTTTTTCTTTTGACGGCCTCGTGAAGCTCGATCGGATCGATACCGAATTCGTTCGAACCACTTTTCCCACGGCTTGCACAGAAATGCTGTTAACCATCGTGTTAATTGTAAGAGAGAGTGATTTGTTTTTGTTTCCGCTTTGACCAAAAGCACAAGGCAGTAAAAGATAAGGGCAAGATAAATTTGGTTCGCCACCGTGTTTTTGCTTGTACCGTAGAATGTCTTGATTTTCACATGTTGCTTAAGCCACTTAAAAAACAGTTCAATCGCCCAACGGGCACGATAGATGTCACTAATTTCTTCGGCACTCAAGTCAAACCGGTTGGTCACAATGCGAAAAGAGTTTCCTTGATCATCGACGGTTTCAATCAAGCGAACCGGATTTTCCATTCGTTTTTGTGGGGTACCCAGGTACACCATCATGTCAGACAATACCGGGCTTTCTTCGGCCACTGAAAAAGAAGAAAGCGGGCGGATGACCGCGTTTTTCTTCAAACGCGAAGTGAAGAAAATTCCTTGTTCGCAGTACTGGTCAAACTTTTCATAATCGACGTGTCCTCGGTCAAACACATAGGTAGCGCCTGTTTCGTCAATCAAGGTTTCCATTTGTGTTCGATCGCTGGGTTTTGGCGAAGTAATTTCCACTTTATCAGGGACAACGTCGTTGTCGTTCAAAAAGACGAGACGAAGATGGATTTTCACACCGGCTTTCGTCTTTCTAAACGTGGTCCATTTATATTTGTTTAAACACAGGGACACGGTGGAACAATCTACTATTCTTAACTCTTCCTTCCATGCGCAAGTGTGGCGGGAATGCGGGCGCAGCTTGTGAACCAGGTCGATAAAAAGTTCGGCCAGAAGCGAAGGTTCCACACGCCGGTGTTTACGGGAAAGTTGAGCGGCACTAATGGAAGTTAATCCTATTTCTTGTTGAAATTCTTCCTGCAGTGCATCATCGGCAATGGCACGAAGACCGTCTCTTTTTTCAAGATGGGCATGTAGAAAAAAAAGAAGATACGCCCGTGTTGTCAGCTTTTTGACATACTTATCTTGACCTGTTTTTTCAACGTGATCCTCAAGTTTTTTTGTGTTTATGGGTGCAACCCATTTACCAAATGAAGAAACTAAGGTATTCTTGTCCATAGTAGGGTCCTTTATAGTGGATTTGGACAGGAAACCACCTGTACTTTTCATTGTAAAGGATTTTTTTTATGGACAGGCATGAAAAATCATCATTAAGAATTTAATGCAACGCTAGTGATAAAATTATAATATAAAAAATAAATATACAAATCGGATTCCACACCTCATCCATGTAAAACGGAAAAAATTTACACGCCACACGGTGGAAAAGGTATAATAATCGAAAAAAGCATCGTACTCAGAGACAATATAACCATTTTCCATCAAGCCACTTTAGATATTCTTGGAGCAGATTAAAACCATGGGTGCGCTAAAACCTACGTTGGTTCTAGAGCAAAAATTTTAAGGCCTATACTTGTTGGTGACCAAAAGAAAATCGGTGCTAACTCACTTATGATTAGAAATGTTCCTGCTAATACCACAGCAGTTGGTGTTTGTTCGTGCTAGAATAATTTTACTAAGAAAAACAGAAAAAACGTCTAGTTTGAACAAGGATTGATTTGTTCAGATTTTAACCAGTTATTGAAATATAAGGTTGTAGCACCGTTACAATTAGGTTCGCAATCGTTATATCTGTGGACTCTTCATTTTTTAATCTTACTGTCACTTTATTTGTACCACGAATATAACCAGATACTATAAAACGACTATTAAGATTGGCCGGAAATGCTTGAACAGAAATTAAATCATCTATTTTTATTCCGTCTGGAAACATAACATCTGCCAAATGATAGTTATTGGCTAGAATTGTTATGTTACTTACATATGACGTTTTTCTTTTAAATAACCCTAAATTTGTAATATATCCGTTAAGCGGTGCGGTGTATGCTTTATAACTACCTGCCGAAGCGATTACAAGTTTATTGTCTGGGTCTATATTATTTCCTAGCACATTGTTGTATCTATCATTTGTCGAAAATATGTGACCTGATATAACTAATGTTGTATCGTGTGTTGGTATACCACCAGTAACATTGTTTTCCGAAATAGCACC
Organism: Aneurinibacillus tyrosinisolvens; assembly: GCF_001015055.1. GTDB lineage: Bacteria > Bacillota > Bacilli > Aneurinibacillales > Aneurinibacillaceae > Aneurinibacillus_A > Aneurinibacillus_A tyrosinisolvens. The sequence continues at coordinate 209,495 of NZ_BBWZ01000002.1, read as the reverse complement.
AAAAACATCACCATTCCATTTTATAAGTGCTGATGTCGTTGACTCCCCTAAATAAACATTGTTTTTAATTGTAAAACCAACGATAGCAGCGTTTGCTAAAAACTCAATAGTTTCATTATTATATTCAAGGTAATTATTGGATACATCAAATAAACGTGTGCTACCGAGTACCATCGTTTTTCCTGTTAAACCTTCAATTACGCAGTTTTTTACCGAAGATCCTGTTAATGGCTTATGAAGCCCTGTATTTCGGTGATTAAAGAAACTTTCTCTTGTTTCAACTAACAATTGGGTTAAATGCATATCATATGATCCTGCAATATCAACAACAAAACCTTTCCCACCTACTATCGAATCTTGATTCATTCGAACCGATTGAACAAATTTGTCATTATCCGAAGTATAAAGGATTGTATCCACATTTTTGTAGAAGCAATTTTGTGTTCTAAATCGTATTAACTTATCGCAATTGAATATTTTTGTTCCTGCCCCTGCTATACTTTTAAAATGTACATTACTGAATACCATGTCACCGTTGTTATCGGTATTAGCAGTAAACATAAAACCGGAAACATTTTTTTTAAACCCACCACCATTAACACCTAAAAAATATATCGGTTTTCTTGTAAACACATTATCAGGGTTATTAATTATTAATGTCGAATTTCCAACATCGTATATTCTATCAAGCTTTACAGCTCTATTGAGAGTGATTGCATCATCAATAGCCATTTGAACTTTTTCTGCATCCGTACCGTGATACACATCGGGACTGATTGAATCATGATTTGATAAATTCCTGATTTTTTCAGATACCGATTTTCCGTCTTTATCTATGACCATCCTTGCATCTGTTTTATTTAATGGAGTTAATGTTACAACTTCACCCTCTTTTTTGACTGTATATCCAAAAAAGAAAGCTAGTACCCAAAGTAATGCCTGTTTTAAGAAGTTTCTTCGTTCCTCCACGTTATCACCTCTAATTAACACTATACTTTAATACTGGCTTTCGGACCAAATGTTTCCTACATATCTAGGAGATATTATCTGTAAACGGCTATAATCTCAATTCCGGCAGGTATCTCAGATCCACCACATAGTAATATGAAACTCGTTGGACTATCCTCAGTAAAATTTATACCCGTTGCTTGTGGTGTACCACCGGCATAGACTGTTATTTGTCCTAATATATACAAATCATCAGCGACGGTGTAATTGAGTTGTTCTTCTGTTGCTGTCCATTTCTTAACCTTTAGCGTTTTTAACAAATTTCCAATTTTTTCATCTTTACCTTTAATCTCTCTATCAATCATCTCAAAGTTTTTATTCCGATCTTCTAGCTTTATAAAGTCTTTTATTCCCCAAGTATTTTAATCGTAATTTGGAGTTTTACTCATATCTCATACTCCCTTTTTGGCAAAATAAAAACGCCTCTTCCTTTGTCAGAAAAGACGTTGGCTATATATAAGTTCAATTTAAGCTTTCGACATATGAGCAAAAGAAATTCTTGTTAAAACTTGCTTCAGATGATGCTTCACAAATTCCAAAAACTAATCTACCGATTCATGAATTTCTGTTCTGTCCTTCTGAAAACGATTGACGATTACTTTTTCTCGCAGCCATTTCCACATCCCTTCGACTTTGTTTAAATTCGATGAATACGGAGGCAAAAAGAGAAAATATAATCGTTTTTATTTTCTTTAAGAAAAGGACGAGAAATATGGGCATGATGAATTCGTGAATTATCAAGTACCATGATTACTTTTTTGCCAGGATGCCTTTGCAGTGTGAGCATAAGAAAAAGTTGGAAAGTCCGTACGCTACATCTTGTGGCTTGCATGCAAAGGAAATCACCGTTTAACGTATTCACGGCACCAAATAGATTTGTACTTGCGTGATGCCCATGGATAGGAATTTTTCTTTGCTTTCCTTTTTCAAACCAGGTAGCCTGTAGGGCTTGATAATCACGGATGTGGCTCGCATCTTCATACGCTAGCAGCATGTCATGGGAGAGTTGTTTTTACCATGTTTAGTTGGTTCGTAAATCCCTGCTGTTTCTTCGGATTCGCTTTTGCTAACCTATAGTTCGATCTTGTGCAACACAAATTCATTCGGTGAAACATGGCAGCAATACTGGCGCACTTCATCGTAACACTGAACTTTTCTTTTAACACATACTAGATGACCCATGTATCCCAGCTGGGGGAAATATCAAAACCTTTGTCAGCAGGTGTACTTTCTAAAGTCATATGCTTTAACTCTGTCTCTTCTTCTTGAGTCAAATACGGCTTTTTACCAGTTGGAAACAGATTGACAATGAAGATTAAGGACTTCAGCAACTTCTTTGCCCATATAATCTTGTAAAATTAAACGAATCGTAGCAATGATACATTTTTTTCACTCCGTTCGTATTTAACTAATGTTTCAAGTGTCCATCCGTGATAATTCGCAATTTGTAATCTCTTCATATCAATATCTGCTCCTTATTTATCCTTTTAGGAGCAGTATTGACATATTTAATTAGTCATAAGCAGGATGAGTTATTAAATCAAATTTGTATAGTTCCGTAATTATCCTCCTTAACTAACGAGTTTATGATACTGAATAGATACACTGATTTTTTATTTAGAGGGATAGTGTCACAAAACTCAAGCCCTAGCTTATTTTTTAAAGCGGAAAAAATCTGCTCAATTTTTGAACGATGGGCAAATAGGGCACAACTGAAGGTTGTTTTTAGGAAAACGGGCAGGACACGACCCAATGCATCATTTCATTTCTCATCTTTTCTATGGTTTATGGGAGAAAGAAAAACAAGTTTATGTTTTATTGAATGTTCACGAACCTTCTTACTGTCATAAGCTTTATCATCAAAGGCAAAGCCAATCTTAAGACCCATTAACTGCTTGAGTAAGAGTAATGCAGGATCACTATCATATACATTTGCTGTTGTGAATTCGTGTGCCAAAATAACTCCGTTGGGTGTGGTAGCTAGTTGAAGTTTGTATCCCTTATACCATTTATATCGTGTAGCCCCCCGCTTTGCCTGTTTATCATATAAACTGCTCCGTAGTATAGTGTGTTGTCAATAAGAATAATTTTTGCTTTCTTGGCAGCCATGTGTTTCAGTATTTGGTTATAAAGAAAGGAGAAACCTTTGGTTCTCCCCCTGGCAGCCAAGCGTGAAAAGGTAGAGAGATGATCAATACGGGGTAATCCTGCCATCCAGCACCCATAAGAATAATTTTAAGAAATTTCACGAACTTCCACAAGGAAGCTATACCAAAATGGGTTTCTGTAAAAACGGCACGTTCTCTTGAAAAATTGGGCATGATCAGAGTATCCCTCTCGTTGGTTGAATGGTTTATTGGGTACTCATTATTCTTTCCAAACAGGTGATTTTTCTATTGCCCATTATTCAGAGATTATACATTTTGCAGCACCATCCTATAATAAAAAACAAGGTATCAACATCCTGCAAGTTATTGAAGAAAGAATAAAAGGAAATGTCGATTTACTTCCCATAAAATAAGGATAGACGAACTCATGGTAAGGAACCGCTATTTGTCTTGTCTAGCAGTAGTTTGAGTAGTTATTAAATTCTTTTTATAGAACTTATCTAAAATCCTAGATTGTATAATTGAATATGGCAATAAAACAATTGTATTAGCTAAAACAATGCATATCCAATCTTTTATAAAATATGATAGTAATATAACAATTGGTATTTTAAATATCGCTGCAAATGAATAATATATAGTCTGACATTTTAAAAGTCCTAGTCCATTTGCAAAGCATGATGAAGCAATATTTTTCATGGTTACTCCTGAAAAAAGTACGAAAACAAATGCATAAAAATAATTTATTTTAATTGCATCCCCTTTTATCCAAACGTTTACAATAGATTGTGAAAAACCTACTAATGCCAAATTACCAACAGAAATAAATAAAACAAGCATCGTTAGTACTCTATTTAATTTAACAATCCAATCAAATTGTTTACTTGTGTAAGCCTTTGTAACAGCAGACCATACTGGATTTGCAATTAAAGAGAATAAAGTGACAACTAAATAGAACAATCTAAAATATACTTGATATTCAACAACATATTGTGAACCATACATTCGTGTTATTATTATTTCATTAGTTGAATTTATAAATAAAAGTGCAAGTTGTATCCAAAAAAACTCTCCACCTAACTTAAGTATGCTAAATCCATAATCTTTATCATAGCATCTTATGCTCGGTCTTGCATTCTTTAACTTTGTAGAAAAAACTATTACTGTAGCACCAAGAAGCGGAATGTTTACTGTCAGCATACTCACCATTGCGAGATTTATCAAATCAGTTTGTATATTACCTGTTTTAAAAAAAGATACATAAAGTAAAATTAATAATGAAGAAATAAGAGAAATAGAATTGGATAACGCAGTTTTTTGCATTGCATATAATATTGACGTTATAAGTTGGAGAAAAAATTGTAGTACAATTCCAGAAAATACAAGTATGACAACAGTTTTTAATACGTTATTTGGAATAACTTCTAAAGATATATTCAAAATTATATTCCAATTTTGCAAAACTATTAAAAAATTGCCAATTAAAATTGTGCATAACGAAATAACACCTATCACTATATATGCTGATGATACATATTTTTTTATAGTTTGTTTGTCGTTTTTAACTAAAGCAGGAACCAATTTATTTCTTAGCCCGTTCCCGATGCCAAAATCAAATGTTAAAATCCATTGTAGTACTGATACTATGGTAAACCATAATCCCAATATAGTCTGGTTGGAAAAATATAACATATACGCTGGAATTGTAAAAAAGCTTATAATTAAAGAACCACCTTTAATTATATATGTACCAGCGATATTGTTAATTAATTGTGTGTTCTTAAAATAAAGGCTCTTTATCTTATAATTAACCTGGTTCATTCTTTCTCCTTCAACAGTTGTTGCCTAATTTTTAAAATCTACAATGAGCCAACGCAAGTCCGACGATAAATCCCATCGACAAGATAAATAGTTTCAAATCTTTCCAAGTTTTATTAAAAATATCTTACTGTCATCATATTGAGATTTAAAATCATTGAACAAACTTACCAAAATATCTATATTATATATACCGTTGTTATTAATTCCAATCCACTATTAGAGAATATTTTTTAGATACATAGATAGTGTCGCAAAACTAAAATAAAAATCCAATGTTGTAAATAAGAACATATAGCTGACAATGAAAATGACAGGATTTTTATCATACCAACATGGTTGTTCAAGCCCTAGCTTATTTTTTAAAGCGGAAAAAATCTGCTCAATTTTTGAACGATGGGAAAATAGGGCACAACTGAAAGTTGTTTTTAGGAAAACGGGCAGGACACGACCCAATGCATCATTTCATTTCTCATCTTTTCTATGGTTTATGGGAGAAAGAAAAACAAGTTTATGTTTTATTGAATGTTCGCGAATCTTCTTACTGTCATAAGCTTTATCACCAAGGGCAAAGCCGATCTTTATTGTTACAATAAGAGTAAATAATTACTTTTTCCTCATCTGAGGAATTAACTGCTATATCACAATACATATAATTCAAAGTAATCCAATAACAAAGTCTCTATTTTTTGCTCCTCAAGTTAAATTATATGTTGAACTACTTTGTATTAAATGTACTTACCATTACTTTCCACCCACCTTCAGATGTTTCTTAATTGTTCCTGTAATAGATGTACTGGGTTCCATTCCTAAAATATTTTTGATTAATGTTGCAATTTTAATCTTTATTCGTAGAGAAAGTGGATAAAGAATTAGATTTCCAACTTTTTTTTCATAAATTCTATCTTGCACTATGGTTTTAGGATGAGTAAGAGGAAACTCTAAAGGAATTGATTCCATCCCACAAAATCGTCTTGTCATAACATTGTCAAAAGAAACCCCTCCATGCTCTGAATAACTATCTACTCCAATATTTTTAATTTGGTTAAATTTTGGGGAAATTCCGTAAAGGTTGTGTACACGGATAGAATATGCCATATGATAATCCCATGATACATATCGTTCTCCTTTTAGCTTTCTCTCGTATTCTTGCCTTACACATTCAATTTGCTGTTTATATAATCTCTTATCCTCATACTCATATTTTACTTTCTTAACTAATAACGGATCATTAAATAGAGTTAAATCAGCATCGTAATATTTTGTAAATTTATCTGCCCACGAAGCCCACCCACATGGTAATAAATGCTTTGTAAACATATAACTTGAACCGTCTTCTGGTTCATAACTTTCAAGGTAATTTGTACCACAAATCCAAAGAATACGGTTATCATCTTTATATTTTTCAAGAAGTTCCTTACAAAACGTAAAAAAACTTAGTTCCGGTAAATTATCATCTTCCAAAAAAATAGCTACTGGTTCCATAGAAAACACCCACATAGCTCCCAAGCCAATACGATCAAATACTCCACGATTTTCTTCTGCATAATTCTTTATTACTTTACAGTTCCAATTAATGTGTTTCTCAACTTCTTTTCTACATTCATTTACTAAAATCTCTTCTTCTTCATTTCTTCCAAAATCAGATATTAAATACAACTTTTTTGGTTTAATTTGTGAAACCCGTTCTAAAATTCGTAATGTTGCATCTTTTCGTTTAAAAATAAACATAACAACAGGAATATCAAATGAATCCATATTTCACCATCTCCTTTCTGAAATATCACCAAAAATTATAACATAATTTTAAAATAAACCTTTTTGAATGGATTTACCTGCCTATACAATATAATAACCAATTATCTACTTGACTCTTGTATTTGTAAACCTTGCCTTTAAAAAAGGACATGCCGGTACTACAAATGGGCTAAAATTTTTTTTGTGCATTTAAGTTCTTTCAACACTTCAGCAAGCATTTTTTAATAATCCTAGTTCACAAGCGTATATGGCGGTTTGCCTAAGATAATCATTCCCAATCCTTTTAACAATATGGCCAATGATTAATGATAGTTTACTTTCCCACTCATGATGCTGGTGTTCAAGGAAATTATTGTTCAGAAATTCAACGCATCAATAATGCTCTATATATACATTTATGTGAAAACAGTTGATAATCATGAAAGCCAATTAATATCCATATCCAGTTTCGATGTTTCCTCGCACATTGCAGTAGCTTAGAATCGTCATGAGATCCAAGTTGCTGTCTTTACGGAGGACATAAAAAAGGAGGAGGATTGAATGAATTTGTTTTCCCTGGAAAACAAAACTTTATCATTTTCGGATTAATAAAGATTCCCTTTATGCGGATAGAATTTATAATGTGGCCACCCACGGTTAAAGAGTAAAGTTCACGTTTTTAAATATAAGTTAAAGGCAAACTCATTTATTTTCATACCAATCACAGCAGGATAGATTTTCTGATTAAATCTTTATCCCTCACTTAGATGAAACCATCTTTGCCTGCACCAATCGATTAGTTTTCTACATGTATACCTGCTATCTACCAAAACCAAACCTGATCTTCTTCTTTTGGTGACCAAGATTCTTTGCCAAATCACTTTTACTTTTAAGGCTAAAGACGTATTTCGCGTATTATGATTTTCAAAAATAAGAAAGATAATCCCAAGTAAAAGAAGAACCTTCTCTCCAACGATTGTATGGATGGGACCAAACGCTTTTTCCATCTGAATGTAATCTAGTCCCTCCATATTAGTAGTAGACCGATTTTTTTACATTGGAAATCATCAATAATGAACAAAGTAATTGATAGTGAATCACCCTTTTGTGTGCGAAACTTTTTGATTTGTGTAATGATAAATTGAAGCTGTTTTTTTATTACCGTTTTTAAACTTTATGACAACTCATTAAGGAATCTTGTTATACCTTTTTTTACCGGGATTGGGGCTGGCAACCAAAAAATTCCACTAAAAGATAAGAATCTCCCTTTTTCATTCTAAGAGTCGGCAAAAGTTCATATGGTTAAACTATCTAGACCAATCTTTAAATGAGTCAAGTTATTTATTCTTTTTGGGTAGTAAAACTGCATTATCATACATAAAATTGCTAATTAATATTGTATAATATTTATTATTTTTCCAACGTATCTATTGTCCTTTTCTTTTAGGGGAAAATTTATATTTTCCTAAAACGGATTTTTTTCACACATTAGAACATAGTTAATTATTATTTTTCAAATTTATAATATCTTGTTGAAATTCTTTTCTTCTAATCTCAACATCATGATTTTGCTTAACAGTTAGTAGAGCTTTCTCAATGTAGCTACTTCTTTTATCGGGATTTTGAAAAATGTCTATTATCTTATAATCTATATCTTCATTATCCATAGAAGTAATTACAAAGCCTGATTTTGTTTCTATTAAATATTCAATTGAAGCAACATCCTCCGGCCCAACAGCTAATATGCACTTTTGGGAAGCCATATATTCTGATATTTTAGTTGAAACTGATAGATAAGTAATTTCCTTACTATTATGGTCAAATGATTCTACATGAACTAAAACATCCGATTCTTTTAAAACCTTTTTGACACCATCTGAATCTAAAGAGCCACAATATCTAGAATATTTTTTGCTATTTATTTCCCTAAGTATTTTTTCTTCTGGTTGATGCTGTGAATATATATTCAAAGTGCCTCTGAAACCTTTCTTTTCTATTCTTTCTAAACTTCTTCCTATAAGAGATAATACTTTCCATCTATTGCTATGTAGTCCTCCCACATAAACAAATTGCAAATCATTATTTTTCAATTCATCATTTAATATTTTATTGTTTCTAACTTCAACTAGATTCATTATTTTTTTAGATTCTATCCCATATTTTCCCTTATACACATTGGACATTTTATCCCCTATTGTCAATATCAAGCTGCTATTCCTACACATTTTTTTAAAAACATTTCGCGTCCAATTTCGATTTATTAGGTTAAAAATATTAAATGAGAAATAAGGCAAAACATAATCGTCAGTTATATAGTATACAATTTTGGCGTTATACTTTTTTGATAATTTCAAAACACTATTATATAAATAATTTGCATTACCACCACAAAAAAATATAATTTCTGGATCAAATTTATCTAACCAGCTTTTCACACCATCTTTTTCAAAATCAATTGATAGCCAAAATAACGATCTTATAAAACGAACTATAGATGACTTTTTCAGTTTGTTATTTACATTTTCCGGAATTAACCTTTCTTCTCTAGCTTCTCTATAAACTTTTCTGCCTATATTTTCACTTCTACCTAAAAACTTATTAATTATATCTTCATCTGAAATTTTATAATAATTTTCACAAACATCAGAAGTAGGAATTTCTCTATGAAAATACAATTGTGCTATATGTTCTTTAGGATAACCATTAAAAAATGAAGCATATGTCTTACCGTTATTAGATGTAGTTGATAGTGGATTTACTGTAACTATTAATACCCTTGGATATTTTTCTAAATCCATTATTTCCTCCCCACACCACTCTATTTACATAATGCGTATATGACAATATTATCCTAAGCACCTTATCTGATACATTAGGCATACTATAATCTGCTACCATTCTTAATGTATCGTCTTCTTGAGTTTCTAATATCTCTAATCCCTGTAATATTCTCTCTTTTTCAAGCCCTACCATCATAACTGTTGCTTCCTCCATGGCCTCTGGCCTTTCATGAGCTTGTCTAATGTTAAGTGCTCTAAACCTAAGAATAGAAGACTCTTCACTGATAGTTCCACTATCACTAAGCACTGCCTTAGCTTTAATTTGAAGCTTTACATAATCATTAAACCCTAAAGGTTTCATCGTTTTTATCCATGAATTAAACTTTATTCCTTTAGTATTTATCATATTTCTAGTTCTAGGGTGTGTACTTACAATCACAGGCATACTATATTTATAGGCAATTGCATTTAAGCTATCAACTAAATCCAGAAAATTGGTTTCCGAATTAATATTTTCTTCTCGGTGAGCTGATACTACAAAATACTTTCCTTCTTCAAGGTTCAGCCTCTCTAAAATATCTGATTTTTCAATGTCATCTTTTCTAGAATTGAGAACTTCGAACATAGGGCTTCCTGTTTTAATAATTCTATCAGATGGGAATCCTTCTCTAAGGAGATATTCTCTTGCAATATCACTATAAGTTAAATTAATATCTGCTGTATGATCGACAATTTTTCTATTAGTTTCTTCTGGTACCCTCTGATCAAAACATCTATTACCCGCTTCCATATGAAAAATAGGAATGTGTCTTCTTTTAGCTGCGATAGCACACAAACAGCTATTAGTATCTCCTAGTACCAAAAGTGCATTTGGTTTTATTTCCTCCATAATAGGATCAATTTTTACGAGGATGTTACCAATAGTTTCTACTGCAGTTCCGGTAGCTGCATTAAGAAAATAATCCGGTTTCTTTAAATTAAAATCTTTAAAAAACACTTCATTTAATTCATAATCATAATTTTGTCCTGTATGCACAAGAGTGTGTTCTACTGCATTTGACTCTTCTAATTTATTAATAACAGCCGACAATCTTATAATCTCTGGTCTAGTACCAACAACTGTCATGACCTTTAATTTTTCCATTAATTACACCTCCAAGTAATACGTGTCCGGCTTTTCTACATTAAAGCATTCATTTGCCCACATCACTGTTACAAGATCATTTTCTCCTACATTTACAATGGAGTGTGTATATCCAGTAGGTATATCTACAACTTGTAACTTTTCTCCGCTTACTCTATATTCAATAATTTCGTCTGAATCTATCTTTCTAAACCTAATTAAACCCTCTCCACTAACGACTAAGAATTTTTCATTTTTTGTATGATGCCAATGGTTCCCTTTGGTGATCCCTGGTTTTGATACATTTACAGAAACCTGTCCTCTTTCAGGCGTCCTCATAAATTCTGTAAAGGACCCTCTGTAATCACAATTCATTTTAAGATCATAAGAAAACTCGTCTACCGGTAAAAAGCTTAAATAAGTGCTATAGAGTTTCTTAGTTAGTGCATCTTCCATATTAGGAATGCTTAAATTTATTCTGCTTTCTTTGAAACTTTTAATACGATCAGCTAATTCTCCAAGTTTAATACTATGTGTTTCAATTACAACACAAAAATCATCTTGCTTAGTTGGATTACCCTCTAAAGCTCTAAAAAACTCCTCCAATACATCATCTATATAACAAAGATTAAGCTCTGCATCTGGATTATTTATCTGGACGTCTAATCCTCTAGCTATATTGTGGCAAAATGTAGCCACCACAGTATTAAAGTTAGGTTTACTCCATTTACCAAACAAGTTTGGTAGTCGATATACATAAACATTCACATCGGTTTCTTCTTGATAATTAAATAATAAATCTTCTCCTGCCTTTTTACTTCTACCATATGGATTATCCCTTTCTGCCTGAATAGAGGAAGCAATAAGAACAGGAGCTTTATTTCCTTGCTTCTTTAGTAGTTCTAGTAGGTGAAAAGTTAAATCAAAATTACCTTCCATAAATTCATTTTCATTATTTGGTCTGTTTACTCCAGCTAAATGAAATACAAAATCACATTCTTTTGTATACTTTTCAAGTAATAAAGGATTACTTTCCCTATTAAACTCAAATATATCATTATAACCTCTATTTTTAAGTTCAGCTATAAGGTTTTTCCCTACAAAACCTTTTGAACCAGTAACAAGAATATTCATCGTTAATTCCACCCTTTAGTCAATTATACGAATCTTTTTATTCCATTTCTTAAGCTCATTTTTCACAAAGTCTAACTCAAGTAATATTAAAAGCATTAGCAGTCTTTTTCATATAAGTCCCCTTATCAACCCCGATTTTGATATTAAAAATTAATCCTTATAAAATATCTCGATTATCTCTAAAGGTGGGACTAAGGATCAATTAGAGGTACTGAATTTAGTCTTAACAATTGACTTTACAAAGTAAAACATAATACACCAACTGGTTAATATATTAGAATGTGGTTCTTTATTGATGATTAGCAAAAAAACAATTACAACCATCGTGTTTACAAGCCAATTATTATTTTTAGATTTAATAATTCCAACTATCCAATAAAACGTATATTGTATTCCAAAAATACCAAACACACTCAGCAAAAATGTGCTTGTTGATGTGTCAGCAACGTATTTCACATTTCTAAATGCCTCAGTAATACCTACACCAAAAATAGGATTTGTCAAAAACATACTAAAGTTATGATTAATTGCCAATACCCTACTTTGTTCCTTTAACTGTTCTCCAATTATTTTAGCAACAATTGGGTTATCGGTTAATCCGAGTATTTCGAAAATAATCGAGTAGTTCGTTATGGCAATTATTGACAGAAATAAGGTTGGCAATAAAAGTGCTGTTCGTAAATACTTGTTTCTAATAGAGCTAGCTTTATTAATGACGATTAAACAAAATACAAAAAGTAGTAATCCATAACCTGCAGAAGAATTAGTAGTTGCTATACAAATTATGAACAGAATAAGTCTTAATATACTTGGTTTATTTTTGTTATAAATCAATTCAAAAATCATCGCTACGATTAAAAAAGTAGCGAAAAGACCCGGTTCCCAAAAAATCCCACAGTTCCTTTCGGGTGTCCAAGGTATATAAAAGAATAAATACCCCACTCCATAAAGTACAGAGTTTACGTTTTCTACAATTGGAAAATCAATTAACATATTACCGCTATTAATCATAAAATATCCTATTAGAGAAAAAACCGAAACTAAGACCATAACTTTCAAATAAACTTTAATAAAATCTTCAAATTTGTATACTGTTACAATCCCAAATGCAATTATTATCTTAAAAATGAAAGATAAATAATTAATAAACGCTGTCATTCCTGTTGTTATAAAAGTGCTAACTACCATGAATATTAATAGTAAGAAGGCAGATGTAAGAATATTTAACCGCTTTTTGTAATGTACTTTAACAATTGGAAACATAAACAAGTACGCAAATGCTGCCTCAATGTAAAAACCAAATTGATACACAGTTGAGAGAGCATATCCACTAATATAAATTACTCCAAGTAAGCAGATAATTATAAACACTTTTGAATGAAACAATGATATATTCAAAGGGCGCGTATTCACCTTCCATTACCTATTTTTTAAAAGGATTGAATTTCTTTATAATTTCTATTAACAATATTTATCATTTTACCTATATATTTAATTAAAAGAACATAACTATGAATATATTTCATGTTAGAGTTAATATGTTTTATTTCAATGATGGTGTTGGAAAACTAAAATAAAAATCCAATGTTATAAATAAGAACACACAGTTGGCAATGAAAATGATAGCAATTTTTACCGTACCAGCGGGGTTGCTCTATTCCATGTTTATTTTTCAAGAAGGATAAAATACGTTCAATCTCTGAACGACGTCGAAACAAAGCACGACCGAAGGTCGGCTTCAGGAAAGCGGGCATAACCCAAGCCAATGGCTCCTTTCTCTTTCCACCCTTTCTTTTATTCAAAGGGGTAAGAAAAAGAATATCATGTGCTTGAGCTTGTTCATGAATTAGCCTGCTATCATACGCTTTATTACCGAGTGCAAATCCAATTTGAAACTCGTTCAACTGGTTCAGTAAATCAGCTACAGTATCGCTATCATACACATTTACTGTCGTGAGTTTGTGATCTAAAATAACGCCTGTGCTTGTTGTGGCTAGATGAAGCTTATGCCCTTATGCCACTTATATCTGGTGGATTTTCCCCACTCTGCCTGCCCGTCATATAAACTACTACGAAGCTTGTGCTGTCCATCATCACAAGCTTCGTATCAACAGGTAAACGTTTGAGAACAGCCGTGTGAAGAAGAGAGAAACCTTCGGTTCTCCACCAGGTGGCTGCACGTGAAAACGTGGAAAGATGAGGAACAGAGGGAAGTCCAGCTATCCAGCACCAGTAAGGGTAGTTTCTAAGAAAACTAACAAGCTTCCGCAAGGAAGCAATTCCAAAGTGAGTTTTGTTAATGAAGAATTTCAACATCACTTTCTTTGGAAAACCAGGTCTTCCGGTGAAATAAGGGGTTTCAGGGATTTCAAGACAATCTACAAACGTTAATACATGACGTAAAACTGGGTATTTAACAAAATTTTCTAATGAAAAATTAGATATCATGAGAGTGTCCACCTTTGTTGGAAAATGGTTCGTTGGCACTTTCCATTCTTTCTAAACTGGTGGATTTTTTATTGCTCATTATTCAGAGATTATCCGTTTTCCAACACCCTCTCAATATTTTAAAATATAATATAGGTTTTGTTTCTACCACTAGATAAGTTGATATATTGAGGTGAATCGGGTAAACCTTTAGAATTCTTGCCAATTATCCCAACAAGCCCTGAATTTGGATTGTTCATCTCGATATCTAAGTCTCTTACTATATTATGACAAAATGTAGCAACCATTGTGTTATAGTTAGGTTTGCTCCACTTACAAATAAGTTTAGTAATTCATATACATAAACATTTAGATCGGTTTCTTCTTGATAATTAAATAATTAAATCTTCTCCTGCCTTTTTACTTCTACCATATGGATTATCCCTTTCTGCCTGAATAGAGGAAGCAATAAGAACAGGAGCTTTATTTCCTTGCTTCTTTAGTAGTTCTAGTAGGTGAAAAGTTAAATCAAAATTACCTTCCATAAATTCATTTTCATTATTTGATCTGTTTACTCCAGCTAAATGAAATACAAAATCACATTCTTTTGTATACTTTTCAAGTAATAAAGGATTATTTTTTCTAATAAACCCAAATATATTTTATTTTAAGCTCTACGAAAAGATTTTTTCCTAAAAACCCACTTGCACCTGTATCAACAATATTCATCAATTAATTCCACTATTTAGTTCATTACGTGAATCTTTTTATTCCATTTATTAAGCTCATTTTTCACAAAGTCTAACTCAAGTAATTTTTCTTTAATTTGTTCAATACTTAGAATTTGTGTATTATCCGAATTATATTCTTCTACATTAGTAAGCTTTTGATTTCCTTCTACGAAATACTTATCATAGTTAAGATCTCTTTGATCAGCGGGAATTCTATAAAAGCCACCTAAATCCTCTGCTACTACATATTCCTCTTTAGTAAGAAGTGTTTCATATTTCTTTTCACCATGACGAGTTCCGATTATTTTAATTTCATTATCCGCATTAAAAAGTTCCCTTACGGCTTGAGCAAGATCACCAATGGTACTTGCAGGGGATTTTTGAACCATAATATCTCCTGCCTCAGCATTTCGGAAAGCAAATAACACTAACTCGACTGCCTCTTCTAAACTCATTAGAAATCTTGTCATATTAGGATCTGTTACTGTTAAAGATTGTCCACTTTTAATTTGTTCAATAAACAATGGAATAACCGACCCACGTGAAGCCATTACATTACCATATCTCGTACCAGAGATAAGGGTTCTATCAGAAGATACTGTTTTTGATTTTGCTACAAATACCTTTTCCATCATTGCCTTTGAAATTCCCATTGCATTAATTGGGTATGCTGCTTTATCTGTTGAAAGACAAATCACCTTTTCAACTCCATATTCTATAGCAGCGGTTAATACATTTTCTGTACCCATTACATTAGTTTTTACAGCTTCAAGAGGAAAAAACTCACATGATGGAACTTGTTTCAATGCTGCGGCATGAAAAATATAATCTACTCCATACATTGCATTTTTAACACTTGCTGAGTCTCTTACATCCCCTATATAAAATTTGAGTTTTTCATTTTTATAGAGCTTTCGCATATCATCTTGCTTTTTTTCGTCACGAGAAAAGATACGAATTTCTTTTATTTCGGTATCTAAGAATCTTTTCATGACTGCGTTACCGAAGGAACCCGTACCTCCAGTGATCAGTAGAGTTTTATCGTTGAACACCTTACATCATCTCCATTTTATAAATGATTTATTATTATTTCTTTTATCATGATCATTTTCTAAATATTCTTTACGTATATTTTATTTCGCAAACCTTTATATAGCGAAAGTTTTCTTACGTTATCAATAGAAAAACCTATATTTCCACTTTCTAATCGTAGTCCACTCTCCGATTATTTCTTTGATATATGTTCGATTTTCTAATTTATCTGCTTCTGCTAAAACAGGAATATATCATTCCAAATATACAACTAGTTTTGATAGGCAATTATATGCAATAAATCTTTTTTCTAAAAGACCTATACCAGCTATTTCGAGCCGTTAATCATACTCCTTCTTAGGAAGTTTATTAAAAAACCAACATTTTCAGGCCTCTTTTATAATTATAAACTCTCTATTTTTTTCACAAATGCAGTTCTTAACTATAATATCGCCACTTTCTACATTCTGAAATTCAAAGAATTTAAATCTACAACTTTGTCTAAACTCACATTTTTTAGTTCAAGTGTTTTATTATTGCGTTGTAAGATATAGAGACATCACAATCATTTAAAAGATACTTTCGACTGTTCTCTCCCATACTTATTCTTAATTCAGCATCATTAGTTAATTGTTTAACCTTCTCTAAAAAACCATTGACATCATCGCTTTTTGTCCAAAGACCAATATTATTTTCTAAAATTACCTCTTTGAAGTCCGTGAAGGTATCTGTAGCAGCCAATATGGGCTGTCCCATATTCAAATGGGATAGGGTTCTTGATGGAATATTAGCAATTGTAAATCTCTTATCTAAAAAGACGAGCCCTACATCACAGGACGCAAGCAATTCATCATAATTTTGTTTCGAAAGTTTATTAATAATCTTTATATTTTTACATTTACTCCTGTTAATTGCTTCTTTGAGCTTTTCAAATTCATTTCCACTACCAACGAATAACAGAAAAGCATTATTACATTCATCAAACCTTTTTACAACATCAATGATAAAGTCACCTCCTTGCGCTCGGCTAATATTGCCGCCATAAACAAAAACCACATAATCATCGGGAATTCCGTATTTTGCTCTTATCTTATTTCTATTCATTTTCATGTCTTCTATAATATTCTGTGGCACTGGAACAATACTATTACGACATACCTCAACCTTATTTGATTCTAATTGAGGATTATCCTTGGTAATAAATTCGATATTCTTCTCTGAAATGACGCCTATCATATCGGAGGCACGATATAACCTTTTCTCAATCCATCTAAATAGTGAATACACTAGCGAACCTTTATTCAGTACCCCAAGGTCAACAGCACTTTGAGGAAAGAAATCTTTCTGAAGTAAATATGAAAAGGTTCCAAAATCCCTTTTTAACTTTCTCATAACTGGTGCATAAGTGATTGGCAATGTCGCACAAATCACTATATCGTACTTTATACTTTTAAAATACCTATTGATTGCATAACAATATAAATATCCAGCATATAAAGTTGCTATGCCCTTTTCAATTAGATTAACATTGCCTCTTAAATTCAAGCTCTTGATATATAAAACACTAAGATTGCCATTTCGAGTTAATGTTGTCTTTTTACTATATCTGCGTTCAATCGGAGATATAACATCTACCTGATGTCCATTCCTTACAAATTCATCAACTAAATCCACATACAAATTACCTTTACTATTTTCAGGATAATCAGATGTTAAAAACAGTATCCTACTCACTTAAAGCACCCTCTACCTTTTCAACAATCTTCATGGCGCTCATACCGTAGACATCTCTCAAATACTTTTGAGAACCAACAATGCTTGAATATCTATCGTTTAACCCTATCCTTAATATTTTTGCTCTCCGACCACCTAATTCAGCGAGCACTTCTGATACTGCGCTGCCAAAGCCACCTACAATATTGTGCTCTTCGATAGTTACAATCAAGGTAAACTTCTCAGCACATTCCTCAATCGTTTCCTTATCTATTGGCTTAACTGTCGGAAATGTATATAAAGCAGGAGTTATACCCTTCTCACTTAACATTTCACTCGCTTCAAAGGCCTCGTCAAATATTCCTCCGGTAGACATAATTGCTACCTTTACACCGTCTTTAATTTTAATGGCTTTACCAATCTTAAAATCATCTATTTTATCGTGTATTCTCTTTTCGCCACCTCTGCCCAGTCTCAGATAGCAGGTCCCATTATTCTCATAAATTGCTCTTGTAGCATACTCAGCTTCAACTAAATCACCGGGGGCTAAAACAGCCACGTCGGGTAAAGCTCTCATAATTGATAGGTCTTCTGTAGCATGATGACTCATCCCAAGAGAACCATATACAAAGCCACCACCTATGCAGACAATTTTTACATTGGCGTTATGGTACGCACAGTCGTTTCTTATTTGTTCAATACAGCGTAAAGTCGGAAAGTTCCCTATAGAATATGTGAAGACCGTTTTTCCTTCCAGTGCCATTCCCGCTGCGAGACTTGTCATATTCTGCTCTGCAATACCAACATTAAGGAACTGGTCAGGAAACTGCTCCCAAAACGGTTTCAAAACACCAAAACCCAAATCACCGGTAACAAGGAGTATGTTCTTATCGTTTTTTGCTAATTCTATCAATGTTTTCACAAAGGTATCTCTCATAATCTTTGCGCCTCCAATTCCGCGACTGCGGTATCATATTCTTCACCTTCGTGCGGATAGCGGTAATGCCAAAGAATGTCATTTTCCATAAAAGATATCCCTTTACCTTTAATTGTATTTGCAATAATCACCGTTGGTTTTGCTACCGACACTTTGGCCTCAGCAAAAGCTTCCTTTAAAGTGTTGTGGTCATGACCATTAATGTCAATCACATTCCAACCAAATGCCTTCCATTTATCTGCGAAAGGTGATAATGCTATAGTATTTTCGCAGAAATCAAGACTCTGCATTTTGTTGTGATCAATAATAGCGATGAGGTTGTTTAGTTTGTAATGGTGGGCTACTAAAGCAGCTTCCCAAACAGCACCTTCATCACACTCACCATCACCACAGATGACATAGACTTTATGCTGTTTGTCATCTTTTTTCGCCGCTAAAGCCATTCCAACTCCCACGGACAATCCATGACCCAGGGAACCAGTAGAAAATTCAACACCCGGAACCCCTTTGTGGGAAACATGTCCTGATAGTCTGCTTCCATCAGCATAATGCGTTTTCAGTTCCTCAACATCAAAAAATCCTTTTTCTGCGAGGGCAGCATATATCGAAGCCCCAGCATGTCCTTTGCTAAGTATTATTCTGTCTCTCTCAGGCATTTTGGGGTCTTGCGGGTTGACATTAGCTACGTTGTTATAAAGTACTGCTACAATATCGGCCACCGATAAGATTGCGCCTATATGAGAGCCTTGAGATATATGCGTCATTTCAATGCCATGACGTCTAATTTTCCATGCGAGTTGTTCGCTTGTCATGCTGAAAAACCTCCCTTTGTTGCATCAACTATTACTTCTATACCTTTAGCTTCTCCCTTATTTGAAGCGACTTCTTTATTTGCCTCTGCCATCTCAATCTCAACTTGTTTTAATTTATAAGCCTCTACGATAAATGCTACCTCTTTCGGTAATTTCTTTGAACGTGAAATAACCTTATAAATTGTCCAAAATATAATTTTTATATCATTGAAAAATGAGTTGTTGTCCCTGTAATATAATTGCAGTTGAAGTTTCAAGGGACGAATATATTTCAGATATACTTCATCTGGATCGGTTGCTTTTGTGAAACTCTCATACTGATCGAAGTTCGTTATTGATGCCCAGTCTGTTATACCGGGTTTAGAATCAAGTATTCTTTTCTCTTTCTCTGTGTACATATCCACATAGAACTGCAATTCAGGACGTGGCCCTACAAAACTCATATTTCCAATTAAAACGTTGATGAGCTGAGGAAGTTCATCTACTTTTGTATTTCTTAGAAAATGTCCTATTGGCGTTATGCGGTCATCCTTATCTCCGACATTCCATTTACCTTTTCCCTCGGCATCTTTAACCATGGAACGGAACTTAATTATTTTAAATGGCTTACCATGCTGTCCTACACGTACCCCCCTAAAGAAAATGCCTCCCCGAGAAGTAACTGCAACGCAGATGGAAATAATAAGAAGGATCGGTGACAAAATTATGAGTCCAACTAAACTAAAGACAACATCGAATAATCTTTTCAACGGTTCCACCCCTCTACATATTTGCGCCGTCAACTGGGATAAGAGCAGCCTGCATAAATGATGCTTGCTCACTTGCCATGAACAATACAACGTCTGCTATTTCTTTGACTGTCCCGAAACGTCCGGCTGCTTGGTGGTGTCTTAAGAAATCTTCACATCTTGCTGGATCGGTGTGTGTGTAGTTATCCCAATAGCTTCCTGGAAATGCAACTGCTCCCGGCATTACAGCTGTCATTACAACACCTTTTGATGCCAACTCGCGGCCCACCGTTGTAACATAAGCATTTAAAAACTCTTTTGAAGATGCATACAAGGGATTACCTCTAAGCATCTTAGCCGAAATAGAAGATATATGGACTACTCTTCCCCACCCTTTTTCAATCATTGGTGGAATCAGTATATTATTCATATCAATAGCGATACCCGCATTAAACTTCCAAGCATACTGCCATTCTTCTAGAGTACCTAATGCGTTTCTGCTCACCAATGAACCACCGACATTATGAACGACAATATCAAAAGCACCCCGTTCTTCCAATATTTTCAATGCCAGCGCATTAGCATTGTCTTCCATCAAATCAGAAACATAATACTTATTGTTTTCGTTATTCAGTTCATTTATCTCTTTTTGCAAATCAATAAGTAGCTCCTCACTACGAGCTATAGTCGTTACTTTTGCTCCCTCTTTCGCAAAAGCTACCGCTATCGCACGACCAATACCCTTACTTGCTCCGACAATAAGTACATTTTTATTTCTAATACCTAAATCCACCTTTAACCCTCCGTTTATTTAAAGATTTATATTTTACTACACCCCAATCCCAAAGGAACAACCTAGCTCTTTCAGTATTGGAATTATTTTACTTTTAGACCTTTAAAATTTTTATCTTCATTTTCATTTAAGCTACTGTACATTATTAAATCTTCAGTTAATCCTACTTAGGAATAGACTGTATATTCTGACACACTTCTTTTATTACACCTTCTACTCCACGTTCATGAATTTCAATTTTTCCATTTTTCAAATGTATAATTCTATTTCTATTAAATGTCTAACACAGTATTACTATAATAGAATCTATTAATACCAAATTAGCTAAACGCTTTTGATAACTCAAACTTCTTCCCTTCTTAAATTGCTTCAGTATATACACGATACGTCTTTTTTATATGAGTATGATGAAGCCTCATCAAACCAAATCAACATTTGTTTTTACTCCGCCATAAAAAAAGGAAGACAGAAAGAATAAGGCCGCTTCTGCGGATGTTTATTCTTTATGGTCTTCCTTTTTTACTGGTTCAGAAGGAATGGAAACTATATTTTTCCATTATCAATCTCAGCTTTTATTAATTCTTCATAAGTTTCTTAACTTCTTCAAGGGAAAGGCCAGAATAATTTGCTACCTGCTTAATCGACATACCATCCGCCAGCATTTTTAACGCAATAACCCTCTTTTCTTCAATCCTACCTTCCTCTTTACCTTTCTCATATCGTTGCTGTTGCCTGCGCTCATTTTCTTTAATGGCAGAAAGCTGATCCATCAATGCTTTATGACGCGCCTCATACTCCCGGATCGCTTCCGGATCCCGGCTCAAGTCTTCCCACTTTTCCATTGCTTCCTGCAATGCCGGATTGTCCATTGCCCGCACCTCCAGTTCTTTGCGAATATTTTCATCATCGCCCGCTTCCAAAAGCAGCAGCCACTCCACAAGTTCGTCCTGTCCCATGCCAATCCGCTTTTCCCGCCATAAGCGAACCAGCTTCGGCATCTCTACCAGGTGCAGCTCCAGCGTATCATCCCACAAAAACCCCGTTTCCCGTTCGCGTAAATCAAAAGCCATGTGGTAGCGTTCCGGATAGTTAGGGAAAAGCAAGAACCCGGTAATATTAATGGAAATAGTACGCGGCAGGTCAGCATAATTTCCGCTCTTTTGAAACCCCTCCATGTACGTTCTTCCCCAGTAATACAG
Organism: Aneurinibacillus tyrosinisolvens; assembly: GCF_001015055.1. Classification (GTDB taxonomy): domain Bacteria; phylum Bacillota; class Bacilli; order Aneurinibacillales; family Aneurinibacillaceae; genus Aneurinibacillus_A; species Aneurinibacillus_A tyrosinisolvens. The sequence goes on along the minus strand of NZ_BBWZ01000002.1, from coordinate 187,415 downwards.
CGACCTCTTTTGTAAATTATGCTCATTGGCCAGCTGAATCTCGATATTGACCTTGCTTCCATCATCCAGCCGGGCATGCAAGTCAAGAATGGCGTTCTTGTCCTCCACATACTCCCGGCCCATTTCTTTATCCAGAATGGTTACGCCCGTAATCCGCTTTTCCGAGGCCGGCTTCAACATCGCGTTAAGAAACGCCATCAAAATCCGTTCATTCTCCTGCGAGCCGAACAGCTTTTTGAAGGCAAAATCGACGTACAGCTTCATCCACTTTGTTTCCACCCGACCACCTCTTTTCTTTTATTATAGCATGGCATGGTCCCATAACACTAATTCCCTTTAGCGATTTAAAGCAATATATACTTTCCTATCCGATAAAAAAACAATTTCCAATCCCCCACCCTTATTACTTTCTATATGAAGACAAGCCAAGGAACAAGGTGATTTTATGCACCAGTACTAACAGCAAAAATAATAGCTTTATTCCTCCTGTTAATATTCGTTAAACAAACCATGCCTTTTACAAGAATTCATTTACAAAATTTGTAAAATGTAATATATTTCCATTATCAGCCGCATTGCTTCTACACGTTTCTATTACAGGAGGTGTTTGTTTATTTATGAATCGTCCCATGGAAGTGGAACTCACTGAATTCCTTCTTTATCTTGAAGTAGAAAAAAACCTGACACCAAGAACCATCCGAGAATATCAAATGGACTTGAAACTTCTTATTCAGGTCTTGCAGGAAAGAAAGTGCGTTCAATGGAACCAGGTAACATATCGTGACCTGCGCCATTTCCTCCACCATCTGCAGCATGTTCGCCATAACAGCGCTACTGCCCGGGCACGAAAGGTTTCTTCGGTTAAAGGCTTTTTTTCCTTTCTATATGAAGAAGGGCTTATCGATTCAAATCCTTCCATCCGATTGAGAAAACCAAAACTAGAAAAGAGGCTGCCTGTTTATTTGTCCGAAGACGATTGCCGGCGTTTCATTCAAGTCATACAGGAGCATTCCCATCAGCGACAGCGTGATCTACCTATTATTCTTTTATTTCTCTATACCGGAATTCGTCTTTCCGAACTTACCGGGCTTGATGTACAGCACGTTGATTTACATAGTCAAACCATTCGAGTATACGGAAAAGGTCGTAAGGAACGCGTGATTCCCATCCTCTCCCCTTTACTCAGGCACTTAACAGCCTACCTTGAATATAGGGAACAGCTTTTAGGGGAAGATTTTTTTACTTTTCGCCCTCTCTTCTTTACACGCAGAGACCAGAACTGGCACCGGATTCACCGGCGGACCGTTCATGAAATATTCATTAAGTATTCCAAGCTGGCCTGTATTGACCAGAAGCATTTTAGCGCCCATAAATTGCGGCATACATTCGCTACCCTTTTATATTCTCAAGGAGTAAACCTTATCGAATTGAAACAATTACTTGGACATACAAGTGTGAGTACTACTGAGATTTATACACATACTTCCTCACAGCAGTTAAAGAATGCGCTAACGAGACATCCTTTGCATTTTGATAAAGAAGAATGAAATTTATCTACATAAACAAAAAGAAAGGGTTTACAAACCCTTTCTTTTTGTTAAGTTAACATTTTTTTAAACGGGCATCAAACCCAACCTCACACTGTACCATCGACGACACGCATCTAAGGAATGTTAGTAAAACCCACGGCACAACCGAGTGTCTCCATTGATAATGGCAAGGAGGCATCGCCAATCTATAAAAATGTCAGTCTATCATTAATCTATTAAAAAAGACCGAGAAATTTCTTCCGCTTCTCCACTCTTTTCGGTTCGGGCACATAAATCTCATGACCGCTTACGATCTTCCTTGCATTCTCCTGGTAAGATTGCACATATGACACACCCAGGTTCTTCTCAACCCAGTTATAGGCCGCCTGCAATGCAAATCCTCTTCTTGTAATGTTGTGGGCATCACAGGCAATAAAATGGACAAGATTATGCTTCACTAAATCCAACGAAATTTTCTGTAAATCAGCACTGAACTGGCCGGCAACACTGGCAGCCGTTAGCTGAGACAGCGCTCCTTTTTCGATCATGCGGTACAGCGTATTCGGGTGTTCCCGTATTTCTCTGTTTCTTTCCGGGTGGGCAATAATGGGTACATATCCTTCGACTTGGATATCAAATAGAAGCTGCTGTGTATAACAGGGGACATGGTCATGGGGAAGTTCAAGCAGGATGAACTGCTGTGCATCGTTTAACGTTAGAATCGTTTGCTCCGCAGCATGAAAATCTTCGATGACTTCCCCATATAAATGCAGCTCCATGCCCGGTAAAACCGTAAGGGGGATTTGATGCTCGGCAAGCAGCACATTCGCCTCAGCTACCCGCTCACGGATGCTGGCTGCCGGATTATGATACTTTCCGTCTTTATGGTGTGGTGTAGCTACAATGTGAGTAATGCCGTCAGCAACCGCTGCCCGCGCCATGTCCAGCGTATCTTCCGGCTGCTGCGCTCCGTCATCAAGCCCCCATAAAATATGGCTGTGAATATCAACAATCATCAAATTCCCCTCCTCACTTCTATAATTCTATATTCCTAGTATATATGAACTATTTTCTTGAAAACAATCCTTTTTTTTCATTGGGATTATTTTGCTTTTCTCCGTAATAGTAGTAATAATAGTTATTCCCTTTAATTTCTTTATTGTTTAGCACAACACCGAGCAGAGGGGCATTCACATTTTCCAGCTGCTGTTTGGCTTTGAGTGCCAGATCGCGATTCGTTTTTCCCGCATTGACAACAAGAATACAGCCGTCTACCTGTGTAGCCAGAATCGTTGAGTCAGCAACCGCTACTGTTGGCGGTGTATCAATGACAATATAATCAAACTGCTGTTTTAATTGCTCTAAAAAGCTCGTCATACGCTTCGAACCGAGAAGTTCAGCCGGATTCGGCGGAATCGGGCCGGCAGGAATAACAAGCAGGTTCGGAATTTCCGTAGATTGCAGCACTTCATCAAGCGCGGCCTGACCGGCTAAATAGGAAGTAAGTCCTTTGCGGTTCGGCACATGAAACGTATGATGTCCGGTTGGTTTTCTCATATCCGCATCGATATAAACGGTTTTTTTATCTGACTGCGCCATTACAATAGCTAGGTTTGCGGAAGTGGTAGACTTCCCTTCAGATGGGCCGGTACTTGTAACAAGGATGGTCTTTATTTCCCGGTCCACCCCGGCAAACTGGATGTTCGTCCGGATGGTTCGATAGGCTTCCGCAATTGGAGACTTCGGGTTCCAGTGAGCGACAAGTTTGCTATAGCGTTCATCAAGGTTTTGTATACTCATAATTAGCGTTCTCCTGTAGCAGCCACCTGGGCTTTTCTTTCATCTTTCTGCTGCTGTTTCACGGCAGCCTCTACATCTACTTCAATGATAGAAATTGCGCCAAGGACCGGGAGTCCAAGGTGTTTTTCAACTTCTTGCTCATTCTTTAAGCTGTTATCAAGATACTCAAGCAGGAAAGCAAGGCCAATAGATATCATTAATCCAACTACAAGAGCAATGGCAATATTCAAGACAGGCTTCGGCTTTACCGGAGATGGTTTTTCTTCCGTTTTTGCCTTTGTTAATATTTGGACGTTATCGACTTTCATTAGTTTTACAATTTCATCCTGGAAAGTAGTGGCAACCGTATTTGCGATGTTTGCCGCTTTTTCCTGGCTGGGGTCTTGGACAGTAATCGAAATGACCTGCGAGTTTTTCACTGCGCTTACCTGGATTTGTTTGGTTAATTCAGCCGTTTTGTCTGGTTGCCCCAGCTTTACCGCTACCTCATCCATAATCCGAGGGCTTGTGATGACAACATTATATGTATCAATAAGCTGCAGGTTGGATTGAATGTCGGAAGCTGAAATCATACCCAGCTTGTCCGCTTGTTCTGATTTGTTTACCAGCAGTTCAGTTTTCGCCTCATAAATTGGGGTTAACACAAAAAAACTCACAATCGCACTGGCTATTGCTGCCACTAAGGTGATAGAAATAATCATCCAGAGACGTTTGTGAAGAATCGTAAAAAGCTCCCGTAAATCAATCGTTTCTTCGCGTGATTCCATGTAAGTAATACCTACCCTTTCTTGTATACATATTTTATACGGTAGTTGTGTTGATTCTACCATATTTTTTAATAGAAAATGTAATTTTTTGGTGAAATCTGTGAAGAATCTTTTAATTTCTGAAAGATTCTTCTCCTTTATCTTTCTTTGTCTTTTAAAGTTATCGGCTTTTTTCGCTTTTTGTTAAGGGGAAACCACCAAGAAAAAAATGGAAATCGGAGAACCTCTTCTTTTTTATCGAATTATGAAAAAGCACCGAATTTTTTGTTGATTATTATTCCTTTTACATTATAACGAGGTGGCCTTTTTATGTAAATTAATATTTATATAAATCAATGATGAAGTTTATTGATAAGAAAAACATCGCGGGCATGCCGCTCGTCCTTTCCCCTTCTGGAAGCTGGACGGCCGCTTAGTCTCACGCCGGGCGGACCGGCAAAACATCTGGGTAGCTCAATGATGGAGACAATTGCCGGTCTTTTTCGCCCTATGTTCGACACGCTCCACAGGGGGGAAAGAAAAAAGTCGTCATCGCCCGCGATGTTTTTCTTTGCCTTTGGGACCGCGCGGTCCCATGATAGTAATTTACTTTAACACTTTAAAGCAACATATACTTTCTTTAACGATAAAAAAAGGAGCAGACTATGTATCATGCCGCTCCTTCATTTCTATTAGAATTGCCCCTCTGGATCTGTCGTATCAACATCCTTCGGCAGCGTCTTTAACTTAGACTGCATCACACGAACCATAATCGCGGCTGTTTCCGCTCTTGTCATGTTCGCTTTCGGATCAAAGCGATACGTAGCTTTCTTATCGTTCGGTCCCATCTTATTCAGCTTGCCTCCGATAAGCTTCGCCTTCGCTATCGCCTCTACAGAAGGACGCGCATAGAAGTCAACCGTTGCTCCATCCGTGAACATCTTCTGCAGGCTGCCCAGCAGCTTGCTATCATTCTTCGCCAGCTTCAAATCAAGTGCACGTGACAGAATAATCGCAGCATCCTGACGGCGGATTGGCAGGTTGGCTCCAAAGTAGTTGCCGGTCATTCCACCGATGATACCTGCCCGGGCTGCTGTTTCAATATATTTATGCTCCCATAGGTACCCGTTGTAAGACTCTCCACCTGGCAAGCTGTGAGCATACTCATCCACATCCCAGAAGGTCGGTCTATCGTTCTTCTCGCCGATTTCCACGTAATTAAGCGGCAGGTTCAATGCTTTTACAATGAGCTGAGCGAATTCTCCGCGTGTTACCGGATCGTTCGCACCGAACTCTCCTACCGTTTTGCTTGGCATTAATCCTTTGGAATACAGGGTTTCTAAAGCATTCTGTGCCCAGTGGCCTTTCACGTCAAAATAGCTGTCCCGCCATTTCATAACGACGTAGTAACCAAACTCATCAAAAGGTACGGTAATGGTTCTCTTGCTTGCATTTACCGTTCCGCCGACATTTTCCCATACACCGTTGTTAATATAATTATAACGGAACACCGTTACGTTCGTGCCCGCTCCTATCCGTGTGTTATCGGAGTAAGCGAGAGTTAACGTTCCGCGTTTTGTCGGGACGAGGATGCGGTTCTGCGTATACTGTGTATAGTTCAAAGAGAAATCTGTGTCATTGTACGGTGTCAATCCATTAAGCGCCCGCTTATAGATGGAATCCGACGGGTCGTTCCCTACGTCGGCGAGCCCTCCGCTAATCCAGTAAATATCGCTGGCAGGCACAAATGTCCGTGGAATCGTGGAGAATCTAGACGTTAGTGCAGATGACGGGCTAATGACATGACCGTCATCTGTTACGTGTTCAACCATGCCGTCTTTCAAATCAGCAATCCCGAATAAGAGCTTCTGGTTCTTGAGAATCTCGTTTGTCCCCATTTCAGATGCATCACGAGCCTGCTTTGTTTTCAGATACGTGTCTTTTGGGAAGGAAAGCGACAGTTTTTTGCTGAACGCATCCATTTTTGTTTTAAACGGTCCCCGGAACATCGCACCCACTAGTTCACTGTTTGCATAATAAACATTAACCTGTCCGTTTATTTTGTCTTTACCGCGAACAACCGTGAACTTAATGACGTTGTCCTTACCTGGCTTTAACGTATCATACTCATACAAGAAATGGTCCGGCTTTTCCGGTATCGTTGTTGCCTTATCTTTTCCGATCATAACAGCGTCAGCTTTTTCAGCGTAAATCTCAAGATTTACGAAGTTTTTTGTCACAACGATATTGCTTCCCTCGGTCGGCTTTGGAGAGATAATCGTGTACGGTGTGAATTCCCTTGTTACCACCATGTTAGCAACCGTTTGGGCGCCCTTATGGTTTGTAATACGCAGGACAAGCGAACGTGTTCCTACATCATTCACAAAGTTGACATCCCGGATGCGAAGGTACAGGCCAGCATCGCTTCCACTCGGTACGTACGCCCGGTCTACATCATACGTCTTCCCGTCGACAGACAGGGTTGTACTTGGAATGTTTGCCTTAACATCTGCGTCTGTTGTTCCTTCAGGAATCGGCCCTGTCGTTTTTAGCAGGTCTTTCCCGTCCATCGTTAACAACAAATCACGAACCTGGTCTGCTTTAATCATAACATCAAACGCTGTTTTCGTTGTCGTATGCTGGTTTGTGCTGAAGTTGTAGCTAATACCGGCACTGTCCGCAAGCGATTGCTTGCTTGTTACATCCGGTCTTGTAGTATTGGAAGACGTTGGCTTGAAAATGTAGATCTTTGGAATCTTATCATCGATAACATAGACAGAAAGCGCCCTTGTAGTGATGAGCTTCTGATTGTTTTTCAATGCGAAAACAAATTTGTTCTCTCCGGACCTTAACTCCCTCGTTCCTGTCAGGTCAACCGTATATTCCTTCGTGCTGGAATTATACGTTGCCGGAAGCAGCTCAATATTCCCGAGTTGCAGGGAGGATCCCGAAGCATTTAAGTCATAGCCGGTCGGCATATTGTTTAATTCAAACACGAGCTTGTTCGGCTTGTCCGTCGTTGTAAACGTCATACCATCTGACATGTTTTTGAAAATGATGCCTGAATTAGAAGCATAGCTGATATTTCCGACAAAGTAATAATTAGAATCCGTTACAGCCTTGTCATGAAACGAAATGGAATGCGTTCCTTCCGGGATCCCTGTAACCTGAATAATTACTTCATTTGTCGTGTTGCTTACTCCGGCAATCGTCATACCGCTTCCACCATAAGGGATGTCCAGTGCAAGCCAATCGGTTACCGGAGTGCCCGGTGTTGCCGGGACAGGTCGGTTCGTTTTTACCGCCAGGTATACTTCAGAATTAGGGATAACGGTCGTTGTTGTACTGCTTAAAGGAACACGCGGGCCATCTGGATAATTCTTTATCCAATCTACTCCGGTTACCATGCGCATGCTGTCGTTTTTAAGATGAAAATTAAAGAATGTTTCATATGTCGTACTGACCGATAAATTTTGTGTTCCGATTTTCAGGCGGAAATCTTTATTTGTGCCTGGCGGCTGCAGCGGCAGACCGGTAATTGTAAGATCATATGTTGTATAGGAGTCGCCCTGCGGCTGAGGAGAACCAAGTGTAATTCCGGTTGTAATCGGCGTGCCATTTAATGAGATATCAAGATTGCCTGCATTGAATGCAAGTGAAGCAGGCAGCAGCAATTTCCCTTTAAAATCGGCGGTAATATTGTTCGTGCCATTGCTAAAGTCGACATTAAAGGTTGGCTCGTTATTAATAAGCGCCTGGTCACCCGTATAGCTGCCGTCTATTTTCTTCACATTTACGTTCGCATCAACAAACAAATTCTTTCCATCAAAGAAGTGGATCGTTCTTGTATACGGACGTTCCGTTGTGCGGTTCTTCAATGTGATCGTAATATCATTTCTCCCCGGTTGAAGGGTGATGAGGGTAGATACAAACTTAGACTGGCCGACAGGAGCCGCGTTTTTGCCATTTATAATGACTTCTTCGGCATTCAACGCTGTAACCTCCAGAGAAATCGTCTGCTGGGAAACCGTTACTGCCGTTGACTCAGACAGAATGTACTCGTTCGAACCGGCAAAAGCTTTAACACCTTGCAGGGAGATATTGCTGTTGTAGAAAATATAATGCGACTGCTCGCCTCTCTGCCCGCTTCCAATGCTTCCGGAGAGTGTAATTTTATTAAGTCCGTCATATAAAGGGACACCCAGCGCCTCAAACTTCCCTGGCTGGGGCGAAGCCATTTTTTGATTGTTTGTGTTTACTACTTTTTCTGTCGTACCATTCAGCAAGATTTGCTCAACTTTCACTGATAAGTCACTATCGGCCACACCATTAATTAATTTCCCTGATAAATCAATGGTGGATTGCGTATAGTTGTATGGTGATTGAGCAGTAAGAGCGCTCTCGACTTCGTTCTGGTCAAGATCAAAATAGTTTGCTGCATATACGACCGAAGCGATAGAAGGCAGGATGCCGGAAATCGCCAGCAGCAATACAAGCGTTAATGCCGTGGTTTTCGAAAACGGAAAACATGGTTTCCCCCCCTGTTGTTTTACTTTCTTCCTTTTCAAGTTATCGGAAATTCTGCACGGGAAGATTAGCGGGAACCGGAAAAAGTTATATTCTGCTGATTACAGCCGCAGCCTCCGCCCGTGTCAGCGTATTGGCAGGACGGAACGTATTGTCCGGAAGCCCCTTCAGAATTCCTCTCTTCACAACCGCTCCTACCAGCCCTTTATTTTTTATATTGTTTTTATCTCTGAATGGCAGCGCTCTTTCGTCGGCAGCGTATTTTACTGCCCGGGCAACCATAACCGCCATCTCTTCCCTTGTTATTGGTTTTAAAGGAGAGAATAAGCTGCCGTATTCTTTTGGAACAAGTATCCCTTTCTGCACGGCGGTATAAATGTGCTGGGCTGTTCTATGGTTAGCAGGAATATCCTTAAAGCTTGTATTTTTCGGATTGCTTAGCGGATACTTCATGCCTTTCACCAGCATAATGACAAATTGTTCCCTCGTTACAGCAGCGTTGGGCCTGAAAGTCCCGTCAGGAAATCCGCTGATGACACCACTGCGCGCCAGTTGCTCGATAGGCGCCTGTGCCCAGTGCCTCTGCACATCTCTAAAAAGGGACGCCTGTTCGAAAACAAAACTACCTATGTACTGATTATTGATGTAGACGATGTATTGCTGGCCTCCCTGCAGCCCATAAACCGTGGTTTTTAAATCAGATGTTTTAATGCTAGATATCGGGTAACCTTCATGGACGACCATAACTTCCGCTGAGCCGCTTGTACCGGACCAGGAGAGTTCAGCAGAATGCCCCGCTGCATTCTGTCTAACCGTAAGACCCTGCGGCTGCTGCTGGGAGGTCCCATCGAGCGTAAAATAATCCATATATACACCATCAATGTAGACTGCGTATTCTATATTGGGCGAAAGGCTGCCGAAAGAGGCGCTGCGGCTGCTTGTCCAGCGTGCGTCGACAACCGTATTGTCCGACCGTCTTTTGATTTCAACATGCACTTCTTCCGTTGTGCCTTCCCAGCTTATTTCAGCTATGGAAGAGCCATTTTTTCTCACTACAACATTACGAGCCTCACTATCATCTGATAGATCCCGAATCGTAAACGAAGTCATATACTCCCCGTCTATGTAAACTTCATACTGTGTGCTTTCGTCTAATCCACTGAAGGACGCACTCCGGCTGCTTGCCGTCCTTGAAGACGTTGTATAGCTTTCATTTCTTCTCTTTAGTTCAACCAGAACATCCCCACTCGTACTGCTCCATGTAACCTCCACACTTTGGCTGGCCGTCTTCTTCACCCGCACGTTTGTCGGATCCGAGTGGGAAGACATGTTTCGAATGGTAAACGACTGCATGTAGCGTCCGTCTACGTATGCAGTATATTCTGTATCATAAGACAAGCCGCTGAAGGAAATGCTGCGGCTGCTCGTGGTGCGCGAATCGACTCTCGTATCGTCGCCCCTTCTTTTGACCTCCACGTTCACGCTTCCGCTTGTCCCGCTCCAGCGCATTTCTATACTTGAATCTCCTGTGCGGTAGACGTTAAAACCCGATATGCTTGTGCTGGCAGATGATACAGTAACCGTACAGGCGGCTGTTTTCGTTCCATTGGCAGTTGAAGCCGTAATCGTCGCTGTTCCTGCAGCTATAGGGGTGACCGTTCCCGAACTGTTTACCGTTGCCACACTTGTATTGCTGGAGGTCCATGTTACCGTTTTATTTGTCGCATTCGATGGTGTTACGGTAGCTGTGAGCGTTTCGCTGGAACTTCCTGCCGTAAGGTAAAGATTTGTTTTGTTTAAGGTAATTCCGCTTGGACTTACACCTGAGACGGTAACTTCGCACGTAGCAGATCGGCTGTTTCCGGCTGCTGTGGCGATGATTGTGGTTGTGCCTGCTGTTAGTGGCGTAATGATTCCGTTAGCGCTTACGCTGGCGATGCCTGGATTGGTTGATAACCATGTTACCGTTTTGTTCGTCGCGTTTGCCGGGGTGAAGATAGGCGTTATCGTTTCCGTGTTTCCCCCCGCGGTCATGGAAAGTGACTTCTTATTAATATCGAAGCCTGTCAGCGCGACTGGAGCCGGATTTACGGTGACCTGGCAGAATGCTACTTTTCCGCCCTCAACGGAAGTAGCTACAATGGTCGTCGTACCGGCAGCTATCGGCGTCACACTGCCGTTGCTATCGACCGTTGCTATAGTTGAATTGCTGGAACCCCAGGCAATTCGTCTGTCTGTGGCATTATTGGGGGTAAATATCGGAGAAAGCACCTCAGCCTGTGCTCCCGCTGTCATTGTAAGAACCGTTTTATTTAGAGTTAGGCCTGTAACCGATATGGTGTCCGATGTGGCCGTTGTGCTTTCAGCCGACGCATAAAGCATTCCACCGTTCCCGGAAACAAAGCTTGTTGCGGGCGCCGCCTCCGCCTGCGGCATTGCTATCTCTATCGGTATAACTGCTGCCGCCGCCATCAGCAAGGCGAGCACCGAAAGGGTTGTCCGTTTCTTTTGCATCTTTTTTTCTCCCCTTTTTCTCTCTTATATATAAATACTGTTTCTTTAACAGTTGTTAAAAACCTCCTGTATTACATAAACTTTCGCCTTGTTTTAGCCTGCTAGTAAGCCTAGTGTTATAAAGGACGTTTATTGGAAGAACAAAGTTGCAACTACCATATGTGTTAATGCAGCTCGCTATCTTCTTCTCCTTCTTTTTCCCTGCTGGACATAAGCACAATTGAGCATTTTCCCGGCAAACGTATTGAATCCGGTTTAAATAGGGAAAAGAAGAAGATACGTTCATCACCGCAAAGGAGGACCACATGAGAAAAAAAGTAATTTCTATGGGTGTTTTCCTGCTTCTTTTATTTAGCAGCCTATCCTTTCCCCAGCCGGAAAACACCTCAGCCAACACACCATCGCTGACAGAAAATGCACCAGCACCGACGCCAATAGAGACGACACGAACGGACACCATCGACAACGGACAAATTGAAACGAAAATCACCGCCTTTCCAAACGGAGACAGGTATTGGATAAAACGGCTTCATTTTACGGACAAAACAAGCCAGCCCTACATATTTCAATTAAAAATCCCCGGCGCAGGCGGAACCTTTACATACACACAAAACATAGATGGGACGAAAAAGCTAAAAACGGTTTCGCTTAAAAACGGGTCTCTTCCGGAATACGCAGGCATCCTCTCGACAGACAGCTACCATATGATAATGAGTTACCCGGCGTCTTACATGCCCGGACAGCGCCAAACCATGAAGGAATATAAATCTTCTCCCGTTAGTATTGCAAAGACGAACGACGGATATATACTGACACTCCGCTTCACCCGTCATCCCGACGCTGTCGGGGAAATATGGGCGCTGGAATCCAAAAATCAGCTGATCGATTTAAACAAAGCACAGCTTGCCGCCCAGTGGACGCGGGTGAACATCGGAAACGACCGCAAATGGAGCTGGGACGGAATGTACGAGAAGACACCGCCTTCTTATACGCCGTCAGGGGAAGATGTGTACTGGCGCAGCCCGATTAACTATGCTGCCAACGCATTTGTGATGGAAGACGGGAGCCGGGCCGCCGATGACCTTGGCTGGCTTATGCTGAAGACGACGCTGGCGAACCAGAATGCGGACGGATACTGGGAGTCGGGTCCTCGCTCGGACTGGCTGTGGAAGGATTATCAAATTGATGGCGATTTTTATGATACACGGTTTAATACCGACCATGCGCTTGCCCTCTTGCGGGGCTCCCACGCATACAGCGACGCGGAATTCCTTGCAGCTTCCCGGCGGTACGCCGATTGGCTTATCCGGCATGCGGATGATGAGCATGTAGCTGTAAAAGGCGAGAAACAGGAAGGCTGGCTTGTTCCGGATTACAGCCATCCAGGTGCTCACAAACGCGCACATACGTCTCTCAACCACCAGCTCGCGGAAATGAACTATTTGCTGGAGATGTATTTGGATACAAAAAACGAAGCCTATCGCACGTATGCGGAAAAGCTGCTGTACGGGATTAAAAATACGAAATCCTTCTGGATAAAGCCGAACGGCGATTTAAACTATGCGTATGAAGACGGGAAAGGAATCAAAGCGGACTATCCAATCCTCACGTACAACGATTTGTGGGAGGCGCAGCGGCTGCTTAAAACCGTGAAGGGAAGTACGGATCCAGATCTAGCCGACCTGATGGCAAGCAAGAAGAGGTGGATGGATAAAAATAAGATAGAAGGCTATAACACCCGCCCGCTGTAAAAAACATATCCTATAAGAGCAAAGCCCCCAAGCGTTCATTCAAACACTAAGGGGGCTTTGTATTATTGACTATGTTATACTTGAGTAAAAATCAAAGGAGTGAGTTACTTTGTCCAAAAAGCATCCTACCCCACCCGGCAAGCTATATACTACCAATCCTGCCGGGCTAAAAAATTTAAAAGTTGAGGCGGAACTTTGGCAAATAACTCGAGCGGGCTACGATTTACCAGATACTGTAATAGTTAAAAATTTATCTCCTTCTCCAGAACTTTTCAAACGCTTTATTCGTAGCTGGAAAGGTAAGCCACCTAAAGAATGGTGGCCTGAATATGAAAATTTATTCTCTAAAGAATTAGAAACTGATGAAAAGATACGCAGTCTCAGGGATGTATATAAAAAACTTTTACAAGGTAAAAACGTAGTTTTAATTTGTTTCTGTGCAGATCATCGATATTGCCATAGAAGGCTTGTTGGAGAGTTTTTTCTTCCCTATGGAGTGAAAGCAGAGGAGTTAAACCCTGTTCTTGTAGAACAGATAACATTATTCTAAGGAGGGGTTTAATTGAATTTTCAAATTTACACACTGGGTTTTTCGAAAAAGTCTTTGCGGCAATTTGTTGATTTTTTACAGGAAGGAAATATTAATCGATTAATCGACACTAGATTAAATAACACTTCGCAATTGTCGGGATTTTCCAAAAAAGGTGATTTAGAGTATATTATGGAATTAGTTAATATAGACTATCGCCATGACGTTTCCTTAGCACCTACAGAGGAAATTTTAACTAGTTATAAGAAAAAAGCAATCACATGGGGTGAGTATGAAAAACATTATATAGAGCTTCTATATAAGAGAAAAATAGAAACTAGAATTCCTGAAATATTAGAGGATAAAAGAGTTTGCTTTCTATGCAGTGAAGATAAGCCACATCACTGCCACCGTAGGTTGCTTGCTGAGTACATCCAGAACCATATAGATAAAAAGGTAGACATCGTTCATTTATTTTAGGGGGAATTTTAATGGAAGTTTGTATCTTGGCCGTCACTAAAGCGTTTGATGAATACTGTATTGCCGGTATGACTCCGGATGGACAATGGGTAAGACCTATCCCTGCCACTGGGCCTAGCCGTTTTTGGAAAGCACAGCAAATTAGTGCAAAAAATAATGGTTTTTTAAGGCCAGGAGACGTTTTAGAATTTACAGGCCAAGCTCCAAACAAAACCCAGTATCCTAATCATACAGAGGATATCCATGCCTCAAATCTTACTTTGAAAAAGAGATTAACGAATGACCAATTAATAGACTTTCTTAGCGATAAGCACGAAGATGAACAAGCATTTAAAGCTACTGTTAATGCAAAGGGCAGAAGTCTTTGTTTAGTAAAGGCAGATAGCTTTGAACATTATACCCAGACCTATGATGATAAGGTTAGGCCTTTAATGAGTTTTACGAGTAATTCATTTAATATAACTAACCCACATACTAGAATGGGAGATTATATCGTAAAGGATTGCAGGTGGATTCCTCATGTTATAAATGGGAATGCAACTGGGAACCTTGATGATATTTACTTATGCATAGGTTTAGCCACTCCGTGGAAAGGGGTCGAATATCCACAAGTCATTGGATTACATACGAGCCCAGGAGTCAGAATATTGGCTTCATATCCTAATTAATAATATAATATTAAATTTGTCGTATTCGCACTAAAAGTAATGGTTCCTGCGGAAAGGACCACCGCTACCAATCGACATTAAAAAAGATGGCCCCGAATCAATGTCGAGGCCATCTTCTTAGTGCATAATCAATGAGGTTCTTTCTTTTAGTGTCCAATTTTAAGTTTACAGTTCCCATGCACTCTGGGAGGCTTTGTTTTACTTAATCTCCTCCCGCGCGCTAATAATCCCGGTCGATCCGTCATACTTCACGGTATAGCGGAACCGAAAATCTTTCGTTTCCTGCGTTCCATCCGTATAATAATACGTAACCTGTTCGTAAGCGTCGGCCTTATACACGCCGTCGCCCACCTTTGTAATATTCGTAATATCATAGCTGCCCAGCGATTCCTGAATGCCTTTCGCCACGTACCTGGCGATCAAATCCTTGTTATAATTGTAAATCTCCGAGTTCGGCACCATTATGCTGGAGATACGGCCAAAGTCATTGTAATTAATCGCACCGATGCGCTCGTTAAGATACGTGTATATCGTATTCTGGACTCCCTGTTGTGCCGCAGCGATCTCGTCACTAGCCTCATTCAGCGCAGTCTGCAGGTTCACTTCGCTCTCCTGCGCCGGATTCACGATAACCGAACGCTGCACGTTCTGCCCGGACACGTTCGCTGTTATGCGAAACTCGGCCTTATCAGGTGCCGGCATCAGGGCCATGCTCGGCTGTCCAGCCGGCAGTTCCTTTCCGTTCAGCTTCACTTTCGCACCCGGGTCTTCCGGGAAGTAAACCGTTAACGTAGGGAACATTCCCTGCACGCTCACAGGGTGCGTAAGCGTCTTTGAGGTATCGTTATTGTATGAACCCACCATATCGAGGAAGTTGGCTTTTTCTTTGGCTTTTCTTGAGGCAAAGTCATTGCTTGCCTCCACCTCATACTCATACACAGACGGCCACAGCATGCCTACCTGCCCGTTCTCTGTATCCATCCCTTTCACCGTCAGCTTTGTTTTCACGCCGCTGTTTTCTTCCATTTTAATCTGGCAGGGTGGAAGGTGAACATACCACTGTGTGCCGAGCCACGAAGATTTACCGACAAGTCCAACCCAGGACACATCGGTGAAAGACAGGCTCGGATTTTTCCGGAGCTGTCATTCTTCAACGATTCCGTCACGCGATCTACAGCAGTCTGAATGCCTGCTCCATAGTTTGCGATCGCTTCCTTGTTGAGGCTTTCGGAAAAAGCAGCGATGGCCTTCTGATCCTGCAGCGGCTTCTGATTCGGATCGATTAGTCTGGCCAGTGCGGCTGTATCATGCGTATTCAGCGCGTTATTAAATGCTTCCTGCAGTTTCTCCGGTGTTGCCGGACCGAGCAGAAAAAACCGTGCACCAAAATACGCCCCTGCGAGCACTGCAATCGTACACAGGGCGAAAATCCACTTCTTCGGGCTGCCCAGCTTAACCTCATACGCAGGTGCCGGCTCGGCTGCCACATTCGGTGTGTATATCGGAATCGCTTCCTGTGCGGCCGCAACCTCTTGCTGCACAACTTGTTCTACTCTCTCTACTTTTGCCCCGCAGGAGCCGCAAAAAGCGTCCCCCTGTGTGACGGGCTTACCACATGAACCACAAAACAATGGAATCCCCCCTTATTCTCTCTATAGCAGTATTTGTACAGCCAGCATGAAGGCAATTAAATAGCCGGCAACGGATAGGACAATCGTCCTCATATAATGGCGGACAGGCACCAGGAAGCCCAGCAGTCCTGCCTGAATCACAATCGTTAAGTTACACAGCAGCACAACGACGAATAGCAGCAGCGCAAACTTAACCGACAGATAGCCGGCAAGCGACGTCACGATAAAGCCGGCAAACGTGAACCACTGGGTACCGCCAAGCACCGTCAGCATTCCCTTGAATCCTTTTTTCTCGGTCCCGGCCCAGTTGGCAAACAGCCATACGATAAGAGGAAGTAAAGCAATGGAAAGAAAACAGAATAATAATAGCCTGGAGAAATCAATCGAGAAGCCTGGCATCTGTCCGAACAGGAAAGACATTCCGCCCATTGCCTCTCGTACCATGTCTTCGATTTGGCTGGCGCATGCCTTAGCCCATATGGCGTAGCCGATAACCGAAAAAAGGATGCCGAGCAGCCCGTACAGCATGTCCGATTCCGCGGAAAGCCTGACGCTTGCGAACGGATCCTTAATGAGGCTGAATACCTTCTGCGGGCTAAAGGATACCTGGACATTGAGCGTCTTTTCGGCGGCTGGATGTGGCTGTGCCGTAACGGTGGCCGCGCTTTGCTGCGCCCCTGCTGTGATTTCCGCCTGCGCCTGCTTTACTTCATTCGGGCACTCGTGCGGCAGTTCGGGATCGAGTTGCGATCCACATTTCGTACAAAAATTCATGTAACTTGCTCCCCTCCATAAATATGGATACTATGTATATAAAACATAATTCGACGTTTTCTTACTTTTACCTTCTAATTACCTACAACTTTCGACACTTATCATTTTCTCTCCCTGGCTTTTAGGGCACAAATACACGGTAAAAGGAGTGATGTAATAGAAAAAGGGATGGCTTTCTGCTTAACAGAGAGCCATCCCTTTTTCTTATCTATCCGTTACTCTTTTTTGCTGATCATAACCGAACAGACCACTATGCCGGTTAATTTCCCGTTCGTTCTCTGACACTTTTTTGTGTATTAAATCAAAATCGCTCTCCAGCATGCTGAAGTTCCTATCCGTTCGGTCAAACCGCTGATTCATCTCTGTACGAGTTTCTTTTAATTCTGTACGAACTTCCTTTACTTCTGTCTGAAGCCCCTTTACTTCTGTCTGGATCCCCTTTACTTCTGTATGAAGTCCTTTTACTTCTGTCTGAAGCCCCTTTACTTCTGCATGAAGTCCTTTTAGTTCTGTACGAACTTCTTTCATGTCTTCCGCTAGCTCTTCTACCCGTGCATTTGTTGTGCCGACCATCTTAACTAAGGTACCGATCATCTCTTCTATTCGATTAAAGCGTTCCTCACTCATCCGCTCCTCCTCCTTTTCCTGAGTATATCATGTCCTATGACCAAGGAAAAGAAGGAGATTGTAAAAAAATGTAAATAAATTCACAATAACCCTGCTACCGTGCGATAGAGAATTTCACAGCCTAAGGCCACATCCTCCTGTGAACTCCACTCGGCCGGATGGTGGCTGATGCCGTCTTTGCTTCGCACAAAAAGCATGCCAACTTCACACACATTCCCCATCACCATCGCGTCATGGGCCGCACCGCTTGGCAGCGAATAAGTAGGATAATCCACTTCCTGAAACGCCGCTTTCATCGCTTCTGTAACCATAGCAGAGCTTATCATGGACGAGAGGGACTGTACGGGTGTAACTTCACAGGTTAACCCTCTTCCTGCCACGATGTCTCGAATGGCATCATAAATTTGGATGGATGTCTGGTTTCTTCGCTCATCGGAAATGTCACGAATGTCGAGAGTAAAGTCGACTCTTCCAGGAATAACATTGCTGCTTCCCGGCTTCACTTCCAGCTTCCCGACCGTAGCGACACTTCCCCCGCTGTTTTTCGCGATCGATTCTATAGCAAGCAGGCACTCTCCGGCGGCTGTCAGCGCATCTCTTCTTTCTGTCATTCCAATCGTCCCGGCATGGCCCGCTTCGCCAGAAATCGTAACATCTGACCATTCTCCCCCGGTAATTCCGCTCACAATGCCCACACCGAGGTTTTTGTTCTCAAGGACCTTGCCCTGTTCAATGTGTACTTCAAGGTACGCCTTTATCTTTGCCTTGTCTATTTGGGCCTGTTCCAGCGAATCAGGATTGATCCGGCTGAAATGACCGCCTTTATGGCTTGCATTTCGCATCGCCTCAGCATAGGAAATCCCGTCCCCGTCCATTGCTGCAGCCAATTGTCTTTGTAGTTCATCTGCTGCAACAGAACCGGTTGCCGCCATGCTTCCTACGAATGCATAATCAAAACGGGCCCCTTCCTCATCCGTAAAAGAAACAATCTTCACCGTTCTCGCCGGTTTGATGCCGTTCTCCTGCATCGTCCGCAGCACTTCCACCGCCATGAGAACACCCGTTGCTCCGTCAAAGCGGCCGCCTGACCTCACGGTATCAAGATGGGAGCCGATCAGAAGTACCGGTAACTCCGGGTCTTCGCCAGTTATTTCCCCAAAGATATTTCCTGCTGCATCCATCCCGGGGTTTAGGCCGGATTTCTCCAACAGCTTCAGGAAGAGCCCCCTTGCCTCCATATCGGCTTCGTCAAAAGACGTCCTGGTTACGCCGCCGTCCTCGCCTCTGCCAATTTGCCCGAACTCCATCATATCGTTCCATAAGCGCTCACTTTTAATGTTAAATTTCATCTGTGCCCGGTTCTCCTATCGGCCATTCTCAATCAGGTCAAGGGCGGCTTGAACCATCATCATGACCCCTGTCTTTATCGCTTCTTCGTCCACCATAAATTTGGGGTGATGCCAGTCATAAATCGCTCCCTTCTCCTCATTGCCGGAGCCGAGCCAAAAATAGCATCCCGGAGCTTCCAACTGGAAGAAGGAGAAATCTTCCCCGCCCATCGTCGGTTCTGCTTCGACGGCATTGTCCGTTCCTACTACTTTTTCGGCCGATTTTCTGAGGATCGAAGCGACCCTGCTATCATTCATAACGGGCGGAAGCAGTCTTTTATATTCAATTTCTACTTCTCCTCCCATCCCCGCTACTGTGTTACTGACCATCTGAATCAACAGCCGTTCAATCCGGTCTCTTACTTCTCTGCTCGACGTACGCACCGTTCCTTCAAGAAAAGCGGTGTCCGGTATCACATTATTGGCTGTACCCGCATGGAATTGGCCAATCGTAACCACGGCCGATTCCTTCGGGCTGACCGCCCGGCTGGCGATGGTCTGCAGAAGCTGGACAACAGCAGATCCGATGACGATCGGATCAATCGTTTTTTCCGGGATGGCCGCATGCCCGCCCACACCTTTAATGATAATCTGGAATTCATCTACGCTTGCCATAAGGAAGCCATCTTTTATGCCAATCGTCCCGGCAGGGAGATCAGGATAGTTATGCAGGCCAATGACGGCATTCACACGCGGGTTTTCCAGCAGGCCCTGTTGAATCATCGATTCTGCTCCACCGTCCGCCTCTTCCGCCGGCTGGAATAAAAATTTTACCGTCCCAGGCAGTTGCCCGTCCGGAAACTGGTCCGCCATTTGCTTCAGCACGATGGCTGCCCCTAACGCGACCGTCGTATGGACATCATGGCCGCAGGCATGGCTCACCCCAGCAATCCTTGACTTATACTCCCACTCCGTCTCCTCCTGAATCGGCAGGGCATCAATGTCCGCCCGGATCGCCACAACCGCTCCCGCTTCTTTTCCATGAAGGATGGCGGCTGTGCCTGTCGGCGTGTTGACAGCCAGTTTTGGGATATGAAATTGGTCCAGTAATTCATTGATTTTGTCTGTTGTTTTGAATTCTTCATTGCTTACTTCGGGGTACATATGAAAGTGCCTTCGAATTTCAAGCAAACGGGAAAAGATACGTTCTGTCTTGTCCTTTATGAGAGCGGTTCGCTCGTTTTCCTTATCGCGCAATGCATCCACAGTCTTCATCCTAACTTCCCTCTCTATCTCTCTTTTACCACCCGGTTTATCTTATATGCCCTAAAAACTCTTTCGTTCTCAGGTGCTGCGGGTTATCAAATAATTCTTTCGGGGATCCCTGTTCCACAATGTAGCCGCCATCCATAAAGATGACACGGTCAGCGACCTCTTTGGCAAATCCCATTTCATGCGTGACGACAACCATGGTCATTCCTTCTTTGGCCAGTTGTTTCATGACCTGCAATACCTCTCCGACTAATTCCGGGTCAAGCGCTGAAGTCGGCTCATCAAACAGCATAATTTCCGGCTCCATCGCCAATGCTCTTGCGATCGCTACCCGCTGCTTCTGGCCGCCGGACAGCCGGTTCGGGTACTCGTTTGCCTTCTCCTTTAACCCAACTTTCTCCAGAAGCGTGAGTGCCTTCGCTTTTGCCTGTTCTTTGTTCATTTTTTTCAACAGGACAGGCGCCTCCATCACATTCTCTACTACTGTCATATGGGGAAAAAGATTAAATTGCTGGAAGACCATCCCGATTTCTTGCCGCAGCTTATTAATGTTGGCTTCTTTGTCTTCTACCAGCTTCCCGCGGACTTCGCGTTTCCCTAACAGTTTTCCATTAATATGAACCGTACCTTCATCAATGCGCTCCAAATAATTCAGACAGCGGAGAAATGTGCTTTTTCCGGAGCCGCTGGGCCCGATAATAACAACCACTTCACCGGAATGAATCTCTACATCAATTCCTTTAAGAACTTCCAGTGCATCAAATCGCTTTTTTAAATTGCTACAGCGGATCATTCATACACCCCCACCTTTTTTTCAATTTTCCCCACAACATAGGTCATGATTGTTGTAAGCAGCAGGTAGATGATGCCAACCAACGCGAAAATTTCAATGTAGCGAAATGTGCTGCTTATGATTTGCTGGCCTGTACGTAATAAATCATATAAGGCAATCGTAGATACGAGAGACGATTCTTTAATTAACGCAATGAATTCGTTTCCGAGCGGGGGGAGCATCCGGCGGAAAGCCTGGGGAACAAGAATCCTGCGCATGGCCTGCCGGTAGCTTAATCCTAAGGAGCGGGCTGCTTCCATCTGCCCTCTATCAATGGATTGGATTGCTCCTCTTGCGATTTCCCCGATATAGGCTGCCGCGTTCATTGTTAAGGCAATGACCGCTGATACAAAAGGCGGAAAGGTTAGCGCTTCATTTATCGTTGGAAGAGCAAAATGAATCGCAAATAATTGCAGTAATAACGGGGTTCCCCTAATCACCCAAATATAAAAGCGGCTAATCTGGGAGATATATTTATTATGAGATACGCGCCCTAACCCTACAATAAGCCCCAGGACGGAGCCCAGAACGACAGAAATTCCCGCTATCTCTACGGTAACCAGAGCACCCTGAAGTAAATAGGGCAAGTACGTTATAGCGAATTCAAAAAAACCGGACACCACACTACCTCCTTATAAAGAAAACTTGGCTAGCGACAAGCCGCAGGCGCTGGCGATCGCCTTAGTTGCCCTTATGTAGATAAGAAAGTTATACTTTCTTATCTACTAAATAAATGTAAATCGGGAACAAGCTCGTCCCGATTTACGCTGGTCATTCACTATTCTTTTGATTTGTCTGTGCCAAACCACTTCGTGCTAATTTCCCCGTACGTTCCATTGTTTTTAACCGTTTGTACCGCTGTGTCTAATGCTTTTAATAAATCGGCGTCATTTTTGCGAACCGCAATCCCCACCGGGAGGCTCTGGAACGTATCGCCCACGATTTCAAATGTGTCCGGCTTTGTTTTCATATAGTAACGGCCAACCGCTTCTGCTACAACAATGGCATCTAAACGGCCAAGTCCCATATCATTAAAAGCATCGGTATATCCGTTGTACGTTTTAATTTCTTTCACGCCTGGGATTTTTCTTGCAGCCGTCTCACTTGTTGCTCCTAATTGAACGCCAACAATTTTGCCTTTTAAATCTTCTTTGGATTTAATCCCTAATGGATTGCCGGACTTCACAGCAACAATTTGACCGAGCTTCAAGTATTCGGAGAAGTTTGCTTTTTGCTTTCTCTCATCCGTTATATTCATGGAAGACATGATCATATCGTATTTTTTCGCATCCAGGCCGGGGAGGATGCCATCCCATGCAGAAGGAATGAACTCCGCTTCCACACCTATTTCTTTTGCGACAGCTTTAGCCAAATCAATGTCAAAGCCAACGAGTTCATTTTTGTCATTGCGATATTCCATCGGAGGGAACGTATCGTCAATGGCAACGGTTAGTTTCCCCTTCTGTTTAATCGCTTCCAGTGTATTTCCCTGTGTATCGGAGCCTTGATTGGCTCCTTCTGCCTTACCTGGTGCTGAAGCAGCCGGGAGTTCCGGTTTCGCGCCACAAGCACTTAATGAAAAAGCCACGGTTAGTATTGCGATAAGAAAAAATAATTTCTTCATTGTTTGCCTCCTTGGTAAACGATAACACGGTTTATTAATAATCATGCATAATAGCAAATATTAATACATAACATCATTCAGTTTAGTACTGGTTTATAAAAAAATCAATGATAAAAATTGGTCCTGCACCAGAGAATGATGAAAGTTTTCAAATAGCAATTTGGTTTTTTCCCTGGTGGTCTAATTTTATCTTTACATGTTTGAGTTTCTTTAAGGAGAGAACCGCAACCTCATCTTTATCCCAGTCCAGGTAAGTAGACGCACCCGGAGCTCCTGTGTCTGCTGACATCGACGCCATTTTTAATAGAACCGGATTTGTTGTCTGGCTCAAGTTATCTTCCCGGAACGCGGTATAAAGCGTAATGTTCTCGATTCTAATTCCAAGCAAGCCAGCTATGCTTTGCATACGCAATATGGCGCCCTCAAACTGCACCTTCGCTTTGCCCCAGGATGAGCCTTGCACCGTTTTTTTACATTCAATAATATGCAGATGCCACTTGCCACTTTTATCTTCCAGAATAATTCCATCCGCACATTTCTGATTTACCAGGTAATCAATTTTATTAGTCCCTTCCAATGCGAACTGAAATGCCTCATTTTGAAATTGGCATAGCAATTCCGCTTCTCCTTCAACCTGCTTCTCTTTCACTAGTAAACGCCCGCCATTTTGCGAAGCCTTTATTACGTAGTGATGTTTAATCCATCCCAATCGTGTTGAAAAATCGTCTGACAGCATCTATTCTCCCCCAACAATCTCCCTCAAATTATCTATCTCCATCATCTTCTGGATCTGCTTCATTTTCGAATCTCGTTTTTTGTATCGCCAATGCCTCTTTGCTCAACTCATATATTGCATTGTTAAAGGTTGGAACAATGACCCCTTCCTCTGTGGATTCTAGTAGTCCAACTTTCGTCCTGCCATTGTCTATATTATTAAATTGATAAATCTTTATTTTCTCAGGGGAAATGGTATCTGCTTCGTCATAACTAAGATTTTTAACTTCAATTCCCTCTTCCCTTAAGTTCTTTAAAGAAATTAAATTGTTGATCTGCTGGATAAAAGTATCACTGTGTGTTGTTATCCATATGGGTAGCCCGCTATTTACCAATCGTATTAAACCCCTTAGTAATACACGCTGCAGTTCGAGGTGCAGATGGGCTTCAGGTTCTTCAATTATCATTAATCTAAACTGATATCCGGATTGTAAGAATAAGATGATAGGCGCGATTTCAGACACTAAAGACGATGTAACGTATAAGGGTAAGTTATCTTCAATACTCTTTGGCTTATAGAAATAGTTTGGAACAGGGGAGGAATCCTTTCCTACTTTACCAAGCAGTATATTTTCCTCTAAAAAATTCACGATTTCCTCGTATTTTGGCTTTTCTTTTATGTCCATCTTCAGCAGTTTATTTAAAAACTTTACTACCGAGAGTGGCAATCTTCGGTCTGTCGCCTCTTTTTGATCGTCGCTCATACTGTAGGATTCATTTATGAGTGGATCAATTAACATTTTATATGTAAGCATAAACCCTGTTCTTGAAGCAGGGAGATAAACCGGTTCGAACCTGTTTAACGATCTTCTTGTTGGAAACGGGATGTTGAGGCTGCCAATAAACAAGGCACAGGTGATAATACTCACCATTTCATAAACATCATCCTGTACTGATGTCAGCCGTTTAGACAAATGGAAATCAATCTGGCTGTTGTCCATATCTACATTCGTAAATACTCCTTCGTCATCCTCAGCTTCATCCAGTTCGTCAACTTCGGAAGATTTAATGGAAATCCAATTAAAATTAATCCTTAATGGTTCAACTCTTCTGTAATTTTCAATCTGTACGCTGCCCAATTTAATCGGGTAATTAAAAATTCTTTTTACTAGATTTTCTTTTTCTGCCGCTAGAATATCATTGAACCATTTTAGAAATAATGTTTCTGCTTCCTCGTCAATGATGACCTCATCTTTGTCTATATTACTTAACAGCCAATCTTGACAATCTTTATAGGTACGGAGGGATTCTTTATCAAAAAAAAGGGTGCCGCCTAAAGACACAATTCCCCACAATAAAGACATCACGTAGCTTTTTCCGCTGTTGTTATCTCCTACAAACAGCATAAATGGTGATATATCGATTCTCGCATTATCAATTTTCCCAAAATCATTTATAGATAAAGTCCAACGTTGTCTCAATATATACACCCCTTCCCATTCAATATAGTATCACTTATACTATGCTTTCCTGTATATGAAAAATTATGCTTTTTTACTCTATATGTAAGAATTCAAGCTCTGTTATTCAATCTCCTTTAATCGTTTTATTGCAAAACGCCCTTGAAGCCGATCGTTTATCCGCTTCAAGGGCGTCGTTCATTCCTTTATTCAGGGTTAAATCTTCTGCAGAAACTTATCCATCCGCTCAATCGCCATCTCCAGATTCTCCATCGACGTCGCATACGAACAGCGAATATGGCCTGTGCCGCTCTCCCCGAACACATGGCCCGGCACGACCGCCACCTTCTGCTCCAGAATCAGGCCTTCCGCAAACTCTTCCGCCGACAGCCCGGTCGATTGAATCGACGGGAACGCGTAGAACGCCCCCTCCGGCTTGTGGCAGGACAATCCGATCTGCTCGAACGCCTTCACCACATAGTTGCGGCGCTGGCGGTAGCTCTCCACCATCCGGTCCTTCGCTTCCATCCCGTGCTTCAGCGCCTCCAGGGCGGCCACCTGGGCCATAATCGGCGCACACAGCATCGTGTACTGGTGGATTTTCACCATCGCCTGGATGATATCCTCCGGCCCGGCCGCATAACCGAGGCGCCAGCCCGTCATCGCAAACGACTTCGAGAACCCCGACAGCAAAATCGTCCGCTCTTTCATTCCCGGAATCGCCGCAAAGCTCGTATGCTTCGCATCGTATGTCAGCTCGGCATAAATTTCATCTGAAATGACGAGTAAGTCATGCTTTTTAATGACCGAAGCAAGGGCAGCCAGCTCTTCCTCCGCCATAATCGAGCCCGTCGGGTTGTTCGGGAAGCAGAAAATAATCGCCTTCGTGCGCGGCGTAATTTTCTCTTCCATCTGCCGGGCTGTCAGCTTAAATTGATCCTCAATCGACGTCTGCACCGTGACCGGTACCCCGCCTGCCAGGCGGATAACCGGGTCATACGATACGTAGCATGGCTCGACAACGAGCACTTCATCGCCCGGGTCGAGAATCGCCCGCAGCGCAATGTCGATGCCTTCGCTCGCCCCTACGGTCACAACGACTTCTTTATCCGGATTGTACGTTACGTTGAACGAGTCGGACAGGTAGCGGCAGATTTCCTCCCGCAGCTCGTACATCCCGCTGTTCGACGTATACGACGTGTATCCTTTTTCCAGTGAATCAATCGCCGCTTCCCGTACGTTCCACGGCGTGACGAAATCCGGTTCGCCTACGCCGAGCGAGATAACGCCTTCCATCGAGGACGCCAGCTCGAAAAAACGGCGGATGCCCGACGGAGGAATCGTTTGAATGGTGCGCGAAAGCCTGCGGTTCCCTGTTTCTATCTGCTGCAGCGGGGATACACTCATGGCGATACGACCATCCTCTTATCGTCTCCCGACTGCTCTAGAATCACGCCGTCATGCTTATATTTTTTCAGGATGAAATGGGTTGTAGTGGAGATGACGGAGTCAAGAGCCGACAGCTTCTCGGATACAAAGCGGGCTACCTGGCGCATCGTCTTTCCTTCGATGACAACGGACAGGTCGTAGGCGCCGGACATCAGGTACACCGACTGTACCTCGGGAAAGCGGTAAATGCGCTCGGCTACGTCATCGAATCCCACGTCGCGTTTTGGCGTCACTTTGACGTCAATCATGGCGGTCACAAGGTCGTCTTCATTGATTTTCTGCCAGTTTACAATCGCAGGGTACTTGATAATAACTTTTTCTTTCTCCAGCTTTGTGATGGTTTCCTGTATGTCTTCCACGGTCGTATCCAGCATCGTCGCAATCGTTTCCGCCGAACGGCGGCTGTTCTCTTCCAAAATCCGCAAAAGCTCTCTCGTTTTTTCTCTCTCCACTTTTAATCAGTCCTTCCCTTTCTATTTCTATAATTTTCCGAAATATAGTAATAAAAAATAAAAGTGTTCAGCTGAACACTAAGTCATAAATGTGCTTCCATGTGTTCAAATTGAACACATCAAGTGCGTTCCCTTTACCCAGCACACCGTAGCCCGCGATCATGCCGGCAAGAAGCGCGACAAACAGGAGAAAAGGAACCAGAATCAATTTTAGAAAAAGGGGCACACCCTTTCTTCTTTTTCTTCTTTTCGTAACGGACGTATCACTGGTTTTCGTTTGACTATCCTTTAGTGCAGCCGCGCCCTGTGTTTTTACGACCTGCGGCTGCTTCGGTTGTTCTGCCATGCGTTTATCATCCTCTAAAAATTCGATTCGTGACATCCATCATTTGGTCGCCGTACGAGAGCGCCCGCGAGTTAAACTGGAGCGCACGCTGCGATTCCATAAGGGACGTCATTTCTTTCCGCAAATCCACGTTCGACATTTCCAGTCCGCCCTGGTGAACGGCGAGCCCCTGCGGCATCTGCACAACGTTGTTGCTCACCTGGGCGAAGGTGTTCAGCGCCTGTCCGGGACCAAGCGGGAGGCGGAAATAGTTTTCCCCCACATTATCCAGTATATTCGGGTTCTGGACGGTATAAACACCGATTCGCTGGCTGTGGGTCTGCTGTACCCCGGCCGGGGTCCGGTATGTAATCTGTCCGGTGCTGTCCACCCGGAAATTCGTGGCGTTCGCGGGAATTCGAATCGGGCGCGGGGTGCGCGGATTGCTGTCCATGACATAGTCACCGTTTGCGGTTACGAGCTGGAGCTGGTTCCCCGCCGTCGGTATAAACTTAAATGATCCGTCGCGGGTAAAAAGCGCTTCTCCGGTTCGGTTCGCATCCGCGGATTGCACCCGGAAATACGCTTCCCCTTCCAGATACAAATCCGTTGGCTGATCGGTCTGCTTCACAGTGCCCTGCGTATAGTCTACCTGCTGGATGGCTTCCTTGGCACCAAAGCCCGGGCGGATTCCGTACGGAGTTAATCGCCCCTGCTCATACTGGTCATACGGCTGGTTGTTCAGCTTACTCGTCAGCAGGGAGGCAAATGTTGTATCGCTGCTTTTGTAGCCAACCGTATCGGAGTTCGCCAGGTTATGGGCAATCGTATCAATCCGCAGCTGCATGGCACGCATGCCGGAAGCGGCATTGATCATGGAATGGTTCATCGGTTACACCTTCTATCCTATTTTTCCAACTTCATTCAGCTTCTGAAGGGTCGTATCGTACGCCGACAGCACCCGCTGGTTCGATTCATAGCTGCGGACTACGTTCATAATGTCAATCATCGTGCGGCCGGGATCCACGTTGGAGCGTTCGATGTATCCCTGCTTCACCGCCACACCCGCGTCCACAGCCGGATTGTAGGCGGCCGGTGCGCCGGCGCCGGTGTAACGGAACGTTGTATCCATCTCTTTGATCATATTTCTCGTCGGGTCGTCTACCCGCACCATGCGAAGCTGCGTCGTTGCGGCTGGATTCCATGGGATCGTCAGTTGTCCGGTCGGGCTAATCTGGAGATTCTCCTTGCTCAGCCGGACCGGCCTTCCTGCCGGGTCCCGCAAAAAGCGCGCGAGGTTAACCGGCTGACCGTTGCTGCCGAGCACCTGGTAGCCTTCCTGCGTCGTCAGGAAGCCCTGCGCGTTCATCGTCCAGTTCCCGCTGCGCGTATAGAACGTCTCCGCAGGCTGTCCGTTCGCCGCCGGCTTCTGAATCGCAAAGAACATCTTCGGCTGCACTTGTTTGGTCGTACCGTCCGGGTTCGTTACCGTTCTGGCAGCCAGCGTGCCATCCGTCATTGCTATATCGAGTACCTTCCCCGTCTCCGTTATATCCCCCTGGATAAAATTCGGGACAAGCTCCTGGTTGTATACCCCGTGGGAGAGCTTTCCGATGATTTGCTGCGGTCCCGGGAACGCCGGAAGCCCCGCGACACCGCCCCCGGTATCGCGGATTCGTTCCAGGAGAAGCTCCGGAAACGTGCGGAAGGTAGAATTATCGGCTTTATAGCCGGGTGTATTTACGTTGGCGAGGTTGTTTGTCAGTGCATCCTGCCTTGCCTGGTTGGCAAGCATGCCGGAAGCGGCAGCGTCTAATCCACGCAGCATGGTCTTCACCTGGCTTTCATCACATGTTAGGCAAAAAAAGGGAGTTATGTTGTTACCATTATAGCAGATTCTCTTTGAAAATCGAATGAGAACACATGCCTATGAAAAAATCTTCTTCTTTGACCGATGCTGCGGCGATTTGTCGAGGTTTTCCAGCATAATGCCAGTCCCCATCGCAACGCACGCCATCGGGTTCTCAGCAGTGAGAACAGGAACCTTCAGCTCTTCGGCCAGCAGCCGGTCCAGCCCGTGCAGCTGCGATCCCCCGCCTGTCAGCATGACGCCGTGGTCGATAATGTCAGCGGAAAGCTCCGGCGGTGTACGCTCCAGTACGTTTTTGGAAGCTGCCAGGATGGCCTGGGCGATTTCCTGCAGCGCTTCACATACTTCCTCTGAAGTGATCGTAACGGTCTGCGGCAGCCCTGAGACCATGTCGCGGCCGCGGATATCGATCTGGTCGGTGCGCGATCCGGGAAACACGGTACCAATCTGGATTTTAATATCCTCAGCGGTACGCTCCCCGATAAGCAGCTTGTACTTCTCTTTAATGTACCTCATTATCGCAAGATCACACTTGTCCCCGGCCATTTTAATAGAAGAGGCGGTGACGATGTCTCCCATAGAAAGCACGGCTACATCGGTTGTACCACCGCCAATATCAACTACCATATTGCCATACGGGAGAAAGATGTCCATTCCGGCGCCTACGGCAGCCACCTTGGGTTCTTCCTCCAGGAACACTTCTCTTGCGCCGCATCGCTGCGCTGCTTCCCGAATCGCTTTTTGTTCAACGGATGTTATATTCGTTGGTGTACAGATCAAGATACGCGGCCGAGCCATGAACCCTTTGACCCCGATTTTTTTAATAAAATGATTGAGCATTGCTTCCGTAATATCGAAATCTGCTATGACCCCATCACGAAGCGGACGGATGGCGACGATATTGCCCGGTGTACGGCCGACCATACGGCGCGCTTCTTCCCCGACGGCAAGAACTTTTTTCGTTTGGCTGTCGATAGCTACGACCGATGGCTCATCCAGTACGACACCCCGTCCTTTGACATAAATCACTACGTTGGCTGTTCCCAAATCAATTCCAATATCTTTGCCTAACATGCAACTGCCTCCCTGTAACAATATATCATCAGAATATTGTACTACGCATATTGTCCCGTAACAAGGAGATTTTTTCCTTACGCCAGCTCTTCTGCCTCCTCTAATTTAATCGATTTTCCCTTTCTTTTGTATTTGATTTTGGTGGCCTCCCCGCCGCGCAAATGCCGGACCGACTTATGATACTCAAGTATCTCTTTTACCTCATTGGCCAGCTCCGGATTGATTTCGGGCAGCCGCTCCGTTAAATCCTTGTGCACCGTGCTTTTCGATACGCCAAACTCTTTGGCAATCTTGCGGACCGTGTTGCGGGTTTCCACAATATAATAGCCAATCTTCATGGTCCGCTCTTTGATGTAATCGTGCACTCCCCTCGCCTCCTAATGGTAAATGGTCTGATACATTATATTGAGGCAAGGTCCCATATATGCGAAAAAAGGCTGATAGCATGTACTAATCAGCCTTTTTTCTTCATTTTCTTATGTTTTTTATTTATTTTGCGGAAGCTTCACTGGTTGACTTCTGTAAATATTGCTCAGGCTGTACTGCCAGCCCGTCTTTGTGCACTTCGAAGTGAAGGTGGACACCGAGGTCTTTCTCAAAAACATTACGGCCTGCGGTTCCAACTACCGTTCCCTGCTCTACCTCGTCGCCCACTTTAACCTTGGCGTCTTCAAGGCTTGCATATACCGTTACAAGACCGTTCGCATGTTCTACTTCTACCTGGTATCCCAGCATCGGGTCGCGCTCGGCTTTGGTTACTTTTCCAGCGGCAGCAGCGGTAACGTCAAACGTTTTCTTGTTTTTCGCTGCAATCGCCATACCGCTGTTTGGCCAGTATGAGTTGTCATACTGAACAAGCGAGGCTTCCTGCGCTTTCTTGTCTGCACCATCATCGTAGAAGCTCATGACTTTTTCTGTGCCGGCGTCTTTCTTGGACGGCCACGCTAATGGTTTGTCCGAGCCGTTAACAGGCGTCGCCTTTTCAGCCTGAGGGTTACCCTGCGGAGTTACCGCAATTTCTCCCCCGTTCTGTTGAGTTTGCTCCTGAGGGTTCGCATTCTCTTTCGCTTTGTTCAAGATGCTGAAGTCTTTGCTGTCCTGGTACCACATCACAAAGGCAAGAATAATTGCTGCGATTCCCATGTACATTGCTGGAAAAACCCATTTTTTACCGAAGATTCTCCTCCAGCCGCCAACCTGAACTTTTTTGATTGGGCCAGAAGGTTCCATTGATTTTTTTTGCTCATCACTCATTGTTTATCACCTCAAATCCCATTGTTGACAGGAAATGAGAGGAATAAACATGATACTGAAAGTTTTTTACACGGCCGAAGTGATAGGCCCATTCGCTTGCCTTTCCCTTTCGCAGGGATGCGGGTTCTGTCCGCTCCGCGCTCGCAAGAGCGGAGCCCGCAAAACAAGAGGGCCGATTCGGGGAAGAAGACTATTGCGGGCTTTTTTCCGCTCTTTCAACCGCTCCGCTGGGTATGAAAGGCCGGACTACGCTCATTGTTCCTATCACTTCTACGATGTAATGAAAACTTTCTTCTCTCTTTATTCTCTTACAGCCATTTCTATTAGATGTACGAAATAGAGGAAACGCAAAAGGGAGTGGGGAAGAGTGGTGGACGCAAAGAGCGAAGTCCGGCCTTCCTAACCCAGCGGAACGAACGGAAGGGAGGAAAAAAGACCGCAACGTCCTCTTCCCCGAATCAGCTTTCTTGTTTTGCGGTCTCCTCCCTGCAGGGAGTGAAGCGGACAGTCCCCCCTTCCTCGCGGAAGGGAAAGGCGAGCGAGTGCGTCCACCACTCTTCACCCCAGGAACCTTGTTGCATCCTCGATTTTCACTCCTGTGTAGAAATACGTCACGATCTGCTCCGCCTTCTTCCCTTCCCGCGCCATTCCATTCGCTCCCCACTGGCTCATGCCCACTCCATGCCCGTAACCCCGCGTATGAATAACCACCTTATTCTTCTCAAGGTTCATCGAGAAATGGGACGAATTCAAATCCAGCAGCTCGCGAACTTTGCGGCCTGTGTACGTCCGATCCCCGATCTTCACTTCTTTTACACGCTGGCCCGCAGTCCGTGAAAGCACGCGCTCCCATTGCTTGTCGCTGGTGGACGCAGGCACTGCGATTTTCGTCTTCAGCCGCGCCTCCAGCTGTTGGAGGGGCACGGTCGTCGTTTCTTCATAGCGGGGGGATATTTTATCCCACGGCACCGCTACGCTGCGCAAATACGGGATTTTCTGTCCCCAGTAATCTTCCGAGTTTTCCGTGTATCCGTTGCTCGTCGAGAAAAACGTCGCCATAATCGGCTTCTCTTCATACGTCAGGATCTTTCCTTCCGTTTCGCTGATAGCCTGGTGGATACGCTGAATTTTCCATGCGTAGGAGCTGCCCCATCGCTCGCGCAGCTGTTTATCATCGAGATACACCTGGTGCTTCACTGTATCTGTTACTTGAGAATTCTTGGGCACGTCCGTAAAATCATTTTTCACAAGCCTATCAACGATATACGTACGGGCTGCGAGCGCCTGTGACTTAAGGGCTTCCACCTCGAACTCGGCCGGCATTTCGCCGGAAACAACGCCTGCCACATAGCTTTCAAGAGGGACGTTGTCTACTTTTCCGGTCTCTACGCGAAACACGCGCACGGTATATTGTTTTTCAGCCGTTTTTTTATCGGCATGCGCGGAAGACAGTACGGGAGTCGCCGGTGTTGTCAAATGAGATTCTGAAGGGCCGGAGTAGAAGTAGACGAGAGCGGACGGAACGGCGAGCAGGATGACAACAACGACAGCGATGATAGACAGAACCTGTTTCATGTTTCTCTCCTTCCGGGTGGACAACTTCTTTCTTGTATAAATATATGCGGGAAGGAGGCGAGATAGACAAGAAAAAAGAAAGTTCATTCCACTTGCCTTTCCCTTCCGCGAGGAAGGGGGGACTGTGTGGACTGAAGCAATATACACTTTTTTACTCGATAAAAAAGAGCCCTGCCGGCGTTCATTCCCGGCAGGGCTCTTGTACTTTTCTTATAAAGTTCGCTGATTATGCGAGCGAAACGCGTGTGGCAGCCACCTGTGCCATACCCTCTTCCTGGGCATCGTCTCTGACAAGCTGCACGACCGGCGTATTATAACGCTCAATGTCAGCTCCGAGTGCTTTCAGCTTGGAAACGATGTCCACGTATCCGCGGTCTACATGGTGAAGCTCGGTCACTTCCGTTTCACCTTCCGAGATAAGACCGGCGAGGATTAAAGCCGCGCCTGCACGCAGGTCCGTCGCTTTCACTTTCGCTCCGGTCAGGCGGACGCCGCCTTCTACAATGGAAGTGCGTCCGTCGATTTTGATTTTTGCGCCCATCCGCTTAAACTCGTCCACATGCATAAAGCGGTTTTCGAATACCGTTTCAGTAATCAGGCTTGTACCCGCGGCAGACAGCATCATGGCCATAAACTGTGACTGCATGTCCGTCGGGAATCCCGGGTGCGGCAGTGTTTTTACGTCCACGCACTTCAATTCCTTCTCCGCGTATACGCGCACGCCGTCATCCACTTCTTCAATCGATACGCCCATTTCGCGAAGCTTCGCGACAACTGGCTTTAAATGGTCGATAATGGCGTTTTCGATAATGATGTCGCCCCGCGTAATGGCTGCGGCAACCATAAACGTACCCGCTTCAATCCGATCCGGAATGACATTATGCACCGCCCCTGTCAGACGGTTGACTCCCTCAATGCGGATCGTTCCTGTTCCTGCTCCGCGCACGCGTGCGCCCATTGCATTCAAATAGTTCGCAAGGTCTACGATTTCCGGCTCCTGCGCCACATTCTCGATGGTTGTTGTTCCTTCGGCCATGGTGGCCGCCATCATAATGTTTTCCGTTGCGCCTACGCTTGGGATATCGAGGTAAATTTTCGTCCCCTTTAAGCGGCCTTCAACGCGGGCATCAATGTAACCCTGGCCAATTTCGACTTTAGCACCCATTGCCTCAAAGCCTTTTAAGTGCTGATCAATTCCGCGCGTTCCGATGGCGCATCCGCCTGGAAGCGGGATTTTCGCCTTTCCTTTGCGCGCAAGAAGAGGTCCCATCACAAGAAAAGACGCACGCATTTTGCGTACCCATTCATAAGGTGCCTCGACTGCCGATAGTTTTTGTGCGTTGACCGTTAGTATTTCGGATTCTTGGTTGTATTGTATGTCGACATTCAATGCTTTCATGACTTCGCTGATTGTAAAAACATCGTCCAACCCAGGTACTTCATGAATGGTGCTCGCACCGTCTTCCGCCAGAATTGATGCTGCGATGATTGGCAATACTGCATTTTTTGCTCCATGTACCCTAACTTTTCCCGATAGACGTTGTCCACCGCGAACGATTATTTTATCCACGTCACGTTCCCCCCGCGTCCTGCTAATATTCCGTTGTAATAATTGGTGTTCCTAGTGTTAATGTTGTTTGATGCTTAATTGTATTTGTGTGAGTTGCAATCTGCAGATTCATTGCTTTATGGTCCGTAGTGATTTTAGTACTGAGTAGGGGTGAATAGGCTGAATAGCTCAAAACCATTTTTTCTTCCAGCTTCTCGACAACCTTTGCGTCGAATCGTGCCAGAACCTGACCGATTTTCTGCTTTTGCAAGTCATTTTCCAGTTTACCATTAAAAAATCCTTTGGCACAAGAGCTAATTTGCGGTAAATCAGTCCTATTTCCGACAATTCGCAGCACGTCTTCGGTCATAGTTGCCATGGAATTCACCTGGTATTCTTTACCTCGAATTTGTAATGATAAACCCATTCTCGCCTCATTTTTGCTTGCGGAGGGGGAAAGGCTTACGTATGCTTCTACGTCCGCTCCCACACTCATTTTGCCGTGGCCCTGGTAGATTTGGACAGACGGCTGGCTCGCTTCGTCCCAGCTGGCAATTCCGACTTTTTTCGCCAATTGTGAACGAAACGCTTCGGCTTCTTCCATGCTTTTAAAGCGCATATCACTCCATTTCATGCGAAATTGCACCTCTGTTACATTTGCACCGGTCGTCTTTACCGCGTCCGTTAATGATCGGAGGTCGTCGAAGGATTGCTGCAGCTGCTGTTCGTTTCTGTTCTCCGCTGCGGCGGTTCGCCCATACAGCATATAACCGGATAACATGATTAAAATCATCACAAAAGACAGTGTATTGGTAAGATTGATTTTTTTATTCATTTTGTACCCTCTCCCGCGCATCTTTTTTACTACTCAGTTTGCACGAGATAAGGGTGAGTTATACTATTCGATGCGCCAATTAGAAAAATCCCTGGAGCATCCGCGTCCACCCGAAATAATCGGAGAAGAAGGTGGAAACTGAGTGCCCGATTACGATGGACAGGAAGATTTGCAATAGCTTCGCCTGCGGGCCTTTCGGGTTGCTAAGAAACAAGTCGAAGCGGAACGTCTGCAGCGTCCAGAAGCTGAGCGCGATAAAAATAAGGGAAAGCACGATATTAATTGCGCCTGCCATTGCCATTGTATAGTCACTTCCTTACTAATATATTATGTTTGCCTGCACCCCTGAAACGCAAAAAAGAGGAGCGCCCCACCCGCTATTTTACCACATAAGCGAATCCGGGGCATTCCTCTGTTATTTATTGCGGTGCGGCTTGCTGCGGTCCAGGCTGCAGCATTTGCTGGAACGGGAAGTGGCTGTGAATATAGTTCATCACAAGATCCGGCATAATGCCCGCCGCAATCGTGCCGACCACGGCAATGAGAACGACAACCGCAATCGATACCGGCACCTTAAGCCGTGCTTCCGTTTTTCCCGGGCGCATATACATCTGGCGAATGACGCCAAAATAATAATAGTATGATACAACGCTCGTCGCCATCATAATGCCGGCGAGCCAGTAATTGTGGTGCGCGACCGAACTGATAAAGATGTAGAACTTCCCGAAGAACCCGGCGGTTACTGGAATTCCTGCAAGGGAGAGGACGAAGAACGTCATCGCCAGTGCTATCCACGGCGCCCGGTGGTACAGGCCTGCAAACGACTTCACGTCCTCTGTATTCTGATCGCGGTTCACAATCATAATAATCGCGAAAATCCCCATGTTGGCGAGCAGGTAGGCGACAAAATAGAAAATCGTCTGTTCATACATGAGCAGCGTGAACGTAGCAAAAGGCACGAGCAGGTATCCGGCCTGCGCAATCCCCGAGTACGCCATCATCCGCTTGATGTTCACCTGGCGCAGCGCCATCGTGTTTCCGATAATCATCGAAGCCGCGGCGACAATGCCAATGTACAGCGAAAGCTTATCAAGCAGAACCGATACCGGCTGGTTGGCTGCCCCCATTTCGAACAGGCCGCCGAACGCAACGAGGAAGATGCGCAGGATGATCGCAAACCCGGCTGCTTTAGAAACGACGGACAGAAACGCGGTAATCGGCGTTGGTGCTCCCTGGTACACATCCGGCGCCCACATGTGGTACGGAACGGCGGAGATTTTGAACGCCAGGCCGACCAGCACAAGGAAAAACGCGAGCAGAACAAGATAGCTGAAGCCGCTCTGGTACGCAGCAGTCAAGCGTTCCGCGATGACGTACAGATTGGTGGAACCCGTCAAGCCGTAAATAAACGACATTCCGTACAGCGTAATCGCCGTCGCGATTCCGCCGGATACAACGTACTTAAACGAAGACTCGTTCGATTGAATATGGTTCTTCCTCGTTCCGACCAGGATGTAGGATGAGATAGACAGCAGCTCAAGCCCGACAAACAGCGTAATTAAATCCGCGGAAGAAGCCATAATCATCGCCCCGAGCAGGGCGGTTAATATAAGGTAGTAGTACTCGCCGGAATAAAGGATGTTCTTCTGCTCATCCACATAGTTGATGGAGATAAGGAACACCAGGGCTACACCGCTCAGGAAGATGAGCTTAAACCCATTCGCAAACGAATCCAGGCGGTACATATCATTCATAATCGAGACGACATCTTTGCCGGTGTTTCGTACCACGAAGTATCCTGCGACAATAATGCCGAGAAGACCAATCCATGCCAGAATGCGTCGATCCGTTTTCTTCGAAAACACAAGATCGAGCAGCGAAAGGAGTGTGGCAACACCTAGTATGGTAAATTCGGGGGTCATGACCGACCAGTCAAAATTGGCCAGGTTTCCCCACTTGCTGGCACCATTCATCGGTTTACCCTCCTATCCTTGGCACGATATTTTGCAGCGTTGCCTGCAGCGGTTCACTCAGCACGGCAGGATATACGCCGATGAGGATGACCAGGCTGAGCAGGACAACCATCGGAACCACTTCAAATGCCCGCGCATCGGAAAGCGATTCGTATTTTGCTTGAATCGGGCCAAACGTTGTGCCGAGAACGGCACGTAATAAATAAACCGCGGTCAGGATAATGCCGAGCGCACCTACAGCCGCAATGGCCGGCCTTGTGCCGAACAGGCCGAGAAACGCAAGGAATTCACTGATGAAGCCGGACATTCCCGGCAGGCCGACAGACGCCATCATCGCTGTGAGCAGCACGCCGCTGATCACCGGCATCGACTTGGCCAGGCCGCCCAGCTCGCTGATGTTCGTCGTGTCTGTTCGTTCATGCACAATCGAAACCATATAGAACATGAGCGCCGCAATTAGTCCATGGGATACCATCTGGAAAATCGCACCCTGGAAGCCTTCTGCATTCATCGCGGCCAGGCCGAGAAGCACAATTCCCATATGGCTCACGCTCGAATATGCGAGCACAAGCTTGAGATCATCTTGCGCAAGGGCGAGCACCGCTCCGTATAGTATGTTAATGACACCGAGAATGGCGATGAACGTTGCCATCTGGTCCATCCACTGCGGGAAGAAGGCGGCGTTCATCCGGATGAGGCCATAGCCCCCGATTTTAATGAGAACACCGGATGAAATCATAATAACTGCAGGGTGGCCTTCCTCGTACGCCTTGAGCATCCACGTGTGGAAAGGCACAACCGGAATTTTAATCGCAAAAGCAATCAACAGCGCGAGGAACAATCCAAAGCGCAGCCCTTCATCCACATTAAATGGAGACATTGGGTTGGTCAGTGCTTGCCGGATTTCCTCCATATTAATCGTTAATGTATTCATGAACAGGGCTACAAACACGATGAGCATAATCGCCGAACCGACGCCGTTGTAAAGGAGGAACTTCATCGCCGCTTTTTCGCGGTCCTGATAGCCCCAGATGCCGAACATGAAAAACATTGGGATAATCGTAAATTCAAAGAACACGAAGAACTGGAACAGGTTGAGCGCGGTAAATACACCGAACATCCCCATCTCTATAATTAAGAACAGGATGTAAAACTCTTTCCAGCGCTTGTTAATCGTTAACGCGGCAATGGCAGCCATCGTGCCGATAACAGCCGTCAGCACAACAAGCGGCATCGAAAGGCCGTCCACGCCCATCTCATATTTAATGTGGAGCGCATCCTGACCTACCGGAATGTTAATCCAGTTTGACTGCTGGACGAGCTGAAGCCCTTTGGCTGCCTGGTCGAAATTCACATAGAGCATCACGGCAAGGACGAGCGGAATGAGCGTCGCGAGAATCCCAATCGCTTTAATTGTACCTGCCCTGGTTTTCGGAACGAAGGCGAGCAGCAGCACACCGAGAAGCGGTGAGAACGTTAAGATGGTAAGAAAATAATTCGCCATTATCCGAAATACCCCCCTGCAAAAGTCAGACCCGCAATCAAGAGAACGAGGCCGACGAAGGCGACCGCTCCGTATGTTTGCACCTGACCGTTCTGTACGCGTGAACCCGTCTTGCCGACTCCGCGCGTAAACGCAGCGACCACGCGCACAAGGCCATCAATGATATAAATATCCACCAGGTTCAGGAATTTCCCGATCGCCGCCAGCGGACGAACAAATACCGTATCGTAAATCTCATCAATGTAATATTTGTTGAAGGACAGACGGTACAGCGGGCCGCCGATTCCCTGGGAAGAGGCGGAACG
Source organism: Aneurinibacillus tyrosinisolvens (assembly GCF_001015055.1). Classification (GTDB taxonomy): domain Bacteria; phylum Bacillota; class Bacilli; order Aneurinibacillales; family Aneurinibacillaceae; genus Aneurinibacillus_A; species Aneurinibacillus_A tyrosinisolvens. The sequence goes on along the minus strand of NZ_BBWZ01000002.1, from coordinate 148,444 downwards.
TTTGCCGTACATCGTCCACGCGAGGAAAATTCCCGCGAGCGATACGGCGAGCGCCAGAATCGTTACCCAAATTGGGCCGCCGTGCTCCTCGTGCCCTTCCACATGGAAAGCGGTAAAGTCATTCGTTAACCAGGAGCCGAGTACCGGGGCCCATGGTGTATTGATAAAGCCAGCCACAACGGCAAGAATGGCCAGCAGAATCATCGGGAACGTCATCACGCCCGGAGACTCGTGCGCATGTCCGCCGGATTTGTCCTCTCCCGTAAACGTTAGGAAGAACAGGCGGAACATATAGAAAGCGGTAAAGAACGCGGCGATTACTCCAGCCGCAAATAGGTCGTACCGCCCGGATGCAAGGGTCGCCGTCAGGATTTCTTCCTTCGACCAGAAGCCCGCAAACGGGAAGATACCGGCAATGGCAAGACAGCCGATTAAGAATACGGCGCCAGTAATGCGCATCTTCTTCCACAGGCCGCCCATCTCGAAAATGTCCTGGGTGTGTACCGCGTGAATCACGCTGCCGGCACCGAGGAAGAGCAATGCTTTGAAGAATGCGTGCGTCATCAGGTGGAACGTACCGGCGACATAGCCGGCCGCACTGGCCGCACCAAGGGCAAGCATCATGTAACCGAGCTGGCTGACGGTTGAATACGCGAGCACGCGTTTAATGTCGCGCTGTGTTAAACCGATCGAAGCCGCGAAAATCGCCGTAAAGCCCCCGACGTACGCGACAACATCGGTCGCAACCGGAGAAGCAAGGTACAGGTCGTACATCCGCGCCACGAGGTAGACACCGGCTGCAACCATCGTTGCGGCGTGGATTAACGCACTGACCGGTGTCGGGCCTTCCATGGCATCCGGCAGCCACGTATGCAGCGGGAACTGACCGGATTTACCGACCGCGCCGATAAACACGAGGATGCCGACGAGGGTAATCTTCCAGCCTTCTACCGTTCCTGAATGAACAGCGTTGAAAATATCGCTGTAATTAAAGCTTCTGAACCACCAGAAGATAAGGGCAATTCCGATAAAAAGGCCAACGTCCCCGATCCGGGTTACGATAAAAGCCTTCTTGGCGGCCGCCTTCGCTTCCGGCTTAAAGTAGTAAAAGCCGACGAGGAGGAAGGAGCAAACCCCTACGAGCTCCCAGAATATGTACAATTGAAGAATGTTCGGCGAAAGAACAACACCAAGCATAGAGAAAGTAAAAAGTGCAAGATATTGATAGAACACGGAAAAGCGTTCGTCTCCGTGCATGTAGCCTTTAGAATAAATGTTTACCAGCATGCTGACAAACGTAACAATCACGAGCATCATTGCGTTCAACTGGGTTACTTCATAGCCCATCATAATTTTATGACCGGCCAGGGTTAACCAGTGGAAATCAATGTTGATATAATCTTCAGCTCCCTTGGCAAACCGCTCAAAGAAAACAAGGAGTGCAACAATAAAAGAAGCGAGTGTCGCAGCAATTCCCACATACGCGGATGCTTCTTTCATCTGGCGTCCGAAGGCTAGGAGCAGTACGAAAGCAAGGAGCGGAAAGAGCGGTACAAGCCAGGCATTTGCTAACATTTCCATTGAGTCACCAGTCCTTTTTCCATTCTATCGCTTCATTAAGTCCATCTCATCAACATTTACCGTATTGCGGTTGCGGTAGAGGGAGATGAGAATGGCTAGCCCTACGGCCGCTTCTGCAGCTGCCACTGTAATCGTAAACAGGGAGAAAATCTGCCCTGAGATATTGGCAAACATACCGTATTTCGCAAACGCAACAAGATTAATATTCACCGCGTTGAGCATAAGCTCAATCGACAACAACACTACGACCGCATTCCTCTTCGTTAACGCGCCGTAAAGCCCGACGCAGAAAAGGATCAGTCCGACCAGCAGGTAAGACGTAATCGGTACACTCATTGGTCGTCCGCCTCCTTCTTCGCCAGAATAATCGCACCCACAAGAGCTACCAGCAGGAGGACGGAAACGAGTTCAAACGGAATGACATAGTTTGTAAACATTTGAATCCCGATTTCTTTTACATTGTTCTGTTTCGAGTAATCGGCAGCCTCTTCCGGCCACTGCACACTCTGGATGCCGAAGAAAACGAGCGCGAAAAAAACAGCAATGGCGGCAAAAACAATGTACTTGAAAGGCCCTTTCCTCTCCTTTGTTTCCGATGCATCATGGCGTGTAAGCATGATTCCAAACAGCATGAGAATAGAAATCGCACCGGAATAAACGAGAATCTGGGTCATTCCGACAAACTCGGCCTCAAGCAAAACGTAAAGCCCGGCGATACTAAGGAACGTAAAGGCAAGGGCAACGACCATATGTACAACCCGGGTGAAGCTGATCATGAAGACCGCTCCACCGATGGCCAGGAGGGAAAGAACAAAGAAAGCGATAAACTGCCCGGTCATTTAGGCGTTCCCTCCCCGTACGTTCGTGTTATTATCATCAAGCCATTTCATGTCTTTGAACAGTTCATCCCGGCTGTAGGCGGCAAGCTCGAAATTCGTTGTCATAACGATCGCTTCTGTCGGGCATACTTCTGTACAGAGATCGCATAGAATGCAAATCTCGAAGTTAATGTCGTATGTGTCGATGATCTTTCCTTTTTTGTTCGGGTCTTCGCTTTTCTTCCCGATGAGGTTAATACAGCCTGTCGGGCAGATACGGGCGCACTGGTTACATACGATACATTTATCCGGAGCGAAGTGCTGAATGCCCCGGAAACGTTCCGGCCAGATCATCTCCTGATCCGGATACATATGTGTGGCCTTTTTCTTGGTCATCTGTTTAAATGTGTAAGCCATTCCTTTAGCAAAACCTAACATACTATCACCCCTTCTACATTAGGACCGTCTTCACAATCGCGGTGATAAGGATATTCACGAGAGCCAGCGGCAGCAGCACTTTCCATCCCATCTGCATGAGCTGATCGACACGCATCCGCGGGAAGGTCGCCTGCAGCCAGAAGATAAAAAAGACAATCGCACCAAACTTGAGAATGAACCAGACGATTCCAGGGATAAAGCTTAAGAATTCGAACGGCGGCAGCCATCCGCCCAGGAACAGCACGGTCGTCAGAGAAGCCATGGCAAAGATGTATACATACTCTGTCAGCATAAAAAACGCCCAGCGGAAACCGCTGTACTCAACGTGATAACCTGAAATCAGCTCGGATTCGGCTTCGGTCAGGTCAAAAGGGGTACGGCTTAACTCCGCTAACTGAGCAATAACGAAAATGATAAATCCAAGAAACTGCGGAATCATGAACCACATGTGCATGTCGCGCTGCTTCTCAACGATATCGATGAGATTCAAGCTTCCCGTCATGAGGATAACGCCGACAACGGACATGACAAGCGGGATTTCATAGCTGATCATCTGTGCGGCCGAACGCATGGCACCGATAAGGGCCCATTTGTTATTGGACGCCCATCCCCCGGTTACGATACCGAGAACGGTAATGCCGGAAATGGCGATATAGTACAGCAGCCCGACGCCGACATCAGCAAAGTGCAGGTTTTCGGTAAACGGCATAACGGCCAGAACCGCGAACGCCGGCATAAAGGCAATGACCGGTGCGATAATAAACAGCGGTTTGTCTGCCGCTTTCGGAATGATATCTTCTTTCAGAAGAAGCTTCAATACGTCGGCGACCGTCTGCAGGAGACCGAACGGGCCAACCCGGTTCGGGCCGACGCGCAGCTGCATCCAGCCGAGGATTTTACGCTGAAAATAAATAGAATAGGTTACGAATCCCAGTACAATCCCAAGCAGAACAGCGGCGGAAACAACAAATACCAGGCCGTTCTGCCACCCTAAACTCTGTTCTAAATAAGCCCCCATTACCCGTCTACCTCCCCTAACACGATATCAATGCTTCCCAGGATTGCTACCATGTCGGCAATGTTCTGCCCCTCCACAAGCTTGGAAAGGATTTGCAGGTTAGCAAAGGAAGGACGGCGGAACTTAATGCGGTACGGTTTATCTTTCCCGTTACTTGAGATGTAGCAGCCGATTTCTCCGCGAGGCGACTCAATTCTCGTAAATGCTTCTCCCGGCGGGGTACGAAGCACACGCGGCACTTTGGCCATGACTTCCCCTTCAGGGATTTGGTTAACCGCCTGTTCAACGATATTCAGTGATTCTTCCATCTCTCGCAAACGGATTAAATAGCGGGCAAAACAATCTCCCGCAGTTTCCGTCGGCACTTCAAACTGGAACCTGTCATAGATAGAGTATGGAATGTCTTTGCGCAAATCCCACTTCATGCCCGTTGAGCGAAGCTGGACACCGCTTAATGAGTAGTTAATCGCATCTTCCTGCGTAATGACCCCTACTCCTTTTAAGCGGTTGATAAGCACTTCATTGCCCGTTACGAGTTTATGGTAGTCTTTTATCTGGTTGCGCATGTAAGGAACGAACTCTTTTACCTTCTCAATCCAGCCTTCCGGCGCATCCCATTTGACACCGCCGACCCGCATATAGTTGTAGGTTAGGCGGGCGCCGCACAATTCGTTAAAGAAGCTAAGAATTTTCTCCCGGTCAATGAAGGCGTACAGGAGCGGGCTTAGCGCACCTAAATCAAGCAAGTACGTACCGAACCACAGCAAGTGGCTGGCCACGCGCTGAAGCTCCATTACGGTGACACGCAGGTGTTCCGCACGCTCCGGAATCTCGAGCCCCATCAATGTTTCTACCGTATGAACCATCATGTAATTGTTCGTCATGGCCGAGATGTAGTCCATGCGGTCCGTATACGGGATAATCTGTGTGTAATTCAAATCTTCAGCCAGCTTCTCGGTTCCACGGTGCAGGTAGCCGATGATCGGTGTCGCTTCCGTAATCGTCTCCCCGTCGATTTTTACAACTAGGCGAAAAACCCCGTGTGTACTCGGATGCTGAGGACCAACGTTGAGCAGCATTTCTTCGGTTCTCATCTGTGTGCCCTGGCTCATTGTCCTCACACCTCCTCATCGTATTGTACGTAATCTTTGCGAAGCGGATGGCCGACCCATGTTTCCGGGAGCATGATGCGCTTCATGTTAGGGTGACCTTCATATGTAATGCCTAAAAGGTCGTATGTTTCCCGCTCGAACCAGTCCGCACCGGCCCAGATGTCGGTTACAGAAGCAACGGCCGCCTTATCGCGGTCCACTTTTACTTTGACACAGACATTCTCACGGTGGTTGTAGGAATAGAGGTAGACGAGCGATTCCATGTAGGTTTCATAGTCAACGCCGAGGCTGAGCGACAGGTAATCGAAGGCGAGCTGCTCGTTATCATACAGGAGGCGGGCCACATCGTGCCATTTCTCCTTCTTTACGATAAGCGTCGGGATGTGTTCACTCAGTTCGTTAATGTAGGAATCCTCCAGCACATCTGCGCCGAACGTATCTGTAATAACTTTCACAATGTTATCCAGTACGGGTTGTTTCGGTGACGGCGGTTTTGGAGCTTCGGGCGCTTCAGCGTCTGCCCCGCCGGCCGCTTTCGCTTTTGCTGCGGCTGCAGCAGCGGCCTTGGCTTTGGCAGCAGCGGCTGCTTTCGCTTTGTCGTCATCCCCACCACCGACGGCACCAGCTGCTTTCGCCTTGGCTGCAGCGGCTGCGGCGGCCTTTGCTTTAGCAGCAGCAGCCGCTTTGGCCTTCGCATCTGCATCGGTGGCGTTTCCTTCTGCGCCGGCGGCTTTAGCTTTGGCTGCAGCGGCGGCGGCTGCTTTCGCTTTCGCGGCGGCTGCGGCTTTCGCCTTTGCAACGGCATCGGCATCACCAGCGGCCGGCTGTTCAGCCGTTTCCGCACCACCTTCCGCTTCTATGCGCTTGCGCTTTGCTTCGCCTGCGGCCTTTGCAGCGGCAGCAGCTTTGGCTTTGGCTACATCGTCAGCGGATGTTTCAGCGGCCGGCTGCTTCGGTTCGGTTCCGGCTGCATCCGCTTCCATGCGTTTGCGCTTCGCTTCAGCTGCAGCTTTTGCGGCTGCGGCGGCCTTTGCCTTTTCTTCTGGCGTTGGCTTCGGTCTCTCTTCACTCATGCACCGGTCACCTTCTTCCCGGTTTTTGCTTCATAGCGAATTTTCTCTTGCAATTTATTTATGCCGTAGATTAACGCAGGCGGGCTTGGCGGGCATCCAGGGATGTATACATCCACCGGAACAATCTGATCTACGCCTTTTACAACCGCATATGAATTTACATACGGACCGCCTGCGGTTGCGCATGAACCCATGGCGATTACCCACTTTGGTTCGGCCATTTGGTCATAAAGACGGCGAACGAGCGGCGCCATTTTCTTCGTTACGGTACCTGATACGATCATGCAGTCAGACTGACGCGGTGAGGCGCGATAAAACACGCCGAAACGGTCGGTATCCCAGTTCGCTCCCCCAGTACCCATCATTTCAATGGCACAGCAGGCGAGACCAAAAGTAAGCGGCCAAATCGAATTGCTTCGTGCCCATGCTTTCAATTGTTCAAACGTACTAAAAAATACGCTTTTCTGCAGTTCGCGCTGTTCTTCCAGTGTGATGCCTTCTAAGTTTAGTTCCATTCTAACACCTTCTTCTTCCAGGCATAGGCTAAGCCGATAACAAGCAACACAATAAAAATAATCATTTCAATAAGTGCAAATAGGCCTAATTGATCGTAGGCAACCGCCCATGGGTACAGAAATACGGTCTCTACGTCAAATACGACAAAAAGAAGTGCGAAAATATAATACTTTACATTAAACTGAACCCAACTTGAGCCGACCGGCTCGACCCCGCTTTCATAGGTTTTTCTTTTTTCTTCAGTAGGATTGTGCGGGCGCAGAAAACGAGCTAACGTAAGCGCTCCCACAGGAAGAATGATACCTAACAAAAGAAAGATGACAACAATAAAGTAATTGTTTGCGTATAACGCCGTCATAACTCTCCCCCTATTTTTCTTTTGTACAAGTAGTGACAAAAGTGCGAAATATGAAAATCCCATACAATTATAACAGATGATATGGGTACTGTCTAACAAAGGAATAGGCTGGGTAAGGTACTATTTTTATAGTAAAATTAGCAAAAGATAGTGATAAAAATAAGGAAGTGATCGCATGCCGATAACAGAAAAAGCACATGTCGTTTTTGTATGTCTAGGGAACATCTGCCGCTCTCCTCTTGGAGAAGGCATCTTTCGGCATCTAGTGGAGGAAAAAGGGCTATCGGACCGGTTTCAGATAGATTCAGCCGGAACAGCAGCCTACCATGTGGGTAAGACGCCTGATCCCGGTTCCATCCGTGCAGCGGAAAGTAATGGGGTCTCCCTGAAGGGACAATACGCCAGGCAGTTTACCGGCAATGATTTAACAGACTGGGATTACATTATCGCTATGGATGCTTCTAATCACAGCAATATAAAGAAGCTGGGCGCTCTTTCCGGCAGCATTCATTTGCTGCGCGAGTTTGACCCGGAAGGACCGGGAGATGTTCCGGATCCATGGGCAAGAGGGGACGAAGCTTTCCATGAAACGTATACGATTATCCGGCGTTCCTGCGAAAAACTGCTCGATCACATCATAAAGGAGCATCAGCTTTCTTAAATAATATATGTATATGATTCCTGTATTTCTCAATTTTCATTATAGCACAGATTTTGAAAACCTTGTTTCATTTGGCGAAAAAAGAAGGTTTCAAAAACTTGCCTTGCCTTTCCGCAGGAGGATTACTGTTATGTTGGATAACAAAAAAGACGATAAAATACTACAGGTTGTAGTTATTTACCGTCTTTTTTAATATAAATGACACTTTTGCAGTGCTCTCTTACGGGGAGTGATTCCGCTCAAGATCTATACTTTACAACATTGTTTTTGTTCTGTTTTGGTTTTCTAAATATGACTTGATATAACCAAAAACTTCAGTCTTTGCAACTTTATTTTCCAATTCAATTTCTGTAAGTAAATAATACATAAATTTTAGATCATTTAAACTAACTTTCTTTAATGTTTCTTGAGGATTAACTATATATATAGGGAGCAAGCTGCTTTCAAAAAACGTTTTTGCTGTATAGGCATCCCTTATTTCATAGTTATCTATTGTTACACAATTAACCTCTTTCACATTAAAGCTATGTATACTCTTTCTTTTAGTACCTTGGGTTTGTTTTTTTGTCTTATTTTCATTAGTAATTAAATCAACTTTTCCAAGCACTGTTTTAATTGATGCAAGATAGTCAATAATCTCGTTATAATTTTTTAATACTTCATCCAATTTTCCCTGTTGCTGACTGTCTGAACTATTTAGAAATGAGTAGATATCATCTTTTGCATCTTCTATTATTTTCAATAATTCATCAGTTTTTTTAACCATCTTTTTATTTTGTCCCTTTGGTATTGGACTCATGCTTAATGGCCTCCATCATTTAATACTTTCCGTTACTTTATCACATCAATAATTTGAACAGTGATTTTCTCATATTCTCCATGTTCCAATGTTTTATAAGTATCACTTGGAATCGAAACTAAATTTCTCATGAAATCAGCAAATGTATGTTTTGTTTCAATGCTATGGGAAGGTTTCTGGTATCTGTATTTTGCAAATCCCGGTTCTGATAACAGAGATTCTACGTGGGTATTATTAATTGAGTCATCCAATTCTTTAAGCAATCGAATATTCCCGCTTCCAGTACGATTTTTGTAAATTGTTTCAAATACCCCGATTAATTTAGGTTTTTCACCAAAAATTGCATTAAGCATAATACCGCCTATTTCATCGTTCATTGCATATCGAGTATATACATTCTCGATTTCTCTAACGTAGTCAGGAACACCATTAATACTAATTTTATCACCAATTGTTGGGATAATATAATAGTCGGATGCCATAAACACACTGTGAATTAACATATTGCTCGTTGGAGGACAATCAAATAAAATGAAATCATAATTTTCATTAAGTTCCATATCCTTAACAATTAATGCCATAATAAATACGTTCAAAGCATTCTTTTCCATTCTCGAAGAGAGATCGTTAAGTCTCGCATTTTTAAACATTATTGTCGATGGGATAAAGTCAATGTTATTCTTAATATTCACTATTAGTTCATTAAGATAAGAGTGCATGCTTTTTGTCTTACCGGTCAACAAATTATAATCTGTGACGTTATTACTTATATAGCGGGTATAAAGCTCAATTGCAAAATTCAATGAATTGTTATATTTATTTACCCGGGTTTTGTTACTCCAACACATATCAGAGAGTGAGCATTGCGGGTCTAAATCAATTAGTAAAACTTTCTTGCCTTTTTTTGCCATCCATAGTCCAATCTGATAAACACTGGTGGTTTTACCGACGCCACCTTTATAATTTCCAAAAAATATCTTTTTAGCCACTGTAATCTCTCCCCAAAATTAAAAAGTTTTCTGCTTAATTATAATGATTACTATTTGATTTAGTGAATTTAAATTTGAGAACGCAATTTTCTATTTTCTTGATGAAAAAACCCAACCTTCAGACTGGATTCTCAATCATTACTATCGGCTGAACCGCTCAATTTCAGTTTCGACTTTGAATACACGCTTATTTAATGCATGCAACTCAAAATCCTTCGTGTCTAATTTCTTATCAATACGCTCCAAAATAGCGATAATATCTTTGGGTTGGGTTTCTTCCAGACGAATAACTGCTTCCTTAATCTCTTTTTGCCCGTTCTTTACTTCTTCTACATCAGAACGTAATCCCTTTTGTCCACTCTTTAACTCTTCCACATCAGAACGTAATCCTCTTTGGCCATCCCTTAATTCTTCTACATCAGCACGTAGTCCTCTTTGTCCGTCCCTTAACTCTTCTACGTCAGCACGTAACCCTCTTTGCCCGTCCCTTAACTCTTCTACGTCAGCACGTAACCCTCTTTGCCCGTCCTTTAATTCTCCTACATCGGAACGCAAGCCCTTGAGTTCATCCAGAATTTGTTTTAACGTGTTTTCCATTCATCCCACCTCATTTTTTAAATTATACCATGACTGCACTTTCACAAAAATGACGAATTATATACAAAAAGAGCTTCCCGGGATCCCGGGAAGCTCTTTTTTATAACGCTTATTTACCTTTGACGCCAAGGCGCGTCATTGCGCGCTGAAGTGACAGCTGGGCACGCTTAAAATCAAGGTCATTTCCTGCACTTTCAGCAAGGCGGCGTTCCGCGCGTTCCTTCGCAGCAAGCGCACGGTTCACATCAATTTCTTCAGGAAGCTCTGCAGATTCAGCAAGAATCGTAATCTTGTCCTTGCGAACCTCCATTGTCCCACCGCTTACAACGATGGTGTCTTCTTCCCCTTCATTTGCTTTCTTAACCAGAACCGGAGCAATCTTAAGCGGCGTAACCATCGGGATGTGGTTTGGCAAAATGCCAAGATCCCCATCGGCGCCTCTGGCTACAACGATGCGTGCATCTCCGCGGTAGACAACCCGTTCCGGAGTAACGATTTCGACTGCAATTGTATTCATCTACGAAACCCTCCCCTTCATCAGGGTTGAACTACATGCCCTTGGCTTTTTCAACGGCTTCCTCAATGGTTCCAACATAGAGGAACGCTGCTTCCGGAAGGTTGTCGTGCTTTCCTTCCAGAATCTCTTTAAAGCTGCGCACTGTATCTTTAACCGGAACGTATTTACCAGGGAATCCTGTGAACTGCTCCGCAACGTGGAACGGCTGGGACATGAAACGCTGGATTTTACGCGCGCGGTTTACGATTACTTTATCTTCATCAGACAATTCGTCCATACCAAGGATGGCGATGATGTCCTGAAGTTCTTTGTAACGCTGCAGGATAGACTGTACGCCGCGCGCTACATCGTAGTGTTCCTGGCCTACAACTGCAGGAGACAGGATACGGGAAGTAGATGCAAGCGGATCTACCGCAGGGTAAATACCAAGCTCGGAAATACCACGGTCAAGGTTTGTTGTCGCATCCAGGTGAGCAAACGTTGTAGCTGGAGCCGGATCCGTATAGTCATCCGCAGGTACGTAAATCGCTTGAATCGATGTTACAGAACCTTTCTTTGTGGATGTAATACGCTCTTGCAGCTGACCCATTTCCGTAGCAAGCGTTGGCTGGTAACCTACCGCTGAAGGCATACGTCCAAGAAGGGCGGATACTTCAGAACCGGCTTGTGTGAAACGGAAGATGTTGTCAACGAACAGAAGTACGTCACGGCCTTCTACATCACGGAAGTACTCAGCCATTGTAAGACCTGTCAAGGCTACGCGAAGACGCGCACCTGGCGGCTCGTTCATCTGTCCGAATACCATGGATGTTTTGCTGATAACGCCGGAGTCAACCATCTCGTGGTAAAGGTCGTTCCCTTCACGAGTACGTTCCCCTACACCCGCGAAGATGGAGTACCCGCCATGCTCCTGGGCAATGTTGTTAATAAGTTCCTGGATCAGTACGGTTTTACCTACACCCGCACCGCCGAACAAACCGATTTTACCACCTTTTGCATAAGGGGCAAGCAGGTCTACGACTTTAATTCCTGTTTCCAATACCTCATCCGATGTAGATTGCTCTTCAAATGCTGGCGGCTGGCGGTGAATTGGATCGTACTGTACTCCTTCAGGAGCTGGCTGTAAGTCGATTGGCTCACCTAATACGTTAAATACACGGCCAAGTGTTTTCTCCCCAACCGGTACGGAAATTGGTTTTCCTGTATCAAGGGCGTCCATGCCGCGAACCAAACCATCGGTAGAAGACATCGCTACGGTACGAACCTGGTTATCTCCTAAGTGAAGCGCAACTTCGAGCGTAAGATCAACTGCTTTTCCGTTCTCAAGTGTTCCAGTAACTTTAATTGCGTTATAAATCTCAGGCAGGTGTCCACGATCGAACTGAATATCTACAACCGGACCTGTAACTGAAATAATACGTCCCTTGCTCATCTGTTTCCCTCCTATCTAACACACCCGACTACTCGAGTGCGCTGGCTCCGCTGACGATTTCGGCAATTTCTTGCGTGATAGCCGCCTGACGGGCGCGGTTATAAAACAATGTTAAGCGGTCGATCATATCTGTCGCGTTGTCCGTTGCACTGCCCATTGCTGTCATACGGGCACCCCACTCACTTGCTTTTGCATCAAGCAGCGCGCTGTAAATAAGGGTTTCCGCATATCTTGGAAGCAAATCAGCAAGCACTTCTTCCGCGGATGGTTCAAAATCATACGTTGGCGTACCTTCCGCCTTCTCCACATTTGCCAGTGGAAGCAAACGCAGTTCCATAGGCTCCTGCTGGATGGCACTGATGAATTTGTTGTACACGAGGTACAGTTCATCAATGCCTCCATCTGCAAACAAGTTTACCGCGTTGCGCACAACGTTTCTAATGTCTGCAAATGTCGGAGCATCGGACACGTTTACGAACTCATCAGCAATCGGGTATCCGCGCTTCTTGAAGAAGTCACGTCCTTTACGGCCTAACACGATAATTGTATATTGATCCTTGCTGTTATGCCGCTCTTCAATCGTACGAGCGACAGTACGGAGCACGTTAGCGTTGTATCCTCCCGCAAGACCACGGTCAGATGTAATGACGACATAGCCCGTCTTTTTCACGGGACGGCTCTGCAGCATGGGATGCTTGGAGCCTGTCGTGCCGGCAGCGATGCTCATAACGACCTCACGCATTTTGTCAGCGTAAGGGCGGGATGCTACCGCACGTTCCTGCGCACGGCGCAGCTTAGCGGCGGCAACCATTTTCATCGCCTTCGTAATTTGTCGCATGTTCGAGAAACTCTTGATACGACCTTTTATCTCACGAATTCCTCCGGCCAATTTGATTCACCACCTTTATCCTTATATTTACGCTCCATCGACCTTCTTGTATGTGATGGAGCCTTTGTTTTGCTATTATTCGGATACTGCGAAGCCCTTCTTGAACTCTTCGATGGCTGCGTTCAATTGGTCTTCCGGTGGTAATTCTTTCGTATTGACGATTGTATCAAGAATCTCTTTCTTGTTGTGGTCAAGGTAAGAGTGGAATTCTTTTTCAAAGCGGAGAACATCCTTAACAGGGATATCATCAAGGAATCCTTTAATTACCGCGTAGATGGAGACAACCTGCTTCTCAACCGACATCGGGTCAAACTGGCTCTGCTTCAAAATCTCAGCCGTACGCTCCCCACGGTTTAGACGAGCCTGGGTTGATTTATCCAGGTCAGAACCGAACTGGGCAAACGCTTGAAGCTCACGGTATTGAGCCATATCAAGCTTCAAGGAACCTGCAACCTTCTTCATCGCTTTAATTTGAGCGGAACCCCCTACACGGGATACAGAGATACCTGTATTTACCGCCGGACGCTGGCCGGAGTGGAACAGGTTGGACTCAAGGAAGATTTGTCCGTCTGTGATAGAGATTACGTTCGTTGGGATGTATGCAGATACGTCCCCTGCTTGTGTTTCAATGAAAGGGAGGGCTGTTAATGAACCGCCGCCTAATTCATCGTTTAACTTCGCAGCACGCTCTAAGAGGCGGCTGTGCAGGTAGAATACGTCCCCTGGATATGCTTCACGACCTGGAGGACGACGGAGCAGCAAGGAAAGTTCGCGGTATGCTGCCGCTTGCTTAGATAAGTCATCATACACGCAAAGCACGTGGCCGCCCTTGTACATGAAGTATTCACCCATGGATACCCCTGTATACGGTGCAAGGTAAAGCAGCGGTGCCGGATCGGATGCTGTTGCAGATACAATGATTGTATATTCAAGCGCACCATGCTGACGAAGTGTTTCGACTACGCCGGCAACTGTGGATTGCTTCTGCCCGATAGCAACATAGATACAAACCATGCCTTTGCCTTTTTGGTTGATGATGGTGTCAAGTGCGATTGCCGTTTTACCTGTTTGACGGTCACCGATGATAAGCTCACGCTGGCCGCGTCCAACTGGAATCATTGCGTCAATTGCTTTAATCCCTGTTTGAAGCGGTTCGTGTACAGATTTACGAGCCATAACACCCGGTGCCGGGCTTTCGATCGGACGGAATTCCGTCGTTTCGATTGGGCCAAGGCCATCAAGCGGTTGTCCAAGCGGGTTTACAACACGTCCAAGGAGCGCTTCCCCTGCCGGAACCTCCATGATACGTCCTGTGCGTTTTACCTGGTCGCCTTCACGGATGTCAGTATAAGGTCCGAGAATAATGGCACCCACGTTGTCTTCCTCAAGGTTCTGAGCCAAACCCATAATCCCATTGGAGAACTCAAGAAGCTCACCGGCCATAACGTTTTGTAAGCCGTGAATACGGGCGATACCGTCACCAACCTGGATAACAGTACCTACATCCACTACCTGGATGTCAGATTTATATTTTTCGATCTGCTGTCTAATCACAGAACTAATTTCATCTGGTCTGATTGCGCTCATCTTATGGTTCACCCCTATCTATCATACTTGGGCTTGCTTAATTTGCTGCGTGAAACGGGCCAGCCTGCCCTTAATGCTGCCGTCATACAGGCGATCCCCGATGCGGACGATAACTCCGCCGACAATGGAAGGATCGATTTCCGTCGTCACGCGCAGCGTTTTATTCAACTTCTGGCCAAACTCTTTAGCCAGTTCATTTATTTCCTGTTCGCCAAGCGGTTTTGCCGTTGTAACAACCGCATCAACAATGCCGCGGGCTTCATTTGCAAATTGCGTAAAATCTTTCACGATGTCAAGCAGGCTTTCTTCCCGGCCGCGCTCAAGAATAAGATTGATAAAGTTCATGGTCGCTTCGGAAACGTTGCCGGCGAACAGTTCATTCATCATCTGCTTCTTATCTTCTGAAGAGATTTTCGGATGGGTGAGGAGCTGCTTTAGCTCTTCGTTTTGTTCAATGATGCTTGCAATGTCCACCAATTCGGTTTCTGTTGCTTCAATTGTTTGATTATCGCTTGCTACTTCAAACAGTGCACGGGCATAGCGCTTGCTTACCGCACTCATACTTGACCGCCCACCTGTCTCATGAACTGCTCAATCGTATCCTGCTGCTGCGCTTCTGTCATTTCTTTTTCGATAATTTTAGAAGCAAGCAAGACAGAAAGACCGGCTACTTGATCACGGACGGAGCTTAACGCTTTTTCTTTCTCACGGTTAATTTCAAGCTTTGCTTCCTCAATTAAGCGCTCCGCGCGTTCTTGAGATGCAACAACAATTTCCTGTGCCTCTACTTCGGATTGCTTCTTGGCGCGGTCTAAGATAACCTGCGCTTCTTCACGCACCTTTTTCAATTCAGCGCGCTGTTGTTCCAGTAAAGATGCCGCTTCCGCGTTTGCTTTCTCAGCCGCCGCGATTTGGCCTTCAATATGTTCCTGGCGTCGTTGCAGTATCGACATTGCCGGTTTCATGGCAACTCTGCTGACCAGGAAAATCAAAACTAAAAATACGATAACCTGGAATAACATCGTGCCGAATTCCAGACGAACACTTCCAAAGTCTAACAATGCATGTCAACTCCTTTCCTCTTATCAGGAGAATCATTCAAGTACAAAAGGAAGGCGAGGGATTTTTGTCCCCGCCCAGGTAAAAAGTGTGCAAACGCAAATCGTCCGCTTTTATTATCCAAGACGTCCGAAAAGCATGAAACCAATCGCAACAGCGATAATCGGAACCGCCTCTACAAGACCAAGGCCAAGGAACATAAGACCCATTAATCCACCACGAGCTTCAGGTTGACGAGCAACCCCTTCAATTGTACGAGAAACAACGATACCGTTACCAATACCTGCTCCAACAGCAGCAAGACCAAAGATTAAACCTAATGCAATTGCGAAATCCATTATGATTTCCCTCCTCATAAATTATAAAAAAGTCAAAATGATTTTATCAAAATAAAAGGGTTAGCTACCAACAGTAAGAACTTAATGTTCGTCCACAACTTTTTGTGAGATGTAAACAAGGGCCAGTGTCGTAAAGATATACGCCTGGATTGCGCCAACGAACACAGAATAGCCAAGCCAGACAATGAGCGGAAGACTTACGACCGCTACGGAACCGGCCAGCATGAAAGCAATCAATACTTCACCTGCGAAGATGTTACCGAATAGACGCAGTGGAAGCGTAAGCGGCTTGATGATGAATTCTTCCATTACGTGAAGAATGAACATGAGCGGGCTCGGTTCAAACCAGTGCTTCACATAACCGCCTGGATCCTTGCGAATTCCGAGGTAGTGCGAGTATAGGAGAATCATCAGGGCAAGTCCAAAGGTTACGCTCGGAGAAGCGGTAGGCGATTTAAACCAGGCAACCACAAGTTCCTTCTCGCCGCTGTGGCCCGCCGCCGGATGGGCGTGCGCGTTAAACACTTCCTGGGTAATTCCCAGGGCCGGAACCGGCTCTGTGTATGCCACATTCACATTGAACATGACGCCTAACTGGTTGCCAATGAAGATATAGAGGAATAGCGTCAAAGCAAGCGTAATAAACTTGGTGCTTGTTTTAGCATCCATGAACTGTCCGGCAATGCCGCGAACGAACTCAATAACCCATTCGAAGAAGTTCTGCCATCCGCGCGGCACACTTGCTGTCATATTTCTCGTACTTAAGAAAATAACAAGAAGTACAAGCAGCGCTGTCAGAACAGACATTAGCATCGTAGGAATATCAAATACCAGACCGGCAATTGTAAAATACGGAGAATAATGTTCCATTTTTTCTCATTCACCCCTTTCATAATCTTGTTATTTTTTTATAGAAAAATGTTGCGAGATAGCAAGGATTAGTGTGACGGCCTGGACCGCAAACAGTCCGATAAGCACGCCAGCGAAAGAGAAAAGATGGGGGAGGCGCGCTGCCATATACACAGCAAAACCGGCGACAAGAAGGCGCTGCAGCATTCCAATGCCACGGACCTTTTTCCCCGGTGTAACGGCCGCTTCTCCTGCCTGGAGCGTTTTAAGATAGAGAATAAAGCCATTAATGATACTCGCGATTGTTCCCAGGATTAATCCCTGAAAAAACACGCGCTGCGGCATAAACAGCCATAACAGAACGATGGCCGCAAAAAGAAAAAACGTATAACGTGCAGCGGTTTTGATTGAGGAAGCGAATTCTTCCATGTCACTCTCCAAAGAACTGTTTGATCAGGAAGAAGATTCCCGTGATGCCCAGTGCCAACCCGAACAATAAGCCAGCAAGCATGAACCAGGGTTCGGTTTTCAGCCAGCTGTCGATTTGCCGTCCGGCCCAGAAGCCAAAAATAACAGAGGCAGCTAGTTCTACCCCTATTGTTCCTACCAATGCAAAAGCTCGTAAAGGTCCTTCATTTCCCTTCTTCAAATCCAGTCCCTCCCAGATTCGCTTTTACATTCTTTCCATTTTGGTCAAAAAAAATTTGACCAAAATTGTCAAATATTCTTAAGAAATGGTTAGGAACACGTTATCATGTGCATACATGACATTTATGTCCCTAACCATAGTACTTAACCATTTATCGTTTGTCAATAAGTTGAAACAGCATTGTCACGATTTAGACAAAACCCTGCGAAAAAGCAGGCTTTTTGTCAATTCGTTACAGCTCAGCCCTTGACATCTATGATTATTTTTCCAATTCTACAATCGTTGATACGCCCTGTCCGCCACCGATACAAAGAGTCGCCAGACCACGCTGCGCATTGCGGCGTTTCATCTCATATAACAGGGTAATAAGAATGCGCGCTCCGCTGGCGCCAATCGGGTGGCCAAGTGAAATGGCTCCTCCGTTTACGTTCAGCTTCTCTTCTGGAATGTTTAAATCGCGTCCTACAGCAAGAGACTGGGCGGCAAATGCTTCGTTTGCTTCGATTAAATCGATATCTTCGATCGTAAGCCCGGCTTTTTCCAGCGCTTTCTTTGTTGCCGGCACCGGCCCGATACCCATGATCGCAGGGTCAACTCCTGCACTGGCATTGGCGCGAACAACCGCCATCGGCTTAATGCCCATTTGTTCTGCACGCTCACGGCTCATGAGAACGAGGGCCGCAGCTCCGTCATTAATTCCGGAAGCATTTCCTGCCGTTACGGTTCCTTCTTTCTTGAAGGCAGGCTTCAGCTTGCCCAGCTGTTCAGCCGTTATGCCTGCACGCGGGAATTCGTCCTTGTCCACGATAACAGGGTCACCCTTGCGCTGCGGAATTTCCACCGGAACAATTTCTTCGCTGAAGCGGCCGGCGTTTACGGCAGCTTCTACCTTCTGCTGGCTCAATGCCGCAAATGCATCCTGCTCTTCGCGGGTTAATCCATACTGCTCGGCAATGTTTTCCGCCGTGATACCCATATGATAGTCATTAAAAGCACAAAGTAAACCATCTGTCAGCATGCTGTCAACAGCTTTCTGATCGCCCATGCGGAACCCGGTGCGGGCTTTCGGGAGGAGGTACGGTGCAAGGCTCATGTTTTCCATTCCGCCAGCGACTACGATATCCGCATCCCCATTGGAAATGGCCTGTGCAGCCAGGTGTACGGCTTTCAAGCCGGAACCGCACAATTTATTTATTGCCATGGAGGAAACTTCAACTGGCAGGCCGGCCTTTATTGCAGCCTGGCGCGCCGGACCCTGGCCTGTTCCGGCCTGGAGAATATTCCCCATGATGACCTCATCCACCTGATCACCTGGAACGCCTGCGCGGTTTAACGCTTCCTTAATCGCAATGGCTCCCAACTCAGGGGCGGGAATTGCACTTAAAGAACCCATGAAACTTCCAATCGGTGTACGGACAGCACTTACGATAACAACTTCTCTGTTACTCATAATCAGGCTCCCTCACTCTCACTCTTTTTTTTGAAAAATACTTGTACTATATTCGCCGAATTTATTCCATTCCCTGCTGTGTGGGAGAAAATTAACAATCACTTTACTATTTTAACTTTTGCAAAACATTGTAGAGAATTGATAAGGCTTCTGCCCGGGTGGCTACTTTCTTCGGGTTAAAGTATCCCTTCTCGTCTCCGTTCATATAGCCTCTTACATACAGGGCGTTTACACTGTCACTTGCATAGGAAGGAACCGATGCGGAGTCCTTCAGCTTCGCCCTTTGCCGGACAGGGACGCTTAAATCCCCGTAGCCCTTCACCATCGCCTTATGAACCATTGCCGCCATTTCCGTGCGGGTAATCGGCTTATCGGCCTGGAACGTTCCGTCAGGCATCCCGGTTACAATTCCCTTGTTTGCAGCGGCAAGTACAGCGGCCTGCGCATAGCCGGGAACGGAATCTTTAAAAGGCAGTTTCCCGGAAGCCGGAGCCGCTTTCGACCAGCCGTACGCGTTATCCATAAAGGTGACAAACTGCCCGCGCGTTACCGGTAAATTCGGCCCGAGCTTCGTCTGCGATACACCGTGTACGATGCCTTTGTTGTACATGGACAGAAGAACCTCTTCTGCCCAGTGCCCTTTAATATCGGTAAACTTCACACCCGCAGGCGCTGTTGGCAGCGGAACCGGGGTTGGAGTTGGAGTTGGGGTTGGTACCGGAGCAGGTGCAGGTGCAGGGACCGGAACCGGGGCCGGATTGGCAAACGTCACCGGCTGCTCCAGCGAAATCTCATCGAAATAAACGGTTCCCTGTGGCTCAAGCGTAGAATCTTCCCTGTCTACAACGTAGAGGCTGCGAAGAGAGACAGGATAGGCAACACCTGCAGGGAATTTACCCTCAAGCTCCTTCCAGTCTGTCCAGTTGGTTTCATTGGCTAAATCAACGTAATATACCTTTTTGTTTGCATCAAGGAGTTCTGCGCGCAGCCAGTGCCCTTTTCCGTCACCGTAGGCCCATACTTTCATTCCGATCGGTTTCCCCGGCAGCACTACGGGCGCCGCGCCCAGCCGGCCGTAGGCAATGCGCGTATTGGCATTGGATGCCCCGGCAAAATTGTAATCAAGGCGAACCGCTTTGCTTGAATCTTTCACCGGCTCACCCTCCACTGTCTGGCGGAAGGAACCGTCGCCCGCAATGTTGTCCGGAACCGTCGCATAAGAAAGTCCTGTTAAGCTATCCATGTTGTTCCACGGTACCCATTTCGTTCCGACCGTTACTGGAATTCTCTTCGTGATGTTTTTGTATGTGAGAACGAGCTCGCCCGCTTTTTCCACATCGCCAGCCGTGATGGAGAATCCGTTTACGGTTCCAAGCCCAGGTGTAAGGGATACTTTTACCTGGTCGGCTGCCGCAGGAAGCAGGCTGCCGGTTTTTGGTTTTAAGCTGACGTTAAAGTTCACTGTTTCATTCTGATGAAGTGTGAACGATGCCGACGAAACATAAATGTCGGTAATTTCCGGATCGGTTACGGAAAGGTTCATCGTTTTTGCCATGCCGTTGTATTGTCCTGTAACCTGGATCGTTCCGCTCCGTTTCGGTGTGAACACATTCTTATTGAATGTGCCATCCGCCGGGTTTGCAGCGGTCCATGTAATGGATGCAGGGTCCAGCTTGTACGGATTATAGTGCGTATCATACGCCGCTACCGTCATGGTGAGCGGTCTTCCGAGGACCGTTTTGTTGTCATTCGTGAAAAAGAAGTTGGCCAGTTCTCCTGGCGGTGCGGTATTAAAGAAGGCAAGTCCCGTTGGAACACTTCTCATTGGCTCACCCAGCTTCGGCGTATTCAGTACCGATGTTTGTGTGTTTCCAAGGGTACGCGCTACCATTGTACTCGAACCGCCGCCGTCGAAGTTTGCGGCATTGTAAGCGCCAAGCTGGCTCATGAGCTGGGCCAGTTCATCCAGCGTAACTCCGCGGCTTTTCGTAGGACCTTCTACGACTGCCATATAGACCGTTTTTCCGTCCTTCGAAATTCCGAACGCGGTGCGCGGCTGATTCCCGCCGATACTGTTCGACGGAATGTTCGTAAGTGCTTTCCCTTCTTTGACGAGCAGCATATGGCCGCCGACTGCATTGTAAAGCTGTTTATCTCCGATAGGTATGTCCGTTCCTGTCTGAAGGGTCGTCGTTACGGCATCCCCTATTTTGAGATGGCTCATGAGGAATTGCTTGCCTGTTCCGTGCCCCCAGAGAACGTAGCCGCCTTGCGGAATGGCCATTCCCGGCTTTCCTGCCTGAATGGCAGACACCTGGTCATTCATTACGAGCATCTCAACGGAATCCTCGTATCCTTTAATCGCTCCGAGGCTGGTTGTCCCAAAATCACTCGTGTACAGATTAATTTTGTTCAAGTGGCTTTTGTCATTTGTCGGGTTGTATTCTTCTTTATTGACCCCCTGGATGACAGCAGTGGCCCCGTCCGGAGTCTGGAGGCTGCCATTGAAGGTCATATGGGAAACGATGGCTGTTTTATCGTTCAACAAACCGAATGAATACCAGTTGTTGATTTTCCCCATTGATGAAACAAGCTTTCCTTTGTCCATAACAATTCCAAAAGGAGCGCCTCTACGGTCCATGCGGAAGAAATCCGCATTAACTGCCGCTATCGCTCCCTTTTCATCCGCCATTTTCTTTACGTTCTGCCTGGCCGTCAGCTTACCCTGTGTTCCATAAACCGGCCCGACTTCCACATACGGGTTGTTTAAATCGGCACGGGTAACGAAAACGTTAGAACTCCTGCCGCCAATGACGAGATTGTACTTCAAAAGAAAGGTTCCTTCACCAATTTGCGATTCCGAGATTTTTGTCAGGGACAGACCTGCAGCCCCGGCGTATGGCATTTGCAGCGTAAAAATTATAGCCATCGCTATCAACGCCGCAAATGCCTTACGTATTAGGTTATTCATTCTCTTTCTCCTCTCAGTTATGTATTTCTTGTCTTTCTCTATAACTTAATTAGACGTTATGTATAAGGAAATTGTTTCAAGTAAAATGAGAAAAGCACGTACAACTCCTTGAAGGAGAAGTACGTGCTTTATCTCTCTACCTATACTTGGAATAAGTCCGGCCCTTCCTCACGCAGCCCGAAGTGATAAAGAATCGCTTCGCAAATGCGGCGGGAAGCCTGTCCGTCTCCATACGGGTTCGCGGCCTTCGCCATCCGCTCATACGCTTCCGGGCTTGTCAGCAGTTCATCCGCCAGTTCAAAAATTCTTTCCTCATCCGTGCCCGCGAGCTTAAGGGTCCCAGCCGCAATCCCTTCCGGCCGCTCCGTTGTATCCCGCAGCACAAGAACCGGCACACCGAACGCCGGCGCTTCTTCCTGCACCCCGCCCGAGTCGGTAAGAATGAGGTGCGCCCGGGACATAAAGTTATGAAAGTCAACCGCATCAAGCGGGTTGATTAACCGAATGCGCGGGTGCTCGCCAAGGTACTGTTCGGCCGTTTCCTGGACAACCGGGTTCAGGTGAACCGGGTAGACGACCGCAATCTCCTCGTGCTTTTCCACCAGGCGGCGAATCGCCCGGAACATGCGGGCCATCGGTTCCCCAAGATTTTCGCGCCGGTGCGCGGTCATTAGCACGAGCTTCTTCCCTTCAAACTCGCGAAGCACAGGGCTCTCGTAGTCATGGTCCACCGTTGTTTTCAGCGCGTCAATGACCGTGTTTCCTGTTATGTAAATGGTGTCCGGATTCTTATCTTCCTTCTTCAGGTTCTCCGCTGCCTGTACGGTAGGGGCGAAATGTAAATCCGCAATGACACCGGTAAGCTGGCGGTTCATTTCCTCGGGATACGGAGAATACTTGGTCCATGTGCGCAGACCCGCTTCCACGTGTCCAACGGGAATCTGATTGTAGAGGGCAGCCAGGCTGGCAGCGAACGTTGTCGTTGTATCGCCGTGTACGAGCACCATATCCGGCTTCTCCTGCTTCATTACATTGTCCAGTCCCTCGAGCACTCTCGTTGTAATCTGGGTGAGCGTCTGGCGCTCCTTCATAATATCCAAATCAGCATCCGGGGTAATGGAGAAAATGTCGAGCACCTGGTCCAGCATCTGGCGGTGCTGCGCCGTCACGCACACGAAAGGCTCCAGCTTGTCCTGCTGGCGCAGTTCATGCACGAGCGGGGCCATTTTAATCGCTTCCGGCCGCGTGCCGAATACCATCATAATCTTTTTCTTTATCATCATTTCACCTTCTTATTTTGTCCCGTACAAACGGTCGCCCGCGTCGCCAAGTCCTGGAACAATATAGCCGTGGTCGTTCAGCTTTTCATCAACCGCAGCCACATAAAGGTCGATATCTTCATGGATCTGCTGGAATTTCTCAATGCCTTCCGGTGCAGCAATGAGGCACATTAGCTTTAAGTTTTGCGCTCCGCGGTTTTTCAAAGCCGTAATGGCAGCGGCAGCCGATCCGCCGGTTGCGAGCATCGGGTCAATGACGATTAATTCCCGTTCGTTCACGTCGCTCGGCAGCTTCACATAGTATTCAACCGGTTCCAGCGTTTCAGGGTCGCGGTATAGCCCTACATGGCCTACTCTTGCAGCCGGGATGAGCTTAAGCATACCGTCAACCATTCCGAGGCCGGCGCGTAAAATCGGGACAAGCCCTACCTTTTTCCCGGCGATCACCTTCGTTTTGCACGTTGTCACCGGTGTTTCGATTTCAATTTCCTTCAGCGGCATCTCGCGCGTAATTTCATATGCCATCAGCATCGCCACTTCATCCACAAGCTCACGGAATTCTTTCGTTCCCGTATTTTTATCACGAATGTAAGACAATTTGTGTTGGATTAATGGATGGTCAAACACATATACTTTTCCCATCTCGTAAGGCCTCCTCTTCTTTGCACTGCGTAATATTATACCAGACTGAAAAGCCAGATGCACCATTTGAAAGAGCAGCACAAAAATCCCCCTGTCTATGGCAGTATAGCCCAAACAGGGGGATGCTATTTTCAACTCTAAAAAAACGATTAAATTTGGATGCCCGGATACATTGGGAATTTCTCGCACAGGGCGGCCACGCGATTGCGCGCTTCTTCCTGCTTCGCCTGGTCTTCCGGATTTTTCAGCGTGAGCGCAATAATCGCCGCCACTTCTTTCATCGCTTCCTCGTCAAAGCCGCGGCTTGTTACCGCCGGCGTACCAAGGCGGACGCCGCTTGTGACGAACGGGCTGGCCGGGTCGTAAGGAATCGTATTCTTGTTCGTTGTAATGCCGACTTCATCCAGCAGGTGTTCCGCTACCTTACCGGTTAGGTTCATATTCCGCACATCCATAAGAATGAGGTGGTTGTCCGTCCCCCCGGAGACGAGCGTAAGGCCTTCTTCAGCTAAAGATTGCGCGAATTGTTTTGCATTCGCAATCACCTTCGCCGAATATTCTTTAAACTCGGGCTGAAGCGCCTCACCGAAAGCAACAGCCTTCGCTGCAATCACGTGCATTAAAGGACCGCCCTGAACACCAGGGAATATGGATTTATCGATCGCTTTGGCGTATTCTTCTCTGCAAAGAATCATGCCGCCGCGCGGTCCACGCAGTGTTTTGTGCGTCGTTGTCGTTACGAAGTCCGCGTGCGGCACCGGATTCGGATGGTGGCCTGTCGCCACAAGCCCGGCAATGTGCGCCATATCAACCATAAGATAAGCGCCAACACTGTCTGCAATTTCTCTCAGCTTCACGAAATCAATGTATCTTGGATACGCGCTGGCACCCGCTACGATCATTTTCGGCTTGTGTTCTTCCGCTTTTTTCCGCACATCTTCGTAATCGATTACCTGCGTTTCTTTGTCAACACCGTATTCTACAAAGTTATATAATGAACCGGAGAAGTTGACCGGGCTTCCGTGCGTAAGATGTCCGCCATGCGATAGATTCATTCCAAGTACTGTATCGCCCGGCTTTAGGAAGGCAAAATAAACCGCCATGTTCGCCTGCGCCCCGGAGTGAGGCTGCACGTTCGCATGCTCTGCGCCAAACAGTTGCTTCGCGCGGTCACGCGCCAGGTCTTCTACAATATCGACATATTCACAACCGCCGTAATAGCGCTTGCCGGGATAGCCCTCCGCATATTTATTCGTAAGGACGGTTCCCATCGCTTCCATTACCGCTTCGCTTACAAAGTTCTCGGAAGCGATCAACTCGATTTTACTGCGCTGGCGGCCTAACTCCAGCTTAATGGCTTCTGCTACTTGCGGATCCTGTTTCTTCACGTGTTCCAGCATTTTCCTTCTCCTCCTCTTGTTTAACGGCAGCTTTCTTCTAAAGGGGTGCGCTCATACACAGCGCGGGCCCCTCCGATGAGCTTCGGACGTGTGACTGCCATTGTTACGTGCGCTTCTCCAATCTGTTTCATGCGTGGACGAACCGGCACAACGACCGATTTTAAGTGCATCCCGATAAAGGTGTCACCAATGTCGATGCCCGCGTCCGCTTTAATTTCTTCTACGATGACTGGGTCGCTCATGCGGTTAAAAGCAAAAGAAGCCATCGCCCCTCCTGCTTTTGGAACAGGCACGACGGAAACTTCCGGCCAGCCGTACCGCTCCGCTGTTTCCCGCTCTACAACGAGAGCCCGGTTTAAATGCTCGCAGCATTGGAAAGCGAGCGAAAAACCGAACTTCCCGGAGAAATCGGCAAACACTTCATACAATGCCCCGGCAAAATTGCCGCTGCCTGCTGAACCGATGTGCTTTCCGGCGATTTCGCTTGTACTGGTCCCAATGACAAGAACATGCTTCCCACCCAGCGGCTTTGCCTGTAAAAGGTCTTCCATAATGGACTGTGCGTCTTGCTTTATCTTATTTATCTCCATAGGAATGCCACCTTATTGATTGTCTTCAATTTCTTTAATTTTTTCTACACGGCGCAGGTGGCGTCCACCGGAAAATTCGGTTCCGAGCCAGATTTTCGCAATTTCCAGTGCAAGGCCGGGACCAATCACACGGGCACCCATGGCAAGAATATTGGAGTCGTTATGCTCGCGGGTAGCCTTTGCCGTGAAGCAATCGTGTACAAGTGCGCAACGAACACCTTTTACTTTGTTGGCAGCAATCGACATCCCGATGCCTGTACCACATATGAGAATCCCGCGGTCAAAAGCCCCGGTTGCAACTTTCTCAGCTACCGGCAGGGCATAGTCCGGATAATCGACAGCGTCCTCACAGTTGCATCCGAAATCCTGGTACTCTATTCCTGCTGATTGAAGATAGGATTTAATCTCCTCTTTTAATCTATAACCGCCATGATCGGCTGCAATCGCTACTTTCATCTTGCCGTTCCTCCGTTTCGTTGCATTCCGTTTCTCCCTGTATTATAACCCATTCACAGCGATTGCATAGAGGAATTTTCTTTTATAGTTTACTGTAAAACCTGTACGTTTTTCATTATATATCATTTATTGTTCGGAAATAAACCCATTTTTTATTTAATCGAATTTTCTTTTATCTATTCTTTTATAAAATCTGTTATGGCCTGCAGCAGCTCAGGCAAAGCATCAATTAACGGTGAATGCCCAGCATCCTCTAAATAGTGAATGCGCGCGTTGTCTCCGATATCCTGCTTAATATCCTTCGCCATCTGGTCTGGGATAACATAGTCACGCGTACCCCGTAACACGAGAACAGGGATGTTTATTTTGGCTGCCTTCCCGCTTCCAGGCCCGACCACATTTTCTTCCCCGCTTATATTAAAGGTCGCCAGTGCATAATCGACGTCGACCAGATTGCGTTGTGTCAGCATGTCATCGAGGTACTTCTCGTATCTTGCTTCATCCGGCTGGTTGTGCGTGTAAATCGCCAGATTCCACACCTGCCGCAGCATTCCTTTGTTTCTGGAATCATAAGCGTTTTGAATAGGGACAACCTGAACAGGGTCCTGCGCGATTTCTTCCTTCGTGCGGAGCGGCGTTGTAAAATCCGGCTGGCCAAGCCCGTTCTTTTTGAAAAGCGGGTACCCTCTCGTTCCGACAGAAGCAAGTAAAATAAGCTTTTCTACATAATCAGGATAGTCGGCCGCAAAATCCATCGCCACCCCGCCACCGGTAGACCAGCCAACGAGAACGAAGGACGTTAGCTTCACTTTGTCCACCCAGTCTCTCAGGTCAAGTGCAAAATCGTGGAGTGAATAAATCGGTTCGTTATAGGTCGACTCGCCAAAGCCCCGCATGTCTACCGCGTACACCTTGTACTCTGCAGGCAAATTCTCCATGACCAGATCCCAATGGACGGACGACGTCATGTTTCCGTGCACAAGCACGATTTGCTTCTGCCCGCCCTCTCTTTCACGGTATGCCATTGTTTCCCCATTATCGAGTATGACTTTCTTCAATGAGATATCTGCCATTCGCTTCAGCCTCCTTCAAAAGTATAAAACCCATCCTATTCCACATATTACCACACGAACAAAAAAAGAACGCTCATCTTCTCTATAAAAAGATGAGCGTTCCTCTGCTATTATACCTGGAATTTAGAGACGTACCCTTTAAGCTGCTCGGATTGGTCCCGCAGCACCTGGCCTGCTGCTGCAACCTCCTGCATAAACGCCGTCTGTTCCTGCGCCGCAAGCGACACAATCTCAGCCCCCTTCGACGTTTCCGCAGCGACGCCGGCAACATCCCTCGCATCCTGCATCGCTACCCGCATGCTTTCCAACTGGCGGCCAATGAGAGAGGCAATATTTTCAACAGAAGCGACCACCTCGTCAACGGAGTTCGCAATGTTTACGAGCGCTTTGGTCGTTTCCTCCCCGCGCTTTGATTCCGTATCAGCGATGGCAACCTGCTCGCTAATCTGGTGTACTGCGTTGGCCACTTCCCGCTGCATTTGCTCGATTAATCCGTTAATGCTCGCCGCCGCTTTTCCGCTTTCATCCGCCAATTGGCGCACTTCATCCGCAACGACCGCGAACCCTCTGCCGTGTTCTCCCGCCCGCGCCGCCTCAATGCTCGCATTCAGCGCAAGCAGATTCGTCTGTCCGGCAAGTTCGCTGACGACCCGGGTAATGTTTCCGATCTGTCCCGCATTCTCCTCCAGCCGCTTCACCGCCTCGATCGAGTGCTGGTTCTCTTCCGCAAGCGAGTGCATTCCCTGCACAAGCGATGCAACAACCTTTCCGCTTTCCTGGAGTGTTGTCAGCATTTGTCCTGATAGCCTGCGCGAGTTCTCAACATGATGGTTGACTTCATTCCCGAGTTCTCCGAGAGATTCAAGCGATTCGACCATCGTATTCGTATGACCCGCCTGATTGTCAGCGCCGCGCGCAATCTGATCCATTGTCACGCTAATCTGTTCAATCTGCACGGCAGCCTGCCCGGACGCCTGCGTTAACTCAGCTACACTCTGTACGGCATGCTCAGAAGAATGGTTAATGTCCTTAATCATCGTGCGAAGGTTGCCGATCATTGCAGCAAACGATTGGGCGAGCGCCTGAATTTCATCCCGTGAACCCGGCACTTTAACCTCCGAACGCAAATCCCCCTTGGAAGCAAGATAGGCCGCTTCTTCAAGCTCCACGATCGGACGCGAAATCCACCGGGCGACAAGCCAGCCGAATACACCGGACCAGAACACGCCCATCATCAGCGTAAGCATTGTAAAAAGCCAGGATGGCATAAAACTTGTAACATACTTCCCAAGCACGAAAATAAAAAAGGCACTCGTACCGTACGTAACGGCTGATAAACCGCTAATTCCAATGACAAGCTTTCTCTGTAAACTCATCGGATAGCGCGCTTTTTTGTTCATTTCTCTTCTTCCTCCCCGCTGCTAAAACAAAGCATCGTACTACTTATTATATCGGATCAAATTGTGCAATTCTTTCGTCTTCTAGTAATTTCTTTCAGAAGCGGATTGTGCTTCCTCTTTAAGTACAGCAAGCAGCTGCTCCAGCGATTTTTCAATCTCTGACGCACACCTCTCGTACATCTCCAGGCTCCCTCCGAAAGGATCGCCGATATCATAATTCGGTGTCTGCCGCTCCAGAATGGCAATCTGGTTGCGCTCTTCCACCGTTTCCCGCATAATTCTTTCTTTCCACTCGTCCAGTTCTTCCCGAACGAGCTCCAGCTGGCTATAAAGCGCTTGATATTGGTCCTCCAGCCTGTGAATCTCTTCTCTGTGCTGCTTCATAAACTCTTCCTGTTTTTCGGCGAGCCGGGCGTACAGGCACTCAAGCTCCTCGTTTCTTTCCTGCGTTTCAGGAGATGCGTCCGTATATTCCTTAAGCGTATATATTTTGTCTTCGTAATCTGGAAACTGCTGAAGGAGCGTGTGTTTGTGAGATTCTGTCATCGTCATTACGAGATCAGCCCAGTCGATGAGCGATTCGCTGACGATTTGCGATTGATGCGCTTCCGTAATTCCTTTCTTGTCTAGCACCGTAGCGGCATGAGAAGAGGCGGCAGAACCCGGAGAGGCAAAAATTCCGGCAGATTGCACCTGAATATCCATTTCGTTCTCGGCAGCCATCTTTCTTAATAGTTTCTCCGCCATCGGGCTTCGGCAGGTGTTCCCGGTACATACGAATAAAATGCGCATATCTATCTCCCCTTTCTTCCTTCTCCTATTGTTGTACGAACATAGTCCTAATTGCAAGAGTATACAAAAATATTTTTTCCTTACCTATCCTGCCCGCTTTTTCTATCAGCTAATCAAGGAACGACGTGATGAAGCAGGAACATCGCCAGCAAGCTGGCCAGCATTCCCGCCTGTGCGCTGAGCGTATGCATCCGCAGCCCGGACGGCGCTATTTCCTTCCACACAATGTATCCCATTGAACCCGCCGCAAAAGCCATGCCGAACGTAATCGCCTGCGGGGTGGAAGTTAAGTACCATTCCCCAATAAGTGCCCCTGCGGGGATGCAAAGACTAATAAGAAAAGAAAGGCGTAAAATGCGCCACCTTCCCATCCCGCTCATAAGCAGCGGAGCCGCCAGCCCAATCCCTTCCGGAATGTTATGAAGCGACATGGAAAGAGCAATAAGAATCCCAACATGGCGGTGCGTATGAAAGCCGGCCCCAATGGCGGTGCCTTCCGGGATATGGTGAAAGGCGAGCGCGATAGCCATTAACCAGCCGGCCCTCCTCCATTCTTCGTCCCCCGGGTTCGCTTCATCCGGGGGCGCCCACCGCTTCTCCCGAGAGACTTTTACAACGATAAGGTGAACGGCCATAAGAAAAACAGCACCTATCGCGCTGCCGAGAAACGTGCCGTATACATCACCATCCCGCAAAGAAGCAGGCAGCAAATCAATAAAAATAACAAGGGTCATAATTCCCGCCGAAAGCCCAAGATAAAAAGCGAGCAGCTTTCGCCCCGGCTTCCCTGAAAAAAGCATAATCACTGCACCTACGACCGTCGTCAACCCGGTTACCGTGCTGATAAGAAGGAGATCTGTCATTGCAGGCCCTCCTACAGTAAAAACTTAACGCCGAAGGAGAAAAGAATCAGCCCGCCAAGCACTTCGCTGTATTCTCCCAGCCAGCTCCCTACCTTCCGCCCAAGAAGCAGACCGGCGGCGGAAAGGAGGGTACCAAGTATGCCAAATACCAAAACAGCCATCGTAACGTTGACATTAAACAGGCCGAAGGAGAACCCAACAGACAGCGCGTCCAGGCTCACACTGAGGCTAAACAGCATCAGTCCCCAGATGGTTGTTTTGAGCAGCGGGCTTTTTTCTTTGCTGAAAAAAGAGTTCCACATCATATGTAATCCGAGCAGGATCAGAATGCTTCCTCCCATATAGGTGGCGACATTCCCGACAAGCGAAGTAAGAAACATGCCCAGCACTATTCCAATTAACGGCATAAAAACATGGAAAATACCCGTAATAATGCTTACCTTTAAAACCGTCAGGAGGCGGATGCCACCCATTCCCATGCCAATGCCAAGCGAGAAAGCGTCCATTCCGAGCGCCATTCCGATCAGTGATATTGTAATAAATTCGCCCCATTGCAGGATTTCCGGCTCCCACCCCACATGAATCACTCCTGTCCCAATACAATGTATATAGACAAGATATGCGGGAGGAGACAGGATATGCGAACCGGAGCGGATTCTACAGCCTTTTTCCGCCTGCCGCTTTATTCAGGCGGTTCATTACGGCCGCCCCTACCCCGTTTTCCAGGAATGTTTCCGCAAAAATCAAATCAACCTTTTCTTCGTCAAAACGGCGCAGCACGTCGTATAGATGCTGGGCCACGCTGATAAGGCTCGCGCGTTCTCCACAGGCAAGCACGATATCATTTTTGTTATAGAAAGAAGCCGATTCCCGTGTCGCAAGAATGCCTACCTTCTTCCCTTCTCTTCTCGCTTCGTCCGCGTGGCGGCGGATCATTTCTGCCATTGCCTCCACGTTCGCGCCTGTAACGAGCCACATTTCTCCCTCAGGCGCATAGTGCCGGTACTTCATTCCCGGCGATCTGGGCGCAGCACCTTCCACAGTGAGCCCCGGATCAACAGCTACTTCACCTGTAATGTCCGCGATTTGCTCAGCGGTAATTCCTCCTGGCCGCAGAATGAGCGGAACTTCTCCAGTCACGTCTACAACCGTTGATTCAACCCCGATTCCGGTTGGCCCTCCGTCAAGAATTCCGGCGATCCTTCCTTCCAGGTCTTCCTGTACGTGCCGCCCTGTTGTAGGGCTCGGCCGCCCTGATAGGTTGGCGCTGGGCGCAGCGATGGGAAGGCCGGCAGCGCGAATAAGGGCAAGCGCAAGGGGATGATCCGGCATCCGGACAGCGATTGTATCCAGCCCTGCAGAAGCCCGCTGCGCAACGCCTGCTTTTTTCGGCAGTACAAGCGTAAGGGGTCCGGGCCAGAATGCTTCCATTAACGCGCGGGCGAGCGGTGGAACTTCCTCGGCAAGCTGCTCAAGTTGTTCTTCTTCTGCAATATGCAGGATAAGCGGATTGTCGCTCGGTCTTCCTTTTGCTATGTAAATTTTCTCTACGGTTTTATCCACAAGGCCGTTTCCGCCGAGGCCATATACCGTTTCGGTCGGAAAAGCAACCAGTTCATTTCGCTGTAGTAACTCCGCGGCTTCTTTTACTGCCTGCTGAGCTTGTGGATAAGCAAGCCAATCGTCCACAGTATTATCCACATGCCAGTATTTTGTTTTTTGGTTCATGGTAAAATCCTCAATTCTACTAGAAATATACTCTTTTTAGTTATAGCCTGTCTTTATTTTGATTGCAACTGCACACTTATCCACATAATGTGAATAACTTGTTGATAAATGCGGTTGATGAGTTGTGTATAGTGGGGAAAACATCACGGTCCCATGGAAGAAATCCTGCTTTATGACTTTAAAGCAGCATATACTTTCTGGTCCGAAAATAAAAGCACCCCGAAGGATGCTTAACTAACCCAAACAGAGAACACATAAATCCCAAAAAGCAGTGTAGCAGCATGAGTAATGCCTCGGAGCCATTTAGGTACAAACAATTCGACAATAGTAATAAAAATAATAAGTCCAACAAGCCATATACATAACTTCAAAGCTAACGTATTCAATAAACCGACATCCGCTTTAAGATCTAGTGCCTTTCCCAAAATCATGATAATCCCCCCTACTACCCATTCGGCAGGGGGGATTATGCTCCTTCTGTAACGCGAATTTTTAACGTTGCGAGCCAACCTGTGAAATGACATTAGATAAAGCGTTAAGTGTACGCTTACGTTTCACTGGTTCGGTTGTAACATTACACAAAAGAAAAAGCACCCTACGGATGCTTTGAAGCACTCATATACCAGATTGCTTGCAACGGATAAACAAGGCTAATGGTGTAAGAAAAGATATTATAAAATATTAATGACACAGTTGATACGGGCAGCTAAAGCAGTGCAGAGATAGCTGTAAATTCAGGAACTGTATGTTTAACTACAGGATTTACACCCAAGGATTGTAACCAAAAATAAGCTAAGAAACCTGAGACTATAAATACAACCGTGCTAATAAAAGCATCCATCAAATTCACCTCGTCCTTTTATTCGTGGGCTATTGTACAAATTCCTTTAAAAGCAGTAAACAACCCTGCCTGCCCGGCAGAGTTGTTTACTGTTTACAATTAAATTTTATGAGAATATTTTGTTAAATAACTCTACGAGGAAAAAGCGAACTTGAGGTTCTTCCTGCTTCTTTTCGGGCTGCTTTGTTTCTTGAGTTTGCTTTGTCTTTTCGCTATCCTTTTGTGCGACAGCATCACCGTTGGAGATATCCACAAAGCAGAGCGGCGGGAACAGTACACACCACCAGTTTTGTCCTTCGGCTTGCCCAATTGTAATCCGGACTGCTTCATATTTTCCTGCAGGGAAAACCTGCGTACCGTACATTTTAGTAGGAAAATCCGCCATGGTCAATTCGACGCGGGCCGGGTACTGAAATCCCTTTTCCTTTATTGTTTCATTTACTAGATTTTGCAGTTCAGGCA
This sequence comes from Aneurinibacillus tyrosinisolvens, assembly GCF_001015055.1. GTDB lineage: Bacteria > Bacillota > Bacilli > Aneurinibacillales > Aneurinibacillaceae > Aneurinibacillus_A > Aneurinibacillus_A tyrosinisolvens. Next base: position 115,216 of record NZ_BBWZ01000002.1, on the reverse strand, counting down.
GGTGATTGCCTATGATAATCCGCGCGTTAGCGAGCGTATCCGATGTGTCCGCCCATTTCCCAACGGAGGCAATAACCTTGTCGCGAACCTGGCGCTTCAACTGCTGGTCTTCCGGAGAATCGCTGTTCGCAAGAATCCGCAGGCGTATCGATTGAGAAGGTACAGCGCTTTGCGTAAAAATAGCGAGCACTTCCTTCTGGCTTTCCCAATTCATTAGTAAAATAAATAAACTAAAAAATAGCAGATAAAATTTCTTCATTATTTTCTCACCCTTTCCTCTCCCTGTTCACCAGTATGGGCAGGAAGGGGGAAAGGTAAACGCATGATTTGATAGTTTTACAGTTTTCTTTACTGGTTGATTACTATCTTTTTGAGAATTTTGACGTCAACTTCCAGTCCGTCGACCTGTTTTTGAATGTCGTTTATTGGGGCCTGCAGTTCGCTTGCCTGTGCTGTCTGTTCACGGACTACCCTAATTTCGTCTGTCATTTCGGTAATATGCTGATTGATTTTATCCAGCCGTATATGGACTTGTCCAAACTGGTGATCGACTGTCTCCAATCGGCGGTCGACCCGCTCAAACCTCTGGTTTACCTCTTCAAACCTTCGGTCGACCTGCTCGAACTTCTCGTTTACTTCTTCAAATCGGCGGTCGACCCGCTCAAACCTCTGGTTTACCTCTTCAAACCTTCGGTCGACCTGTTCGAACTTCTCGTTTACCTCTTCAAATCGACGGTCAACCTGTTCAAATCTCTCGTTTACTTCTTCAAATCGGCGGTCAACCAGCTCGAATCTTTCGTTCACTTCTTCGAACCGACGATTCATTTCTTTTCCCAGTTCCTGTTGTCCGGTGCCTAAATCATTTAACTTTTCAAGAATTTGCTGCAGGAGTTGTTCACTCATTTCCCTACCAGCTCCTCGTCCATTATCTTTTAATTATTATAACAGAATACAAGATGGATTTGGGATATTTTTACAATTTATTACAACTTTATTTTCGCACAGCAAGTACATGCCGAGGGATGCCGGCTAAATCCTTCACAATATTGACCCTCTCGAAAAGCCCCGTATCTTCCAGCCACCGGCAAACCGTATCCGCCTGATGAATCCCGACTTCCCAGCCGACAAGCGCTTTTTCCTTCAATACAGCAGGAAGGCCGGCCACTAACCGTCGGTAGAAATCAAAACCATCCTCCCCACCGTCAAGCGCCCGGAGCGGCTCATGGTCCTTTACCTGGGTATCCAATTCCGTTACATCATGTGAAGGAATATACGGCGGGTTTGATACAAGAATGTCCACTTTTCGCTGTCCATCAAGCAGAGGAGCGAGCAAATCTCCCTGTAGAAAGGCGATTTTCTCCGCTACACCGTGGCGCTCCGCATTGCGCTTTGCCGTATTAAGCGATTCCTGTGCAATATCGACGGCTCTATAGGTCCAATTATTATTGCCGTGAACAGCCAGGGTAACCGCAATAGCTCCGCTTCCTGTCCCAATATCGGCAACCAAAAGAGGGGCTGATGCCGGCCACAATTCCTTTGCCTGATTTAAAATTTCTTCTACTAGAAGCTCCGTCTCCGGACGCGGGATGAGCACAGAAGGATTCACGATAAAATCGAGCCCATAAAATTCCTGCTCCCCTGTAATGTATTGCATCGGCTCACCGGCAGCTCTCCGCTCGATAACTTCGCGTACCTTTTCCCATTCCGCATCACCCAGCTCCTGTGACATGTTGGAAAAAAGGCGGGTACGGTCCCAGCCCAGTACGTAGCGAATGGCATACTCGGCGAGAAAAAGGGCATCCTCTATTTGTTTTTCCTGTAAAAAACGAGAAGCCTTCTGCAAGGCTTCCCGTATCTTCATTGTGCTCATTTTATTACGCGCCTTCCGCATTCCGCATAAGTTCAGTCTGATCATGGAGAATGAGAGCATCGATAATTTCGTCCATTTCTCCATTCAGCACTTGATCGAGCTTATGCAGTGTCAGGCCAATGCGGTGATCCGTTATACGGCTTTGTGGGAAGTTATACGTACGAATACGTTCACTCCGGTCACCCGTACCTACGGTTGATTTACGCAAATCCGCATATTCCGCCTGGGCTTCCTGCTGGAATTTATCAAAAAGGCGCGCGCGAAGCACGCGCATCGCTCTGTCTTTATTTTTGTGCTGTGATTTCTCATCCTGGCACGTAACAACGATTCCGGTCGGTACGTGTGTTAAACGCACGGCTGATTTCGTTGTGTTAACGCTCTGTCCGCCGGCGCCGCTGGAGCAGAACAAGTCAACGCGAATGTCATTGTCGTTCACTTCCACTTCGACTTCTTCCGCTTCAGGAAGAACGGCAACTGTAGCCGTTGACGTATGAATACGACCGCCAGATTCAGTGGAAGGAATACGCTGTACGCGGTGTGCACCACTCTCAAACTTCAAGCGACTGTAGGCGCCTTTTCCGTTAACAGAGAAAATAACCTCTTTGTAACCGCCAATGTCGGTATAGTTCGCTTCAAGAATTTCCACTTTAAAGCGGTGTTTCGCCGCATAGCGGGTGTACATTTCGTACAAATCAGCCGCAAACAGGGCCGCTTCGTCGCCGCCTGCCGCGCCTCGGATTTCAACAATAACGTTTTTGTCATCGTTCGGGTCTTTCGGGAGAAGTAAAACACGGATACGTTCTTCGAGTTCATCACGCTTTTCCTCGAGTTCACTCACTTCCATCTTGACCATTTCCCGCATTTCATCATCCAGCTTTTCTTCCAGCATGTCTTTAGCATCCTGGAGCTGCTGTACTGTTTCTTTATATTCGCGGTACGCCTGTACCGTTTCTTCTATGTCGGATTGTTCTTTCGAATACTCACGCAGTTTCGCCGGATCGTTCATAATCTGCGGATCACATAAAAGATGCGTAAGTCGGTCGTACCGCTCAACAACTGATTCTAATCGCTGTAGCACGGTTTCTTCACCTCAATTTCAAAAATGCTTAACATTATAATTATAGTCAAGATCTGCTTGTGAGTCAAATCCCAAAGGAAGAGATAAAAAATATAAGGAAGGGGAAAGCACCAGAAATGTGCCTTCCCTCTACTCATTAAAAATATCTATGGCAGTGCAATGTCCAGCTGCATGCCTGCCGGATGTTTATAGCACTTCCGGCACACGGGGATATAGCTGTCGTTTCCGCCTACTTGAATTTGCTCTCCTTCATAGACGGGAATTCCATCCTTTACACGCAGCACCATCGTTCCTTTTTTGTTGCAGAACCAGCAAATCGTTTTAATTTCCTCAAGCTTATCGGCATACAGCAGAAGCGCCTCACTGCCCTCGAATAACTGGTTGGAAAAGTCGTTTTTCAATCCGTATACGATGACGGGGATGCCAAGCTCATCGACGATTTCCGTCAGTTGAATGACGTGGTGTTTTTTGAGAAACTGGCCTTCATCGACAAGCACGCAGTCGGGCCGGCCCCCGATACGCATCGTAACCTGCTTTTTTATGTCCGTATTATCATCAATGATCGTTGCTTCCCGTTTAATTCCAATACGCGAAGCGACATATCCTCTGCCATAGCGATTGTCGATAATGGAGGTGAAAATCATCACCTTTTTTCCCTGCTCTTCATAATTGTGGGCAACCTTCAAAATCTCAACCGATTTTCCGCTGTTCATTGTACCGTATCTAAAATATAGCTGTGCCATTTCTTCATTCTCCTCCCGACTTATTCATATTAAACCGAAAGAAGAAGTTTCGAAAGGACCAATTGTATGCTACCAACCTATCAAAAATGCAAGAAACAGGAAGGCAATATAGACCACGCCGGTTACGGGGATAGGGACGAGCCACTTCAAATGGCCGGGTTCGCCGCGAAAATAAGCGACACCGAAACGAATAACAGAGAACAGAATGATGAGCACACATGTTATGAAAAATCCGGTTCCGATCATGGCAGCGACCTCAGCAGGGAGAATTTCTTGTTCAGCTTGCGCATCTCCGCAATTGATTCATCGGTAAGGCCGTTCAAGCCTTGCATGGAAGCAGATTCACTTTGGACTTGCCCCTGCATTTTTCCGGTACTTCCCACCAGCTTTCCGCTTCCTGTTGAGACCGCCTGTAACTGCGAAAGAACACCGTTTGTTGTTCCATTAAGGGCTGTGAGGTTCTGTATAATAACCTGCTCCCCCTTTGTTACACTGCCAAGGCCTATGTTCATCTCCGTAAGCAGCCTGGCTGTAGTCGTCAAGCCGCCATTCATCGTTTGAATCGTTTTTGCCGTCTCCTCGAGCGGTTGGAGGCTTTGAACTGTAATACTCGTTAAGGCGTCCGCCTTTTTAATATTTTGCGCTACTTTTTTCATTTCTTTATTCGTTTCCGCCTGCCCTTTAATCTGGTTGTACGTCCCCCAGCCAAAGACAGCCAGCGATAAAACGCTCACAAGGAACACGCCGATTTTCAACATGGCCATCATAAACTTACCTCCCTCCTTCTGTCTTCCTCATTCGCCGGAGCCGCCCAGCAGCGGGAGTTTCAGTCCAGGGAGCAGTCCCTTGCTCTCTTCCTGCTTATTTTCCGTACCCTGGCCTGGTTCCTTCTGTTTGTTCCCTCCAATAACTCCTGGCAATACCTTTCCAACCGTATCGGTTACCCCGCTGACAGTGTCATTCACTGTTTTTCCTACATTTCCTGCCGTTTTGTTCACATCCGTTGGGTTTTTCACCAGATCGTTCACTGTTTTTCCAGCGTTTTGAACTGTTTTTTGGGCTGTGTTTGCGACGCTGCGTACCGTATCCCCAACCGGAATTGGAAGCGCATTAAGCAGTGCCGTTAACTTGCCGACAAGGCGGAAGCTGTCAGCCGCAAGTCCGAGTTCATGGTTGAGCTGATCGAGCTGGTTTGAGAGTTTTACGGTTGATGCGTTCATCTGTCCCGTCGTGGTCCCTACACCGGCCAATTGATCAGCTGTCTTGACAACCTGCCCTGTTGCAGTGGACGCTTGCCCTGCTACGTTGGTTGTTAACTGTTGTGTCTCCCCCTGAATGGAGAGGATTTGCTGCATCAATCCGCGTGCTTCCTTATTCAATTCAAGCTGCTTATCGAGCTGTCCGATAATCTCACCGTTTGTCTGCACCTGTTTTGACAATTCATCTTTTTGAACGTCGAGCATTGATAGACTATGTCCGACCTCGCCGATTTTACCGGAAAGATTGTTTGTGTCATCCAGCATGTTTCCCGTAAGCCCGACAAGTTCATCGGTAAGGCCGATAATGTCCAATTCATGCATGGCACTCATCATTTTCTTCTCATTTATGCTGGCAGCCAAAGCGACAGATCCAAGCATCATAATCGCGATTGCCAGGACAACCGTCACCACACTTTTCTTTACCGGCAATACTTTCATGGAGCACCTCCTATTTCAAAATTTTTAACTTTTCCAGAACGGCAGTTTGTTCCAGAATTTTCGTTTTATCATTCATTCGGCTTAAGCTAGCATTAATTTGCCGCTGTACTGACTGAATCTGTTTTAGTGATCCAGCTACATCATTATTAACCTGTACCATTTGGTCCAGCATCGCTGCGCTTTCATTTAAAGTACGGTTAATTTCCACAAGCTGTTCTTTTGTCGCCTTCGTGTTGCCATTGATTTTTGCTACGACCGTACCGATCCCCGCCACGACTTTGTCAAGGCGTGCAATTTCTCCATGCATTCCCTGTGTATTGCCTTTGACTCTGCCCAGTTTCGTATTCAGCCTGGTCGTTGCTTCGTTCAATTGAGAAATAAGTGCGAGTTGACCATTCATTTTTTCCGAAAGTGCGGCTGATTCTACCAGGCCTTGATCAAGCTGCTGGGCTTTACTGTGAATCGCCTTGCCGAGCTGCAGCTGAAACAGGGTATTTCCCGCAAGAGCAAGTAGAATAAGCATAATGAGAATGCCGAGAATCGGGAAAGACGCCTGCTTCTTTGGTGCTTCACCGGCTTCCTTATCCTCCCGAATCGGTACAACTTTTTCTTCCAATACTTTTGCGTGCTCCATCCTATGGACCTCCCGGAAGTTTTTGATTCATGCGTTCGGCACTTTGACGGATATCATTCATCTTCTGTGCATCGGATGCAGCGGTTTTCTTCAGGCTTTCCAGATATCCCTTCATTTGGGCCGTATATGGCCCGACCGTTTTCAATGATTGATTTACGCTCGTAATGGTTGCACCCGACTGAAGGGAGGATTGTTCCATGGCATTGTTAATCTGAAGTGTATCCGCATTCAAATTAACAACCTGTGTAAGAAGAACGAGCAGCCTTGACGTACGATCGATGGCTGCATCAAGCCCGCCGTCTATTTGACCGATTGTACCAATCATGCCAGTAAGTTCCCCGTTTTTATCAATAATCGATTTCTGCAGCTGGCCAAGGGCTCTTACTGAATGCAGATTTTCGTTAAGTCCGCTATCAATTTTCTTTAAATAAAATGTCATTAACATTGAATTAATGAGTAGTCCGCTTAAAACGAGGACGCCTAGTATTCCTGCCAGTTTTTTAATCATCTCGCGACCTCCCGCCCCTTTTAAGGAATAGACTGTTCAATTTGGCGGGTTTTGTCCGCCGCAGTACCAAGCTTCTGATTAATCGCTTCATTGCCCTTCATTACGCTTTCCAGCTTGCTGCGTGCATCTTGCACTACACGATTCATTCGTTTTAATTCCTGATCTTGTTTCATCGATACGTTTGAAATCGTTTTCATATTTCCGTTAATCGTTACGCTTAGCCCTTTTAAATTAGTGCTCAACGTTACCTGGTCCGCCGTTACGGGGATAAGCGCATTCAGCGTGTTTTCCTGTTTTCCCAATCCGCCATTCACATCTTTGAGCCGGGCGGCAACCTGCCCTGTTTTTCCCACCTGTTCATCGACAGCTTTCATATTCCGTACAATTTCCATGTTCGTTTTACTGAGAGATTCGTTATTGCCATTAATGGCTTTAAGTCTCCCAATAATATCGAATTTCTTAAGATCCGGCTTCGTTTCCGCCGCTTTCGAAACGCCGAGCGCTGTCCCATACATAAGGCCGATAACAATAAGACTGTTAATCGCAACTTTTCGTACACGTCTCTTCACCACGCCTGCCTTCCCTCCCTTACCTTATAGAATCAGCAGGCGGTGGAGCCAGCTTACCGCCTGCTTTCCTTATAAACGATCCGTTACTTTACTGGCCGAGCGGCGTTCCAACCCCTCCAAGCAAGCTGCCGGGCAGCGGGTTGCGGGCATACTTCTTCGCTGCGGAAGCGGCTTCTACATCTCCGTAATACCAGGCAGAAGGAGCAACGTCTTTGTAGGTTGCTTTGCCGCTGTTGTCGAGAGGCAAACGAAGAACAACTTTGTTCGTCATAACGACCATTTCCTTGCGGGTAAGCGTCAAATCAACTCCCAGTGTACCGTTCGGCAACCCGCTCAGCATGTTTAGCTCTTGAAGTAAGCCAACTGCATTTTTCAACTCCTCACCCTTCACATCCGGGTATGGAATGCTTGCACTGCTCGTTGGGGTTTTCATCAATGCGTGGGCAAGAAGGGTCATATATTCTCCACGAGTCATTGGCTTATCCGGCTGGAACGTTCCATCCGCATTGCCGGAGATTAATCCTTCCGCCACAGCTTTTGTTATATCCTGGGCAGCCCAGTAATTCGGTTTTACGTCTTTAAACAACTGCTTCTGCGGCAGCTTCCTGTCGAATCCCGGGAAAATAATACGAACAGCCACCGCTACACCTTCCGCACGGGTCAATTTGGAGTCGGGACGGAAGGTTTTATCCGTGTACCCATATACATAGCGGGGACGTTCTTCAACGCCGGAACCTGGATTAATCACCTGGGTTTGTGCTGTCGCGGTTGCCAGTTGCTTGTTTCCATTAGAAATTAAGGAAGCGGTATGGGTCATATTATTCATAATGGAAGATCCAGTTGTACCGGTTCCGTCAAATGTAAGCGCATACGAAAATGCGCCCGTACTTTTCGTTTTCGGATCAACGCTCCATGTTAATGTACCATTGCTCTCTTTGCCCCCGCCATTGCTGGATACTTTAGCGCCTGCAGGGATTTTTACGGATAACGTTCCGGCCTCAACGGCGGAATAGTTTACTGTGATTTTCAACGTGTTGAAGTTCGGAACACCCGCAAAAATAATCGCACGATCTGTTGTCATACTCAGCCCGTTTTTCCCCTGGATAACAGGATTCGGACTCAGGTTGTTTAGCAAATCGCTCAGACCCGGTACGTTATTTCCGCCGGTAAGGCTGCTTGCATCCAGGAGACTGCCACCATTTAGTGCATCGCCTAATCCTGAAAGGCTGCTTGTATCCGGAGCACTGCTATTCTGTGCCGCGCCCGCTGCCTGAGCTCCCGCATTCAGCACACTACCCGCAATGGGAAGATTATTCAGCAGTCCGTCTGTTAGCCCTGCGGCGGCTGCAGGTCCTGCTGTAAGAGATAAGGATAAAAAGACCGCCGTTGTAGCTACACCGAGTTTTTTCATAATGATCCCCCTATTTCGTTATGTGGAATGTTTTTCAAATATCGAGTAAGCATGGATGAAAGGACTTCGGTTAAATTATGGATGTTCGGTTCCTGCTGTTTGTCTATTACCGTAAGCACCACTTCATTTACTGCTCCAACCATTGCACGCGAGACAATTCTGGCTTCCTCTGATGTGACAAAACCGCCCTTTAACCCTTTCTGCAATTCTTCAAAAAAGATAGAGGCAAAATAAGTGTGTGCTTCTCTTCTAACCTGTTCAAGCCGCCTGCTGACTCCTACCGTATCAATAAGCAGCAGGCGCGCGAGTTCCCTGTATTCGAAGCAAGTCTCCAGGTAGGCACGTATTCCCGCAAATGTTCGTGCAGCGTTCTTCGGTGTATGGAGGAGCGCTTTTTCCACACGTTCCCCCATCAAAGACGCCAACCGCTGAAAAACTTGAATCAACATGTCTTCTTTGTTCTGAAAATACTTATAGAATGTCGTTTTGGAAGCCTTTGCCTCAGAAACGATATCGTCGACACTTGATTCGTAGTATCCCTTCTCGGAAAATACGTGAATGGCCGCTGCTAGCAGGCGATCTTCGGGGTTATCTGCTTTTAGGTCGAGTTTATGTACATACTGCTTTGCTTCAAGCACCTTTTCCTTTCGCCCCTTTCGATACGAATACGTACGCGTACTCTTTGGGTAATAAAGAAGCCTTTCATCCCTCCTTTTCAGAATAATTATATTATTTAATATATTAATACGAAACTCTACCCCGAATTTTGGGGGGGTAAACATGAAAATGTGCAAAAAAGCGAAAAAAGGGAGTTCAGTCTACTTGCCTTTCCCTTCCGCGAGGAAGGAAGAACTGTCCGCTCCACCTCCCTGCGAGCAGAGCCCGCAAAACATCTGGGTAGTTCGAGGATGGAGACAATTGCGGGCTTGTTCTGCTCTCCGGGAGCTTCCGCTGGGTCAGGAAGGCCGGTCTGCGTGGACTGCTCTCCCTTTTTTCTAACATTTTTAACCTTGCGGTCTTTTTCCCTATTACTTTAAAGTAACATCTGGTTTATGCGATAAAAAAGCACTCCCACAAATAAATTTGCAGGAGTGCTAATAAAATCTTTAAACTTCTATGTTAAACTTAATCAAATTTTCCCTCGCGGTAGTCAACGAATGCTTGCCTGATTTCTTCTTCTGTATTCATTACGAACGGACCGTAGGCGACGACAGGTTCTTTAATCGGCTCGCCTGCATAAAGCAGGACGCGAAGCTTTTCTTCCGCGCGGATCGATATCTCGCTCTCCTCCGAACCATCAGCAGAACCGAGCCATAACCCCTGGTTTTTCGTTCCTCTTGTTTCGTTCGCACCAAAATACCCACTGCCTTCAAGTATATACATAAAACCGTTGTAGCTTCCGGGGAGGTCCTGCACTACCGTCGCACCCGGCTCCAGCTGTATCTCTACCATCGTGATTGGCGTGTAATTTAGCGTGCCGGCCGTAACGCCTGCAGATGACCCGGAAAAAATGCGGACGAGTGCCCCCTCTTCACGGCGCACCGGCATATCTTTAGCGTGGAGATTCTGGTAGCGAGGCTGCGCCAGCTTGTTGGAGCGCGGGAGATTCACCCACAGTTGCAGGCTGTGGACAGTGTCCCCTGGAGCCGCCGTTTCTTTGTGAATGATTCCGCTTCCTGCTGTCATCCACTGTGCGTCTCCAGGCCCCAGTTTGTCTTGGCCGCCATGATTGTCATAATGCTCCAGCGTGCCCTCAATGACATACGTTACTGTCTCGATGCCACGGTGCGGGTGAAAATCAAAGACGCCATGCTGAAACCAATCTTCGGCAAGGAATAGAAAAGGGTCAAGCTCTTTCCAATCTCCTGGCGAAAGAACCTGGCCGACTTTATGGATCGGGCTTTGTTGTTCATGACGGACTGTCCATACGCGGCTAATGCTTCTCCTTTTCATCTAAAAACCTCCATTCATCTTATTTCCTTTTAAACTAATTATATTATAGTATCTAATTATATATAAGTAAATATGTATCAAAAACCTTAATAATAAATAAAAACGGACAAGCATAAGCCTGTCCGTCTATCATTTTTATTATTTCATATTGTATTTCTTCTTGAAACGATCTACACGTCCGCCAGCATCGAGGAACTTTTGTTTACCAGTATAGAAAGGATGGCATTCGGAGCAAACCTCCACGCGCAAGTTTTCTTTTACTGAGCCGGTTTCGAACTCGTTACCACAAGCACAAGTAACTTTTGTTAACTTATAATCTGGATGGATTTCCGGTTTCATTACTTTCACCTCTTTCTGCCCTGAATCTTTACGAAACAGAGTTACAATAAAGCACATAAATGAATTATAGCACGTCGTTTTACATATTGCAAACATTTATTATTTATTTAAAGATGCTTTGCGCAGTTCCTGAAACTGTACAGGCGGAACGTGCGTATATGAGCCAAGGATAACATCGGGCAGTTCCTGGCGGTAAATTTCCATCGCCTGCTTCATTCCGAAAATCTCGCCTTTCGCCGGCGGGATCATGGACAGATAGCTGTCCGGGTCGATGTTAAGATTGCGCATTTGAATGAGACGGATTCCCGAGCGCCTGATAAATTCAATCATGGCTTCCATTTCTTCTTCCCGGTCAAACACCCCCGGGAATACGAGATAATTAATGGAAGTGTATACGCCTTTGCTGCTCGCATAGGCCGCCGACTTCTCCACATTCTGGAGCGTGTAGCCGCGCGGGCGGTAGTAGGCGTTATAATGCTCATCGATCGCACTGATTGTGCTCACGCGCATTAAATCAAGGCCCGCATCTACAATGGCCTTAATGTGGTCTGTTAGGCCTGCATTCGTATTAATATTGATGAACCCGGTCTGTGTCTGCTCACGTATGCGCCGCATTGCCTGCGTAATAATCGCCGCCTGGGTGGATGGTTCACCTTCACACCCCTGGCCAAAGCTAATAATCGATTCCGGTGTTTGCAGGTGGTGGAGCATCACCTCTACAAGCTCGTCAACCGTCGGCTTAAAGTTCATTCGAGTCTGCGGAGCCGGAAATCCGCTGTCATCCGGCTGCTCTGAAATACAGCCATAGCAGCCCGCATTGCAGGAGAACGAAACGGGCAGGCCGGCTTCCCAGCGGTTCAGGAATGTATTGGATGCGGTCAAGCACTCATATCCAAGCGTGCAGTTGCTCAGGTGATTAAATACCCGATTTTCCGGGTACTGTGCAAGTACTTCCTTTACCTTTCCTTCCAAATCAGTCATAGGAAAGTTTACCGGGTTCCATTTATATGGTTCATCTGTCGGCTCTGCAGCTACATAAAATCCGTCATTATGCCAAACAACCGCTGTATATCCAAAAAGCGGAAGTTTTTCTTCCTTACTTTCCTTCACATATCCGGGAAACATAAGACGTGTGAATCCCTGAGGAAGGAGTGCTCCTACAGCCTGAAATTCATCGAGGCGAATCATTTCGCCTGTTTCCGGATTCAGGCCGACCGGGTTACAGGATGGAAGGCTTACGAGTGTAGCACCCTCTGGCAGCGGAATGAGTTCTTCTTCAAGAATTTCCATCAACGTATCTCCGCTGCGCCCGAGACCAAACAGCTCGGCGTGCTCGTACACCTGGTCCTTTCCATCAGCATAAACAAGATACATATATATCAAAACTCCTCACTATTGATTCGTTTATATGATTACAGGTACATCCGAATTATTATAAGCGAACGGTGGTAAAAAAGTCAAAGATTGCGCTGTACCTATTTGTCGGATACTATCGTCATATATATTAAGAACTTACTTTCTATTCCATTGAGGTGTAACTAATGTCAAACCTACCGTATAAGAGAAAGCAGCCTGTTTTTCCCTGACATCCATAAATCCCGCGCAGATGCTCGTTATCGGCTTCGCGGCGATTATCCTTGTCGGGGCCTTCCTTCTGATGCTCCCTATCGCCACACCGGATGGAAGAGGGCTTTCTTTTGTTAACGCTCTGTTTACCGCTACGTCCGCTACATGTGTAACAGGGCTCGTTGTTGCCGATACCGGAACGGCATTCACGATGTTCGGCCAGCTTACGATTTTGACCTTAATCCAGGTTGGCGGACTTGGATTTATGACGATGGCAACCCTGTTCGCCCTCGTTATTGGAAGAAAAATCTCGCTGCGGCAGCGCCTGCTCATTCAAGAGTCATTAAACCAGTTGACGCTCGAGGGAATCGTAAAACTTGTTCAACGGGTCCTTCTTTTCACTATCATCTTCGAGGGAGTTGGGGCGCTCATTTTGGCGCTCCGCTGGATTCCGGATATGGGAGTATCAAGGGGGATATATTTCGGTATTTTCCACTCTGTTTCCAACTTTAATAATGCAGGCTTTGACTTAGTTGGAGGATTTAGAAGTCTGACGCCGTATGTAAGCGACCCGATTGTCAACATCGTCATTATGATCCTGATTATTGCCGGCGGGATCGGCTTCATCGTTATTGCAGAGCTGACCGATTTTCACAACCGGCACAAGCTGTCGATGCATACGAAAGTCGTGCTCACGTCAACCGCCTTCCTCGTTTTCTTCGGAGCGCTTCTTATTTTTGCTATGGAGTACACGAACCCGAAAACACTTGCTTCTCTCGACTGGGCCGGAAAGATACTCGGTTCATTTTTCCAATCTGTCTGTACCCGGACAGACGGGGCGAATACCCTCCGATTGGTGATATGCACCAGGCCACTCTGTTTTTGATGGTCATCCTGATGTTTATTGGGCTTCGCCGGGCTCTACAGGAGGCGGGATTAAGACAACGACCTTCGTCACGCTTCTCGGGGCTGTTTGGGCGATGATTCGCGGCCGCCGCGATGTTGTATTCTTCAAACAGCGTGTGGACGAAAGCAAAGTGCACAAGGCACTGACAATTACCTTTGCCGCTGTCTTTCTCGTCCTTGGAGCAACGATGATCCTCTGTATTACGGAGAAAGCCGATTTCCTTACAGTTTTATTCGAAACAACGTCCGCATTCGGCACGGTAGGCTTATCCATGGGGCTTACTCCTCATCTCACGATGTTTGGGAAAATCCTTGTTTCCTTCGTTATGTTCGCAGGAAGGGTCGGCCCACTCACCGTTGCTTTTGCGCTCAGTATCGATAGAAAGAAGGAGCATTTCCGCTACTCTGAAGGTAAGATCACTATAGGATGAATCATCCTTTACCACTTTAAAGTGACATACATTTTCCACTGCCGTAACAAAAAGAGAGCATTACCCTTTATAACCGGGCAATGCTCTTTTTTTAACACAGTTACTAATTAAAAGCTTCTCGTTACCTGCGCTGCGATGATAAAAAAGCCAAGGATCCAGACATAGATGGCGAAGCCTTTAAGAGAGCCGCGCTTAAGAACGCCAATCATCCAGCGGACGGCAATATAGCCGAAGAAGGCGGAGGAAAGGGTTCCTATCAGAAGGGGCATCAGCCCGATCGCTTCTCCGCTCTCACCGGTGACAAGCTTCGCACCCTGAAGCACGATCCCTCCGGCAATGGCCGGAATGGATAAAAGAAAAGAAAACTGTGCGGCCGCCGCCTTATCAATCCGGCGGAAAAGAGAAGCCGCAATCGTAAGCCCGGAGCGGGAGAGCGCCGGCATAATGGCTGCCGCCTGGAACGTCCCGATAAAGAGCGCATCGCCGTACGAGATATCTTCCATCTCTTTGTATCCGTTCTTCCAGCGCTCCGCCATCCAGAGAACACAGCCTGTGACAAGAAACTCATATCCTATCGTGGAGCCGGTTTTTGAAATAGCATCAAAAAAGTCCTCAAACATAAGTCCAATTACAACAGCGGGTATCGTACCGACAACAACGAGCCCCGTCAGCCGGCTCAGCGGCCTCCTCAGCATGTACAGAACGTCATCCTTATAAACAGCCAGGACGGCAAACAGTGTACCGATATGAAGCATCGTATCAAGAAACAGGCCAGCTTCGTCCAGCCCGAATAAATGCCGGCCTAGAAAAAGATGCCCGGTGCTGCTAACCGGCAGAAATTCCGTTAACCCTTGAATCATTCCAAGAATCAATGCCTGCCATTCATTCATTGTTGCCCCCCCTTTAATTCCTCTATCATCTATATGTCCGGGAGGGCTTGTTTAGTAGAATTATCTTACTTTTACGGCACCTTTTTTCACATTATCAATCACAATAGCATCAAGGAAATCCTGATTTGTCTTCGTATCGGCGAGGCGTTTGATGAATGCTTCCGTAAATTCATTGTTGTCATGGATGGACTTGCGGAGCGCCCAAATTTTATCCAGTTCTTCTTTTCCGAAGAGGAGTTCTTCCCGGCGTGTTCCGGAGCGGCGAATATCAATGGCCGGGTAGACGCGGCGTTCCGCCAGCTTGCGGTCAAGGTGAAGCTCCATATTTCCCGTTCCTTTGAATTCTTCATAAATGACGTCATCCATACGCGATCCGGTTTCGATAAGAGCCGTGGCCAGAATTGTTAAGCTGCCGCCTTCTTCCACATTTCGCGCGGCTCCAAAGAACCGCTTCGGCCGGTGGAAAGCCGCAGGATCGATACCGCCTGAGAGAGTGCGGCCACTCGCCGGTACCGTAACGTTATAGGCACGGGCCAATCTTGTGATACTATCCAGCAAAATGACAACGTCTTTTTTGTGCTCAACAAGGCGCATGGCCCGCTCCAGCACGAGCTCTGCTACTTTAATATGGTTTTCAGGCAGTTCATCGAATGTTGAACTCACCACTTCCCCTTTGACAGATCGCTGCATGTCCGTTACTTCTTCCGGACGCTCATCAATTAAAAGAACAATGAGTTCAATTTGAGGATGATTGGTAGCAATGCTATTGGCAATTTCCTTGAGCAGCATCGTTTTACCTGCTTTAGGAGGGGCTACAATCAAACCGCGCTGGCCAAGTCCGACAGGTGATATCAAATCAATAATGCGGGAAGGAATCCTGGTAGGTGAGGTTTCAAGCACGATTTTTTCCTGAGGGTAAAGAGGTGTAAGCGCCGGGAAGTGCAGCCGTTCCGAAGAGGTTTCAGGCGGTTCGCCGTTCACGGCGTCCACGTGGAGCAAGCCAAAATATCGCTCGTTTTCTTTCGGCGGCCGTACCTTTCCGGAAACTTTGTCCCCTGTTCTCAAATCGAATCTGCGAATTTGTGAAGCGGAAATATAAATGTCTTCCGCGCTCGGCAGATAATTGATAGGGCGGAGGAAACCGAATCCGTCCGAATGGGTTTCCAGAACGCCTTCCATAAACATGTTCCCCTGCTTTTCCGCCTGTGCCTGCAGAATCGCAAAAATCAGTTCTCTTTTCTTAAATGTACCGTAGTAAGGAATCTGAAACTCTTTGGCAAGTTTGTATAACTCCGTCAACTTTTTGTCCTCAAGTTGAGCTAAATTCATTTCCATATAGTGAAAAAACACCACACTTTTCTTAATAATCTATTGTTAATCCCATTATATCCAGCTTGCAAATCTATTAGCCTAGTCTTTTACGACAAACTCCGGTTTTCTCTCAAGACGGTGCTGCCCTTCGATAAAACGAACGGTTCCTGATTTCGCGCGCATAACAAGCGATTGCGTCGTGGCTCTCGTACCGGTGAATCGAACTCCCTGGAGAAGCTCTCCGTCTGTAACCCCTGTGGCAGCGAAAATACAATCATCCCCTTTTACCAGGTCATTCATGCGGAGTACCTGGCTAGGGTCAATAATCCCCATCTGTTTGCATCTGTCCAGCTCTTCCTGTGTTTGTGGAACAAGCCGTCCCTGGAAATCCCCTCCAAGACACTTCAAAGCAACCGCAGCGATGACCCCTTCCGGCGCGCCTCCAATGCCGAATAGGATGTCGACCCCTGTATGCTCAAACGCCGTGTTGATTGCGCCTGCTACATCTCCGTCTGAAATGAGCTTAATGCGGGCTCCGGCTTCGCGGATTTCATGGATAAGCTTCTCATGGCGTTCCCGGTCCATGACACAGGCAACGAGGTCGCTGATGTCTTTGCCGTTCGCCTGGGCGACTGCTTTTAGATTATCAATGACCGGCGCGTTGATGTCAACCTTTCCGGCCGCTTTCGGCCCGACTGCCAGTTTATCCATGTACATATCCGGCGCGTGAAGCAGGTTGCCCCGGTCGGCTACAGCAAGCACGGTCAGCGCATTCCATGTTCCCTTGGCCACGATGTTTGTGCCTTCAAGCGGGTCCACCGCCACATCGACCTGCGGCCCGTTTCCCTGGCCAAGCTTTTCCCCGATATAAAGCATCGGCGCTTCATCCATCTCTCCTTCTCCGATAACGACAATGCCTTCCATCGGCACGGTATCAAAAACGGCTCTCATCGCTGTCGTGGCCGCATCGTCCGCCTCTTCCTTCTTGCCGCGGCCCATCCAGCGTGCGGAAGCGAGTGCCGCTGCTTCTGTAACCCGTACTAATTCCATTGTTAAACTGCGCTCCATTGTCTGTTTCCCCCGTTCTTTCTATGCACTTTCTATCTTGCGTTCTCTCCACATCTGTGCCCCCAGGCTTATCAGCTTCTCCTCCAGCCTGGAGTAGCCGCGGTCAATGTGAGAAACCCCTGAGATTTCGGTTACGCCATCCCCCATTAATCCTGCAATAACAAGCGCCGCTCCGGCACGCAAATCCGTCGCCGTTACGCGCACACCATAAAGCGGGGTTCTTCCTTCAATCACAGCGGATCTTCCTTCCACCTTGACTTTCGCTCCCATGTTGATGAGATGGTCAACGTGCTTGAATCTGGCATGGTAAATGTTGTCGGTAACGATGCTTGTCCCTTCGGCGGCCGTTAACAGTGCTGTCATCGGCTGTTGTAAATCCGTAGGGAATCCGGGATATGGCAACGTTTTAATATCAATCGCCCGGTACCCGTTCTGCCCCTTTACCCGGAGGGCATCATCCTCTTCTTCTATCTCCACATTCATTTCGCGCAATTTTGCTGTAAGAGATTCGAGGTGCCGGGGAATAATATTATCAATCGTAACATCGCCGCCGGTTGCCGCCGCAGCAATCATGTATGTACCCGCTTCGATGCGATCGGGAATAATGGAATGGCGGCAGCTGTGAAAGCTGTCCACACCCTTGATGCGAATAACATCTGTTCCCGCTCCTTTAATGCTGGCACCCATCGCATTTAAAAGCGTAGCCACATCAATGATCTCAGGTTCTTTTGCTGCATTCTCAATGACGGTCGTCCCCTGGGCACGGCAGGCCGCAAGCATAATGTTAATCGTAGCTCCTACACTTACGACATCGAGATAAATTTTCGTTCCGACCAGTTTGTCCGCCTGAATATGAAGGGCGCCCTGTTCGTGTGTGAGCACAGCCCCGAGCGCTTCAAATCCTTTGATATGCTGATCAATGGGACGCGGTCCTAAGTTACAGCCTCCGGGCATGCCAATAATCGCTTTGCCGAACCGCCCGAGCATCGCCCCCATTAAATAATAAGAAGCTCGAAGCTGTTTCACTTTTCCGTTCGGCATCGGTCTCAGGCGCATCTCTGTCGAATCAATACGCATCGTCTCGCCGTCAAGCGCGACCTTTGCGCCAAGCTCCTCCAAAATTTCCCCATAGACACGAACGTCACTGATGTCAGGCAAGTTGTCCAGAATGACTTCAGACGCGGCCAGAATTGCAGCGGGAATCAGGGCTACCGCACTGTTTTTGGCCCCGTTAATCTGAATTCTGCCCTGCAGCTTCTGTCCACCTTTTATAAAAAGCTTTTCCACAGATCGGTGCTCCTTACTCAATGGGAAAAAGCACCCTTTCAACATAAAGAAAACTTGGCTAGCGCCAAGCCATAGGCGCCGACGATTGCCTTAGTTGCCCTTATGTAGATAAGAAAGTTATACTTTCTTATCTACGAAAAAATGAAAAGGTGCTTCTTCAACCTATTATTTTTGTTGTGCTTTCTCCCAATCCGCGAGGAAACGTTCAATCCCGCTGTCCGTTAGCGGATGCTTCACCATCTGTTCGAAAATCTTATGCGGAATGGTTGCGATGTCTGCGCCCATTCTTGCGCAATCCACTACATGCAGCGGATGGCGTACACTTGCACAAATGATTTCCGTGTCGATGTTATGCATATTGAAAATTTCTACGATGTCCGAGATAAGGTCCAGTCCGTTTTGTGCAATATCATCAAGACGGCCAAGGAAAGGGGATACGTACGTAGCTCCAGCACGAGCGGCAAGCAATGCCTGTGTAGCGGAGAATACGAGCGTTACATTCGTCTTGATTTTCTTTTTTGCAAAGTATTTTACGGCTTTTAAACCTTCAACCGTCATCGGAAGTTTAATGACAATGTTTTTAGAGAGAGAAGCCAGCCTTTCCCCTTCTTCAATCATGCCTTCCGCTTCCAGACTGATGACCTCTGCACTGATGGGACCGTCAACAATATCGATAATCTCTTTTAAGGTTTCTACGAAGTCGCGGCCTTCCTTTGCGACAAGAGAAGGGTTGGTTGTTACACCAGCAAGTACGCCCCACTCGTTAACCGCGCGGATTTCCTCTACATTCGCTGTATCAATAAAGAATTTCATAGTCCACTCCTTCTATTGCGTGATTATTACTATTATGCCCGATTGTTGCTTCCGAACTCACGGATTTTGCCTTTTACGGTTTCCTTAATGGTATCACGGGCCGGGCCGAGGTATTTTCGAGGATCGTATTCATTCGGCTTCTCTTCCAGTACCCTGCGAACGGTTGCGGCAGAAGTAATTTGGCTTTCCGTGTTCACATTAATCTTAGCTGTTCCCAGTGAAATCGCCCGCTTAATGTCGTGTGTTGGAATGCCGGTTCCGCCGTGGAGCACAAGCGGCACACCTGTCAGTTTCATTACTTCTTCCATGCGGTCAAAGCCAAGGTTCGGCTCTCCCTTGTATGGACCGTGAACCGATCCGAGCGCCGGAGCGAAGCAGTCTACCCCTGTCTCACGCACAAGCTGATCGCACTCCGCCGGAATGGCATACATTGCGTCCGCATCGGCAACCACAAGATCGTCTTCCTGTCCGCCGATACGGCCCAATTCCGCTTCTACAGATATACCAAGCGCATGAGCCACCTCAACAACCTTCTTGGTGAGCGCGATGTTCTGTTCCAGCGGGTAGTGGGATCCGTCAATCATAACGGAAGTAAAGCCGGCCTGAATGGCTTCCACACACTTCTCAAAAGATGAACCGTGATCAAGGTGGATGGCAACAGGCACGGTAACTTTATACTCTTCCATGAGTGCTTTCACCATGGCTACAACTAATTTAAACCCGCCCATGTAACGAGCAGCGCCTTCACTTACTCCTAAGATAACAGGAGATTTCTCCTCTTCCGCTGCCTGAAGAATGGCCTGGGTAAACTCCAGGTTGTTCAGGTTGAACTGGCCGACAGCGTATTTGCCCTCTACCGCCTTATTTAACATCTCTGTCATCGAAACTAATGGCATATGTAGGATCCTCCTTGTGCTCGTCCGTAATCTCAAACATTATCCATTATACCACAATGTGAGATTAGCTTGCGAGTTGCTTGTTGACCGCCATTCGAAGTTCATCAATATCAAACGGCTTTGTGAAATGGGTAAGCGCTCCCAATTCGGTTGCTTCCTTAATCATATCCAGCTCTCCGTAAGCCGTCATCATAATGACCTTCATGCTTGCGTCTATCTTCTTAATTTCTTTGAGAATTTCAAGGCCATCCATCCCTGGAATCTTCATATCCAGAATAACAAGGTCCGGTGATTCGTTCACGACAATCTCCAGCGCCTGCTTTCCATTAGCCGCCTGAAATGTCTGGTACCCCTCCTTACCAAATACTTCGAATAACAGAACACGAATCCCATACTGATCATCCACAATCAAAACCTTTTTATTCTCCATACTTGTATCCCCTTTACCCTTTTTGTCCGAACGCAACGCAGTTATGTGGTTCCATTTTTTATCAATCGTAATATAAGGTAAAGTTCGATGAAGAGCGGGGAATTCCTGCTAGAATATTCTGCGAAGAAAGGGAGATTTTTATACAAGCAAGAAAAAAGTGCAGGGGCGGTTTGTTTCTACCCTGCACTTTTGCTTTATATTATCCTTTTAAGCGGAGAGAAGCCCCTACAAAGTCACGGAACAGCGGCTGTGGACGATTAGGGCGTGATGCGAATTCCGGGTGGAACTGGCTCGCCACAAACCATGGGTGGTCTGTTATTTCAATAATTTCCACAAGGCGTCCATCCGGCGAGGTTCCGCTGAATGACAGGCCTGCGTTTTTCAGCGCTTCTCTATATTCGTTGTTGAATTCATAGCGGTGGCGGTGGCGCTCATATACGAGTTCCTGGCTGTAAGAGCTGTACGCATCGCTTCCCTTTTCCAGCTTACACGGGTAAAGGCCCAGGCGCATTGTGCCGCCAAGGTTTTCAATGTCCTTCTGGTCAGGCAAAAGATCAATAACCGGGTAGGAAGTCGCGGGATTAATCTCCGAGCTGTTCGCGTCTTTCAATCCGACTACATGGCGGGCAAATTCAATAACGGCAACCTGCATGCCGAGACAGATGCCCAGGAAAGGAACTTTATTCTCACGCGCATATTTTGTTGCAACAATCTTTCCTTCCACACCGCGGTCACCGAAGCCGCCAGGTACAAGAATGCCGTCCACGTCTCCGAGTAACGCTTCGACGTTGCCCGCATCCACTTCTTCCGCATCTACCCATTTAATCGTTACATCGGAATCGTTCTCATATCCGGCATGGTACAATGCTTCCGCGACGCTTATGTAAGCGTCATGCAGCGCAACGTACTTACCGACGATGGCGATGGTCGTCATTCCGGAAAGGTTTTTCACCTTGTGGAGAAGCTCTTTCCATTCCGCCATGTCCGCTTCCGGGCAAGTCAGGTTCAAGTGGTTGCATACATAGTCATCAAGCCCCTGATCCTTCAGCATCAATGGCACTTCGTACAGAGTGTCCGCATCAGCACATTCAATGACGGCTTTCGGATCGATATCGCAGAACAGGGCAATTTTATCCTTCATGTCTTGAGATATCGGCTTTTCGGTACGGCAGACGATAACGTTCGGCTGAATGCCAAGGCTGCGCAGTTCTTTTACGCTGTGCTGGGTTGGCTTTGTTTTCACTTCACCGGCAGCGCTGAGATAAGGCACAAGTGTACAGTGAATGTACATGACATTTTCCCGGCCGACATCGCTCTTAATCTGGCGGATGGCTTCGAGGAAAGGAAGGCTTTCGATATCGCCTACGGTTCCGCCGATTTCTGTAATGACCACATCTACATTCGCTTCGCGGCCTGCACGGAATACGCGTTCCTTAATTTCATTTGTGATATGGGGAATAACCTGTACGGTTCCGCCAAGGTAATCGCCGCGGCGTTCCTTCGTAATAACGGAAGAATAAATTTTCCCGGTTGTTACGTTGCTGTTGGAGTTCAGGTTAATGTCAATAAATCGTTCGTAATGCCCGAGATCAAGATCCGTTTCCGCACCGTCTTCCGTTACGAAAACTTCGCCGTGCTGATAGGGACTCATCGTACCCGGGTCGACATTAATATAAGGATCAAACTTCTGGATCGTAACGTTCATTCCGCGGTTTTTCAGTAAGCGACCAAGTGAAGCGGCCGTGATTCCTTTTCCAAGGGAGGATACTACGCCGCCTGTAACAAATATATACTTTGCCATACAATAAACCCCTCTTTCTTTACCCATCAATACTTTTCCACAAAATAACCGTATCTATAAGACCCGGAAAATAAAAAAAACAAAAGCACTCCCCAACCGAGTTCTCGGAGGGGCACTTTTGTTTTCGATAACTAAAACAATTCGTTAACTTTTAAAGCCCAAAAAGTATTTTATCGTTACGGTTATTTCCTGTCAAGATCTTCATCATTTTCCGATTCAGATTCGTCATCCAAATCTTCATCTTCTAATTCCTCTTCCGCTTCATCGTCAAAACCATCGAGTTCTTCATCATCATCGTCTGCATCATTATCGTCGTCGTCATCCAAATTATTAACCGGCTCGTCATCGTCCAGGCCGTATCCTTCTTCAAGGTCTTCATCATCGTCGAAGTCATCATCGTCGTCGAGCACAAACTTGCCACGCAGGCTTCCTTCCGCTGATTCTTCCTGTGTTTCGACAAGGTACCAGCGCTTTAAGCCCCAGAGGTTGTCACCGAGGCAGATGAATCGCCCATCCAGATTGATTTCTGTGTACACCTGGGCAATTAGATCCATTGCGCCCTCTTCTGTAATATGCTTGAGTTCGGCAACTTCATTAAATAAATCACGGTAATGGACAGGTTTTTTCGATTGGGCCAGCAAATGGTAAGCCAGATCAACCATTGCCATTTCTGATATTTTTTCCTGTTCCAGGTTTAATACATTGCTCAACCTCGGCACTTCCCTTCTCAAATATTCATCATAAAAGAAAGCCATGCTTTCTTTTTCATACTCAGATAAAAATCTCTAGTAGCCAGTATTTCTTATTTTATACAAAATAGTACACATAAAGCAAGGGCGATATTTCCTCACCCTTGCTTTATGCTGCTACATATTACGGCGGTACTGTCCGCCCACTTCATAAAGAGCACCCGTAATCTGGCCGAGGCTCGCCACTTTAACCGCCTCCATCAATTCAGCGAAGATGTTTCCGTTCGTGCGCGCCACTTCTTTCAAACGCTTCAGCGCGGCAGGCGCCTCATCCTTGTGCTGCTCCTGGAATGCGCGCAGATTATGGATTTGCTGCAGCTTTTCCTCTTCCGTCGCACGGGCAAGCTCGATTTCATAATCGGCTTCATCCGCATTCGGGTTTATGAACGTATTTACCCCGATAATCGGAAGCTCTCCGTTGTGCTTTAATGTTTCATAATAGAGAGACTCCTCCTGGATCTTGCTGCGCTGGTACTGCGTTTCCATCGCACCGAGCACGCCCCCGCGGTCGCTGATGCGCTGGAATTCCGCCAGCACAGCCTCTTCTACAAGGTCCGTCAGCTCTTCGATAATGAAAGAACCCTGGAGAGAGTTTTCGTTTTTCGCCAGTCCAAGCTCTTTTGTAATAATCATCTGGATCGCCATGGCGCGGCGGACGGAGTTTTCTGTCGGCGTTGTAATCGCTTCGTCATACGCGTTCGTATGGAGCGAATTACAGTTATCGTAAATTGCCATCAACGCCTGCAGGGTCGTACGAATATCATTGAAATCCATTTCCTGTGCATGCAAGGAGCGTCCGGATGTCTGGGTATGGTATTTCAGCTTCTGGCTGCGCTCATTCGCACCGTATTTATTTTTCATTGCCGCTGCCCAGATGCGTCTGGCCACACGGCCAAGTACAGCATATTCAGGGTCAAGTCCGTTGCTGAAGAAGAACGACAGGTTCGGCGCAAAATCGTCGATGTTCATGCCGCGGCTTAAATAGTATTCCACATACGTAAAGCCGTTTGCCAGCGTGAAAGCAAGCTGGGAAATCGGGTTCGCTCCCGCCTCTGCAATATGGTAGCCGGAGATGCTGACGGAATAATAGTTCCGGACATAGTTGTGAATGAAATACTCCTGGATGTCTCCCATCATCTTCAGCGCAAACTCTGTAGAGAAGATGCAGGTATTCTGCCCCTGGTCTTCCTTCAAAATGTCAGCCTGCACCGTTCCGCGGACGCTCTTCAGTGTAGCTTCTTTAATTTGTCCCGCTTCCTGCTCGATGGGCTCGCGGCCTTTATCGCTTGTAAATTTATCGAGCTGCTGCTGGATGGCTGTATTCATGTACATGGCGAGAATAATCGGTGCCGGTCCGTTAATCGTCATCGAAACTGAAGTAGACGGATGGCAGAGATCAAAGCCTGCATACAGCTTCTTCATATCGTCAAGCGTACATACGTTTACCCCGCTCGTTCCGATTTTTCCATAAATGTCTGGACGGTGATCAGGGTCCTCCCCGTACAGGGTCACACTGTCAAACGCTGTGCTCAGGCGCTTGGCGCTGTCGTCTTTCGATAAATAGTGGAAGCGGCGGTTCGTCCGTTCCGGCGTTCCTTCCCCGGCAAACTGGCGCTTTGGATCCTCTCCGTCCCGCTTGAACGGGAATACACCTGCTGTATAAGGGAAATAGCCCGGCAGGTTTTCGCTCATCGACCAGCGTAAAATTTCGCCCCAATCTTCAAACTTAGGCAGTGAAACTTTCGGGATTCTCGTTCCTGACAGTGATGTCGTGTACAGTTCTGTCACAATTTCCTTGTCCCTTACCTTCGTTACGAACTCATCTTTCGTATAGGCTTCTTTGATCGCCTGCCAGTTCGCAAGGATTTTCTTGCTTTCCGGGTGCAACTGCTCCTCATAGTGTGTAATGAGCTTGTCGATTTCCTGTCGCAGTTCAGCAGACAGCTCCCCTGTTTGTTTTGCGAATTCTTCTTTTGTTCCTTTGAGCTGGAACAGTTTGCGTGCAATGGCCACCTGCTTTTCGGTGAACTTCTTGTAGTCATGGACCGTGTTTACAATTTCCGCAAGGTAGTGAATGCGATCGGACGGGATAATGTATTTTTTCTTCGATTGCGTTTCCTTGGAAATATCGAGTGTTGTCGGGAACTGTGCCCCCGTTTTCTCCCCGATCACTCTCATGAGGTTTACAAACAAAACGTTCGTGCCCGGGTCGTTAAACTGGCTGGCGATCGTTCCGTATACAGGGACCTCTTCGTCTTTCATCTCAAACAGATTGCGGCTGCGTCTCCATTGCTTCTTCACGTCGCGAAGCGCATCTTCAGACCCGCGCCGTTCAAATTTGTTAATCGCGATAATGTCCGCGTAGTCAATCATGTCGATTTTCTCAAGCTGGGTAGGCGCCCCGAACTCGCTGGTCATAACATACATGGCCACATTACATACTTCGGTAATGTTGGCATCGCCCTGGCCGATGCCGGACGTTTCAACAATGATGAAATCGTAGCCTGCCGCTTTTACGATGCCAATCGCATCGCCAATCGCCTGGCTGAGCTCACTATGGGATTTGCGTGTCGCCAGCGAGCGCATATATACGCGGGGGGAGTTAATGGAATTCATGCGGATTCTGTCCCCGAGAAGCGCGCCGCCAGTTTTCTGCTTCGAGGGGTCAACCGATAAGATCGCAATGGTCTTATCGGGGAACTGCTCAAGGTAACGGCGTACAAGCTCGTCGGTAAGTGAGCTTTTCCCCGCACCGCCTGTACCGGTAATACCGAGAACAGGAACAGTTTTGACCATGGAATGCACTTTCTCAAGCGTGGCTGCGGCTTCCTTGTCTTGTTTTTCTACGTTTTCTTCCGCCAGCGTAATGAGGCGGGAAACCGCATTCCAATTACGGTTTTTCAACTCATTAATTTCTTTCTCTACTTCCTTTGGTGTCGGATAATCCGTCTGCTCAATCATCCAGTTGATCATACCCTGCAGGCCCAATTTCCGCCCGTCATCCGGGGAGAAGATTTTCGCTACCCCATACTCGTGCAGTTCACGGATTTCAGAAGGAACAATAACCCCGCCACCGCCGCCGAACACTTTAATATGGGAGGCGTTCTTTTCTTTTAAGAGGTCGATAATGTATTTAAAATATTCAACGTGGCCCCCCTGATAGGAGCTGATTGAAATTCCCTGCGCGTCTTCCTGGATTGCGGCGTTTACAACTTCTTCTACCGAGCGGTTATGCCCAAGGTGAATGACCTCTACCCCGGACGCCTGCAGAATTCGCCGCATGATGTTAATCGAGGCATCATGCCCATCGAATAGGCTGGCAGCTGTGACAAAACGAACGTTATGCTTCGGGCGGTAAACTGTTGTTTCCATTTTGGTTCCTCCTTATTCATCCCTGTACTATTTGTCAGTTCTCTATATCAATGAGATGTTAACTCGCGCAAAATTAATGAGGTCTGAATCTCCATAAACTGCTCCAGCGTGTAATGCTTGCGCAAACTCCAGCGGCGGAACGTCCACATCTGGCCGAGTACCATAATGTTATGGGCCATCAGTTTCACAGACTGCTCGTCGATATTGAGCGAACCGTCTTTTCTGCCACGGTGGAGGATTTCTTCAAAAAAGTCGGTGATTTCTTCCTCTTTCATCAAGACGTAGCGCATCGGCTCTTTCGGGAGCGACTTAATCTCCTGGTAAATAAGCAGAACCCTGTCCTGCATTTCGTCCATTACCCGCAAGAAACCTTCGATGGCTCTGCGGAGCATAACGGCACCGCTTACGCCTTCCACAAGCACCTGCTGCAGGCGTTTCTCGACCTCCTGGTGAATGGCATCGCATACAAGGTAGAGAACGTCTTCCTTTGATTCAATATATTCGTAAAGCGTACCAATACTAAACCCTGAAGCTCTGGAAATTTCCCTTGTGGTTGTTTTATGAAATCCTTTGGATACGAATAATTCAACGGCCGCTTCAATGATTTGCTCACGACGCTTCTCAATGAGCTTCGGATCTTTTACCATTGAGGGGATCGCCTTCTTTTGCTGCATTGTTGTTTCTCCTCTCCTTATGTCGACTGAGCGTTTGCTCAGGGGATAGAGAAAAAGAAAAGGCATTATTTGCCTTCTCTCTCTTTTTTTTATTATACAAAGAAACGAGCGGTCTCTGCAATATTTTTCAGAAAATTATTTTCCTTTCAAGAGCTGCTGCAAGAGCTGTCCGGCGATTTCGTAAGGGTCTACCTCACGCCGCGACACCTTTTCCATTACTCCCGCATACGCCTCGTCGCGCAGCTGGCTGACAATGACCCGGTGCACGTCGTACTCCACGATTTCAACGACTTCCTCCCTCAAGTGGGAAGCACGGCGCTTGTCCCGTTCCCCGCTTTCGGCAAGATATGATTTGTGCGTAAGAAAGGCGTCCCACACTTCGTCAATCCCTTTATTCTGTACGCTGATTGTTTTAACGATAGGAGGCCGCCATGGAGCATCGTGCTTTACTAGGTCGAGCATTTGCTCGACTTCCCGCATTAGCTTCTCCGTTCCTGCAAGGTCCGCTTTGTTCAGAATAAACAAATCCGCGATTTCCATAATTCCGGCCTTGAACGCCTGCACGGTGTCGCCGCTGCCCGGATTGAGGACGACTGCAGTGGAGTCGGCGATGTTCATAATGTCGAGTTCAGACTGGCCTACACCGACCGTTTCAATGATAATGACATCTTTTCCGTACGCGTCGAGCACACGGACCGCTTCCTTCGTAGCGCGGGCAAGACCGCCCAGGCTTCCCCGGGTCCCCATGCTGCGGATGAATACCCCTTCGTCGAGGAAGTGATCCTGCATGCGGATGCGATCGCCCAGAATAGCGCCGCCGGTAAACGGACTTGTCGGATCAACGGCAACAATCCCAACGGTTAGACTTTTTCTGCGCAGGTAGCCAATCAGCTTGTCCACAAACGAGCTTTTCCCTGCGCCAGGCGACCCGGTAATGCCGACAAGAAAGGCTTTCCCTGTATGGGGGAAAAGATCCTGGAGCACCTGCGTTTTCTCTGGATGATTATCCTCGACATACGAGATCGCCCGGGCAACAGCCCGGCGATCTCCTGCGAGAATTCGTTTTACTAATGTATGCAATCGGTCCACACCCTTAGTCTTTCAATAAGTACCCGGAAATGACAAGGCGCTGAATTTCGTTCGTTCCTTCGTAAATTTGCGTAATTTTGGCGTCACGCATAAAGCGTTCTACCGGATATTCACGCGTATAGCCATAGCCGCCGAATACTTGAACGGCTTCCGTTGTCACTTCCATAGCCGCATCGCCGGCAAATAACTTCGCCATCGCGGAAGCCTTGCCGTATGGAAGCCCGCTGTCTTCCAGAACAGCCGCCTGGTATGTCAGGAGACGGGCTGCTTCTACTTTGGTCGCCATATCGGCAAGTTTAAAGGCAATGGCCTGCTGGGCAGCGATTGGTTTGCCGAACTGGTGGCGCTCTTTCGCATAAGCAGTCGCGTGGGTGAGCGCACCGTCGGCGATGCCGAGTGCCTGGGCGGCAATGCCGTTACGGCCGCCGTCGAGCGTCATCATCGCGATTTTAAAGCCCTGGCCCTCTTCGCCAAGGATATTCTCAGCCGGCACACGGCAGTCCTCGAAGATGATTTCTGTTGTAGCTGAGGAGCGGATGCCTAATTTCTTTTCTTTCTTTCCTACTTTGAATCCCGGCGTATCGCTCGTTACAATGAAAGCCGTCTGTCCCTTGTGCTTCAATTCAGGCGTTGTCGCCGCGAAAACAATGTAAATATCGGCGAGTCCGCCGTTTGTAATAAAGATTTTACTGCCGTTCAGAACGTATTCATTGCCGTCTTTTCTGGCGACGGTTTTCATCCCTGCCGCATCCGAACCGGATCCTGGCTCGGTCAGGCAATACGCGCCCATGCTTTTCCCTTCCGCAAGCGGGCGAAGGTACTTCTGTTTCTGCTCTTCTGTGCCGAACTTATAGATCGGCCAGCTGGCAAGCGAAGTGTGGGCGGATAGCGTAACCCCAACGGAAGAATCCACACGGGATAGCTCTTCAACAGCGATAACGTAGCTTAAGAAATCAAAGCCGGCGCCACCGTATTCTTCTCCCCACGGAATCCCGGTTAAACCAAGCTCAGCCATCTTGTGGAAAACTTCCATATCGAAACGTTCCTCTTCATCGCGCTCTCCCGCCTTGGCCGCCAGTTCATTCTCAGCAAAATCGCGTACCATTTGGCGCAGCATTTTGTGCTCTTCAGATAATTGGAAATCCATCTCTCTCCACTCCTGTGCTTATTATTTGTTTAATAGATGTTTTGAAATAACAATGCGCTGAATTTGGTTCGTGCCTTCATAAATCTGTGTAATTTTCGCATCCCGGAAGAGCCGTTCTACCGGGTAGTCACGCGTATAGCCGTACCCGCCGAACACCTGAATCGCTTCCGTTGTTACTTTCATCGCCGTGTCGGTCGCAAACCGTTTCGCCATCGAAGATTCCATTCCGCATTTGAGCCCTTCATTGCGCAGGCTGGCTGCCCGGTAGACGAGGAGGCGGGCCGCTTCAATCTGCGTCGCCATATCGGCGAGCTTAAAAGCAATCGCCTGCTGGGCGGAAATCGGTTTGCCGAATTGGTGCCGCTCTTGTGCATAGGCAACCGCGTGGCCAAGTGCGCCTTCAGCGATGCCGAGCCCCTGGGCGGCGATACCGATGCGGCCGACCTCAAGATTAGCCAGGGCGATGGTAAATCCCTGTCCTTCCTCTCCAAGAAGGTTCTCTACAGGCACCTGGGCATTGTCGAAAATAAGCTCACACGTGCTGGAACCGTGGAGGCCCATTTTCTTCTCTTTTTTGCCGATTGTAAATCCTGGTGTATTCTTTTCGACAATAAACGCCGAAATTCCTTTCGTGCCTTTTGACGAATCAGTGACCGCGAACGTTACATAAACGTCCGCCGCGCCCGCATTTGTAATGAATACCTTGGAGCCGTTTAAAATATATTTATCGCCTTTTTTTACAGCAGACGTGCGAAGGCCCGCCGCATCCGAGCCGGCACCCGGTTCTGTTAGCGCAAAAGCGCCAATATATTGTCCGCTCGCCAGCTTTGGCACATACTTCTTCTTCTGCTCTTCACTCCCAAAGTAGAGAATCGGGTTTGTTCCGACAGAGGTGTGAACCGATAGGATAACCCCTACCGTTGCGCTTACTTTGGAAATTTCATTTATCGCCAGAATGTAGGAAAGAAAATCCGCGCCCGCTCCTCCCCATTGCTCCGGCACCGGAATCCCCATCAAACCGTATTCGCCCATCTTGCGAATCAATTCGAGTGGAAACTCATCTGTTTCCTCCATCTTCTCAACCTGCGGGGCAATTTCATTCTGGGCAAAATCCCGTACCATCCGGCGCATCATTTCCTGTTCTTCCGTAAAGAACAATTGCATCGTTTATCCTCCTTGGATTCTATTCATAGACGTAAAATCCGCGCCCGGATTTACGGCCCAGCCAGCCTGCTTTTACATATTTACGGAGAAGCGGGCAAGGGCGGTATTTGGAATCCCCGAGTCCTTCATGAAGAACTTCCATAATGTACAGGCATGTATCCAGGCCGATGAAGTCGGCAAGCGTAAGCGGCCCCATCGGATGGTTCATCCCCATTTTCATCACATCGTCGATCGCCTCCGGAGTGGCTACCCCTTCATACACACAGTAAATCGCTTCGTTAATCATCGGCAGCAGGATACGGTTGGACACAAAGCCCGGGAAATCATTTACTTCCACCGCTGTTTTGCCCATTTTTTCCGATAAATCGGCTACGACTTTGTACGTTTCATCCGATGTAGCAAGGCCGCGAATGACCTCAATAAGCTTCATTACTGGAACCGGATTCATAAAATGCATCCCGATCACTTTTTCCGGACGGCCTGTTACCGCGGCAATTTCCGTAATCGGCAGGGAGGATGTATTACTTGCGAGAATGGCGTGCGCCGGCGCAATTTCATCCAGCTGCTTAAACAGCTCTGTTTTCACATCCATATTCTCAACAATCGCTTCTACGACGAAATCAATTTCTTTCGCGTTTGCAAGATCTGTAGAAGGCTGGATTCGGCTCAGAATCGCCTGTTTTTCTTCTTCCGTTTTCCGCCCTTTCTCCACATCGCGGGAAAGGTTTTTCGTAATGACACCAAGGCCGCGGTTCACGAACTCATCTTTTATATCATGCAGAATGACCTGGAGCCCGGCCTGTGCCGCAACCTGTGCAATGCCGCCTCCCATTTGGCCGGCACCAATTACCATAAACTTCGTAACGTCCATCCTTCTCCATCCTCCCTTTTCTTTTAAAGCGTTTTCTTTTCTCCTACGTACGAGGAACTTCCACAAGGACGGCGTCGCCCTGGGCAGCACCCGAGCAAATGGCTGCAATGCCCAATCCCCCGCCACGGCGGCGCAATTCATAAATAAGCGTCATAAGGATGCGGGCTCCGCTAGCACCTATCGGGTGGCCGAATGCGATGGCCCCGCCGTTTACATTCACCTTCTCCGGATCCCAGCCGACAATCTTCTCGCTTGTGAGCGTAACGGCCGCAAACGCTTCGTTTACTTCGAACAAGTCGATTTGGTCTAATGTATAGTCAGTTTTCTTTAATAGTTTATTTATCGCGAGCCCCGGCGTTGTTGCGATGTAAGGCGCTTCCTGTCCAACCGCCGCGTGGCCAAGAATCGTTGCCAGCGGACTTACGCCAAGCTCGTTTGCCTTCTCCTCCGACATGACCACCATGGCACCTGCGCCATCATTCACACCCGGCGCGTTGCCGGCTGTAATCGAACCGTCTTTTGTAAAGACCGGAGGCAGTTTCGTAAGCTGTTCGATGCTTGTTTCACGGGGGGCTTCATCTTTGTCGACAACAATCGGGTCGCCTTTTCTCTGTGGAATTTCCACAGGTACAATTTCTTCGCTAAATTTGCCGGATTTCATCGCTTCTGCGGCCCTTTGCTGGCTTCGCAGCGCCCATTCGTCCTGTTTTTCCCGGGAAATGTCGTATTCTGCAGCTACATTGCTTCCATGCACAGCCATGTGCTGTCCATCATATGCGTCCGTTAATCCGTCATGGAGCATTAAGTCGACCGCTTTCCCGTCGCCCATCCGCATGCCCCAGCGCGCGTTCGGCAGAATATACGGGGCATTGCTCATGCTCTCCATTCCGCCGGCGACAATGATATCGGCATCTCCAGCCGGATAATCTGGTCAGCAAGCGTAACGCTGCGCAATCCGGATGCGCAAACTTTATTGATCGTTTCCGTCTGCACTTCCCATGGCAAGCCCGCTTTTCTCGCTGCCTGGCGCGAAGGAATTTGACGTGCGCCTCCTTGAAGCACCATGCCCATGATCACTTCTTCTACCATTTCTGGTGCAATTCCAGCACGTTCTATTGCTTCTTTAATAACGATACCGCCTAAATCAACTGCCTGCAGTGACTTGAGACTTCCACCAAATTTGCCGAATGGAGTTCTTGCCGCACTTACGATTACCGATTTTTTCATTATCCTGCGCCTCCCTGTTTATGCGGATGCTCAAACCGAGCGATTGCTCGGTCAGTTTCAATTCTGAAACAGACCCGGCTCCATTTTTTAGCCGGGTTTGTTTCCTTCTTTCCATTTTACCAATCTTTAGGTAAATACAAAAGGTGCTTTTATAAGGATTTTTCTAAAATTTCAACCATGTCGAGCGTCTGTACTTTGTCTTCCACTTCTTTCGCTTTCGTACCGTCTGACAGCATCGTTAAGCAGTACGGGCACGCGCTTCCGATCGTTGTCGGCTCTACCGCGAGAGCCTGCTCGGTACGGGCGATATTGACCCTTGTTCCCTGGTGCTCTTCCTGCCACATCATCCCGCCGCCGGCACCGCAGCACATGCTGTCACAGCCATTGCGTTCCATTTCGACAATGCTCATGCCAGGAATCGCGGATAAAATCTCACGCGGCGCGTCGTAGATGTCGTTATAGCGGCCAAGGTAGCACGAGTCATGATACGTAACGCGCTCTTTCACCTCGTTCACCGGCTTAATACGGCCTTCCCGCAGCCAGCGTACAAGCAGCTCGGTGTGGTGGTAGACTTCCACATCTTCAAGCCCGAATTCAGGGTATTCGTTTTTAAATGTATTGTATGCGTGCGGATCCATTGTGACAATTTTCTTCACATCGTATTTCTGGAAGTTGCCGATGTTCTCCATGGCAAGCTCCTGGAACAGCATTTCGTTGCCGAGACGGCGGGCTGTATCGCCGGAGTTCTTCTCTTCGTTGCCGAGAATAGCGAACTTGATGCCCGCTTTATTCATCACGCGAACGAATGATTGGGTAATCTTGATGGTACGGTTGTCAAACGATCCCATAGATCCGACGAAGAACAGGTATTCGAATTCTTCCGCTTCTTTGACCGTCGGAACAAGGTCTTCCATTCCTTCGCGCCATTTAATCCGGTCTTTCCGGTTAATTCCCCACGGATTGCTCTGACGCTCGATGTTGCTTAGGGCACGCTGTGCATCAGACGGCATCTGGCCCTGGGTCATGACGAGATAACGGCGCATATCGATAATGTGGCCCACATGCTCATTCGCAACCGGGCACTGGTCTTCACAGTTGCGGCACGTCGTACAAGCCCACAATTCTTCTTCCGTAATCACATCGCCGATAAGTTCTACATCGTACGCAAGAGCGGACGATCCTTCTGTTGTAGCCGCCACTTCATTGGCTCCCGCCTGCATCGCAAGCACGTTCCCCTGCTTCTGCTTAAAGGCTGCTGCAGGCATCCATGGTGTACGTCCTGTGATGGCTGCCCCTTTATCTGTCAGGTGATCCCGCATTTTTACAATGAGGTCCATCGGCGAAAGCGTTTTTCCGGTGCCGGAAGCGGGACACATATTCGTACAGCGTCCACATTCTACACAGGCGTACAAATCAATGAGCTGGTTCTGTGTAAAATTCTCAATCCGGCCGACTCCGAATTCCTCGGCGCCTTCTTCTTCAAGCTTCTCGAAATCAATCGTGCTGAGTTTTCCCGGCGGACGGCTCTTATCCTTCATCAGCCAGTTGTATGGTGCAAATAATAAGTGCGCGTGCTTTCCCTGTGGAATATAAACAAGGAAGAACAGGAGAGCCGATAAATGAGCCCACCAGAACACATAGAATACAGCGGCCGCTGCACCTGATCCGATGCTGCCAAACAGGAGAGCCAGGCTGGAAGCAATCGGCTGGGTCGAACGGAAACCAATCGCATCATTGTGCAGCCACACAATTTCCATCGCTTCCGAAATAAGCGTACTGATCATAAGAATCGTAATGAGCCATACAACGATGTTCGCTTTCCAGCCCCGTTTTAAGCGCTTTAATTTCTCTACATTCCGGCGGTACCAGGCATAGAAGATGGCGAGCAAAATAGCCACAACGACAACTTCCTGGAATAAGAGGAAATACGGATAAGCTGATCCGAACGGCAGGTGGGATCCCGGCCGTAAGCCCTTCCAAATTAAATCAAGCGCTCCGAATTGCACGAGCAGGAACCCATAGAACAGCACAATGTGCATGACCCCGCTCTTCGAATCTTTCAATAGCTTTTTCTGGCCGAACACGTTGACCATAAACTGGTTCACGCGCTGGCTCGTGTCTTCGCTTAAATTGGCCGCCCGGCCTAATTTAATGAAAGTGACGCGGCTGTACACCAGGTGAGCAAACAAGTAGATTGCATATCCCACTACCGCAAAAAACGCGATCAGGTTAATCAGTGGCAAGAAGCCCATTCTCTCATCTCCTTTATGCATAAGCACGAAAATAATCTGACTATAATGAAAAGTATAATCTTATCATAGCACGCTTTTTCAAAATTGTGAATGACCATTCAGTCAGATGTTACAGAAAAATAAAATAAATAATGATACGGTAACTATTCTCGCCCCATCTAATAATTCCTGCCTGGGAAAATAAAAAATACAGCCTTTCCCCGATGGGAAGGCTGTATTCTGATTCAGTCAGGTTTTTAGTTACATCCGCTCCGGTGCGGAAACACCGATTAAGCGAAGGGCATTCGCCAGCGTGAAGCGTACGGCTTTCATAAGTCCAAGGCGTGCATGTGTGAGGCCCTCGTCTTCTGTGATGACACGCTCTGCATTGTAAAAGCTGTGCAGCATAGAGGCAAGCTCATGCACATAGCGGACAATCCGGTGCGGGGCGAGCACCTCTGCCGCACCTGCGACTTCTTCCGGGAACGCACCCAGGTGCTTCAGCAGGTCGATTTCTTTTTCACTCGTTAGGCGGCTGTAGTCCGCCTTCGCCTCATCAAAGACAATGCCCTGTTCGTCTGCCTGGCGGAAAATACTGCAAATACGCGCATGGGCATATTGAACATAAAACACGGGGTTTTCGTTTGACTTCGATACAGCGAGGTCCATATCAAAATCAAGATGGGCATCCTGGCTGCGCATTGCAAAGAAATAGCGCGTTGCATCGGTGCCGACTTCCTCCATCAAATCACGCATCGTAACGGCTTTTCCGGTACGTTTGGACATTTTTACCTTTTCCCCGCCCTGGTACAGGCTGACCATCTGGTTAATGAGCACCACAAGCTGTTCCGGATCATGGCCAAGGCACTGCATCGCCGCCTTCATACGGGGAATGTACCCATGGTGATCGGCGCCCCAGATGTTAATAAGCTGCTCAAATCCCCGGTCAAACTTGTTCTCATGGTAGGCGATGTCCGGTGTTAAATACGTATAGGAGCCGTCCTGCTTAATTAACACACGGTTTTTGTCATCGCCGAATTCTGTAGAGCGGAGCCAGGTCGCGCCGTCCTCATCATATACGTAGCCCTTCTCACGGAGCAGGCCGACGATGTTTTCTACCGCGCCCGTTTCGTACAGAGACGTCTCGCTGAACCACTCGTCAAAATGGACGCGGAAATCGGCGAGGTCCCTTTTGATTTTCTCCAGCTCTTTATCGCGGCCCCAGTTGCGGAAAAATATAAAGCGCTCTTTCTCGTCCATCTTCGCATACTTGTCGCCGTCTTTTTCTGCAAGCTCTTTTCCGAATTCGATAATATCCTGGCCGAAGTAACCGTCCTCCGGCATCTCCACGTTCTGCCCGAGCGCCTGGAAATACCGCGCTTCAATGGAACGGGCGAGGTTCACGATCTGGTTCCCGGCATCGTTTATGTAATATTCCCGGGACACGTCATACCCGGCTAAATCAAGCACGTTACAGAGGGCATCACCAAAGGCGGCACCGCGGGCATGTCCGAGGTGCAGGCTTCCTGTCGGATTCGCGCTGACGAACTCAACCTGGACCTTCTTGCCGTTGCCAGTATTTGTACGTCCATAGTTCTCCCCTGCTTCGAGCACCTGGCCGACGACGTCTGTCAAATAGCTGTTATCCATATAGAAGTTAATGAAACCAGGGCCGGCAATCTCGATTTTCGATACGTTTGCCGCCTCTTTCTTAAAGTTATCTACGATCAATTCGGCAATTTGGCGCGGATTCTTTCTTGCGATACGGGTAAGCTGCATCGCAATGTTCGTCGCGTAATCGCCGTGCGTCTTATCCTTCGGTATCTCCAGCACGAAATCAGGGATTTGTGTTTCTTCTACAATTTGCGCCGCCCGTACGGCCTCTTTAATTTGTTCAACGATTTTGCCTTTGGTTTGTTCCACTATGCTCATGAGAAGTCCTCCTCGAAATATGTATGCCTCGTTAGAGCCGCTGCAGGCTGCACGCAATCGTGTAGCGGCCGATTTTTTGCTCATTTAAATACAAGTCGTACACCCAGGCGGCGGATGAGAGAAATCCGTCTTCATCACGCCCGAGTTCAAGCTTGTACGTTTCTGTGTCCATCTGCATTCTTCCTGCCGGACCCGTGTAAAACCCGCTTGTTTTCACTCCGGGACGGTATGAATGCCGCATCGAAATCGCGCCGTTTCGGATGACCGAAACTTCTCCATCTTTTATTTTCAGCGTAGCCTTCGTTTTTCCTTCTTCTTGCTCTTCGGCATACTTTATATACCATGTGCCGTTCATATAATGCAGCTGCCCTGTGTACACCGCTTTATGGGAATCGGGCGGGGCCATTTGGATGGCAAACGTGCTCGTCATTTCAATTGTAACGTTTTGTGCTGGGGGTATACCCACTGTTATCACCTTATGTCCTCATCATCGCTTATTTTTATATTCTACGATGTTTGGCTCGACAAAACAAATAAAACCCGCACAATGCGGGCGATTGTTTCATCACAATGCAGAAAAAGATGCAGAGCACTATGCCGCCTGCATCTTTTTTCCACTTTCATTATTTGACCATGGTCAGAATAACTTCACGAATCATCTTTGAAGCAAGAATTTGTGTTCTTTCAGAAGGATCAAGCACAGGAGCTACTTCTACAAGGTCAAAACCAACGACATTCAGCTGGGAAAGCATATAAATCGATTGGAGTGCTTCCGCTGATGTGATGCCGCCAGGCTCAGCCGTACCCGTGCCGGGAGCGAAGGCCGGATCGATGGCATCAATGTCGTATGTTACGTACACCGGGCGGCCTTTCAATTCTTCAAGGCACGCTTCCAGCGGCTCGATAACGCCGAACTTGTAAAGGTGCAGATTTTCCCTGGCGAACTGGAACTCTTCCTTCAAGCCTGAACGGATACCGAATTGGTACACATTCTCCGGCTTAACATAGTCAAGGGCACGGCGGATAATCGCAGAATGAGACAATTGCTCCCCTTCCATCTCTTCACGCAGATCTGTGTGGGCGTCAATATGAACGATGACAAGGTCAGGATATTTCTCCGCCATTACCTTAATCGGCGCCAGGCTTACGAGGTGCTCTCCGCCGAGGCCAATGGGGAATTTCCCGTCTGCTACAACTTTACGCACATAGTTTTCAATCTCTTCGAGCTCCGCCGTGCGTTGCCGAACGGCAGGGGGATATCCCCGGCGTCAAAGTAAGCCACTTCCCCGAGTTCCCGGTCCGCATACGGGCTGTAGTCTTCTAAATTGATGGACACTTCACGAATTCGAGTTGGACCGAAGCGAGATCCAGGGCGGAAGCTCGTGGTCCAATCCATCGGCATCCCGTAAATGACCGCTTGCGCGTCTTCATACGTGCTCTGCGCCTCAAAAAACGCGTGCCCGCTATAGGACGGGTTGAAAAAATGCATCACTGTTTCCCCCCTCATTTCGTTAAATCTTCCACAAACTTCGGAAGAACAAATGCTGCATGGTGCAGGCGCGGTGTGTAGTATTTTGTTTGGAGCTCAGGAATGCTGTTTACATCTACAGCTTCCGGATCGTACTTCTTCGATCCCATCTGGAACATCCACATGCCGCTCGGATACGTTGGGATGTTCGCAATGTACGCTTTCGTAATCGGGAAAATTTCTTTAATGTCTTTGTTTACTTTGCGAATTAAATCCGCTTTAAACCATGGATTGTCCGTTTGTGCCACGAAAATGCCGTCTTCCTTCAGCGCTTCATAAATGCCCTGGTAGAAACCGCGCTCAAACAAAGGTGCTGCCGGCCCAACCGGTTCTGTCGAATCAACTAGGATAACATCATATATGTTTTTGCTTTTCACGATGTGCATAAATCCGTCGTCCACTTTTACTTCTACGCGCGGATTGTCGAGTTCCCCGGCAATTTCGGGTAAATATTTCTTAGAATACTCGATAACTTTCCCATCAATTTCCACGAGCGTCGCTTTCTTTACCTTCTCATGCTTGAGGATTTCACGGATGGCTCCGCCGTCTCCGCCACCAACAACGAGAACGTTTTCCGGATTCGGATGCGTGTTCAGGGCAGGGTGCGTTACCATTTCATGGTAAACGAACTCATCCACCTTTGATGTCATGACCATGCCGTCGAGCAGCAGCATGTTGCCGAATTCGACTGTTTCCACCATATCCAGCTTTTGAAATTCTGTCTGCTCTGTATGTAAAGTTTTGTTAATTTTTATCGTAATCCCGAAGTTCTCCGTCTGCTTTTCCGTAAACCAAAGACCACCCATTATTATCCGTCTCCTTTCTTGTTCTCCGTTAAGAGAACCGTTCCCTTTTGTCTGGCTAAACAACAATTCAAAACAAAGTAAATTATATAGGACCTAAGCTAAAAATCAAGCACTCTTTCATATATTTCCCCTTCCCCTGTATATTCCACCTCCGACTTTGTAACTAAAAAAGGAAAAAAGGGAGTTCATTCCACTTGCCTTTCCCTTCCGCGAGGAAGAGGGGACTGTCCGCTCCACCTCCCTCCGAGCAGAGCCCGCAAAACATCTGGGTATTTCGAGGATGGAGACAATTGCGGACTTGTTCTGCTCTCCGGGAGGTTCCGCTGGGTCAGGAAGGCCGGTCTGCGTGGACTGCCCTCCCTTTTTTCTGACGTTTTGGAACCCGTAAACTTTCTAGCAAAGTATAGATTTTAGTAGATTTCCCCATACTGATACTGCAGAATC
Source organism: Aneurinibacillus tyrosinisolvens (assembly GCF_001015055.1). Lineage (GTDB taxonomy): Bacteria > Bacillota > Bacilli > Aneurinibacillales > Aneurinibacillaceae > Aneurinibacillus_A > Aneurinibacillus_A tyrosinisolvens. Next base: position 75,781 of record NZ_BBWZ01000002.1, on the reverse strand, counting down.
ATAGAAGACGACAGGGAGGTCTTCAGATGGAAGTTAAACAGGAAGTCCAGCTGGCCCGCTGGTTCCGTTCACTTGGCAGGGTGCTGCGCTACATTTTTATTGGGTTAGCCGTTGCCGCCCTTTTAGGATTGTTTTTCATCCTTTATTTGCGCTCCCAGCCTCTGCCGGCCACAACAATAAATGAAACAACGACGATATACGGAGAGGGAGATCAGGTGATCGCCACGCTCTATAAAGGGGAAAACCGGGTGTTTGTTCCTCTCGCCCAAATTCCGGATGCTGTACAGAAGGCATCCATTGCGATTGAAGATCGGAAATTTTACGCCCATACCGGGTTTGATATTAAACGGATTGCAGGAGCTGCGCTCGTTGATTTGCGTCAATTCTCAAAGGCGGAGGGGGCGAGTACGATTACGATGCAGCTCGCCCGCAATTTGTACTTAACGCACGACAAGACGTGGACGCGTAAGCTAAAGGAAGCCATGCTTACGATCCAGTTGGAATTGAACTATACAAAACCCGAGCTGCTTGAGCTGTACTTAAATCAAATTTACTATGGGCACTCGGCGTATGGCGTCCAGGCGGCCGCGAAAACATACTTCGGCAAGAATGCCTCCGAACTCTCTCTTGCAGAAGCAAGCCTGCTGGCCGGACTGCCAAAAGGGCCTAAATTTTTCTCTCCGTTCCGGGATGAGAAAGCGGCGAAGGAACGGCAGCGGATTGTCCTCAATGCGATGGTGAACGAGAATTATATTACGAAGGAACAGGCTGCCGAAGCATGGAAAGAGCCTCTCCGTTTCGCTTCTCCAGAGCAAAACCAGGCAAACGGAATAGCGCCGTATTTTCGTGATTATGTCACCAGGCTCGCCAAAGAGAAGTATGGCATTGATGAGGAGCTCGTAGCGCATGGGGGACTAAAAATTTATACAACGCTTGATCCGAAAATGCAGCTCATTGCAGAAGAAACCATCAAAAAATATGTGCCAAAAGATCGCCCGCTTCAGGCAGCGCTAGTGGCCATCGAGCCGCAAACCGGGTACATTAAAGCGATGGTGGGGGGCCGTGATTACAAGGAAAGCCAGTTCAACCGCGCTCTGGCACGCAGGCAGCCCGGTTCCTCCATGAAGCCGGTCCTTTACCTGGCTGCCCTTGAAAACGGATTTACCCCTTTGACGAAAATCAAAAGCGAACCGACCGTTTTTACCTTCGGCCAGAACAAAGAGCCATACATTCCGAGAAACTTCGGTGAACAGTATGCGCATGATTATATTACAATGGGGCAGGCCATTGCACGTTCTGATAACATTTACGCCGTGCAAACGGCCCTGTCTATCGGCCCCGACAAAATGGTTGCAATGGCCAGAAAAATGGGGGTTGCTTCTCCGCTGCGCCCCTTGCCTTCCCTTGCGCTCGGAAGCAGCCCGGTAATGCCGCTTGAAATGGCGGAAGCTTTCTCCGTACTGGCAGGCCAGGGCAAGAAAGCCGAACCGGTGTCCATTAAAAAAATCATCGATCGGGAAGGAAATGTGCTTGTTGAAACGAAGCCGCAGCTCCAGCAGGTCGTAAGCCCGGAAACTTCCTTTCTTCTGACACACATGATGGAGAAGGTGTTTGCCAGCGGCGGAACCGCCCACCGGGTAAGCAGCATGCTGCACCGGCCGGTGGCCGGGAAAACGGGAACGACCGACTATGATGCCTGGTTAAACGGATTTACTCCGCAGCTCGCGGCCAGCGTGTGGGTCGGATATGATAACAATCGCAAAATCGATCCGTTTGATGATGCCAGACAGGCGGCCCCAATCTGGGCAGACTTTATGGAGCATGCCCTCACAGGAAAGCCGGCTGCTGTTTTCCCGGTCCCATCGGGGGTTACGTCCGTCTATGTGGATCCGGTAAGCGGCAAGCTGGCCGGCGGAAATTCCGCAAACCAGGAGCTTATGTACTTTATTCCGGGAACGGAACCGACTGAATACGCTAAAAAACCGGAACCCGCAACGACGGATCCGGCAAAACCGAAAGAGAAATCATTCTGGGATCGGCTAAAATTCTGGCAGTGAGATAATGTAAAAGGGAAAGCCGAGGCTTTCCCTTTTACGTGTCCTTGTGCAAATGTGCTTCACGCACGTACTCATTTTAACCCAGTATAAATGTCTCATCAATTGCTGCCCGGAAATTTCACATTCCGTTCACTTTTGGCGGTGCAGCGCCTGCTATGCCAGCTTTTCCTTTAGTTCATCCGGCGCGTTCTTCCACATCGTTTCATTATGCTTTTCCAGAAGTTCACGCAAATTCTGCTTTTCCTTCTCACTCAGCCCTTCAAGGACGTAACGGCGCTTCATTGCATAGTCCATTTTGTTTACATGATCGGCAAGAATCTTCCAGCCGCGGCGTGCCTCTCTGTCGACGAGCATTTCGCATGCGGTCACTCCGGCATAATAGGCCCCGTTCTCGCCCATATCTACTGCAACCCAAACGAGCCAGTACCTTTTTCCGTTCGGCACATCCTCTTTGTTCGCTGAGAATTTAATTCCTTTCTCCACCGCACTCTTGGCGTGGAGAGCACCGACGTCAACAACCGCTTCGTCCTCGCTAAGAATGATAGAGGAAACATTGCCAAGATCAATAATGCCGGCACCGTATCCGCCGTGCACCTGGTTTTTGTTGCTGACGATGTTAAAACCGCCCTGTTTGCCTTTAAATAAATCCATAGGAGCCTCCTTTTTTCCCGGCATTGAACTTCTCACTTTATTTTACTATACCATCAATTCGTAAGCGCTGCTTTATTTCCCTTACAACCGCCGGATTACGCGTTCCGTCCTCTAACAAATCAAGTGGAAAATACAGCTTATGATCGAAGCGCCGTTTTCCGGAAATCGATTCGACAATGTCGGATCGCCGTGACAGCTCTTCCAGGCTTCCGTCAGGCATGAGCAGATAAATGGGGAGCCGCTCGTCTTCTTCCCCGGCACGATAAATATCATAAGGCAGATCGGAAGGAGAGTCGACCCCGAGATAATAAGCGGGATCGATGCCGATCGAACGAAACAGTTCATCGATTTCCTGCTTCCATTCCACATTCGCTACCCGCTCGTCATGCTCCACGTATTTAAAGAGCTTGCGGTCCATAAAACGGCTGCACAAATCACACAAAATCGCATCCGTTTCTTTGCTCCACTCGCCCATATAAAACAATACAACAGACTCATCCAGCGCGAGATAGTCATCCAGTCCGATTTCCCCTTCAAACAAAGAGATAAAATGGTCCGGCCGTTTAGCAAAGTGGTATCCTTTAGCGTACAGCCAGCGCACCCGTTCAAATATTTTACGGAGAATGACTTCAGCACTGCGTGTAACCGGGTGAAAGTACACCTGCCAGTACATCTGATAGCGTGCGACAATATAGTCTTCCACCGCATGCATTCCGCTGTGCTTCACAACAACCCGATTATCGTAGGGACGCAATACGCGAAGAATACGTTCGATGTCAAAAGAACCGTAGTTCGTTCCTGTATAATAGGTGTCGCGCAGCAAATAGTCCATTCTATCGGCATCGATCTGGCTTGATACCAGGCTAATAATTAGCCGGTTCTCGTACGTTTTTCCAATAACTGCCGCCACTTTGCCGGGAAAGTCATCAGACACCTGGCGCAGAATGCGGTTTACTTCTGTATCCCCTACGAGAATTCGCTGTGTCCACTGCTCATGGTCGGTGCAGAATACTTTTTCAAAGGAATGGGAAAACGGCCCGTGTCCGATATCATGGAGCAGGGCCGCGCTCAGGCAGAGGAGCTTATCCTCCTCCGGAAGGTCGATGCGGCGGGAAAATTGAACAAGAATGCGGCGCATAATTTCATATACACCGAGGCTGTGGTTAAAACGGCTGTGCTCAGCCCCATGGAACGTTACATAAGAAGTGCCGAGCTGGCGAATCCGGCGCAAGCGCTGGAATTCGCGCGCGTTAATCAAATCCCAGATTAGCTTCTCCCGCACATGAACATAGCGGTGTACCGGGTCTTTAAAAACCTTTTCTTCCTGCAACTGTTCCGTCATACCGTCCACTCCCTTTATTTGTGGCTTAACAGGCTTATCAGCCGCTCCATGTCCTCAGGAAGCGGAGCTGTGCATAGTTTCTTGTCGCCTGTTATCGGATGGGTAAAAGCGAGGCTTTCCGCGTGGAGTGCCTGCCTTGAAATCCCTGAGAATTCCTCCCGCTTTCCGTACAGCCGGTCTCCGAGCAGGGAAAAGCCATGGTGGCTGAAGTGTACCCTGATCTGATGGGTTCGCCCCGTTTCAAGCTCCACTTCCACAAGCGCAGCCCCGTCCTCTGCAGTGCCGGGAATCGGCGGGAACAGCTTGCGAACCGTGTAATGGGTGACAGCTTCGTCTCCCCTGCTATCCACACGCCTGCGGACGGGGTGACCCGGATCGCGCGCAATCGGATCGGAGAACGTGCCCCTCTCCCCTTCTTTTCCCGGATGCCCTGATACAAGCGCAAGGTATGTTCTTCGGATCGCACGATCACGAAGCTGCTGATCGAGCAGATGGTGAATGAATCCGCTTCCGGCAAGCAGAATCGCCCCGCTTGTATCTTTGTCCAGCCGGTGGACCGGACGAACGGGCCGGGGCGTTCCCTTCGTCTGCCAGTAGTAGCTCACGCCGTTAGCGAGCGTATCGCTTTGCCCCTCCCTCACAGGATGGACAGCCAGTCCCGCAGGTTTGTTGAGAATGAGCACTGCCTCATCTTCATATAGTATGGATAACGGCATTTCTGTCGGTGCGAGAGCTGGCTCCGGTGCATCGCCAACCGCTACTTTTATTTTGTCGCCAGCCTTTACTTTTTTCTTAAGAAACGGCTGTTTCTTATTTAAAAAAATACCCTTTTTTCTCGTCAAGCGCTGGAGCATGCGCCCTGATATGGCGAGGCGCTGTTTTAGAAGCTCCTCTACCGTGAGCCCGGCCGCCGCCTCTTCCACTTCATATTCCAACCACTTGCCGTATAGTTTCCATGCTGCCACTGCTTCACCTACTATTCCGTTTATCTTCTTCGCGTTAACGCCTGGCGAATGCGCATCTCAAGTTCACCCGGAACAAGCCCGGTTCTCCGGTCAATAGTGAAACGGACGTACTGCTCATCCAGGTCCATCATTTCTTCAAAAATTCCGCGCAGGCTGGTCGCCTTTCTGTCCACCTGCATTAGTACGTCCATACCTTCAGGATGGATATCCAATAATAACTCAACCTCATCCAGCTCATGGCCAAACAATCCTGTCGGCTTAAATTCGAATTCCTGCACAAACGGAACCATCCGGTGGATATGTTTCTTGTATTCGCATAGGCCGCTGTCGTGCGAATGGCGGAAGCCCATTGTCTCCATCTCAGAAAACAGCTGATCGACAAGGCGATCCGCAAGTACGGTAACGATATCCGTATCTTTTGGATCTACCGCCATTTCTATGTCAAGGCCGGTCCCTAAATATACTTTTTGCCGCCCAAAAGAAATCGGCGTATGGTATGGAACTTTCATTTCAAAGGGGATAACCTTCTTCTCTCCTGCCTGGATAAAGAGGGCATCTGATACCCGGTAGGAAGCGAGCACTTCCCTGTGCTTTGTCTTTGTGTCATTTGACTCCTTATAATACTCCGTATACAGGTACATGTAGATTTGGGAAATCGCCTGTTCTGCATTTCCTCCCTGTATATGTACTTCACCGGATAACTGCTCTCCCGGATATACATGCGTCTCCGCCAGCCTCGTATCAACCTTAGCTGCCCCGATTCCGATACTTGCAAGGATTTTGTTCAACATTGTATTTCATCCTCCCTTTGAAAAGTTCGCAATACTCTATACGTGCCGTACACTCATTTTGATTCATTAATTTGTAGTTAGATTCGGCAGCTAACAGCCAAATCCTTTATTCCATTTCCCCCGCTCCCGCCCCTGTATAGCAACCAAGTGGGAAAATAAGGAAGTTTAGCCCCTCCTGGTTCGGGGGAAATACATAACCAACAGCAACTACAGAATGAAGAGGAGGAAAAAACGATGAACAAAAACCTGGACGGCATTATCGGAGATTTAAATACGGTGAGCGATGAACAAGAACGTATTCATCAGGCGATGCACCTGCTTGTTGCGGCGATTATTGAGCCGAATGAACCTATTGCCCTTGAGCAATAGACGTCTCTTTTATATAGGAAGGTGACGATGACCACATACAATCCAATGACAGGATGAGAAGACCAACATGTGACCTTAGAACATGTTGGTCTTTGTTACATACATATACCGGAAGGAGCAACCGGATGAATCAGGCTGCACATTCCCCTATTTCGTTGCTTATTGTTATTTCTGTCGCTTTTCTCGTTCCAATCCTGCTTCACCGATTGCGGTGGAATATGGTCCCCTTTGTTGTGGCGGAAATCATCGCCGGGATGATCATCGGAAAGAGCGGCTTCAACATGGTCCATGAAGATAGCTGGCTTTCTATCCTCTCCCTTTTTGGGCTCATTTTCCTCATGTTTCTGAGCGGGCTTGAAATCGACTTTGACGCCTTCAGTCTGAAAAAGAAGACAAAGGTCAACCCCTTTGTCGTGGCGTCTCTTGCTTTTATCCTTATTTTTGCTGCCTCTTTCTTTGTTTCACTCGGATTGAAAACAACCGGGGCCATTACCCAGACGTTTTTCATGACGCTTATTATTTCAACCATATCCCTCGGTGTCGTTGTGCCGGTACTGAAAGAGCGCGGAATTACAGAAACCCCGCTCGGGCAAACGATCCTGCTCATTGCGGTTATTTCGGATTTCGTGACGATGATTTTGCTTGCCGTGTTTGTGTCCCTGCAGTCCCACGATTCCACAAAACCGCTGCTTTTGCTCTCTCTTTTTGCCGTTACGTTTGCTTTATACCGGGTAATTAAAGCGTTCCGCAGGGCTCCTTTCATGGAGCAACTGTCGGCCGGAACGGTGCAGCTCGGGACCCGCGGCGTTTTTCTGTTAATTATTTTCTTCGTCGCCCTCTCGGAAAACATGGGGGCTGAAAACATTATCGGCGCTTTTCTGGCCGGTGTCATCGTCTCGATACTGGCACCTCGGAAAGCGTTTGTTCACCAGCTGGACGCCTTCGGGTACGGCTTTCTTATTCCGATCTTCTTCGTGATGGTGGGCGTCAAGCTCGATCTATGGATGCTGCTGAAAAATCCGAACATCTATTTCTTTATCCCGCTGCTTTTGCTGGCGCTATATGTATCTAAAGTGATCCCTTTGCTCATTCTGCGCAGGTGGTTCAGCTGGAGGGAAACCATTGGGTCGGGAATGCTGCTCACCTCCACGCTTAGCCTTGTTATCGCGGCAGCTGCTCTGGCACTGGAGAAGAAGATGATCGACCAGTCGCTGCATGACGGGCTGATTCTGGTGGCCATTCTTTCCTGCTTCATTTCCCCTGTCTTCTTCAACAAACTCGTACCGGTAAGGAAAGATGAAGCCGTTACCTCCGTAGGTATATTTGGGGCGAATCCGATTACGATGCCGGTCGCTCTGCAGCTGGAGAAGGCGGGGTTCCCCGTTACTGTTTATGCGGAAGAAAAAGAGGTGGAAGACGAAAGCGCACTGGAGCATGATATTCTCGTTTTTGCGTCAGAAGATGACGATTGGAACATAGCGCACGGGAAACGCGCACACGATTGTACAGGCAGCAAAACGATTGTGCGAACCGAGAAGCTGGAGAGGCACCAGGAAATAAAAAACAACCGCTGCATTCCGTTTTCTACCTTATTTTCGGCCAGTACATTGCTGAAAACCCTGATTGAATCTCCCGGTACCATTGAATTTATTTCAACAGCAGAGCATGCCCTGTACTCCCTCGTTATGGGCAACCGCCGGTATAACGGGCTTCTGCTTCGCGATTTGCCCTTTCTGAGGAATGTGCTGATTTTGCGAATTTACCGGAACGAGGGAATTATTATCCCGCATGGGGATACGGAGCTGCAGACTGGCGATCGGCTCATCGTTACGGGTTCCCGCAGCAGCATTCGCTCCCTTAGAAGGGAATTTGAGTAGGAAAAAAGAAGGCCGTACGGGAGTGCTTCCTGTACGGTCCTGTTATTTCTTCAGAAACTTCCTTGCTTTATCGATAAGCTGTTCCTCTGTAAGAGCCGTAATATACCGGCCGTTTATTACGGCAAAATGCTTCTTGAACCCAATGCCGCAATAAGACTGGCAGCCGAGCTCAATGTCCGCCTGCGGGTCAATTTCCTTCAGGCGCGGAACAAGGCTTTTTACATTGATCATTTTACACTCATCACAAACACGAAATTCGTTGGCCATATGCTACGTTTCCTTTCCTGGGTACTTCCGGAAAATCCTATCGTTGATCCAAACAATATCATACCATATTACGAAAAAAGAAGGCACAAAAGCGTGCCTTCCGTTTGAAGAGTCTAATCCCTGCGGTAGCTGACATCCTTTGTCGGATGCATAAAGGGACTGCCCTTGGGTAGAACTCTTCCTTCCATCAAATCCTGGTTTTCTTCTGTATTCCAGCCGATGTCATTCGTCGGGTGAACCCATTGATCCCCGGCCATAATGGCGGGATCGACATCTTTGCTCCAGTTGTTTAGAGGGGATTGCGGCGAATCATAGAAACTGTCCCCAATAATGACCCCAAATTCGTTAACGAACGGCGCCTCCGTACCCGATTTCGACTCTTTCATATCCGGGGAACGGTATTGATGGGGCATTGTCTCATCGAGAGCTACCTTTTTAAGCTCCTGGCCCCTATGTTCCTCATTTTTTTTCGACATCATATCACTCCTCAGTGAAAAATAGCAATAGGATATCCATTATTGTTCACTCAGGCCTGCCGTCTTACTCACCGCAATATTCTTTGCTGGTCAAGTGCCCATCTCTTCCCTCCCTGCATACTGTATATATGGTTACGATCAGAGTGGAGGGATAAGAAATGTGTGGAATTGCAGGGTGGATCGATTTGCATGGTGATTTAACCGGGCAGCACCCAATAGTGAAAAGCATGGCTGATACATTAATTTCCCGGGGACCCGACAGCGAAGGGATCTGGGCATCGCCCCATGCGGCATTTGCCCACCGGCGCTTGATTGTGGTTGACCCGGAATGCGGAACCCAGCCGATGCTGCGCAAGCACGCCGGGGATACGTATGTCATGGTGTATAACGGCGAATTGTATAATACGGAAGAATTGCGGCGTGAACTGCAGGGGCGGGGCCATAGCTTTAGAGGCACATCGGATACCGAAGTACTGCTTGCTTCTTATATTGAGTGGGGGGAAGCCTGCCTTGAAAAATTAAACGGGATTTATGCCTTCGCGATCTGGGCGGAAAAGAAACAGACATTTTTCCTTGCCAGAGACCGACTCGGTGTAAAACCGCTGTTTTATACACGTTCGGGGAGCAGCTTTTTGTTCGGATCCGAGATAAAGGCGCTGCTCGCTCACCCTCTTGTAAAACCGGAACTGCGTACAGAGGGGCTGGCGGAAATTTTCGCCCTGGGACCGGCGCGGACGCCGGGCGTCGGTGTTTTTCACAACATCCATGAACTGCTGCCCGGTACGTACCTGTTGCTGAACAGACACGGTTTCCAAACGAGACAGTATTGGACACTGGAAAGCAAACCGCATGCGGATGATCTGGAAACAACCATTTCGAACATCCGCGATTTATTCGAGGACAGTGTAATCAGGCAGCTGGTAGCCGATGTCCCCGTCTGCACCCTGCTGTCAGGCGGGCTTGATTCAAGTGCGATTTCCGCGTTTGCCGCGCAGGCTTACCGGGAAAAAGGGGGCGAACCGCTCCATACATTTTCCGTAGATTATGTGGATAACGACCGGCACTTCCGCGTGAATGAATTTCAGCCGAACGCAGATGCCCCGTGGGTAAAACAGGTCTCTTCTTTTCTCGGAACGACCCATCATGATATTTACTTCGATACCCCCCATCTTATCGATTCATTGCAAACTGCGCTGCACGCACGCGATCTGCCGGGCATGACGGACATCGATGGTTCGCTCTTTCTGTTCTGCGGGGAGATAAAGAAACAGGCGACAGTGGCTCTGTCCGGCGAATGTGCGGATGAGGTATTTGGGGGATACCCATGGTTCCACAGGCAAGAAGCTCTGTCAGCAACAACGTTCCCATGGGCCAGAAATCTGAAGGAAAAGACGAAGTTTTTCTCAGGCGAGCTGCTGGCACAGGTGGAGCCCGAGCGCTATGTGACAGAGCGATACCAGCAGGCACTCGATGAAGTGCCCCGGTTGCCCGGTGAAGAGCCGGCAGATGCGAGAATCCGGGAAATCTTCTACCTGAACCTTACCCGCTGGATGCCTACACTGCTTGATCGGAAGGATCGCATGAGCATGGCGGTAGGCCTTGAAGTCCGGGTACCGTTTTGCGACCATCGGCTTGTAGAATACATGTGGAATGTCCCCTGGTCTATGAAAACGTCAGGCCAGCGGGAAAAAGGGATTCTCCGGCAGGCACTTAAGGGCGTGCTTCCCGACGATGTGCTGGCAAGGCGGAAAAGCCCATATCCAAAAACCCACAACCCGTCTTATTTAGACGCGGTTCGCAATCGGGTTCTCAGCATTCTGGATGATTCGAATTCTCCGCTCCTTCCTTTTGTTGACGTGAAGGCGATACGGGAGTTCGCCGCCTCCGATTTGTCTGCCGTCCATATGCCGTGGTTCGGCCAGTTGATGAATGTGCCGCAATTTTTTGCCTACCTGGCTCAAATCGACAGCTGGATGCGGGAATACCGCGTTACAATAAAATAACGAGAAAAGCGGCCAGTAACGTAGTTGTCACTGGCCGCTTTTGCATTAACTAAAAGACCCCTGAAAAAAGAGGGGCCCAAAAACTTTAAAGTCATACTTTTCCATATTAATGTGTATTGGATGTGTGCAGCATCCTTCTCTTGAGCACTTTGTGGCTGTATATGTAAGCGATCGCGACTCCGAGAACAGGGACGGCGGCCATTGCCCATCCCGGTGAAAGCGAAAGCAGAACAGCCAGATAGAGAATGACAGCCTGGATAAGCATAAGCAGGAAAATAAGGCGGACGATCGCATCCTCACGCCACCCGGCAGGGACCGGGTAAATATGATTCCAGAATATATAACGGTGGTGCTGTCTCAGCGCAGAAAGCTGAATGCCCGTCAAGTAAAGGATAATCGCATAAGCAACCGTTTTCCCTGTATCGCCCGGAATGGACCAGATGATAAGCAGGCCAACCACGCTCAAGCGCAGAAACATCCCGAACAAATCGGAGCGCACGAACGTTTTCTCATAAAGATACCGGTATGCATTCTCCCTGGTAAACGCCAGCCGGTTCACCAGGTTCGCAAACAGCGCGCGGCGCCGGACCCGGTTCTGCATATGGGGCACATCAACAAACTGGTTCACAAAAGAGTAGAAGCGGGCGAGCGCCTCCTTTTCCTTCTGGACAAGGTGCTCCCAGTTCAAATAATTTCGCGCCAGCATTCGGTAGTAGAAAAACGCGGCGACGAGAAAGGCAAGCAAAGCGGCGAGAAGCCACGGCTGAAAGCCTTGCGAGAAGAAGACAAGGGCAACAGCGAGATTGGCGATCCAGCGAATGAACGCATGGATAGAGCGGGCAGAACGTTCGCGCAGCCGCTGCTCCTGCCAGCTGCCGATGACATTGGCCAGCTTCACCACCAGCAGAAAAAGAAGGACATAAAGGAAACCCTCCGCCTTGCCGCCCATCCGGTGCATATAGAGGGGCCACACGGCAAGCAATACAATGAAAATATAGAGCCCCTGCAAAAGAAAGCTGTAAGCAATCGAAGACCTGAAATACCGGTGCATTCTCCATTCCACCGGCAGGAGAAAGACAAGGTCAGCTTCCCTGAGGAACGTGCGCACAGGGCTCACCGTTAGAAGGAGCGAGAAAAGGACAGCGATTCCCCATTCCACAGGGTAGCTTGTGGGCAGCCTGTGCAGCATCTGGCCGTAGTAATATGCCCCGACAATGAAGGCAAAGACAAGGAAGGTAACCGTTCCACTGTTCCCTATATAGCGGGAGTAACGAAGGCATTCGACCCAAAAATGGGCCGCCCTCTTCTTCCAAAGCTGTTCGATGTTCATCATCGGCTGTCGTCCCTTGTTAGTTCATAAAATACATCATCAAGCGGTACGCCGGGCATGCCCGCCTGCGCGCGAATTTCATCGAGCGTTCCCGCCGCGCGAATGCGGCCGTTGTGCAGGATAACGAACCGATCGCAATACCGCTCGACCGTCGATAAAATATGGGAACTCATTAGAATGCCGGCCCCTGTCTCTTTCATCTTGACCATCAGTTCCAGGAGAGAGCGGATTCCAATCGGGTCAAGCCCGACAAAAGGTTCATCAATCATATAAAGGGACGGGCGCACAAGGAAAGCGTTCATGATCATCATTTTCTGCCGCATCCCTTTCGACATGTGGTGCGGGAACATTTTCACTTTGTCTTTCATGTTAAATTCATCAAGCAGCGGATGTACCCGCTCCTCAAACGTCTCCCGGCCCAGCCCATACGCCATCGCCGTCATCTCCAGGTGCTCCCAGAGCGTTAAATCATCGTAGGCAAGCGGGGTTTCCGGTACATACGTATACGAAGCACGGTACGCTTCAGGCGCCTTCTCCAGTGTATTGCCGTTGATAGAGACCGTACCCCGGACAGGCTGCAGCAGTCCCAGAATATGCTTGATTGTTGTACTTTTCCCTGCTCCGTTCAGCCCGATGAGGCCAACCATTTCGCGAGGGCGGACACTGAATGTAATGTCGTGAATAATTGGCCTATTCTTCTGATATCCACCGGTCATATCCTGTACGTCTAAAATTGGGTTCATAGACAGCTCCAAATGTTTTTTCTCTATTATAACAAATACGGCCACCTCGGTAGAATCGAAAAGCAGCCAGGCAAAGCCGGCTGCTTTTCTCGGTGTTATCTATTTCCCCGTGTCCGGCTCATACATGCCGTTTATCCAGCGGTACATGTCATCATAAATCTTCCGCGCCTGCGGGATGTCGCTGCGGAATGCGTTCAAAAGCGACTTGCCGCCCATATAGTAGGCGTTTGTTGCAGGCCCGTCAAAGCCAAGCTCATGGGCTTTGTTCAGCTCTTTGTAAAACAGGTCATAGTAGTAGCGGTTATACAGCATTTTATCATCGAATTCAAGCTCGACGCCGACCCGCTGCTGTCTGGCGAGCTGTGCGACGCTGTCCATCCGCTCCACAGGCTGTTCTTCATTCGCATAGTAGCTCGGCTGGACAAAAACATAATCAAAACCGTATTCCTGCCAGTTTTTATAGCCTTCGGTTCCAAAGTACGGAATCCAGACAAACTTTCCGCCGTCTTTATGAACCATGGCGGCCGCATGCTGGATGAGTTTTTTCTCATCCGGCACTTTTTCCTCCACAAGTTCCCTGTACCAGTAAATACCCGCCAGGTCTAAATTCTTGAACTGTGCACCTTTCCATTTGTCCATGAGCTGCCCATAATACGATGTAAGGGCGGCCAGGCGGTTGTTGAACGCGGCTTCCCTTCCCCCATCGAGGGCGGAGAAAGAAATCGTGTCCTCCGTCGTCGTGCCAAATGCACGCTGTGCCGGATCAGGATACGGGAGCGTAAGAATGACTTTTTCCTTGCCCACAAGCGCAGGGTTCTGATTCTTCTGTGCCACCGCTTCGTTCAAAGCGGCAAGCTGCTTCCCGGGCGCGAACAAGTCATTAAGATATTTCTGCCACCCCTGCTTTGTGCTGCCTACTTCTCCATAAGGAAGGAAAAGCATCGTATCAAACATCTTACCCTTCAGCTGGCCCTGTCCATCCTGATAGGAGATGAGCGGAAGAAAATCTTCCTTCTTCCACGTCCCTTGCTCCCCGTTTCCACCGGAATAGATGAGGAGAACATCGTTCATATCCGGTACCTTTAAATACTCATAAGATGAACTTCCGTTTTCATTTCCGTGGGCAAATGTCGCCGGCTGCGCGGGGAATTCCCCCGGATTTCCACCGATAATGGACAGGTTTTTCGCAAACACCCAGACAGCCACCGGGAAATTGAGTTTGACATACCTTGTCACGACGGGCGCGAACGTCAGGCCGAGCTTTTGTTCCTGCACTGTTTCGTCGGACGGTGTGATTGCATGAAACGCCTTGCCGAGGTAGCTCCACTTTTTCTGGTCATTTGAAATCGAAAGAGAAAGATATTTCGGCATCTGTACGCCTGCTTTAGCATTCTGCTGAAACACGAGGGATACTTCTTTAATGGGACGCGTTTCACCTAAATCTACAATGATCTCCCGCCCTTCCTGGCGGAAAAAGCCTGTCCACGCCTTTCCCTTGGAGCTGAGCCCTTCAATTGGGCCCGGGTAGTTTTTATATTCTTTCAGCTGAAACCCGAATCCGGGCGGTCTGCTTTTATTGTATAGGTGGCGGCCCCCGCCAGTTCGTGCCATGCCGGCTCCGCCGCCCGGGCAGGACCCGCTTGCGCCGTCAGCAGCAACAGGGCTGAAACAAACAATATGAACATTTTACGGTACTTCATTTTCATTTTCTCCTGCTCCCCTTCTGTTTCTTTACTTCGCAATAACCCGGACCTCGACAGTGTAGCTGTTGTAGCCGACATTTACGGTGACAATGCCTGTTCCCGCCGCCTGTGCCGTAAACACGCCGTCAGCCGAAACGGATCCGACAGCCGGGTTGCTGAAGCCGAATACAGGTGTAAACGGAAAGGCTTCCTGCTGGGGGCGCACGTCGATTTTTCTTTTCTCTCCGGCTTTCACCTCGATGGATTGAGGGGAAATATCGCGAACCGCCATAAGCGCCTGCCTTGTTCTTGATTGAACAAGCGTATTCGCCAGAACCGCAACCTGAGCTCTCGTCATCGCCTTTGTCGAAGGTTTCATTGTATCCAGCCCTGTGGCAAGATAAAGGACCGCTGCTGCGTCCTGCTCCCGAACGGGTTCATTTCCCCGGAAATTCCCATCCTTCGCCAGCTGAAGGGCGCCAATTTTGACAAGGGCTTCCACATATCCGTACTCAGGATCCTGCGGGCTCATATCAACAAATGTAGGCTTTTCCGGAAAGAAGGGCTGCGCACCGAGTGACTTTGCGATAACGACGGCGAAATGTTTCCGGGCCATGTTTTTTTCAGGGGCGAATTTTCCCGAGCCTACGCCGTTCACAATTCCCTGCCCGGCAAGGGACAGAATCGCCTCTTTGGCGTATGAGTGTTCAATATCCGTAAAAGAAGGGACGCTGTTATCCGCCTGGACGGGAGTAACGTAAAGCAGTGCGGCAGTAAGGCAGCCTGCCAGCCATTTTCTTTGCATATGTAATCCTTCGTGTTCCACGTTATGTAATCTAATCCATTTTAACTCTTCCTATTTTATTGGAAATCATCCAAAATTTCTATAATCTACTCTTTTAAACGAAAAAAGACCCATAGAAGTTCTCTATCGGCAAAAAAAATAAACCTATGTAATTATGAGATTGAGGAACGGAAGAAGGCGTCGCCTGAAGATGGGGAAGAACGGGGCTGGCCAAAGCGCAGTGGACGGCAAGGGAATTGCGGCACGCCTCCTCGCTTTACGCTGTATCCCAATAGAAGGCCTCCACTGTTTCGTATGCGCTTCCTGCCATATAAGCCATCTGCCCGGCACCGTTATTCATATAGCCGCTCTCTTCTGTCCATTGAGCGGTCCCTGAAGTGCTATAGCGTTGATATTCATTGTAGTTGTTTTCAGCAGCCTCATGTGGGAATTGGCTGTTAATTTCTTTGTTTCCACCGAGGTAAATATACTCCAGCACACCCTCTTTATAATACGTAAACACCTGGTTTTCAACGATTGTATTCATCTTGATTCCTCCCTGTCCGGTTTTATTATTTTTAGTATAAAGCAGAAAAATAAAAAATGGATCAAAAATCGTGCGACAATTCTCACAATTCATAGGGCCCTGCTGTTGAAAGACGGCACAAAAATAGACTTCTTGTTGGAAACTGGAAAAACGACTATAATAGTCTTACTATTTCAACAAAAACAAACACGGAGGTACATATGAAACCAGTGCGTATGGAATGCGATGTTCCCACCGTTCGCTTCTAAAAAGTAACGGGGAGAGCAAATACCCCCGTTACAGCATGAACCAAAATGCGAACGGAGGTATAACGAATGGATAAACAAAAACAAACAATGGCTGGATTTCTGGCGCTTGGTGCGGCCGCAAGCATATGGGGAGGCATGTACGTCGTCAGTAAGGCGGCACTGGATTACCTTCCGCCTTTTACCCTGCTGTGGATGCGATATATCATAGGGTTTGTCGTCCTCTGGTTCCTTGTTAAAAAACAAGGGCTTCTTCAGCCTTTTTCCCAGGATCGCCGACTGTTTATGTCGATTGGTTTTGTCGGCTACTTCCTATCTGTCGGCCTTCAATTTATCGGCACCTGGCTCTCCACTGCCCATATGGGGGCCATCCTTACTTCGGCAAGCCCGGTTTTTATCGTTATTTTTGCTTACTTTATGCTTGGTGAGTCGCTTACGGCGCGTAAACTGATGTCTGTCATTCTCGCAATGTGCGGCGTTGTGGTCGTGCTCGGCTGGGAAAGTACGGATTTGACGGTCGGTAAAACGCTGATTGGCAATCTTGTTTTAATTGGAGCTGCCATAACGTGGGCGTTGCTCTCGGTGCTGGCGAAGAAAGCTTCCGCATCGTATTCCCCGCTCGTCGTTACGACGTATGCGGTATTCTGGGCCTGCGTGTTTACGACACCAGCCATGGTTATTGAGTGGTGTTTTCTTCCGGTGACCGGGCTTGATAAGGTATCTGTGTGGCTGGCGGTGCTTTATATTGGCGTTGTTTCTACGGCCGGCGCTTTTTATTTGTGGAATAAAGGACTGCAGCTTGTTGAGGCGGGCGTCGGGTCGATGCTGTTTTTCCTGCAGCCTGTGGTGGGTGCTCTGCTTGGCTGGCTGTTGCTCGGTGAGCATTTGGGCGCATCTTTCTTTGCCGGGGGCGGACTGATTCTTTTTGCTGTGCTGGTTGTGTCGCTGCCGGGAAAGAGCCCGGTTCGGGTGGAGCGTGAGGCAGAAGAGGCGTAGGAGAGGAGCTGCAAAGGATTTATTTTTTTCCTTTGTGGCTCTTTTTTTCTGTCCTTTTGCTTTTTTCGTTTACCCTAATCTTTACATTGATAGGCGCGAGTAAAAATCATTTCAGCTTTAAGAAGACACCGGTGTTATCTCAATTTCAATTATGCCTACACTTGCCGGCGAGCCCAACGCCTCAAAAGCATCTCGGTGCAGATTTAGTTTATTAGGAGGGAACCCTTTTACTTCATCAACTACCACAACGAAGACTTCTTTAGGTTGAGGAATCGATATATTCTTAACCTTTAATACTTGATTGCATTTATAAGGACTTGACTCGCCAACCGCTGCTGTCATCCCGTTATTATACGTCCAGGGGATGCCGCATTTTGTCACTTTCCCTCCCTCAGTCCATGTCGCTATTCCTCTTTGAGAGCTCTGTCTTTTCCCTGGTAATAGATTTTTTAACCATCTCAATTCAGTTCAGTCCTTTCTTTTTTAAGTTGTTTTCAGTATATGGATATACAAAACTATTCGTAACGGCTATATAAGAGGCCGCATATAGTAAGAAACTAAGCTAAAGAACCCATTTTCATAAGCTACACATATTTTTTGAAGAAAGATGGAAGTATTGATTATGTAAAACATGTTTTTATGAAAGGTACTTGAGGAAAAAGAACATATAGAATTGTTTTCTTTTTAGCTTTACAAACGATGGAGGTGTCGCAACGTGGCTCGCAATCAAGTAGGAAGCAATACGCCGTGGCAGGATTTCGACGGCCCAAACCTGGGTTACGTACATGAGTTATATGAACACTATCTAGAAGATCCAAAATCCATTGATCAAGAAATGAAAAAACTATTTGACCAGTGGGGAGCCCCACCCTTATATCAAAAAGAAGGGTTTCATACACAAAAAGAACAGCATACTACAGATGCTGCCGGCATTATGCAAAAAGCAATCTCAGCGGCTACACTGGCTCTAAGCATTCGCATTAATGGACATTTATACGCACAAACGAATTCATTCACCAATGAAGAACAAAGAGATTTACATCCGCTTAATCCTTCAAATTATGGTCTTAGTGAAGCGGATTTACAGGCTATGCCGGCCCAGGTGGTCTGGCCAAAGGCACCCGTACAGCTTCGAACAGCCTTGGATGTCATCAATCATCTGCGGAAAATTTACATAAATTCGGTCGCTTATCAATTTATGCATATTAATAATCTTGAGGAGCGGGACTGGCTAACCCATATGGTAGAGTCTGAAACAATTGAACGGACACTTGGAAATGAAGAACAAATCCGTCTGCTGCGGACGCTGACGCAGGTTGAAGAATTCGAGCAATTCCTTCACCACAGATTTGCGGGACAAAAAAGGTTTTCTATTGAAGGTCTCGAAACGCTTGTCCCTATGATTGATGAACTCGTTCGCCAGAGTGCCCTTGGGGGCGTCCGCCATGTGCTCATCGGCATGGCCCACCGGGGACGTTTAAGTGTACTTGCCCACATTTTAGGCAAGCCATACGAAAAAATTTTCTCGGAATTTCACCATTCACCTAATAAAGAACTCGTCCCATCGGAAGGCTCGATAGGAATGAACTATGGCTGGACGGGAGATGTGAAATACCATCTGGGCGCTGACCGGGAAATGGAAGCGGATCAATCAGCACGCGTACGTTTGACCTTGGCCAATAATCCAAGCCACCTGGAATTCGTCAACCCTGTCGTACAAGGCTATACACGGGCAGCCCAGGAAGACCGGCAAGTGGCCGGGTATCCGAAGCAGGATGTCACAAAAGCCTTAATGATTGCCGTCCATGGCGACGCCGCTTTTCCCGGCGAAGGAATTGTTGCAGAGACGCTTAACTTAAGCCGGTTAAGAGGATACCAGACCGGCGGCACCATCCATATTATCGCCAACAACCAGATTGGGTTTACAACGGAAAGCCAGGATTCGAGGTCAACAAGATATGCGAGCGATCTGGCGAAAGGATTTGAAATTCCGATCGTGCATGTCAATGCCGATGACCCAATGGCTTGTCTTCAGGCCATCCGTCTCGCGTATGAATACCGAAAAAATTTTAAAAAAGACTTTTTAATCGATTTAATCGGGTATCGACGGTACGGACATAATGAAATGGATGATCCGGCCGCCACCCAGCCGCTTTTTTATGACAAAGTGATGAAACACTCAAGAGTCCCTGTGCTGTACGCAGATATTCTGAAAAAGAATGGGATTATCGAAGATCAAGTGGTAGAAGAAATAAAACAAGCGGCCCGGGAAAGATTACAGCAGGCCTATGATAAAACAAAAAGCAATGGACAGGAGCAGACAATCACACCGGAAATAAAGCAAATAGACAATGAACTTGATGTGGATACACGCGTTTCGGCTGATACCCTTACTGAATTAAATAAAGAACTGCTGCAGTGGCCGAAGGAACTTTCTGTATATCCTAAATTAGAAAAAATACTGAAACGCAGAGAAGAGGCGCTTCAGAAGGGCATTGATTGGTCACTAGCGGAAACACTTGCTTTCGCTACGATTCTAATGGATGGTACACCCATCCGTATCACCGGCCAGGATACCGAGCGAGGAACATTTGCCCAGCGCCATGCCGTTCTGCATGACAACCAAACCGGGAAACAGTTCATTCCACTGCAGCATATTCCACAAGCGCGAGCTTCTTTT
Source organism: Aneurinibacillus tyrosinisolvens (assembly GCF_001015055.1). Lineage (GTDB taxonomy): Bacteria > Bacillota > Bacilli > Aneurinibacillales > Aneurinibacillaceae > Aneurinibacillus_A > Aneurinibacillus_A tyrosinisolvens. The sequence continues at coordinate 55,976 of NZ_BBWZ01000002.1, read as the reverse complement.
GCGATTTATAACAGTCCACTATCGGAAGCCGGAGTCCTAGGTTTCGAATACGGGTATGATGTGCTGGCTAAGGATACGCTCGTATTGTGGGAAGCCCAGTTTGGCGATTTTGCCGATGCGGCGCAGGTAATTATCGATACCTTTCTGGCCTCTGGAAAAGCAAAATGGAAACAAACCTCTAATCTTGTTCTTCTTTTGCCGCATGGTTATGAAGGACAGGGACCGGATCATTCAAGTGCCCGCCTGGAGCGTTTCCTTCAATCTTCAGCTGAACGGAACTGGACGGTGGCCAATCTAACAAGTGCCGCCCAATATTTTCATCTGTTAAGGTGGCAGGCGTCGAGACTGGGCAAAGAAAACGCCCGTCCGTTAATTCTTATGACGCCTAAGAGCCTGCTCCGCAACCCCCGCGCCTTTTCGAAGCTGACCGAATTAAGTGAAGGCTCCTTCAAACCGCTGCTAGAGCAGCCCGGTCTTGAAGGAAACGCGGAATCTGCCGGACGGATGATCCTTTGCTCCGGAAAAGTAGCGATTGATTTGGAGGCGGAGTGGGAGTCACAACAGCTCAACGACAAAAGAATTTATCTCGTCCGTGTCGAACAGCTCTTCCCATTTCCGGAAAAAGAACTGCAAAAAACAATAAACCAGTGCAAACAGCTGAAAGAGATTGTTTGGGTACAGGAAGAGCCAAAGAATATGGGGGCCTGGTCGTATATGGAACCGAAGCTAAAAGCTTTAACCGAAGTGCCTGTGCGCTACATCGGCCGTCCCGACCATTCCAGCCCGGCTGAAGGATCGCCGGATGTGCATAAAATGGAGCAGCAGCGAATTCTCAAGGAAGCATTGCTTCTTACGGAAACTACTACCGTTAAGGCAGGAGGGCATATCCATGAGTGAAGTAAAAGTACCGGAATTAGCAGAGTCAATCACTGAAGCTACCATTACGCAATGGATGAAATCAGAAGGTGACGCGGTTACCCAGGGAGAAGTACTGGCGGAACTTGAGACGGACAAGGTCAATATGGAAATTATGGCCGAACAAGATGGAAGGCTGGAGAAGATTCTACGCGGTCCGGGAGAGACGGTGCAAGTGGGTGAAGTTGTCGCCGTTCTTAAGGAAATCAGTGAAGGGAAGGCCGCTTCGCCTGAGGAAAAAGCACCTTTATCCGAGGAGAAGGCAGCTTCAACTAAAAACAAGGACATTGTCTCACCTAAAGGGGAGACGCTGCATTCACCAGGCAGTGAAACAGGGGGTGAAGAAGCCTTCAGTTTTCGCGCAGCCAGTCCTGCTGCGCGAAAACTGGCCAGGGAACGCAGTATTCGTTTAGATTCTGTAAAGAGCCATGATCCGCTCGGAAGGATTTCTATAGATGATATCAAGGCAAGCAGCGAGGCATCGCAAAAAGCAGCCCCAGCACGGCCAGCAGGCGCTAGCAATCAGCAGCAAGCCACCACTCCTGCCAATCCTAAGCCTGAGGTAAAGCCAACGAGTTCAGACAGGCCGATAGAGCATATACCCATGTCGAGACGGCGTCAGACGATTGCGAATCGATTGGTCCAGGTTCAACAAAATACAGCTATGCTAACGACGTTTAATGAAGTGGATATGACGGCCATTCTTGATGTTCGCAAACGCCGCCAGGAAAAATTCGTGGAACAGCATGGCGTGAAGCTTGGCTTTATGTCCTTTTTTACAAAAGCGGTTATAGGCGCGCTAAAAGCCTTTCCCCTGCTTAATGCAGAAATTAAAGGAGAAGAGTTTTTGGTTAAGAAATTTTATGATATCGGCATTGCGGTTGCTGCTGATGAAGGATTGGTTGTACCTGTTGTCCGAGAGGCTGATCGACTCAGTTTCGCTGAGTTGGAACAGGAAATAGCCAACCTGGCGAAGAAGGCCAGAGACAATAAGTTAAGCCTATCCGAATTACAGGGAGGTACATTTACGATCACAAACGGCGGAATTTTCGGCTCGCTGTTATCTACTCCAATCCTAAATCTTCCCCAGGTTGGCATTTTGGGAATGCACAAGATTCAACTGCGCCCTGTTGCTATTGATAAGGAACGCATGGAGAACCGAATGATGATGTACATTGCTCTATCGTATGACCACCGGATTGTTGATGGCAAAGAAGCGGTTAGCTTTTTAGCCAGAGTAAAAGAATTATTGGAGGATCCAGAAACATTGCTGCTGGAAGGCTAATTTTTTAGGACGGAAACGGTAAGAAAAACATCGCGGGCATGCCGCTCGTCCTTTCCCCTTCTGGAAGCTGGACGGCCGCTTAGTCTCACGCCGGGCGGACCGGCAAAACATCTGGGTAGCTTAGGTGTTGGAGACAATTGCCGGTCTGTTTCGCCCTATGGCAGGCGCGCTCCACAGGGGGAAAGAAAAGAGCCGTCATCGCCCGCGATGTTTTTCTTTGACTTTGGGACCGCACGGTCCCATGATAGCAATTCCCTTTAACACTTTAAAGCAACATATACTTTCTTTAACGATAAAAAAGGATAGATTCAGGCATGCAAAGTACCTGAGCTATCCTTTTTATATCGCTGTATAGCTGGTCGAGCTGCAGCAAAAGCCCGAGGTCACTTTTCAGGAATCCATTTTGTTTCCTTATCATTTCCTTCTTTTCAGAACATCCCCACTCGCATTTCGGCAGGAATATACTATGTAGAGGTAACTATACTAGAACTGCGTTACTGGGGGATACTCAATTTTCAGGTTTTAATTCCTCATAGGTAGTCTACAAACGGAATAACATTTTCGGTTTTTATCCCGGTTATTGTCAAATTTCAATTCCTCATAGGTACTCTACAAACCCCGACAGGAACGCTGGAAGTGAACAAGGTCAATTAATTTCAATTCCTCATAGGTAGTCTACAAACGTGGCACAGCGCCCACGCAACCAAGAATTATCATCATGTTTCAATTCCTCATAGGTAGTCTACAAACCCATTTTCCACCGATAAAATAAGCACTTTCACTACTCAACCCCTATTATACCAAAAAGCACAAAAAAGATTAAACACACGTCCTTCTTCATTTCCTTCTGTCGTCGATCTCCTAGGATTTTTACAGTACTGGCGATCGACGACAGAAAAACCTTTATGCAATAGCTCATTTAAAAATCTTTCGTTTCAATCTCGTCCTTATATATAATCTTCCATTTGGCACTCCGTCCGAATCCCTGTAATTCAATTAAGCCCTCCTCACGCATTGCTTTCAATGTCGCATTTATGGTCGGCCTTTTTATATCAGGACAACGATTTTCTATTTCACGAACACTAAAAGGAGTTAGGAACCCCAAAACAATTTCTCTTACTCTTTCCGTTTTCTGTCCTCTTGATTCGCTAACAATACCTACGCGACTCTCAAGCTCCCGATAAGCCTTTAAAATAATCCCTAAAAAGTATTCGAGCCATGGTAATAAATCATGATTTCCTTCGTGCCAACCCTGAGAAGATTGATAAAGAGTAGAGTAATACGTTTCCTTTGTTTCCTCAATTATTTTTTCTAAGGATATGAAGCGACCGACATTATAACCAGCATGATATAAACAGAGGAGGGTTAATAAACGCGCCATTCTTCCATTTCCATCCCGAAAAGGGTGTATACAAAGGAAATCAAGAACAAAAGCGGCAATAAGAATCAATTCATGAGGGTCCTTTTCTTCCATAGCCAACGAAAAATACTTGCATAAATCTTTCATTGAATCTTCGGTTAAAATGGCCGGAGTCGTTTTAAAACGAGTTCTTACTGTTCCGTCCGGGTATTTTTCAGTAATCTCATTATCAGTAAATTTCCATGCTCCACCTTCACCTGGTGAGAAGGAATGTAGCATTTGATGAAGCTGTTTTATAATATTAGGTCTGATGGGAATGTCCGTAGCAGCACTATGGATTTGAGATAACACGGAACGGTAAGCAGCTACCTCGTTTTCCGGTCGATTCTCCGGGGTGGTTGTTTCTTTCATTAACTCTTGAAGGCGTTGGTTTTTTATGAAAATACCCTCAATTCGGTTAGATGACTCTGTACTTTGAATTGTAGCTATATCTTGTAATTTTTTTAGTATCTCGGGAGATTGCTGTTCGTAGAGACCTTGTTTCCCTTTATATTCAGATATACTAGCAATTAATTTCAATACGGTAGAATTGATAATATGACCTGTGTTTTTATTCATATAATCATTTAGAAAACTGGACATAATAACCTCCAATAAAGTTATATTAATGTTATAATCTTATATTTTATACCATAAAATATAAGATTATTCAATTGGTAAACTTATAAGTAATTTGCAGGGTTAAAAAAGTTGGGTTCTTATTCCAATGCATCCTTATAAGTCATTTTTTATTGCAGTTGATGTGCTACTGTTCCGATTCCTCATAGGTATGCTACAAACGCGCTAGACCAGATTATGCAATACACAGGTTTAAAAGAGTTTCAATTCCTCATAGGTATGCTACAAACGTATACCTTATTTTGACTGCACCTGTAGGATAAGGTAGTTTCAATTCCTCATAGGTATGCTACAAACGAAGTGAAAGTGCAGGAGAAAACGGTGCAGGATTTTCGTTTCAATTCCTCATAGGTAGTCTAAAAACTGAACCACCAACCGCATCGTTCCCATCCACTCAAGAGGGTTTCAATTCCTCATAGGTAGTCTAAAAACGCCTACCAAAAATGGCAGACGTATTGTATCATATGTGTTTCAATTCCTCATAGGTAGTCTAAAAACCCATTTTTCGCCCACAAAATAAGCACTTTCACAACTCAACATCCATTATACCGGAAAACATCAAAAGGGACGAAACCCCCGTCCCTCCTCACTTCCTTCTGTCGTCGATCCCCCGGTATTTTTACAGCACCGCCGATCGACGACAAAAATTCAAACCATATAACTATATAAAACCGCTACCCTTCCCCATCAACAGGAGAAATCATCTCGCTTACTCCACTCCAATCAACTTTCGCGCCTCTTCCATAACCCCTTCCACAATCTCCTCCGCCCGTTCCCCTTCCGTCAGCAAACGGGTCGCCTGCCCTGCCCACAGCGACAAATACTCCGCATCATTGTGTGCGGCAGCTGCCCGGCGAACCTCACCTGTCGCCGTATTCTGGCTCGGAAAAGGAAGCGGTTCAATTCCCGATGCGTCAAACTCCTCAATAAACCGGTTGCGAATCCCCCGCGCCGGACGGCCCGAGAAAACTTTTGTAACCACCGTATCCTCTTCCGTGCTCCCCAGCAGTGCCCGCTGGTAAACAGGGTTCGCCCCCGATTCCGCCGCCGTCAAAAAGCGCGTTCCCAGCTGCACACCCTGCGCTCCAAGCACAAGGGCTGCAATCAGTCCGCGCCCGTCCATGATACCGCCCGCAGCAACAACCGGAACCTTTACCCGGTCAGCCACCTGCGGAACGAGAGAAAACGTACCGATATTCGCTCCAGAAGGGTGGGCGGCAACATCAAACGTTCCCCGGTGACCGCCCGCATCGCTTCCCTGGGCAATGACAACATCCGCTCCTTTTTCCTCCGCCAGCAGCGCCTCCTCCACAGTCGTCACCATCGTCGTCACCTTCATGCCTGCCGACCGCGCTTCCTTCGCTGCATCCTCCGGTAAAGTACCAAATGCGGTGCTCACGACCGGAACTTTTTCTTCCAGAAGCACCTGAAACTGTTCAACGAACAGATCCGGCGAATGCAATTCCTTGCCGCCAGGTACAATACCGAGACGCTCGCCCATCGGTGCAAGAACGCGCTGTACTTCCGCAAGCCGGGAAAAGTCGTCTTTCATGTCCACCACAAAAAGGTTCACCGCAAACGGCCGGTCCGTGACCCGGCGAATGCTCCGGATTGCCTCCCGAATGGCTTCCGGCTGCATATAAGCGGCGCCCAGTGAACCGAGTCCGCCAGCCCGGGAAACCCCGGCTACAAGCTCCGGTGTAGTCGGTCCTCCAGCCATGCCCGCCTGAATCAATGGATATCGGATATTTAATATATTGCAAAGTTCTGTTTCAAACTGGATTTTCATCTTCCATCCTCCCAGAAAGTCACTTATTTGTTTCTTTCCGAAAAATTTCCACACAGGAGGATACAAATCCTTCTTTTCCCGCTGCTTTTTATACGCGGGAGCGCACCTCGTAAATGGCGAATTTCAAATAATCGCCTTCGTCCACGGTCGCAATTTTCGGATGGTCAACGCCGGCACCGCTCCAATGAATGAGACGGAGAATTTTCTTCGCGTCAATGGCCGCTTCCTGGATCGTTTCCTTAAACAACTCAGGGCTCATATGGTACGAGCAGCTTGCCGTTACGAGGTAGCCGCCGTCACGCACTAGCTTCAGGCCGTTCAGGTTGATATCTTTATAGCCGCGCTGCGCGCCTTTTACCGCCCCGCGAGACTTGGCAAAAGCGGGCGGATCGAGGATGACGACATCCCACAGCTTTTCTTCCTTCGCTGCTTCCCGCAAGTAATCGAACGCATTCGCCACAACGAAGTCAACGCGGTGCAGGAATCCGTTTAGCTGTACGCTTCTTCTCGCCGTTTCAATCGCGTGTTCCGAAATGTCCAGGGTGGTTACTTTTTTCGCCCCGTGCTTGCAGGCGTTTAGTGTAAAAGAACCGGTATGTGTGAAGCAGTCCAATACTTCCGCCCCGTCCCAGAACGGATTTTTTACGACTTTTCCTCGTTTATCCACCGGCTTGGTTTCAGTTTGGCCGTTCTCTTCCACAGGAAGCATGCGGATGCCGTGGCTTTCTCCCCATCCTTTCATGAGCGGGGCAATGGCCGAACGGTTTTCCCGCTGATCAAAGAAATAGCCCGTCTTCTGGCCGTTTTCAATATCAACGATAAGCTTCAGGCCATTCTCCTCAATTTCGATTTCCGTCTCCGATTCGCCGTACCAGAACCCTTTTTCCTGTTCCAGCCCTTCCAGTTCCCTTACATATACGTCGTTGCGCAGGTAAATCGCTTTGGGCGCGAACACTTCCAGCAGCGCGTTGAAAACCCAGTCCTTCCTCACTTCCATACCGAGCGAAAGAATCTGGACGACAAGTACATCTTCGAATTTCTCTACGACAAGACCGGGAAGGAAGTCGGCTTCCCCGTACACGACCCGGCAGGAGCGAATGTCCGGCAGGAAGCGGCGGCGGAACGTCCAGGCTTCGCGAATGCGCCGGGTATACATGGCCTGGTCTACCTCTTCATCCGATTTAAATGTCATAATGCGCACCATCATCTGCGATTCCGGGTTGATGTATCCTTTGGCGAGAAAGTGGCCCTGGTGGTTTACAACCTCAACCATGTCACCCGGGGTATACTCCCCCTCGACCTTGTCCACTTCGCTCTGGTACACCCAGGGATGCCCCTGCTCGATGCGCTTTCTCCGGTTTCTCACGAGAAAAACTTTTGCCACGATGATTCCTCCAATATCGAAATACTATTTCCAAATTTAATTGTATATGATAATACGGTATAAGGAACATATAGTACGTACCATATCAATAACAAATCCAAGAAGCAATGGGGACTGCCTATGGAACAGTGCAGAAAAAGAAAAAAAGTGTATATATGTACGAAGGAACTCGTCATGCGTTTCATCCGGGACGACGTATCCGGGTTGTCGGCCCAGCTTGCCTATTACTTTTTGCTTGCGATTTTCCCTTTTTTCATTTTTGCCTTTACCTTAATCGGATACCTGCCGATTTCAACGGAAAATGCGCTCTCTTTTATTGAAAAAATCGCCCCGCATAAAGTGATGGATTTACTGCGGGCGAATGTGCACGGCTATTTAAACGTGCGCAGGGGCTGGCTCTTGTTTATCAGCCTGCTGGGTACGCTGTGGTCTGCTTCCAGTGGGATTCATGCGATTATCTCTGCTTTAAACAAGGCCTACAACGTGCCGCAGGAGCGTTCTTATATTTCGGCAAGATTGATGGCCATTTTATTTACATTCGCTATGGTACTGGCCTTCTTACTTACCTTATTATTGCCTGTTTTCGGTAAAACGATTGAGGTGTTTGCCTCATCCTATTTCAATATTCCTTATACAGTCCTGGTTGGCTGGAGATTTCTGCGCTGGGTAGTGACCTTTGCCTTTCTAATCATTATTTTTGCCCTGCTGTATTATTTTGCGCCAAATCGTCCGCTGGAATGGAAGAAAATTTTAATCGGGGCCGTTTTCGCTGCCGTCGGCTGGCTCGTCGTTTCGTATGGTTTTGCTTATTATGTTAATCATTTCGCAAGCTTTACCCTTGCGTACGGGAGCCTTGGGGGCGTTATTATTCTTATGATCTGGTTCTACCTTTCCGCCATGATTATAATTCTGGGCGGCCAGTTGAATGCCATTATTCAGCTGCATGAAAATGATTAAGAAAAGAAAAAAGAAAGTTCACTCCACGCGCCTTTCCCTTCCGCAAGGAGGGGGACTGTCCGCTCCACCTCCCTGCGAGCAGAGCCCGCAAAACATCTGGGTAGCTCGGGGCGGGAGACAATTGCGGGCTTCTTCTGCTCTCCGGGAGATTCCGCTGGGTCAGGAAGGCCGGTCTGCGTGGATTGCCCTTCCTTTTTTCTAACGTTTTTGACCTTGCGGTCTTTTCTTAAACTATTTAAAAGCAGTTTAAAAAATCTTACCTCATTAAGAAAAAAATGCCGGCCTTCTGAATACAACAGAAGGCCGGCATTTCTTAGTTTATAAGCTATCTTTTCAACGCAGCAATCGCTACTAAAATCCATCCGCTCAGGAAAGCCACGCCACCGAACGGCGTAATAATCCCCAGCTTTGAAATCCCCGTGACAGCGAGCGCATACAGGCTGAACGAGAATAGGATAATCCCGATTTGGAGCAGCCAGCCTGCCCACGAAATGAGCTTCTGCTTCTCCACCCGTTCCGCCAGCAGGCCGATAATCAAAAGGCCGAGTCCATGAACCATATGGTAATACACACCTGTCTGATATACAGCAAGCATACCTTCCGTAATTCTTCCGCGCAGGCCGTGGGCGCCGAATGCCCCGAGCGCTACGGATAAAAATAGGTTAATGCTGCCGAGAAAAATAAACAGTCGTCCCATCGTTCTCCCCTTTTCCGTTATTAACTATCTTTATCATTATACCAAACGTTTTTACAAAGTTTTAACGGCAGGTGTAACGCTTTTGTGAAATAGCGAACGGCTTATTATAACGCCGATACAGGCTGCAATAAGCAGAAAACCTACGATAAACAGGGAAAAAGGGACGCCCGTATGCGGAGTCACTTTTGCAAAAATTCCGATCAGCCCTACCCTTAGCAGCATCCCGGCCGCGTTAAAGAAGCTGTTGGCCCTGCCTATAAACTCATTCGGAACTTCGTTCATCATAATTGTATTGCGCGCAACTCTGGAGCCCGAATTTCCCCAGCCAAGCATAATTTTCAAAGCGAGAAAAAGACCGACTGCAGGGATTGCCGCAATGATAAGCGTGCCTATCGTATAAAAGCTTACGGTAAGCAGCACGGTGCGGAAAGCGCCGAGCTTTGTCATGAGAAACGGGATCGTATAGCCGCCGAGAATCGCTCCGATCGCATACATTGTGTCGGTTAGGCCCATTACCGTTCCATTCGCATGTAAAGTATGGGCGATATAGATCGGAAACAGGTAGTTTCCGACCATAACCCCGATATACGGCATAAGCGAGCTCATATAGAAGACGATAAACATCGGTTTCTCTTTTAGGTATGTGAACCCTTCCTTCATGTTCGACCAGACGGTTATACGCTGCACCGCTTTTTCAGCTTTGACAGCCGTATACGGGATGAGGGAAATAAGCAGGAATCCGACGATATAGGTAGCGGCGTCGACAAAAAGAATCGTATACAGCTCTACCTTGCCAAGGAGCACGCTCGTGAGTCCGCCCGCGACCATGGAAGCGGCCTGATTTTGTATTTCCATGACGCTGTTTAACGATTTGTACTGTTCCTTATCAAATATTTCCTGATTAAAAGCAAATTGCGCCGTGTAATGCAGCGTGTAATACAGCGAGCCGCCGAAGTATACGGCAATGAGCTGCCACGTATGATATGCGCCTTCCAGAGCTCCCCATACCGCAAACAGTGCTGCCACTGCAAATCCGAACAGTTCGCTGAAAAGCAGAATCTTTTTCCGGGAAAACATATCAACGAAAACACCGACATACGGAGACACGAAGAAGAGAAGAAGCGTCATGCATAAAGCCGCATACCCATACAGTTCGTCTCCACCTGCTCTATTTACAAGCAGCCAGGGAACCCCAATCATCGTTACACCGGATCCAATGGAAGAAAGAACGTTAGCCGTGAGCAGCTTGTGCAGCCTTTTGTCCTTTAATACACCTGTCATCTTTCCCACCCCTTTCTTTTTCCTTCGATTACAATTTTACTTCCCGTTCTTGTTTTACTATTTGTAATCATTTTAAATTATCAAGGTGGAAAAATCAAGGATATTTGTAACAATTGTAAATAAAAAAGAAGGTGCATCACTCTGCACCTTCTCTCCTTTAGTGTGTCTGGCCGCCGATTTCTACGATATCAGTTTCATAGGAAATGGCCGTTTCGATTCCAATTTCAATTGCCTTTGTGATTTGCTCAAGCGACATGCTTGGATTTCCCGGATGATGTGCCGCCTGCTCCGGCAGGAATGGAATATGAATAAATCCCCCTCTTCTTTTCTCGAAAGAGGATGCGAGCTGATGCATCAGGGCGTAAAAAATGTGGTTGCACACAAATGTGCCAGCTGTTTGAGAAACGGAAGCGGGGATGCCGCTGTCTCTCATCCTTTTTACCATCGCTTTAATCGGAAGCGTTGACCAGTAAGCGGCTGGGCCCCCTTCAATGACGGGTGTATCAACCGGCTGCTGCCCCTTATTGTCCGCAATCCGGGCGTCATTGACGTTAATTGCGACGCGTTCTATCGTGATATCCGGGCGTCCGCCTGCCTGCCCGACACAAATAATAATGTCCGGCTGAACCTCTTCGATGTTCGCCTTTAATACTTCAATCGATTCGCCAAACACAGTAGGCAATTCGCGGGCAATTACGGTATATTCTTCTATTCTGCTTCCATCCAAACGCTTGACCGCTTCGAGTGCAGGATTCGTTGTCTCCCCGCCAAACGGTTCAAATCCTGTGAGCAACACTTTCTTCATTCTGCTTGTCCTCCTCTACTGGAATGCAGCTATTGACTTAGAAGTGATAAACGAGATAATACATGAGCAGCATGTTTATGATGAACACGGGCAGCGCCGTTGGTATTTGCGCTTTAATGACCGCGTTTTTATCCTTCAAATCAAGCAGCATGGCAGGAACAATGTTGTAGTTCGCCGCCATCGGAGTCATCAAAGTACCGCAGTACCCGGCAAACATCCCGAGTGCCGCCATGATCGCCGGATTTCCGCCGTGCATCTGGACAATAAGCGGAACTCCGATGCCCCCGGTAATGACGGCAAATGCGGCAAATGCATTGCCCATGACCATCGTAAACAGCATCATGCCGACACAGTAAGCGGCAACGGCAACAAAAGGATATTGTGCAGGCAAGATATCCTTGACAATGCCCGATACGACACTCCCTACACCGGCTTTGGCAAAAATCCCGCCCAGCGCCGCCAGCATTTGCGGCAGGATGACCGCCCAGCCTACCGCCTGGAGCAAACGGCTTCCTTCGTTTACCGGTACCGCCATTTTCGCACCTGTAGTCCGCATCGCTGAGATAAAGGCGATAATCGTAGCTATACCAAGCGCAATTAACGCCACCTTCTTCGGATCAGGCTCAACAAGAAGGACGGAACCAAAATGAATCTTATCCAGCAAAAGGGTACCGATAATAGTAAAAACAGGAATGAAAAGTGCAGGAATGAAAATTTTATTTTTCAGACGGACCGCATGCTGTTCTTTTTCTTCCGTATCTGTTTCCTCTTCCTTCGATTTTGTTACTTTTCCAATGGAAGCGAGTACGACCATGATGAGTAGAAGATAGCCTACGTACAGCGGTGGAATTTGCTTCCCAAATAAAAAGGTGACGGCAAAAATTCCCCAGAATACGGAGGACCCCAGCCGATTGGGATGGTTTTTATCAAGTGCAACCCGTATCGCAACGAAGGCAACAATAATACCGAGCAAATAATAAACCATGTCCAGCGTAATGAGCTGCATTATTTAGCCTCCTTTGTTTTCGTCTCCGCTTTTTCTTCCTCGACTAAATTTCCTTTGCCCATCGCTTCCCTCGCAATACGTTTATCGAGACGGTTGAAACGTATCCAGCTTACGAGTAAAGCGGTAAGAGCGGTTGGAATTCCCCACAGTGCCATATCCCAAATGCCTACATTCATACCAATCGACTTAAAGAATCCGCTCATAAGGAGAATCGCACCGGTAGCAATGAAGATGTCCTCACCGAAAAACCAGCCCGTGTTTTCTGCCGCGGCAGAATACGATTTAATGTCCTCTTTTGTCTTCTCCGATATCTCTCCATACCGGGCTACCGCCGCTCCTTCCGCCATCGGCACGACGAGCGGGCGCACAGTCTGGGCATGTCCCCCGATATTAAGGCCGATCGCCGCCGACACCTCCCGGATGAACAGGTACGTAAGAAGCACTCTGCCGGTCGTCGCGTTTTTCGCTTTCATGATGAGCATTTCTGCCCGTTCCTTCAACCCGTAACGCTCCAGTATTCCAATAACGGGGAGCGTCAGAATAATGGGCAGCGACATATAACGGTTTTCAATGAAAAAGTTGCCGAAAAGCGTAATCACTTGATTAAATGACATGCCGGCCACCATGCCGGTTACAATGCCCGACACCATGACAACGAGCAGCGTGTTGAAGCGAAAAGCGAAGCCAAGCGCAACAACAAGAATTCCGATAAGCTTTATCATGCTGTATTCTCCTCTCTACAATTATACATTTTGTGCATCGTTTCCTTATTCTTTGCTTCCTGCTGCCTGAATCAAAATCCCTTCTTCAGTAAGGCGCTCGCGAATACGCTGCGCAAACGACAGGGCATGGGCGCCGTCCCCATGAAGGCAAACCGTGTCTGCCCGAAGTGGAATCTCCATTCCTTGTACCGTCGTTACTTTGCTTTCCTTTATCATCCGGACGACCTGGCCCACTGCCTGTTCCGTATCCGTAATTAATGCATTTGGCAGGCGGCGGGACGTCAATGAACCGTCCTGCTGATACGTTCTGTCAGCGAACACCTCGCTGGCGGTGCGCAAACCGATACCGTTACCCGCTTTCACCAATTCACTTCCCGAAAGGCCGAATAAAATGAGTTCGGGATTTACGTTGTAAACAGCACGGGCAATCGCTTCCGATAGTTCACGCTTTGCGCCGCCATATTATAAAGCGCGCCGTGCGGCTTTACGTGCTGTATCGTTCCACCCTCCGCCTGAACGAATCCGCACAGCGCTCCGATTTGGTAGACGACAAGGTCATATGCCTCCTGCGGGGAGATGTCCATATTTCTTCGCCCGAATCCCTGCAGGTCGGGCAATCCCGGATGGGCACCGATTCCGACCCCCTTTTCCATCGCCATCCTGACCGTTTGCCGCATGACGGCCGGATCACCCGCATGAAAACCGCAGGCAATGTTCGCGGAAGTTATATAAGGAAGAATGCTTTCGTCTGTTCCGATTCGGTAAGCGCCAAAGCTTTCCCCCATGTCACAGTTCAAGTCGACTTTGTACATCACTTTTCCCCCTATCTCTGTTGAAGGTACAAACCCTGTCTTAACTGGTTCAGTTCTCTTTCCCTCTCAATATACAGCTCCTGTGCTTCATCAAGGGAAACTTCGCTGAAGGTAATCCGCTCTCCCGGCTTTGCCTGGGCGATAACCGGAAGATCGACGGAAATAATGTGAGCGATTTTCGGGTACCCCCCGGTCGTCTGCCGGTCGGCAAGCAGGATAATCGGATTTCCTTCCGGCGGCACCTGGATCGTTCCCGTCGAAACCGCCTCTGAAATGACTTCCAGTGGCTCTTTCAGCTCCAGCTTCGGTCCGCTGAGCCGATATCCCATTCGATCGGACTGCGGCGTAATAAAGAAAGAGTCCGCCAAAAAGCAGGCCTTACTTTCCTCAGTGAAAGCTTCGAACTGTGCGCCGCGAACGACGCGGACGACCGGGTCTGACTGGTAGGCGGGAAGAAAATCGAGGCTTACTCCCCAACCTGCCGCTTTCCACGGCTGTTCCTCTTCCGCCAGCTGTTCCAGGCAGGAAATCGCCCACTCTGACGGGGCACCCGCGGAAAGCTCGTCCCCTCCCCGCAGCGCACGCCCTGCAAAGCCTCCGAAACCTGCCCGCACATACGTGCTCCGGCTTCCCATCACTTCAGGAACATCGAATCCACCGGCAACGGATACGTAGGCCCGGCAGCCGGACAGGCAGCCTTTAAACCGTAAAACACTTCCTTTTCTTACGTATATAGGTCTCCATTCAGGAACCGGCTGTCCGTCTATCATCGGAGAAAGGCATGCCCCGCAAATGGAAATCAGCTGGTTCTCCTGGAATTGCAATTCCGGACCCATGAGTGTGACCTCCAGTGCAGCCGCCCCTTCCTCGTTCCCAACGATCAAATTAGCCACCCGGAGCGCAAACAAGTCCATTGCGCCGTTCACAATGACTCCGTACTTCTGAAAACCGAATCTTCCCTTATCCTGAACCGTTGTAAGCAAGCCGGGTTTCAATATCTTTATAGACATATAGGCGTCTCCTTCTGCTCCGCGTATTCTTGCCGGGAAATCGGGCGGAAACGAATTCTGTCACCCGCTTGCAGCAATGCAGGTGGGTTCTCGTTAGACCGGAAAAGCGGAAGGGGCGTGCGTCCGATGAGCTGCCAGCCTCCCGGGGTTTCAATCGGGTATACACCCGTCTGCGTCCCGCCGATTCCTACTGTGCCCGCCGGGATGGACAGGCGTGGAGAAGAGCGCCTTGGCGTCGCAATTTTCCCCGGCATCCCCCCGAGATACGGAAAACCCGGGGCAAATCCAACCATATACACAAGGTAGTCACCGCTTGAATGGATGGAAATAACCTCCTCGGGAGTAAGCCCATTGTGGTCGGCTACAAATTCAAGGTCCGGTCCGAATTCCCCGCCGTAGCAAACAGGAATTTCAACGATCCGGGGCTCTTCCTCCGGTATCCGGCTCAAACCGGCGGCGAAGTTCTTGATTACGGTGCACACATGCCGGTACGGAGAAGAACCGAATTGTACCGGGTCGTAAAAAACCGTGACCGTTGTAAAAGCAGGTACATATTCTACCATGCCGGGAAATGGGTGCTCGTCGAGGTACGCGGACAGCACGCGAACCTTATGATGGATCTGTTCATTAATTTCCTTCCCCAGTTCAATAACAACGGCAGAATCACCGAGCGGGTAAAGATTCATTCTGCTCCTCCTTTCCGGTCTCTCTCATCCAGCCGAGCTTCTGTGAAATTTCCTGCGCGGCTTCCGTTACTTTTTCGATGAGGCGCGGAAGCTGTTCTTCCTGAAATCTGGTTTCAGGGCCAGCAACACTCAGCCCCGCGGTAATTTCACCTTTATGGTTAAAAATCGGAGCTGCAACAGCTGATGTGTAATCTTCCAATTCGGAATGGCTTATCGTATAGTGCCGTTTTCTGCATTGATCGATTTCATCGTGTAATATTTCCTGGTCAATAATAGTCCCGGATGCAATCGTTTTCAATTCGACTTGATCCAGGTACTCCAGGCGCTCCTCTTCCGGCAGAAATGAAAGAATGACCCGCGGACAGGCACCCGCATACAGTGGGGCCCTCCGCCCGATTTGGGTATACACACGTACAGGCTGCCGGGTGTCTACTTTTTCAATATAAATCCCTTCGTTTTGCTCACGAACGATGAGATTTACCGCTTCCCCGAGCTCATCCCGCAGACGCCGCATAATTGGAAGAGAGACCTGCCGAACATCGAGCCGGTCAGCTACAAGCTGCCCGAATTGCAGAAACAACAGGCCAAGCGAATATTTACCGCTCTCGTTCTTCGTCAAAAAACCCATTTCCTCCAGTGAACCGATAAGGCGGTGAATCGAAGTCTTCGGCATGCCGGATATGTCTACGATTTCCTGGAGGCTTAGCTGCTCATGACTATGGAATAGTTTAAGTACTTCCATTGATTTTACAACTGTTTTATTTTTCTCTCCCATACTATGCTATACCCTCCGTTCCAAATTCCGGAACAACTATTCCGTTTTTTATAATGATTATATCATAATAAAATTGTCTGAATAAAAACACAAGAGGTGGGGAAATATTTCCACATTGTTTTCTGTTATTAGCTCCCATTCCTGCCCATATATGAATAATTCTTCTCTCCGATGCATGATAAAAAAAGCCCATACATATATATTAGGGACTCAAAGAAGAAACGGAGGGACCCTGCCATCAAACCGGCCGCTATCATACTCATCGTTTTTTTACTTCTTTTTATTCCTCATTATATTTTACAGGCTGCCGCCTACATCGACACCCTTCAACAACTGGAAAAAATGAAAGAAGGAAATAATGAGCTGAACAAAGAAAATACCAGCCTTAAAAACGAGCTGGACAGGGCACAGAAAGGGTTGGAAAACCTGAAGCAAGAAATGGAGAAGACGAAGGATGTTAATAAGAAGGTCGCCTATCTTACATTTGATGATGGCCCTTCAACAAACACGGGTAAAATCCTGCAAATTTTAAATAACGAGCATGTCAAAGCAACCTTTTTTGTTGTAGGAAATAATACCGACTTCGGCAAAGAAGCATACAGGCAAATTATAGCCGGCGGACATGCGATCGGAAATCATACATATTCGCATAACTACCGAACCTTGTACGGTTCTGTTGAGGCTTTTCAGGAGGATTTTATGCAACTGGAAAACCTGCTGTACGAAACCATTGGACAAAGGCCTTCGATTCTCCGGTTTCCCGGAGGCTCAAACAACCATGTTAGCCGAAAATACGGGGGAAGGCAGCTCATGAACAGGCTGGCGGATTTAAAAACAAAAGAAGGCTACCAGTTTTTCGACTGGAACGTTGACTCCAGAGATGCCTCAAAGATTGTGCAGAATACGGATACGATTGTTCAGTCCGTACTGAACGGCAGCAGGAATAAAAAAAAGGCGATTATTCTTATGCACGACAGCCAGGTAAAAACGACCACCGTGCAGGCTCTTCCAAGGATTATTGCCGGGTTAAAAAAACAGGGGTTTTCCTTTGATTCCTTAACGAAAGATTCGTTCACCAATCAATTTATCAAGCAAAAGCCAGCTCACTGAGCCGACTCGTCTGTATAAGAAACCGGAAGTTTTCCTTCTTTACGTAGGCGAAGGATAATCTTCGGTAAAACTTCGTTTACGAACTTCTCTGTTGCTTCTTTATCGGCCAAAACATCACGCTGCTGATCTCGCATGTTTTTCATTTTTAATTCTCTACCCCTTTTCGAAATTCATGGTGTTTTCCGTTGTGTTTCCTCTATATTTATTTTTTGTTTACCACATTGCCTTTTAGGTGAAACGGTACAAACAAAAAAAGCCAACTGAAAAATTAAGCTGACTTTTTTTATAAGAAAATGCGGGGGATTTATATTATTTTTCCGCTTTCAAAGTGCTTCGGAGTGCTGTCCACATCTCATCCGACAGAAGGCCGAGACGCCATAGTGCAATTCCTCTTATTCCATTTTGCTTGGCAATGCCAACTTTATTTATGATTGTTTTCGGGTTTTCATGCGCGAAGTTAATTCCGAGAAGCAGCTTTTCCTTCGGCACTGCTTCCTTCGCCAGCTGACCGCCTGGATTACTTTATCATCCTGCTCAGGGGATGTGCTTTGCGGGTTGTAGTCATAAGCCATAATAACAACCTGATCTACAAGCTTTCCTAAAGCTGCGTAATCGTATCCTTTCCATCAGGCTTTTGCCATCCATATTTATTACTGGCCGTGAAATTTCCGCTTCGATCCATGGAATACCAGCAGAAGGCAAGTTTACTTACCATGTCCGTATTTCCTGTGGCGGGATTCGGATAGTCCTGCTGAAATAAATCAGTCCAGCTGCTTGTGCCTTTTTTAGGATCCCCGAGCCCATAAAATCCGGTAACATCCATCGTGGTGGGAGCCGTGTAAATCCGCACCTGCCGTAATCCTCCATCCCATGTAACCTGCACATTCAAATTATCTGCTACCATCTTAAAAGGAACCATCACCCGTCCGCTTTTTGCAACCTATGGAATAGACGCTCCATATGCTGGGATGTTTCGGGTTATGATAAACTGAAGAGAAGAACAGCATTTAACATCACCCGGAGGAGGCAGCTGAAAGTGAAACTTACCGTAGAAAAAGAAGCCGTTCAATGGTTCCGTGAAGAAATGGGTGCCCGAGAAGGAGACGCCATCCGTTTTTTTGTCCGAATGGGAGGCTGCAGTACTGTACAGAGCGGCTTTTCACTTGGAATTACGAAAGAGCCGCCGATTGATGCCGGACTCTCCATTGTGGAAGATGGGATTACTTTTTATATCGAAAAAGAGGACCTGTGGTATTTGGGTGAATCTAATCTTGTCGTGACATATAACAAATCGAAAGATGAAATTGACTTCGCACACGAATGAGACAAAAATGGATGTGAAAAAATGGATTATAAGGAACGAGAGCTTAAACTTTTGCTGGAGCAAGAAACCTATGAAGGCATGCTGCGTAATGCAGCGGAAGTTCTGGCTCCCCTTGAACAAACGAATTACTATTTTGATACGCCAGACTTTCGTCTCGGTAAGAGCGGAATTATGCTTCGGATTCGCAAAGAAAACGCAGACTGGATTTTATGCCAGAAGATAAAAGAAAATGTTACTTCCACTTTCTTATCCTCGATCGAGATGGAACAACCGGTCACGGAGGAAATTTTTGAGGCGTGCAAGCAGCAGGCGGGCGAAATGATTCCGCTTCTTCCGGAGAAGGGGCAGCAGGCGGTTACAAATCTTATCTCCCCCTCGGAGCTTGGCTTCCGAGGTTCCCTCTCCAATAAACGCTATCCTATAAAGCTTATAGACGATTATGTTTTTGAATTGGATCACACCCTGTTTCCTGACGGCAATGAACAGTACGAGCTTGAAATAGAGGGAATAAAAAATGAAGACGAAGTCGAAACAATACTGCGGACGCTTACGCAACTTGGCTATACGTACACCATAAACAAAAAAGGAAAATATGCCCGCTTCAAAGAGGCATTAGAGAGAGTATAATTTGTCGATAAACGGCAGAACCGTGGAATTTTCGTGTCGAAGGCTGGTGTACATCTCTTTCGAAACGTTAGACAAATGTTAGGCAGCACAGAAAAAGAGCGGGTGGGAATGCCGTTTGCATTCCTCTTCCGCCCTTTTTTACTGTTTCCCGTTCGGCCGATAGGATAATATCGTGAAAAGTTCCTTTTTTTCACGTGCCGTTAAGTCCCGCCACGCTCCCTGCTTGAGCCCGCCCAGTTCGATATTCATAATGCGAATCCGCTGCAGGCGGCGCACCTGGTACCCAAATGCCATGCACATCCGGCGAATCTGTCGGTTGCGCCCTTCCGTAAGAATAATGCGGAAAACACAGTCCGCTACCCGGGTTACCTTGCATTTTTTTGTCATGCTCCCCAGTATTCGCACTCCGTTTGCCATCCCTTTTATAAACTCATCTGTCACCGGCTTGTCTACTGTGACGATGTATTCTTTTTCATGGTTATGCTCCGCGCGCAGGATGCGGTTTACAATGTCCCCGTCATTCGTAAGAAGAATAAGCCCATCCGAATCTTTATCAAGCCGGCCAATCGGAAAAATACGCTCCGCATGCCCTACAAAGTCAACAATATTGCCTTTTACATGCCGTTCTGTTGTGCTTGTAATGCCGACCGGCTTGTTGAGTGCGATATAGACAGGCTCCTTTTTTGCGCCAATCGCCTTTCCGTCGACTCTAACATCATCCCCCACCTGTACCTGGCTTCCCAACTCCGCCGGCAGGCCGTTAATCGTTACTCTGTTCGCTTCGATTAACTTGTCCACTTCACGCCTGGAACAAAATCCGGTTTCACTTATAAACTTGTTAATTCTCATTCATACTCCTCCGTCCCCTGCAATGTTCGCTGACAGAAATATAGCATAGGAAAGGTACAATCACAAATTTGTTTGCAATTACATCAAATACATGGTATAATACATTCTTGCCGTTAAATATCTCCACATATTATTCCTTACTAACTGAATACAAACCTCTTTTTCTTCAAGATGAATCGTATCATGCCGTCCAGGTATGGTATTCCGCAGTGTTTTTTCTCACGTTAAACATTGCCCATCTCATGATTCATTTTCACATCATTCCCTTTTATGTCTTATACGCTCATAAGACCTGTGTGACACCTACGCATGCACACAGAACAATAAGGATGCTAATTTTAGCACTCGTTTCCAGTTTTTGTTGTATTCTAATTCAACTGGAACGGTCATCGGAGCCGTAAGAATGGAAGAGAGGCAGGGCTTTCATCGTCTTAGGTTGCAAAAACCGGAAGCAGTAGATAAAAACAGGTTTGAATTCAAAAGAACATTTCTTTTATAAATATAGTAAGGCAAAAAACAGCGCAGAGGAGCCAATCCTCTTGCGCTGTTTTTATTTGATTACAGGCGCCCATTCATGGGAAAATAAAAAGGAGCCTTTGAATCAAACGAATAAGGAGAGACATACGATGAATAATAAAATTACAGTGTTTTCGGACTTCCTCTGACCTTTCTGCATGATCGGGAAAGCCCCGCTTGACCAGTTGGTCAAGGAAAAAAACATCGAAGTTGAATGGAAAGCCTTTGAGCTGCGCCCGGAAGGCGTCGAAATACCGCCAAAATCGCCCGAATACATGGAACGGGCAAAAGCGGGTGTAGAAGCTTTATCCAGACAGCATAATATCGTGATGAAATGGAATGATAAAAGCAAGCATTCAAGACTGGCTCACGAAGGGGCCAAATTCGCGGAAGAGCACGGACAGGCAAACGCGTATCATGATGCTGTGTTCGCTGCGCAGTTCCAGCAGGAAAAAGACATCAATGATGTTTCTACACTCACAAGCATTGCCGCTTCTATCGGGTTAAACTCAGACGCGTTTCTTGAAGCGCTTAAAGCCGGACGCTATCGTGATGCTGTGGAAAGGGATCTAGAAGAAGCCCAACAAATCGGCGTTACAGCTGTTCCGTGTTTTATCGCGGGAAACCGCGGCGTACTCGGGGCACAGAGCTATGAATCGCTGCTCCGGCTGCTTGAAGGATCAAATGAATAAATAAGAAAAGGCGTAAAAACAGCGTTTCCTGTTTTTACGCCTTTTTGCATATCTATTCATTTTACTGTAATATATGCCTGTTTCGGATGGTTGACCTGAGCCGGATAACGCAGCCTCAATTTCCCTTCCTTCAGCAATTTCGCCAGGTAATTATTGCGCAGCCCATCCGGGGTACGTTCCAGCAGCTGGGCCAATTCTTTGAGCATTAACGGTTTCTTCTCACAAAGCACAACAATAATATTCTCCATTACAGCCGGGCTGAGCCTTTTTCTCTTTCTGGCAAGTTCCGCTTCCTGCCATAGTTCATCCCACACATCTCCGCTGCTAAAAGAAGCGTCATCTTGTTCCGCTTCCTCTTCTTCATCAGAAATCGACACGTCTTCTGTTTTGAAGGAAACATCCTGCTTATTTACGGAGCCATCCTGCTTATTGTAGGAGTTAGCGTCATTATTATAGGAGTTCGACTCGTTACTATAGGAGTTATCTTCGTTATTCACGGAGTTTTCGCCGCTATTATAGGACTTAAAATCGTTATTCACGGACTCCCATTCGTTATTTATGGAGTTATCTTCGTTATTCATGGACTTCCAATCGTTATTTACGGAGCTACCCATTTCGACATTTTTCTCCTGCGTTTCCTGCCTGTCAGCATACACCATTCGTAAAATAAAAACAGTGCGGGCTGGTTCTGTTTGCTGAATGAATTCGGGATTTTCCCATTCCCGTTCATCCCATGTATGACTGATATTGTGCAGGCCGGAGCCCGCTCGCTCTCCCATCCCGATTAAGACAAACATCTTAAATAGGTTAGGATTGCGCAAATCGCTGACGCCTCCCTCGAGAGCCTGGCGTATAGGAACCCTCATCATACCCGGATTTGAAAACCGGAACGTATCCTTTTCCCGTTCGATTACAATTCCTCGCTCACCGAAATAATCCGTGTGAACAAGCGTATTTACGAGCGCCTCACGTAAAGCCGTATGGATAACCGTTTCATCCTGGCGGCTAAAACCGTTGATTTGAAAAGGAATGGCAAGGTCTGCCGTAAGCTTGTTTATGCTTTTAAAATAAAAGTCATAGAGGTTTCCCGACCAGGTGCCGTCCTGCGACGTCAGGCGATCGGTCCACCGTTCTTCCGCAAACCCTGCTAAATCTCCCCTGTATTCAAGGAAATAATGGGGCAGTACTTCTGTAATGACCCTTTCCTCACTGAACATGAGCAGCCCGGCAAGCGTTAACCCTTCTTTGCCTGTATCCCGCAGCTTCCCCCAGGCGCCAATTTTATATAAAAACTCTTTTGTTTCCAGCCCATTCCACGGGTGATTCGGTTTTGCGGCCATAAAGCGATTTCGATAGCCTTTAATCGAATCAAAATGAAGCTCATTTACTCCATAATGCTCCAGAATCCATCCATCCTGCAAAGCATATGGCTGATCACCCGGGTAATTTGTGTCTCCTGTTTTAAACACGCGCGATCTCCCTCTTTGTATGTCATATGCATTTACCGTGCATAAAATCCCATTTCATGTAAGGTGAATAATGATTATTTCCCAACACTTTCACAGCACATTTACCTTCTATTTTACCATCTATTCGGCTAACAGTTGTGACTTCCTTTGACAAAACGTTTGCTTTCCTACTGCATTCTCTTTTTTATTATGTAAACTAATAAATCGCCATTTTCTTTTTTCTTTTCCCGGGGTGTTACACTATAATATAAGAAACAATGATAACAGATAGGGTGGAAACCATGGCACAAAAGACAAATGCGGCTCGCCTGCTCGATCAAATGAAAATTCCTTACGAACTATTAACATACAATGTAGATGAAACGGACTTATCGGCCGGGTCTGTTGCGCATAAAATCGGTTTTCCTATTGAGCAGGTGTACAAAACGCTCGTCGCGCGCGGAGACAAAACGGGCGTCATGCTGGCCTGTATTCCCGGAAACTACGAGCTTGACCTTAAAGCATTGGCTTCCGCGAGCGGAAATAAGAAGGTAGAAGTCGTACCGCTAAAAGAAGTGCAGCCTTTAACCGGGTACATCCGGGGCGGCGTCTCCCCCCTTGGCACAAAGAAGAAATACCCTGTTTTTATTGAAGCCGAAGTGCAGGAAAAAGATAAAATTTCACTCAGCGCCGGCATACGCGGCTGCCAGATGATTTTATCGCCCTCCGATTTGCTTAAAGCGACAAACGCTACATGCCGGATGATTTCCAAAAAAGCACCCGCTGCTTTATAAACAATGCAGCGGGTGCTGGAGCTGCGCAGCCGGGAAAGGCCCATCCTCGAAGCCAAAGCGAAACAGCCCGCTTCCTATGAGCGTAGAAACACGCCCGTCTGCGATACGGCAGCTGCGCAGTGCCGACACTTCACTGTCGGCAAAATAGAGCGTTTTCCCGTCGGATGTAATCCCGCTCGGCTGGGCCAGGTGCGCTTCCTTGGCTTCTCCATTCCAGATGTTTTCCCATCCGCCTCATAGCGTTCAACCGCATTCCGGATGTTCTCCATGTCCTTCTCATTCTCAAACTTCGCGGAATGGACTCCGATAACAACGAACGGTTCTTCTTTATATTTCTCCTCAAGCCAGGCTAAATCAGGGAGGACATGGATACAGTTAATACAGCAGTATGTCCAGAAGTCCAGTAATACGACATGCCCCCGCAGCTCCTTTAAGGAAAGAGGGTATTCGGTATTGAGCCATTGCAAATGGGAAGGAAACTCAGGCGCCCTCACGATATCCCCCCTCAACGTACCGGAGAAGCTCCCGCGCTTCCGCAAGGTAAACGGCAGGCAAAACTCCGTGCCCTTCCATTTCTTCGCGATTTCCTCCGTACGCTGCAAACCGCACATTTCCATCCTGCGCCGCTTTCCCGTCGATCCAGGAGTCGCCGACAAACAGCCATTCAGTGACCCGGATGTGGGGGTACCGGCCCAATATGTGCTGAACCCCTAATGAGGAAGGCTTTAGTGCCTGTACCTGTTCCCGCCCGGCAATATAATCGAAGTATTTGGCAATCCCCGTTTCCCGAAGAGCGGTTTCTGCGGCCGGGTGGGCGTTATTGGTCAGGACCACGAGGCAGCAGCGTTCATGCAGTACGGCAAGCAGGTCTGCCATGCCCGGCTCGAGGGATGCTCCGTGCATTCCTTCTTCCTCAAAGCGAGCAACCGTTCTCCAGATTTCCTCTTCTATCGTGTTCTCCATTCGGGTAGACATACGTGCCTTCTCAATCAACTGGGAGGCTGTGTACCTTTTCCAATCATATCCTGGCTCGAAAAAACCATGCCCCAGTAAAAACTGAAAAACGGCCTCTTTCATCGCCGGAAAATTAATTTTAGATTGCAAGAGGGTATTATCCATATCAAAAATAATTCCCTTTACTTCCTGGTTCAACATTATCCTTTATCCCCCGTTTCTTTCCGAAAAGTTCAGCATATTGATATAAAAAGATGAGCAATGGGTATGTAAACAGTATAATTCGATTTCTCCTTTGTAATAAAGGGGCAGAGCAGCTCTGCCTTTCCGTTGTTATCTTTCTCCATCGCTTTAAATAAATGTTTATATATAAACAAATAATAAGCCTTGCAATAGAATACATTCATTCAGTCTTTAGGTGCCCCCATTCACTTCTCACCGTTAAAAAACGAGAGGTGGTGCGGGCTATTCGTGTTTTCAAGCTTGCGATCAGCGGACAGGAAACAGAAATGAAAGTTCCCTCGTTACCACAAAAAAATATTGCCGAGGAAATATTTTCGAAGCGGTGGAAATATTGTGCTGCTGAAAAGTTGCCAATTGTGAACTTTATCAGCATAAAACCTGTTATGATGTGTAAAAGGCTGCAGAATAGAGAAAAAGCGGGGTAATTAGGATGGTTTATTCAATTGTAAGAAACTGTGTACGGCTGTGGCTTCACATCCGGTACCGTGTAAAAATAACCGGTATAGAAAACATTCCGGAAGGCGGCTGCATTCTGGCGATGAATCATACGAGCAATTATGATTCCCTCCTGGTAGGCACGCATACTCCACGTAAAATGTACATTATGGCAAAGGAAGAATTGTTTAAAAAACGCTTCTTTGCCTGGCTCATCACTGAGATGGGAGCCTTCCCGATTAAGCGCGGGCAGGCCGATTTAAAATCGCTCAAATACACGCTGAAACTCATACAGGAAGGCAGCATTTTCTCGATTTTCATCGAAGGAACCCGCTCAAAAACAGGCGAGATGCAGGAAGCGAAGAAAGGCATCGGCTTTATTGTCGGCAAAAGCAAGGCCCCTGTCATTCCTACTTATGTATATGGAGCAAGGCAGAAGTGGTTTGGCCGGGCCGGCGTCATTTTTGGTCCGCCCGTTCAACTCGCTGAAGGCTTGAACTACGAAGAAATCGCCGTGGCGATCAAACAATCCATCGAACAGCTCAAAGGACAGGCACAGGCGAAAATGTAGCAACTTTGTGAACCGTCTTTCGTTATACATTGATAAACCTGTCCCGTGTGATGTATATCACATATTTTTCATTCCGCCTCCCTTACTATAAGGACATAGTGATTGAACAGAAAATGATAAATATCATTTGGGGAGGCAAAATCATGTTTTGTTATCAATGTGAACAAACACCAAGCGGTGGATGTAAAGTTATCGGGGTATGCGGGAAAAACGAAGATATTGCAAGCTTACAGGATACCATTATTTTCGCGCTGAAAGGAATCGCAGCCTATGCTACGCATGCTAAACAGCTTGGCTACACCGATCCAGAAGTGGATAAGGTTACACAGGAAGCACTCTATCTCACACTGACAAACTCCAACTTTAACGTGCAGGAACATATCGATATGGCGATGAAAGTCGGAAACGCCGCCGTTCGGGTCATGGATTTACTTGACCGCGCCCACACAGAACGTCTCGGCATTCCACAGCCGATTACTGTTTCGCAAAATAAAATCGAAGGCAAATGTATCGTTGTAACCGGCCATAACCTGTTTGCTTTGGAAGAACTCCTCAAGCAAACCGAAGGAAAAGGCATCAACATTTATACACACTCCGAGATGCTGCCTGCACACGGGTATCCGCAATTGAAGAAATACGCGCACCTGAAAGGAAACATCGGGAAAGCCTGGTTTGACCAGCGCCGCCTGTTCGAAGAATTCCCTGGCGCGATTCTTGCCACAACGAACTGCGTCATGCCGATTAAAGGCACCTATGCAGACCGCTTCTTCTCTTATGAAGTAGCCGGGCTTGAAGGCGTAACAAAAATCGCGGGCGAGGATTTCAACCCGCTTATCGAAAGAGCACTTGAGCTTCCAGAAGCAAACATTGAATCCGAGCAAACATTAACAACTGGCTTCCACCACCAGACCGTTCTTGGCCTGGCACCTGAAATTATCGATGCGGTAAAAGCAGGAAAAATTAAGCGTTTCTTCGTTATCGCTGGCTGTGATGCTCCTGGTAAAGGCGGCGAGTACTACCGTGAACTGGCTACCTCTTTACCAAATGACACGGTCATCCTGACTACTTCTTGCGGTAAGTTCCGCTTTAACGATGTAGACTATGGAACAGTAGCCGATACTGGCATTCCACGCTACATTGACCTTGGCCAGTGCAACAATTCCGGTTCAACTGTAAAAATCGCTCTCGCTTTAGCGGATGCATTTGGCTGTGAAGTAAACGACCTGCCTGTGAGCATCGTGCTTTCCTGGTTCGAACAAAAAGCGGTTGCCATCCTTCTCGGGTTGTTCAGCCTCGGCATCAAGGATATCCGCATCGGGCCAAAGCCGCCTGAATTCATTACACCTGGCGTATTAAACGTACTGCAGGAAGCGTTCAACCTTCAATTAATTACGAATGCACAGGACGATATGGCTGATATGCTTGCCCTGTCTGCCAACTAAGCAATAAAAATAGCAAGCGACCCGCTATCTGGCGGGCCGCTTTTTCTATTGAATCAATTTCATAACTTTAAACCTTTTTATTTACATGAATTCTACCTTAATTCAGAAAAATGAAATATAATTTTAAGAAGGGATACTAACAGCAAAATTAGAGGTGTTAAACCGTGATTATAAGTACAAAACTACATATCCCGCATTTGCGAGGCGATATACTTGTGGATCGTCCAACCATAACCGAGATGTTGAATGAAGGGCTAAAAACAAAACTAACCTCCGTGACGGCTCCAGGGGGTTACGGCAAGACAACAGCGTTGAGTCATTGGGTGAAGCAGAGCGGGATACCTTCCGTATGGGTTTCCTTTGACCCGCAGGATAATGATTTGATCCAGTTTTGGAGTTATGTGATTGCTGCTGTCGACAGCAAGAACTCGTATTTTGCTGAGGCGATGAATCCACGTCTATCAACGCTTAAATCTGGGGCATTTGAGACTTTTATCACAGCAATGATACATGAGTTTAGCAGCCATTCCGATGAATTGGTACTTATTTTTGACGATTATCACACAATTGGTCTATCTTCCATTCACGCATCGGTGGTGTTTTTACTTGAACATTTGCCCGCTCATGTTCATTTATATATAGCAAGTCGTTTTGAATTGCCCTTTCCAACGGCTAGATTGCTGACGATCGGCCAGGTGGTTCAGATTACAATTCAGGATTTGCGATTTCAACTCGATGAAGGAATTCGTTACTTCCGTGATTGCATGGGGTTTTCGCTGTCCGAAGAGGATGTATCTATACTTGTCCGCCGTACGGAGGGATGGATTAGCGGACTGCACCTTGCGGCGATTTCGCTGAAAAAAAGCGATCATTCTTCCGATTTTATCGGTGCTTTTAGCGGTGTACATCGCAGTGTAGCAGATTATCTTTTTCAGGAAGTGCTCAGCCACCAGTCCGATGAGGTTCAATCTTTTCTGCTGGAGACCTCGATATTAAACAGAATGAACGACGCTCTTTGTGCGGCTGTTACCGGACAAACCCATTGTCAGGAACGATTGGAGTTGCTGGAACAACAGAATTTGTTTATCATTCCCCTGGACGATGAGCGGCAATGGTATCGCTATCATCATTTGTTTTCTGAGTTTTTGCAGAGGCAATGCCGGCAAAAGGATCCGGAAAAAGCCAAACAATTGTATGCTCGTGCGGCTAATTGGTTGGAAGAGCATGGTTTTTTTGAAGAGGCGGTGGAGCATTTCCTTATGGGAGGGCATTACCCCGAAGTTGTTTCCTTGATTGGAAAGCATCTGCATGACCTGCAATTGAGGAGAGGAGTGCTGTATCGATGGTTTAGCGCGCTGCCAGAGTCTTGCCTTGTGGGAAGACCAGAAGTTCAATTTCTTTATGTGAAAATGTTGGCGGAATCGGAAGAAGTGGAACTGGCAGGTTCAAGACTTCACATGATGGAAGACAAGCTGTCCGATCCTGAGTGGAAGCCGTTTATCGGTACGTTTTTTTATTTATCTGCGGCCGTTTCTTTTTACCGGAAAGATTTTCAGCGAACGACGGAATATTTGGAACTATTTGAGCAGCTAATGCCGGAAGGCAGTTATATACAGATGATCGAAGCGAACACCTATACTGTAAATTACGATTCGCTATTGGTTTTTTTCGATGATCTGCATGAAGCAGAGAAATTCTTTTATAAATGGATTAAGGTCTGGGAGAATAAGAAGAATTACCCCTTCGTTGGTTTCTGTTATATCGCATATAGTGAGATTTTATATGAATGGAATCGCCTGGAAGAGGCTGAAGCCTATTTAGAAAGGGTACTGCGGCAAAAGTGCATGCAGCCCTATGCCCTTATTTTGGTGAGTGCTGCCATCAACGCTGCACGGGTTTCTCTGGCCAGGGGAAATTCGGCAAAAGCGTTTGGACTGCTTGAGCAGGTTAAGCCTAAAATCAATTCACCGGATAAAAATATTGCTCTGAAAAAATTGGATGCGGAGAAGGCGCGTTTGTTACTTGCAAGCGGTTCTTTCGACGATGTGACCGCTTGGCTGCAAACTTGTGGACTCAAGCATACCGATACGGTCCCACTGTATCTTGTGAGAGAATATCTTCAGTTGGCCAGGGCGCTTACGGAATGTGGGTCGATTAACGAAGCTTTACAACTGCTGGAACATTTGAATCAACTCGCCGATAATGAAGACCGACCCAGAGATAAGATAAAAGTGTCCATTTTACAAAGCATTGCTCTTCATCGAAAGGGAGATACAATGAATGCTCTTATGAAGCTGGAATCCGCTCTGCACCTCGCGCAGCCACAGGGATACATCCGCAGCTTCGTTGATGAAGGCGCGGAACTGGCGAATCTGCTTGCCCAATATTTGCACCATAGGCTGCACAACTTTATCCGAAAGTCTTTACCGGTACCGTTGCTTTACGTCAAGAAACTGCTGCAGCTGATGAATGCCCAGGCGGAAGGAGCTTTGGCTCTCCCCTCTCTATTAACGGAGCAGGAAATGAAGATTTTGCGAATGGTTGAGCAAGGGTTCAAGAATCAGCAAATTGCCGAGAATATCTATGTGACCGTCGGAACTGTCAAGACGCACTTGAAAAATATATACAGGAAGCTTGAAGTAAACAGCAGATTGCAGGCGTTGCAGCGCGGAAAAGAGCTGAATTTGCTGTAGAGGAAGATCGGATATCACCCTTCCCCATTCGGGGAATTTTTTTATTTAATTTTGAAACGCGAGATGCTTCGTCATTCTCTCTTCCCCGAGAAACGAATTCGGAAAAACAACCCGGGCGTTTCCGATATATTGCTCCGGTTCTGTGAGGGAAGGGCTATAATGGGTGAGCCACAACTCCTTTACTCCTCCCCTTTGTGCGAGTGAAGCCGCCTCCGAAAAAAGCATATGGCCATGCTCCTCCGCTTTTTCAAGAAACCCATCTTCCCCATACATGCCTTCACAAATAAATAAATCCGCACCTTCAATGAACGAAACAAGCGGCTCTACCGGCCTCGTATCGGTACAATAGCACACCTTGATTCCCCTGCGCGGGGGGCCAAGCACCATATCCGGTGTAACGGTTTCCCCCTCATGAACGACCTCTTCCCCTTTTTGGAGTGTCTTCCACAAAGGAACCGGGACAGCAAGCGCCTGTGCCTGCTGTGGGTTAAATTTACGGCCCCGTTCAATTTCAATGCAGTAAGCAAGGCAGGGAACGGTATGCTGAACGGGCAGGGTGTGCAGATGAAAGCCTTCATTCACCCTGGTTGTTTGCCGTTGAATAGAGACTTCAGTCATTTTGATGTCATACGGGAGGTAGGGTGCAATAACAGTAAGGCCTCTCACCACCTCAAAGACACCGGGTGGCCCCATAATCGTAAGCGGTTCCGTTCTCCCGGCATTTCCGATAGCCAGGAGCATTCCCGGCAGCCCTGCCACATGGTCGGCGTGGTAATGCGTAAAACAAATCGTCTCAATTGCTTTAAATCCCCAGCCGAGCATTTTTAATGTAATCTGGGTTCCTTCACCACAGTCCATGAGTGTCATCCTTCCCTTATAGGATGCAATCATGGACGTAAGCCATCTGCCCGGTAATGGCATCGTTCCTCCCGTTCCAAGCAAGCAAATATCAAGCATACACCTACCTCCTTTCTTTCCGATTAGAATTCATTCTTTACTATAGATTACCCTATATTTTTGTATTTTTTTAGTAACTATCCCCCATAAATCATTCCCTCTCCACGAATGTATGTAATGTACGGAATTGGTGGTAAATTATGTTAACTAGTTATGTTAACATAATCTTAAACTGTCTTTAGCAAATTATTCATATTTATGACTTATACTGTACTAGCACTGTACAAATTACTAGAATACTAGGAGGACGAAAATGATAGGAAGAAACACTATGTGGAACACGGTGAAGAAGACCGTCCCGGCTCTTGCACTGACACTCGCATTCTCAACCGGCACATCATTTGCAGCACAATCCAAGACACCGGGTATCCCTGAGCATAATGAGCAGTACAAAAACCGCTACATACAAGTTCAACTCCTGGGAATCAACGATTTGCACGGACAGCTCGACGTTACAAGAAAAGTTGCGGGCAAAGATGTCGGGAGAGCCGATTACCTGGCCGCGTATTTAAAACAGCATGAAGCACAAAACAAAAACACCCTGCTTTTACATGCAGGCGATGCCGTAGGAGCGAGCGCACCTGTTTCCGCCCTCTTACAGGATGAGCCTACGATTGAGATTTTAAACCGTTTGGGCTTTGACGCGGGTACAGTAGGGAACCATGAATTTGATGAAGGGGTTCCGGAAATGCTTCGCCTCATTCATGGCGGAAGCCACCCGAAAACCGGGATGTTTGAAGGAGCGAATTTTCCTTATGTCGCCGCGAATGTAGTAGATGAGAAAACAGGCAAAACAATCCTGCCGCCTTACGTTGTAAAAAAAGTAAACGGAGTGCCTATTGGCATTATTGGTGTTGCTCTCTCCGATACACCCAGTATCGTAACTGCAAGCGGAGTAGCCGGCGTTAAATTTACAGATGAAGCGGAAGCGATTAATAAAGCGACAGCGGAATTAAAGAAAAAAGGCGTGAAATCTATCATCGTTCTCGCCCACAATCCTGGCAGCTCGGCAACGGACGGGAAGAACGCAAATGGAGAACTTGTTGACATCGCCAATAAAGTGGATAAAGAAGTGGATGTTATTTTTGGCGGCCACAACCATGCCTATATGAACGCCACGGTGAACGGCAAGCTGCTTGTTCAATCCTACTCCTATGGTACAGCTTTCTCCGATGTTGATTTGGAAATCGATCCGCGTACAAAGGATATTGTAACGAAGAAGGCAGAAATTGTGACAACCTTCCACGATGGCGTCCAGCCGGACCCGGAAATCAAAAAAATGATAGATAAATACGAGGCAAAAGTGGCGCCTATTGTCAATCAAAAAATCGGTACGGCTGCTAAGCCGCTGACAGCCGTTCAGAATGCGAGCGGGGAATCTGACCTTGGCAATCTGATCGCGGACTCGATGCGCGACGCTACGAAAACAGACTTTGCTTTTATGAATCCAGGCGGTATCCGGGCCAACCTTGACCAGGGAGAAGTTACATGGGGCGAATTGTTTAATATCCAGCCCTTCAACAATGACCTTGTAAAGATGGATCTTACCGGCAAACAAATCCGCGACCTCTTAAACCAACAGTGGGGCAAACAAACCCGCATGCTGCAAATTTCCGGACTGAAGTATACGTACGATAGCACCCGTCCGGTTGGAGACAGAGTAGTCGATATTTTATCCACGAACGGAACACCTGTGGATCCGGTTAAAGTATACACCGTTACCGTGAACAACTTCATGGCTGGCGGCGGAGATGATTTAAGCGTACTTCTACAGGGGAAAAACCAGGTCATCGGCCCTGTGGATATTGACGCGCTTGTAGACTACGTAAAAAAACAACCCCAGCCTTTCTCCGCTTCCGTTGAAGGAAGAATCCAGAAAATAAAGTAAGGGCAATCGAATATCTACCAAAAAGCTTATTCGGAGAAAAGAAAAACTGGGCAGGGGTATTTACCTCTTTTACAAATCTCTTGAGAAATAGCCTGGACATCCTTTGTTCAGGTTTTTCTTGCTGAATTGTCATTTTTTTATTGACAATTTTTCTCTTCAATAATATTATCATTATTAATAATGATAAGAATTAAACGGAGGATAAGCTGATGGCACAAAAAACTTTTCAGGAAGAGAACGTAACGGTTTCGGGGGAATTTCCCCTGAAAGGGACAATAACGATACCGGTGAATGCAGAACAACGCTACCCTGCTGTACTGATCATTCCTGGTACAGGGAAAAATGACCGTGACGGAAACAGTTCACTGCTTCGTATGAATCTTTACAAAGACCTTGCGGAGTTCGTTGCAAATCTTGGTTTTGTAACGCTCCGCTACGACAAGAGGGGCGCCGGGGAAAGCGGCGGCGTTTACGAGGAAACCGGCTTTTGGGATTTTGTGGAGGATGCGCAGGCATGTATGCGTTATTTACGGTCCCATCCTAACGTTAATCCTGAGCGAGTTGTTCTATTCGGGCATAGTGAAGGGTCCTTAATTGCCCCTGCCGTCAATTCCCGGGAAAACACCAACGGCCTCGTTCTTGTATCTGGCGCCGGCGAACCTTCTAAGGCCTTTTTGCAAAGACAATCAGAAATGGCCATGCAGGAACTCGAATCGCTTACCGGATTCAAAGGCTTTCTCATTCGCACACTAAAACTGACTGAGAAATCAAGAAAAACAAACGAGAAAATCATCAAACAAATTCTGGAATCCTCTTCCCCTACCGTTAGAGTCAGGGGGAAAAAATTAAATGCGAAATGGTATCGCGAACAATATGCATACAATGTACTGGAGGAATTGGAAAAAGTTACGTGCCCTACCCTTGCCATTACCGGAGCGAAGGACATACAGGTCGTACCGGAGCAGGCCAGAGTGATAGCGGAAACGGTACAAGGAGAATCAGAATATCATATCATCCCTGAAGTGAATCATATTTTGCGAAAGCAAAGTGGAATCCCGTCCATACTCACCTTAATAAAAACGTATAAAAAGCAGGTACAAGAACCGATCGATGATGCATTTCTTGAACCGATTGCTCAGTGGCTGCAAAAATTCAAAACCGCTACTCACTAAAAAAAGGAAGGCGTATTTTATGCCTTCCTTCCCATCTCTATAGAGCCTTGTCATCTATTTTATTTAACCAGGTCTCAATCTCTCCGATAACCGATTGAACACACCCCTCTTTGAAGGGGGAAATCAGATTGGCGATTTGAACTAATTCGATGAACGACCGGCTTCCGCCAGCTTTACAGAGCGTAACATAGTCTGCCCATGCCGCTTCCCTGTCTTCATTCGACTTCTTCCAGAACTGGAAGGCGCAAATCTGGGCCAGCGTGTAATCAATGTAATAGAACGGAGAGGTGAAGATATGAAGCTGCTGATGCCAGAAGCCTCCCCTCTCCAAATAGTCATTCCCTTCGTAATTTCGATGCGGCAAATACTTTTTCTCGATTTCTCTCCATGCCTGCTTTCTTTCCTCGGGCGTCGCATCTGGATTCGCATAAACATAATGCTGGTACTCATCCACAGAAACACCGTATGGAATGAACAGCAGCGCTTCACTTAAATGATTAAACTTATATTTCTCCGTCTCTTCTTCAAAAAACAAATTCATCCACGGCCATGTAAAGAACTCCATGCTCATCGAGTGAATTTCAGCCGCCTCAGACGTCGGGAAGAAGTACTCAGGAACTTTATACTGCCTGCTTGAGAACACCTGGAACGCATGGCCCGCTTCGTGCGTCAGTACGTCAATGTCTCCGGAAGTTCCGTTGAAATTAGAGAAAATAAAGGGCGATTCATACTTGCTGATGTACGTGCAGTAGCCTCCGCCTGCTTTTCCTTTTTTGCTGACAAGATCCATTAGGTCGTTTTCCATCATGAAGGTAAAGAAAGTGTCCGTCTCCGGAGACAGATCTGCGTACATGCGCTTTCCATTGTTTACAATCCACTCCGGGTCACCCTTCGGCTTCGCGTTCCCTGTTTTAAAGCTGAACTTATCGTCATAATAACGCAGGGTGTCTACACCGATTCGCTCCCGTTGCCGCTCCTTTAGCTTCGTTGCGACTGGAACGATGTATTCTTCTACCTGCTTTCTGAATCCGGCCACCATTTCTGCATCATAGTCCGATCGGATCATCCGCGCATAGCCAAGTTCGATGAAATTATCATAGCCAAGCTTCTTTGCGATTTTCGTTCTGATTTTCACAAGCCCATCATAAATCTCGTCCAGTTTACCCTCATGTTCTTTGTAAAAAGAATACTTAGCCTCGTTCGCTTTCTTCCTCATTTCTCTGTCAGTGGAAAGCTGAAACGGAACAAGCTGTGACAGGTTTCTCTCCTCCCCTTCAAACGGAATTTTAGCGGAGGCAATGAGCTTTGTATACTCGCTGGAGAGCCGATTTTCAACCTGCAAATCCTCAATAATTTCGGGAGAGAACGTTTTTAATGTAAGCTCTGCAACCGTGAACAGCTGCTTTCCCCATTTCTCTTCCAGCCGGCCTCTAAACTTTGAGTCCACCAGCGCCTGATAGTATGTAGAAATGATTCCCTGGTAAATGGGGCGGACCTCGTCAAAATAGTCCTGTTCCTCTTTGTATTTCTCATCGGTCGTATCGATCGTATGGCGAATTTGCGCGATTTCTCCCATCGACTCAAATTCGCTGCGCAGCCGGTTAATTTCCTTCATCACCGCATCCTGCTCCTCGTAACTCTGCGCACCCTTAAACTTCTCCAGTAGAGCGGTAAAACGGGATTCTACCTGCTTTATGTCCGGCCTTTCGTATGCATATTCGGCAAATTTCATAATTTTTTCGCTCCCTTCCTCTTATGTATCCAATCTATTAATTCCCGATGTTATTCATGAACAAACCTTGCCTATTCATTTTGCCACAGTAGGACGCAGGCTGTACAACGAAACATTTTTAAAAAGACATTACAAAAAATCGAGCAGAACAAGGGATTGTACATGTCACCAAAAGTTACAGCGAATCACAAAGAACAGCGCCGTAAGGAAATTATGCACGCCGCTGTTGAAGTATTTAAACGAAAAGGCTTTGAGCCTGTTACGATGAAAGATATCGTCGAAGAATCCGGGATGAGCCGGGGCGGGGTGTATATGTATTTCTCCAGCACAGAAGAAATCTTCCGGGCGATTCTGGACGAAATGGAAGCATCGGAAGAGCAGCAGCTGGCCCGGTTGTTTGAGCAGGGTCTGAATATGTGGGGAGTCGTTGATAAACTGCTGGAAGAGCAGGAGCACCAAATTGAACGGGTTGCTGAAGGACTGACACCTGCCGTTTTCGAATATTTTTTCACAGGATGGCGGGAGAAAAACCGAGATGCCTATATGGTTGAACGCTACAAGAGGGCGATTCGGCAGTGGGCACCGTTCCTGGAAGCAGCAGTAGAGCGGGGCGAGCTTCAGCCCCGCATGCCGGTTGAATCGATGTTTAAATGAGAGGGAAGATATATAATAAGTGCCTTTTCCTTTTTCACTCTATATAACTGTATTATGAAAAATAAAAGCCTGACATAGTATCCTATAGAGAAGGATGGTCGTTAGGCTTTTGATTTAAGAAATGAGTTGCTGTTTCTTTTCTAAAGATAACAACATTTCTGTTGCTTCATCATACTTATCAAACACAATCTTTTCTTTTCCATTGATTATTAAGGTCTGTTTAGTTAATTTGCTATCCGTGTCATAAGTATAAACATCTGAGACAGCCAGATTGTAGGCAATAGTTGAATGCACAGTAACGATTTTCAGTTTATTAGTTAGTTTTACTTGGTACTCATGCCCGTTATTTATGGCAGCAGAGATAATTTCCGAAGCAGAGGGGCCGGTATACATAAGCAATGTTGCGACCTTATCAATTTTTTGGTTCATTTTTACGCTCCTAACGATTGGATTTTTTGTTTTAACCTTTCAATGAGTTCTGGAAGAAGTTTTTTTGCTTGTTCGAAGTCATAGGTTTCCCATTCATTAATGCTGCGTTTTAACTTTTGTTTGAGAGAGTTGTTAATGTACTTCATAATATAGGCATCATTTGTTTCAGCTGACTTTAAAAACGAACTTGTTGTATTACTAGGAAGTTCGATACCTTTAGGATCGATTCCTGTCTCTTCAAAAAGAATATCCACGCGATTAACGATATCCTCTGTGTGGACTTTATGCAATTCCTCTCTAATGAGTTCTTCCCTCAGTTTGTTCCGTTTATCCGTGATTTCCTTATCTAGCTGTTGTTTTTGCGATTTAATGTAATCCTCTACATCCAATTCAGAAAATCCTTCCGTTCTCATCATGTCGGCGACCTTGTTTATCTTTTCTTCACGTTCATCGATTCTCTTTTGTATTTCCTCACTATGTCGAGCTGCAATTCCGTCAGATAAAAATTCTTTTATATTTCCAATCACTTTTCCTTCAGCATTAACCTCACCGATGTCAGTATTGCGCTCACTTGCTTGTTCTCGGTAATATTCCAACTCAATAATTTTCTTTCTTTCGCCTTTTATCTTTTGTCCTGGATAGTACGCCCATAATTCATCTAAATCTAGTTCCGTATGATAAACGACGTGGGCAAGATTATCAATGTTATCGTCTCCATCTTTTATTTTTCTTAGGGCACGTCCAATAAACTGAGCATAGGGGGATAAGGTGCGGAATGGGCGGAAAATGGCGGCAATACTTATATTGGGGTGGTCAAAGCCTTCGCCTAGCATATTAACATTCACGACAACATCGATTTGCCCCTTTTTATAGTCAATGATAGTATCTTCTGCTTTATCCGGTTCATCACTAGTAACCACTGCTGCTGTTAATCCTTGCGCCTCATATAGCGCTTTAATATCTTTTGCATGATTAATATCACAGGCTACAGCAATAATTTGGTGATGAGCACTCCCGAGTCTTCGCTTCTCAAGCAGTCTCTTTATACTCATTTCTACAATTGTTTGATTGCATTTCGGAGAATAGGCAACAGAACGGGTTACCCATTTTTTATCCATGGCATCTAAAGCTGTTTCCTTATCAACCAGTTTTCCATCAACAAGGAATTCAAGTTTCTCAGTTGTATAGTCCTCAGCTAAGATGTTTTTTACCAGCTTGTCTTTTATAGCATCAGCTAACTGGTAATCACTAAAAATCAAATCCCCATCCAGTTCTTTGGCATCTGCCCGGAACGGAGTAGCCGTCAATTTGACAATTTTTTTTGCACTAAAGTGCTCTAACGCTTGAATCCAGGAATCGGCAGCGGAGTGGTGAGCTTCATCGATAATAATCATGTCAAAGAAATCTGAGGGTAAAATTCCACATAAGGATTTATCAGAACGACTACTGAAGGTTTTATGGATGTTTGCGATTACAATATTGGCTTCATTAAGATAACGCATTACCCGAGTTTTATCAGCTGAAGTCTTATAACCTGCGTACCGGTAAACGTTAGGCAACTTATTATCATCTATAATTACATTTCGTTCTGTCCAAAAATTAAAAGGAGTGCGGGTATCAAAAGCATCTGAGATTCCTTCGCGAATCACTAGACTTGGGGTGATGACTAAAACCCTGCCATCACTAATTTGGTATGGAGCAATAGCTATCAACCCAGTTTTCCCAGCACCGGTTGGTAATACGATAATTTTGTGGATGTTTGGTTCCCTGGCTAATGAATGTTTTAACTTTGCGTGTGCAACACGCTGTGGACCACGAAGCGCAGCATTTCCTTTAATAAACGCATCCGTTTCTTTAAAGTATGATTCCATTACTATATCCTCCCTTTCTATGCTGTTTCTAAATCCCATTACATTTTTGCACATAATTTCTCTTTATTACTATATATCCTAAATATAATGGATATATAGTAATGGTGATATAACTAATTCCTCAAGTGGAATTTTTTTCAGTTTTTTTGACTCTTTTGTTGAAAAATATACATACAAATTATATAACTTGACTCATTCAGCATCTAATAATATCATTATCGATATTGATAATAATAAGCAAGAAATGAGGTGTAAAACATTGAAAGAGTCAAAAGCGGATTTAATTCTCCACCCTGTCCGGATGCGTGTCATCCAGGCGCTTGCGGGAGGATGCCAGCTGACTACCCAGCAATTGATTGAACTCCTCCCCGACATTCCACAGGCAACCCTGTATCGCCATATTAATAAGCTATTAAAAGCTGACGTTATTTCGGTAGCAGAACAGCGCCAGGTGCGGGGCACGATTGAAAAAGTATACACTCTGCCCGAACAGAACGGGAATCTCTCACGGGAAGATTTAGTAAATGCTACCCGCGAAGACCACATGCGCTATTTCACGACCTTCTTATCCACTCTGCAGGGCGACTTCAGCCGGTATCTCCAGCAGGAAAATTATGACCTGCTGGCGGACGGCGTAGGCTACCGGCACGTACCCCTGTATATGAGCGATGAAGAATTCCATGATTTTATCCAGACGGTACGTACGTCTTTCCTCAAGTACGCGGAAAACAAACCGGCCCCTGGACGCCGGCGAAGAACGATTACGACGATTATTATTCCGGAACCTGATCATAAATACGAACAATAGCGGGTGGCTAATCATGGAAAAAGGAACAAAAATCGGCCAGGGGTATACGGCTGAAGTGTACGCCCGAAGCGAAAAAGAAATTGTTAAACTGTTTCACCAGCACATCCCGGACTTCATTGTCGACTTCGAATTCAGCGTAAGCAAAGCGGTCGAAGAAACACAGTTACCTGTACCGAAAGTATTGGAAAGAGTAGAAGCAGAAGGCAGACAGGCGATTGTTTATGAGCGAATTACAGGCCCTTCCATGCTGCAAACCATCTCTTCTAAGCCCTGGAGGGTTTCCAGGGAAGCGAGAAAACTCGCGGAGCTGCATGCTTCTATTCATACAAAGGAAGTAGATGTTCTTCCTTCGCAGCGTGAAATGCTAGAAAGAAATATCCGGCTAGCGGAAGGGTTAATGGACGACAAGAAGGCGTTTATACTTGGCATTCTTTCCCGGCTTCCTGACGACAGTAAGCTGTGCCACGGTGATTTCCATCCGGGAAACATCCTGCTGTCCCCAAAGGGTCCCGTCCTCATTGACTGGTGTACCGGAACAAAAGGAAATCCGGCTGCCGATGCTGCCAGAACCGTGCTGCTTCTTAGCCACGCTTCGGTACCGCCCGGCACACCGGCTATTATAAGGCGGCTTATTAACTTTTCCCGTTCCCGCCTCTGTAACACCTACATAACACACTATTGCAAACTCTCCGGCATTTCTACCGGACAGCTACAAGAGTGGGAACTTCCACTCACAGCCGCCCGCCTAATAGAATGGATTCCACCAGTGGAAAAAACACGCCTGCTAGGGCACATCGATGAGCTAATGCTGGCCGCCTCCCACTCCTAGTGTTGCTAACAGCCTTTCCAGTGTTGCTAACAGCCTTTCCAATGAGGCTCACGTTTTCAAGGAAGGCGCAAATTCCTTCCTCTGCATCCGCTGCGGTTGCGTTAAGACTCATAACCTCCTTAGTGTAAGAGTAAGCCAAATGCTGCGGCATCTCGATCTGCTGGTAGAAAGCCTGCTTGCCGATGCCCACGGTAAACGCACTGGCGGACGCAATTTTTAGCGCCATGGCCTTTGTTTCCTCTTCAAGGCTCTTTGCGGGTACGGCCTTATTGATAAGGCCTGCCTGGACCGCCTCCTCTGCAGAAAGCGCATCTCCGGTCAATAGCATCTCCATCGCTTTCTTACGCCCTACTGCCCGGCTGAGCGCCACCATCGGCGTAGAGCAGAACAATCCGATTTTTACACCGGGTGTAGCGAACCGTGCGTCTTCTGCAGCAATAGCTAAATCACACGTTGCCACCAGCTGGCAGCCTGCCGCCGTTGCAATGCCATGCACCTGCGCAATGACGGGCTGCGGGATGGACTGGATCGTTTCCATCAATTTCGTACATACCTCGAACAACTGACGGTAAAAAGCGGATGATTGATTCACCATTCGCTCAAATCATGGCCCGCGCAGAAAGCCGGGCCGTTTCCG
This sequence comes from Aneurinibacillus tyrosinisolvens, assembly GCF_001015055.1. Classification (GTDB taxonomy): domain Bacteria; phylum Bacillota; class Bacilli; order Aneurinibacillales; family Aneurinibacillaceae; genus Aneurinibacillus_A; species Aneurinibacillus_A tyrosinisolvens. The sequence continues at coordinate 15,139 of NZ_BBWZ01000002.1, read as the reverse complement.
CGAAGGATAACAACAGCGATGCTCCGATTTTTCGCAATGGATTCAAAACAGCGGATAAGCTCCTGCATGTGCTCAAGAGAAAGAGCATTTCGTTTGTCCGGCCGATTCATTGTCACATAAGCAATTGAACTGTCTGTTTCTACAAGGATGTACTGGTAAGGCAATGTTTCTATTTCCATTAGTTTTTCCTCCCATGCAGTAAATGTAGAAAACCTTATATATGACTGAATTATTTGTATAATTATATGATATCAAGCTTTTCCTTCGTCGTCTCCCTTTTGTTCCAAAATTAGTTTGACATTCCAATATACTTCATGCAATAATATTTTCAATTGCATACTGGTACCTTTAAATTCAGTCCCGTGAGGCTGGCAAGGTAAAGCGGCTTATTGCTTTTATACAAGGGAGATGTCTGCCCTTTGTTTGAGCAAACTATAAAATAAGAGGCTTCCTGTCAGTTCATTCTGATAGGAGGCCTTTTTTCATTGGGTACCAGCGTAATAAACAAGCAGAACAGCCAGAATAAAATTGAATTGTCAGAATAATTATCGGGTATAGGTACTGGTATGGTTTGTGGTATCCGTCATCCTGAAGTTACGCGGCAGTTCGGTGTAGATTCGCTAAAAAATGAATTTGAAAAAGGAGGAGTTGTATATGAAACAAGTGGATTTAGAAAGCCATGATGTGCTTCTACGAAGTGAAGGATTTGATCAGGCAAAAGAATATGGAGCAACAGAAGCCGTTCCTATGAGCTCCCGCTCTTTATCTTTCTGGGATATGGTGGCTACCTGGGTAGGAGCCAATGCAAACAACGGTACCTGGTTTGTGGGTGGCGTCGTTGCCGGAACAGCCTTTGCCGGGTCCATCGTTGTTACGCTGGTTGCCAATCCAATCGCTTATTTTATTATGGCGCTCATTGGATATATCGGATATAAAGTAGGAACTTCAACCATGGCACTGACGAGGCCTTCTTTTGGATTACGGGGCAGTTACTTGCCTTCTTTGTTAAATACAACTCAATTTATCGGGTGGACGGCTGTAAATACGTTCATCGCTGCCATCTCTGTCAGCTTTCTGTGCAAAGACCTCTTTGGCTGGCCCGCCTTTGGACAACCGGGCGGTTACAAGGGAATGGTCGTTGGGATTGTAATCATGAGCGTGCTCCATCTGCTTTCGATTGCCTTAGGCCACCGTTCGGTAAAAATCATCGAACGTGTCGGCGTTGTTCTCGTTATTATTTTTGGGATTTGGGAAACGGTTGTCGTCTTGCAAAGCGTTTCCCTGGACAAAATTATCCACTGGCAGCCTCCTGCAAATATGAGAATGCCGCTCGGATCCGCCATGGATGTGATGGCCGCTTTCAGTTTGGCATGGGTTACCGCGATTGCTGAGTTTACCCGGTATGGAAAGAAAAAATCGACCGCAACCGTTGCTCCGATGATCGGAGCCAATGTGGGCTTGTTCTGGTTTGCCTTTATCGGGATTATTGCTACTATCGGGACCGCCATTACAACTGGAACGTACGACCCGAACAACTCGGATCCGAGTACGATTGCCAGCAAGCTTGGGCTCGGATGGCTGGCGATGCTTGTCATCGTGTTGACGAGTACAACAGCGAATGCCGTCAATTTGATGGCAGCCGGCATCTCATTAACGAATGTAACGAAAAAGATTTCTCCGATGGCCTCCTTGTGGCTTGTAACGATTGTTGCAGCGCTGTTAACCTTTGTTCCGCTCTTTCTCGGAAGCTTTCTCCATTCCTTTATCGCTTTTCTTGATTATATCGGGATGGTATTCGGTCCGATACTCGGCGTCATGATTGTGGACTTCTTCTTCCTTCGCAAACGTTCCTATGATGTAGAAGCGATGGAAACAGTAGGAGGTAAGTACTGGTATAAAAATGGATTCAATTGGACTGCCGTTACGGTTTGGGTTGTAGGAGTCGCCCTCTTCTTCTCCGTCCATAAACTTCCTTTGTTTACTAATTATATCGGCGCAACCTATCCAACCATTGTTTTCAGTGGCATCTTGTATTATGTTTTAACTAAATTAAAACGCTAAGGTGGGCTTAACTTGTTCATTTATAATGCACGCTTAAAAGGTCAAGATGGATTATGGAAAATTGAAATGGAGAACAAAAGCATTACACGGATAGCTAAGATGGAAGAAAATGAATCATTCGATTCTGGATTGGATGCAGAGGGAGGCCTGGCTCTTCCCCCCTTTATCGAGCCGCATATCCACCTCGACACAACGTTAACAGCGGGAGAACCGGAATGGAACCGCAGCGGAACCTTATTTGAAGGCATCGAACGCTGGGCGCAAAGAAAGCAGACCCTCTCAAGGGAAGATGTGAAGAATCGCGCTACGCGGGCGTTAAAGTGGCAAATTGCCCAGGGCATTCAGCATGTCCGGACCCATGTGGATGTAACAGACCCAGAGCTTACCGCCCTGAAGGCGATGCTGGAAGTAAAGGAAGAAATAAAGCCATGGGTCGATTTGCAAATTGTAGCTTTTCCACAGGAAGGGATTCAATCCTATCCAAACGGCTTAGAGCTTCTCGAAGAATCGCTTCGATTGGGTGCTGACGTTGTGGGTGCCATTCCCCACTATGAATTCACCCGTGAATTCGGTGTGGAATCGCTAAAAAAAACGTTTGACCTTGCTGAAAAATACGATCGCCTGATCGACGTTCACTGCGATGAAATCGATGATGAGCAGTCTCGCTTTGTGGAGGTTGTTGCGACCGAAGCCTATATGCGCGGCATGGGAAAACGTGTCACAGCAAGCCATACGACGGCGATGCACTCTTACAATAACGCCTATACGTCTAAGCTGTTCCGCATCCTTAAGCTGTCTGAAATTAACTTTGTCGCCAACCCGCTCGTTAACATCCATCTACAGGGACGCTTTGACACCTATCCAAAGCGCAGAGGGGTAACCCGGGTGAAAGAGCTGCTTGAGGCAGGGATGAATGTATGCTTTGGCCATGACGATATTTTTGACCCCTGGTATCCGCTTGGCACAGGCAACACGCTGCAGGTCCTCCACATGGGACTTCATGTGTGCCAGCTGATGGGGTATGAACAGATTATGGAATCCATCGACTTGATTACCGAAAACAGTGCCAAAACACTCTATATTACAGATCAATACGGGATTGAGGAAGGCAAGCCTGCTAATCTCATTATCCTGCCGGCAACGGATTCGTACGACGCGATTCGGCGCCAGGTTCCTGTCCGTTACTCGATTCGAGACGGCCAGGTGATTGCAGAAACAAAGCCATCTCAAACAACAGTAAATATAAATGGTGACTGGGAGCACGTTAATTTTCAAAAATAGCATATAAAGCAGCATCGCTAAAAAACCGGGAAGTGAGAACCCCCGGTTTTTTGTTATGATCTGCCCCTCTTTCTAATGCTCATACGCAGGCCGTTCTTAATCCGGAGCGATATGAGCGGCTCCGGTTCAATCGGATGGTGGTTGTCAGCCAGTACAAGCCGGTACCGCCTGCCGACAACAGCCAGAACAATCGCTGCCTCCATCATAGCAAAGCTGCTCCCAATACAGGAGCGCGATCCGCCCCCAAATGGAAAATAGGCAAAACGAGGAAGCGTCTTTAAGGAGTCTCCCGCAAAACGCTCAGGAATAAATTCAGCCGGCTTTTCAAAGAACGCAGGGTTTCGATGGGCAGCATACGGGCTAATAATCATCGTTGAATGAGCAGCGAACATCTCTCCTCCCATTTCTACCGCTTCGTTTGCCTCACGCAGGATGGTCCAGGCGGGCGGATACAGCCGGAGAGATTCCTGAATAATCTGGTGGGTATATGTTAGCCTGCCTACGTCCTCAAAGGTTGGAAGCCCGTCTCCAAGAACCGCATCCAGCTCCGTGTGGAATTTGGCCTCCGCTTCCGGGTGCTGGGACAGCAAATACCAGGTCCACGACAGGGCGTTGGCGGTCGTTTCATGGCCCGCAATGAGAATGGTCAGGATTTGATCACGGATTTCCTTGTCCGCCAGCCGGTTCCCGGTCTCCTCATCCCTTATAGAAAGCAGCAGAGCCAGCATATCCTCTCGTTCATCATCTTCTTTCGCCTTCGCGATAAGAGCATATACCGTATCATTCAACAGATGGAGCGCTCTTCTATGCTTTATATTGCCCGGCGTTGGCAAAGAAGGAGGGATAAAAATCGGCGACATAAGTTTCCGCGCACTATAGTCGATGCAAATATCCACCGAGTCACCAAGGACGTCCGCCTCCCTGCCGATCTCTGTACCGAACATCGTTTTCATTATCATCTTTAGTGTTAGATCCATCATATCTTCTGAAATGAGCCGTTCTGTCCCGTTCTCCCAGAGATGAACGGCACCTTCCGTATACCGGGCAATCGTATCGGCGTAGCCCGCAATTTTTTGTGTGTGGAAGGCAGGCATCATCGTGCGGCGCTGGCGATCATGGTTGCTCCCTTCCGCCGTTAGCACGCCTTCCCCGAGAGTAATGCCGAGAATCTTCGATGACCTTCCCTTGCGAAAGCTTCGTTCCTTCGTGGCAAGAATATCCCGGATGAAGTCCGGTGAATTCACCACATAAGAAGGACGGCTGCGGCTGGAGCGCAGAGACACCACCTCTCCAAGTTCTCTCACCTTGTCCAGAAAATCAAGCGGATTTCTTTGAAACCAGAGGAAATTCCCCATCCGTGAACCACCGATTTCAACCACTCTGCCCATTGCTCACTTCCCCCCCCGTTTGACTGCTCTATTTGGCATGCCTGCTCTTACTTTCATTAAACCACATTTCCCCGCTTATGCCTGCTTTAATAAGAATACTTCCCACGGTTTCGGAAATACTTTAGCTGTGTATGAGGTAAATAACCTAACTATTTAGGCGGTGATACATGTGAACAACGACCTTATCGTAGAACAAATCCAAAAGAATGCGATACGTCTGGACAATAACGATGATTTAGATGTGCTAATCGAAGCTGTCGGCGATGCAAACTATGTGCTTCTTGGGGAAGCTTCCCACGGAACATCCGAATTCTACACACTGCGGGCTGAATTATCCAAAAAGCTCATTGAAAAAAAGGGCTTCTCTTTTATCGCCGTGGAAGGGGACTGGCCCTCTTGTTATGGCATTAACCGGTATGTAAAAAATTATTTAGATGCCGGGCAGGATATCCATCATGTAATGGAGCAGGAATTTAAACGTTGGCCTACCTGGATGTGGGCTAATCAGGAAATCATTGAACTGGCAGGATGGCTAAAGGAACACAACTCCCAGCTACCTAAAGAGAGAAAAATAGGTTTCTATGGTCTAGACGTTTACAGTTTGTGGGAGTCCATGGAAGAAGTTATTCGTTATTTAGAGAAAATAAATTCTCCTGATTTGGAAAAAGCAAAGAAGGCCTTTTCCTGTTTCGAACCGTTTGGTCGTGATGCTCAGAATTATGGTGTTTCTGCCGCTTTCCTTGGGGAAGGCTGTCAAGATGAAGTAGTACAGCTACTTCAGGCTCTTCAAGCAAATCGGATGCAATTTAAAGAAGACCACGAAGCTGCCCTTAGCACTGAGTTAAATGCATTGGTTACTGTAAATGCAGAAAGATACTATCGTTCTATGGTTCGAGGAGGAAATGATTCTTGGAATATTCGTGATCGCCATATGGTCGAAGTTCTCAATCAATTAATGAAGTTCCATGGTTCTGATGCCAAAGTCATTGTATGGGAACATAATACACATATTGGTGATGCACGTGCTACAGATATGGCTGAGGATGGTATGGTTAATGTCGGCCAACTTGTTAGAGAACAGCATGGACATGAACAAACGTATGCAGTTGGTTTCGGGACTTACTCTGGTACGGTGATTGCAGCAAGAGGATGGGGAGAATCAATAGAAGAAATGGTTGTTCCTGCAGCAATACCAAATAGCTGGGAGAACCTCCTACATCAAGCGGGCAACCATGATAAAATCTTGTTATTTAATAATGAACAGATTAATACACTTTTCGGGCAAGAAATCGGCCATCGTGCTATCGGTGTTGTTTACAATCCCGAATACGAACGTTTTGGTAATTATGTACCTTCAAAAATGTCCCAACGTTATGATGCGTTTATTTATGTGGATAAAAGTGAAGCTTTGCATCCATTGGTACTTAGAGAAATTCTTGTCTGAAAACAACTTACTAAGTGGATAGAATCATTTTATAAAAACCATTATCAACGAGCTGATTGCCATGTGCAGTCGGCTCGTTTTTTGTTGAGCTATGGAGGTCCTGCTTTTTAGTAAGAACCTCCTTACCTTGATCGAAATCTCCTAACAAGGAGTAGTGGATAGCGGGGAGGAGGTGAGAACATTGGCAAATAACAATCCACCAGCCTAAACCAATGGAATCCGTTCGCTAATCTGTTTACCTTAATGAATCCTATAATAAAGAAACAAAGGTGATATTCATTCTCTAAAAGTGTTATTTATTTGCTAATTTCTCTCTGTCTGGAGCAAGAGGGGGTTGTTCAAACCACTCCCGATTAATCATTAAATTTATCCCATCCTCGTTAAATATCGCAGTTTCAGAAACCAACCGACTATACATAATGGCTAAATCACGTCTCATGTTTGCACTAAAGGCTAATCCGTATCTCACGACAGCCATTTGGGCAAGAGCGAGCGCCTGGAACATCATTAGACGATCGGAATAAGGAGAATCGGTAGTATCTGTTACTTCCATTTCATAAGTCGACTGGAAAGGCAAATCTTCATGTGTCAAAACCGACTGAAGTAACTTGACGCGCCTTTTGCATATGTCTTTTCCTCTTACAAAAAAGTCTCGCACATCTGGATCTTGTGCTAATTGACTGAAAGCCATGAAATGGTTTTTTGCAAGGATTGCTCCTCGTAAGCTGTACACCAAATTATCAATCTCCATGACATTTACAGGACGTTCCTCACCCCAAAACTTCCCTAAAAATGATTGTTTCTTAATCATTTCCGCATGTTGAGGGGGTGGAATATAGATAGGTTGTTGAGCAAAGCCTTTCTTTTCAATTAGTTCCGTTGTCGTTTGATAAAGCCTGCCCGATATGTTGATGGAATCAAACAAAAATGAAATGACTTGAGGTGTTGTTGTCTTTCCAAGTGCAATACCGTAGGCACCTGTTCCATATTCAGCCATCATCTGAAGGAAAAATAAATGTTGTTGATCAGAAAATACTCTTGGTTCTTCTGAAATAATGTCCTTTTCCACACTAAAACCAATTGGTTTTGGGAAATTTGCCTTTACATATAAAGAAGTCGCTTCCTTGATTATTTTTATCGTATCCTGAATAGCAGAACGAATCATCGTTTTTATGTCTTCATCTTTTGTCTTTACAAGATCATGTTCAATAAAACAAAGGTATGCTTGATTACTTATAATAAACTGCCACAGGTTTGCTGCTTCACTGGCTGTAATCCTAAATCCCACTATATTTCACCCCATCTAATTCAATTTGTATTTAAATTAAACCAAACAAGGTGAATTTATACATATATTAATAGGGGTAAATAAAAGTCTATAAAGTAGTCTAAATTATAAAATCAATGGAACAGTATCGGGCCATTAGGGTCGTCTACCATCCTGAATATGAAAAACTAGGGAACTATGTCCCTCCTGTTATGGGCTAACGCTATGATGCTTTTGTTTATGTGGACGAGACGAAAGCGCTCGAACCGCTTGTTGTTGAACCCGTGTTTATTTAACTCGCCACGTTCTGTTCATTTTACCGGGGAGGGGAAATAAATGGACAAACAATATATTATCGGAATGTCCGGCTGGAGTTACGGAGAATGGAAAAGAAAAAACCGCTTTCCATGACATTTCGTCAAGAAAGCGGTTTTACTCTTCTATGCTTCTTCAGTTGCCACCATTGTAGCAGGAAGCGGTGCCTTTTTCTTCATTCTCAGGTTGTAATACAGATAACATGCTACCATGAACGGAATTCCGCAGTACAGCGCCATTCTTTGATCCTTATCAAATGCAAGGCTGACAAGCACGGTAATGTTTAGAATAAGTCCAACAAGAGGCACAATCGGGTAAAGCGGTGTTTTAAACTTAAGATCTTCCACCTTGCCGCCATCTTTTACGTATTGCCGGCGGAAAGCAAGCTGGGAAGCAGTGATAGAAATCCAGCCCATCTGCGCTCCTAATCCAGCGATGGAAATCAGCCACAAGTAAACGGTATCCTCTGCCACCATACTGGAAAGCAAGGACAGACAAGCAATACCGAGCGTTAAAAGAAGCGCATTCATTGGGATGCCATTTTTATTTAATCTACCAAGCGCGGGCAGTGCCATATCGCTCTGCGAAAGAGACCAAAGCATACGCGTTGCCGCATATAGACCCGAGTTGGCTACAGATAAAAGCGCTGTCAAAATAACGAAGTTCATAACATCGGCCGCATAAGGAATCCCGATTTTATCAAAACCATAACGAATGGACTCTCGATTAGCCCTGCCTCTTTCCACGGGATAAGGCCTGACAGTACAAAAATAGCAAGGACAAAGAAGAAAAGGGTACGCCATACGGTAGCCCGGATCGACTTTGGAATTGTCTTCTCCGGATTCTCACTTTCACCGGCCGCAATCCCAATCAGCTCCGTGCCCTGGAAAGCGAAGTTAACGGTAATCATTGTCAGGAGAAGCCCTTTTAACCCGTTAGGGAACAGCCCTGCCTCTGTAAAGTGCGAGAACATCGGAGCACTCTGCCCCCCTTTCATATGAATAACCCCAAACAACGCAGCCCCACCAAGAATAATAAACAAAATAATAGCGCTTACTTTAATGCTGGAAAACCAAAACTCTGTCTCCCCGAATGTGCGTGCAGATAATGCATTGAGCAGGAAAAGCACAAGGCCGAAAACGGCACACCATACCCAGATTGGAGAACCCGGGAACCATCTCTGCATAAGCGTTCCAGCGGAAAGCAATTCAAGCGCCACAGTGACCGCCCAGCCAAGCCAGTAAATCCACCCGACGGTAAACCCTGCTGCAGGTCCGATAAATTTCGTTGTATACGTCTGGAAGGAACCCGCCACCGGCATCGCAACCGATAATTCGCCAAGGCAAAGCATTGTCAGATACATAATAAACCCGCCTGCCAGGTAGGCCAGAACCGCACCTAACGGCCCAGCTTGTCCAATTGTATATCCAGAACCAAGGAAAAGCCCGGTCCCGATAATTCCCCCTAATGAAATCATGAATAAATGCCTGCTTTTCATCGTTCTTTGCAACTGGTTATCTTTACTTTCAAGATGTATCATACGCTACCTCACTTTCTTCTTTTACTGTAAAACTATTCTTGCAAAAACCATACCAGTTTTTAAGATTGTGAAAATTGAATAGAACTTTCCCCTATTCTTTATAAATTTGCCACAAATAGCCCCAAAAATAGATGCAAAAAAAATTTTCAGGGGTGCAAAATTTATGAAAAATCGCATTCTAGCTTTGCAGGTAAGCGCTCTCACCTCTTACATTTCATCCCTTTCTATAAACGCCCCTCTATTTTTATAAGGTTTATTTACAAGAAAAACAGATGTTGGCATCAAACTTGCAACGAATTTCCTGTGTTTGATTTTTACATCGTTGTTCCGAAGAGGAAGGGGTACCATTTATGAACTCAACTATCAATTCAAATATTTCTATCGTTGGCGTACCTATGGATTTAGGTGCGGATCGCCGGGGCGTGGACATGGGCCCAAGCGCCATCCGCTATGCCGGGGTTATAGAGAGGCTTGAAGCGCTTGGCTATGCGGTACACGACAAGGGTGATTTAGTTGTCCACCGTTCAGGGCAATACAACACCGTTGGTACAAACCTTAAATATCTTGAAGAAATCGCACGCGTAAACAGCGAGCTTGCGGCGGTTGTTGTAGAAGAGATGAAAAAGGGGCACTTCCCGCTTGTTATCGGCGGCGACCACAGCATTGCCATTGGTACGATTGCAGGCGTACTTCAGCACCGGAAAAAAACCGGGGTGATCTGGTATGATGCACACGGGGATTTAAACACAGCCCTAACATCTCCGTCCGGCAACATTCACGGAATGTCGCTCGCGGTGAGTCTCGGGTACGGACATGAACTGCTTACTTCCATTGGAGGTATAGAGGCAAAAGTAAACCCTGAGAATGTCGTCATTATCGGGGCACGCTCTCTCGATCCGGGCGAACGCGACTTTATTAAAGAAATGGGAATCAAAGTGTTCACTATGCATGAAATCGACCGCATGGGAATGACGCGGGTTATGGAAGAAACACTCCAAATCGTAACCGGCGGAACGGACGGCGTCCACCTCAGCCTCGATTTAGACGGCCTTGATCCTCAGGATGCACCGGGAGTGGGAACGCCAGTTCTTGGCGGGATCAGCTATCGTGAAAGCCACCTTGCTATGGAAATTCTCGCCGAAGCGAACGTGCTCACAAGCGCTGAATTTGTAGAAGTGAATCCAATCCTTGATAACGTAAACCAAACAGCGAATGTTGCTGTGGCCTTAATGGGTTCTCTGTTCGGCGAAAAGCTATTATAACATCAATCATTCATTCATAATAAAATCCTAATGAGAGAAGGGTTATGTAAAATGAGCCAGCAAGTGGAAGAAAAACAGGAGACAAAAAAAGCGTCGCAGGAAAACTTTAATGTCTTTGAAAGAACGCAGCAAATCTTTCTTACAGCACTGCAGAAGCTGGGTTATGGAGAAGACGTATACGAGTTATTAAAAGAGCCTGTTCGTTTACTAACTGTTCGTATTCCTGTAAAAATGGATGATGGCAGCACAAAAATTTTCACAGGATATCGTGCGCAGCACAATGATGCAGTCGGACCGACAAAAGGCGGCATTCGTTTTCATCCGGATGTAACAGAAGAAGAGGTAAAAGCGCTGTCCATGTGGATGAGCATCAAGTGCGGGATTAGCGATCTTCCTTACGGTGGCGGTAAAGGCGGCATCCAGTGCGATCCCCGCTCTATGTCATTCGGTGAACTAGAACGCTTGAGCCGCGGCTATGTACGTGCTATCAGTCAGATTGTTGGGCCCACTAAGGACATCCCGGCACCGGACGTATTTACAAACTCGCAAATTATGGCCTGGATGATGGACGAGTACAGCCATATACGCGAATTTGATTCACCCGGCTTCATTACCGGCAAACCGCTTGTGCTCGGAGGATCTGCAGGAAGAGAATCATCCACTGCACAAGGCGTTACGATTTGCATTCGCGAAGCGGCAAAAGTAGCGGGAATCAATCTGGAGGGCGCGAAGGTCATCATTCAAGGGTTCGGAAATGCGGGCAGCTTCCTCGCGAAATTCATGCACGATTCCGGTGCAAAGATTGTTGGAATTTCAGATGCATACGGTGCGTTGTATGATGCAGAAGGACTTGATATCGATTATTTACTGGATAACCGCGACTCTTTCGGTACAGTTACAACCTTGTTCTCTACTACGATTTCGAATAAAGAGCTGCTTGTTCAGGAATGCGATATTCTTGTACCGGCGGCCATTGAGAACCAGATTACCGAAGAGAACGCAGCAGACATTAAAGCTAAAATCGTTGTCGAGGCGGCGAATGGACCGACAACATTAAACGCGACCGAAATCCTGACTGATAGAGGCGTTCTGCTTGTTCCTGATGTACTTGCCAGCTCGGGCGGCGTTATTGTTTCGTACTTTGAATGGGTACAGAACAACCAGGGCTACTACTGGACAGAAGAAGAAGTACAGGCAAAGCTGGAGAAGCTCCTAAAGGCTTCCTTCCATAACGTACACTGCACCTCTGTTGAGAAGAAAGTGGATATGCGCCTCTCTGCCTACATCGTTGGTATTCGCAGAATGGCGGAAGCAGTGAAGTGGAGAGGCTGGGTATAAGTTGAGAAAAAAGCTGTTGAGCGGATTTTCGCTGCAACAGCCTTTTTTGTAAAAGTAAGGAATCTATTTTGGAATCTCAAAAGAGCTTTTTAACGATACAATCAGATTGAACACAAGCTTATCTTCCGTTGTATGCTTCGGATCTACATTGAAGTATCCGTGCCGGAAGAACTGGAACTTGTCCTGCGGGCGAGCATCCTTCATGTTCGGTTCAACAAATCCGTGGATGATTTCTAAGGAATCAGGATTCACATTTTCCAGGAAGGACTTCCCTTCTTCTTCATCGTCGAGGATTAGAGGGTTGTACAATCTGAACTCCGCAGGCACGGCACTCCTGGCATCTACCCAGTGGATCGTGCCTTTTACTTTTCTTCCTGTAAAGCCTGTTCCGCTCTTTGTTTCCGGATCATAGGTGCAGTGCAGTTCAATTACATTGCCGTTTTCGTCTTTAATGACGTCATTGCATTTGATGAAGTAGGCATTCTTAAGCCTTACTTCGTTGCCCGGGAACAGCCTGAAGTATTTTTTCGGCGGATTCTCCATAAAATCGTCCTGCTCAATATAGATTTCCCTGGAGAAAGGAATCTGCCTGCTGCCCATTTCCGGATTTTCCGAGTTGATTTCAGCTTCCAGCATTTCAACCTCGCCCTCAGGGTAATTGGTGATGACTACTTTTAACGGACGGAGAACTCCCATCGTTCTTGGCACTTTTAATTTCAAGTCTTCGCGGATGAAGTGCTCCAGCATTTTCGCGTCCACCACACCGCTGCTGCGGGAAACGCCGATTTCCCTCGCAAAATTGCGGATCGATTCCGGCGTATACCCTCTTCTGCGCAGCCCGGAAATCGTAGGCATCCGCGGATCATCCCAGCCGTCTACATACTTCTCATCGACAAGCTGCTTGAGTTTACGCTTACTCATTACCGTATTCGTCAGATTGAGCCGGCCAAACTCATACTGTTTCGGCTGGTTCTCCATCTCACACTCCTCAATGACCCAGTCATACAGCGGGCGGTGATCTTCGAATTCCAGCGTACAGAGGGAATGTGTGACCCCTTCGATTGCGTCTTCTAACGGGTGAGCAAAATCGTACATCGGGTAAATGCACCACTTATCTCCCGTGTTATGGTGCGTAGCATGGAAAATACGGTAAAGCACCGGATCCCTCATGGTGATATTCGGAGACGTCATGTCAATTTTAGCTCGCAGTACTCTTTCCCCGTCTTTGAATTCACCTTTACGCATGCGCTCAAACAAATCCAGATTTTCTTCCACAGTACGGTTGCGGTACGGGCTTTCTTTTCCCGGCTCCGTCAGTGTTCCCCGCATTTCCCGCATTTCTTCCGGAGACAAATCGCATACGTAAGCCTTCCCTTTTTTAATAAGCACGACGGCGCGATTGTACATCTCTTCAAAATAATCGGAGGCAAAAAACAGGCCGTCCCATTCAAACCCTAACCACTTGACATCCTCTTTGATAGATTCCACATATTCTACATCTTCTCTTAGCGGATTCGTGTCATCAAAACGCAGGTTTGTTTTTCCCTTAAATTCATCCGCCAGTTCAAAATTAAGGCAAATGGATTTCGCATGTCCGATATGCAGGTACCCGTTTGGTTCCGGAGGGAAACGAGTGACAATCTGATCCACCCTTCCTGCGTTTATATCCTCAACCACAATATTTTTTATAAAGTTAGATGAAACAGGTTTATTCTCCACTTTTATCAACCCTTCACATAAGAAAGTTGTTATATGCTTGAACAAATTCATTCTTTCTAATAAATAATACCGACTACTGCATAAGATATCAACTTACTAGACTTAACTTTCTCCTTTGCTGTCACAAACTCTTCACTGTCCTTATTTTTTCCAATGTGCGAAAATGGCTTTGCACGGTATGACCGTTTAAACGAACAGGACAGCAAGGAGTGTTTTTGTATGAGCAAACGTTCCCTATTTCGCGCTTTTTTCCTCATTCTCTTTTTTCTTGTCCCCTTTCTCGATATTTTCCGCATCGATTTATCAGCCAACCACTTCTTTTTGTTTGGCAGTGAATTCGCGTTCAGCGAAGGGCGTATTCTCCTTTATGCGGTGCTACTTATGGTTTTTGCCTTTGTTGCAATTGCCGTATGGTTTGGCCGTCAGTTCTGCGGCTGGGCATGCCCGCACAATAAATTTCTTATCTATATGAACCGCCTGCGCAGTCTGCCTGTTTTCGAAAGAAACCCGCTTCTCAAAAACAGCGTGGACACACTTATTCTGCTTCTATGCGCACCCATCATTACGTATGGCCTTATAAGTTACTTTTATAATCCAATGCTTCTGTTCTCGTCTATTATTCATTTCGATATGTCAGTATGGACGTTCCGCGCATTTTTGACGGTCTCTTTTTTCTTTTTTTGTTCTGTTAAACTGGCGGCTCCGCTATAAGTTTTGCCGGACATCCTGCCCGTATGGCATGTTTCAGATGGCGCTGTCCGGCAAGCGTTCGACGAATGGGGGCTTTAAAAATATGGTGCGGGGCAGCGGGCTCGTTTTAACCGTTATCATGGTTCTTCTTGTATCCATGTTTACGTTTGCTCTCTCAGCTAACACGGGCTTTGCCATTAGTCTCGGTAAAAATCTGCAGAACATCCCGGTACAAAACCGAATTGTTTATACGTACGATCTTAAAATCGAAAACCTTACCGGAAAGGCGGCCAGCTATTCGGTTTCCTACAATGGCGTCCCGGATGCCTGGGAAACAAAACTGCCAAAACAGGTGGAAGTCAAACCGCATGCTATGGAAAACGTTCCCCTGTTGTTCCGTACGGATGAAAAAAGCCTGAACACGAACACAACCATTACGGTGCTTATCAAGAATGACAGCGGGAAAACGATGGAAAGGCAGTTCAGTATTTTCCCTGTAAGAAAGTGACACAACCTAAAACCAGGAGGCCGCAAATATATGGCCTCCTGATTTTTTATTCGGATAAGGAAGTATATATTGTTTTAAAGTAGTAGAGAAAAAGACCGCAAGGTCAAAAAGGTTAGAAAAAAGGAAGGGCAGTCCACGGAGGCCACTGAAAAAGTGCCTATTTTAAGTTTTTGGAGTAGACTCTATAGGAAAAGCCGGCCCATGTTCCAGATTTCTGGAAGAAAAAGCCGGCTTTTTTGCTCATTTTCACCCTGGGTTTCCTTCATGTTAACCCAGGGTGAAAATGGCCATGGCTCCTTGTAACTCCATGCCAATGAGACCCGAAG
>NZ_BBWZ01000001.1 GCF_001015055.1 Aneurinibacillus tyrosinisolvens | reverse complement strand
AGAAATACAAACTGTTTTTTTTGCTCAAACTCTTTTAAATCATCCGGTAGTCAAGTCTGTTTGTGTATTTATCAGATCTTTAGTTTTATTATTTACATATGTTTTAGCTGTACCACCTGTTGGAGTCCCTCCCAAAGTAATGGATATTTGACTACCATTCTTCGTAATGGTAATAGTTGAATATGCAGCATTATCGGCTTCCGGGTCTTTAGGAATGGCATCTAAATAACCATTAGAAACTAAAGCCTCTTCTATATTTCTGGAGTTTCCACTAATTGTTCCCTTAGGAGTGGCTGTCGAAAGGGTAAAGTTACCGTTACCAGCATTTTTCTCTATATCATATAAACGTGCAGCATCTAATAACATAAGAGCATTCGCTCTATGAGCTTTTTCTTTTGTATTACCAATAATCCCTCCAATAGAAGGAACAGCAATCGCCGCAATAATCCCTAAAATAACAATAACAGCCAACAATTCTATCAACGTTAAACCCCGCTGATCCTTCAAATAACGTTTCAACATTTCTTTTCTCCTCCATTTTTTACCTAATCTTATTAAATATCTCAAACATCGGAACCATAATCGAAAGAACAATAGCCCCGATAATGACAGCAAGAACCACAATCATAATAGGTTCAATTAACGCTTTCACCCTATCTACCATATTGTCTACTTCAGCTTCATAAAAATCAGCAATTTTCTCCAGCATGGTATCCATAGATCCGGTCTCTTCACCAATCGCAATCATATGGGTTACAAGTGGCGGAAACACCCACGATTTTTTCAACGGTTCAGACAAGGGACGCCCCTGGCGTAAACTCTCTTTTGATGCGGCAATCGCCTCCCCAACCACTTTATTATCGGCAACATCCTGTACAATTGTTAACGCTTGAAGAATAGGAACCGAACTGGAGAAAAGAGTACTTAGTGTCCGGGTTAATCTAGCAAGAGATCCTTTTTGAAATAACGAACCGAATATCGGCATTTTCAAGAGGGCATAGTCAAACAAATAACGGCCGCGCGGTGAACGAAGCAGCAAACGAAAACCAACAACCAATCCGATAAAAACAGCCATGTAAAGATACCATGTACTAACAAGGCTATTACTTATAGCAAGTACGGTTTTGGTAATAGCCGGAAGCTCGGCGCCAAAATCACTGAACATGCCTACAAACATAGGGACCACATTCGTTAACAAATAAGCGGTAACCCCAACCGCAAGAATGAGCATCGTAATCGGGTATGTCATGGCTGATTTTATCTTTTCCCTTGTGTAATGCGATTTTTCATAGAAGGTAGCCATACGATCCAACACGATTTCTATGTTTCCTGAAGCTTCCCCAGCGCGGAGCATGCTCAAAAACAACGATTCAAAAATCTGGGGATGCTTGGCGCATGCTTCAGAAAGCTGGCTTCCCCGCTGAATGTCAGCCTCCACCTCGCTAAGTGCTTTACGGAGTGCTTTGCTCTCACTTTGCTGGGACAAAATATGAACACAGTCCACAATACCAAGGCCTGCATGGATTAATGTAGCGAGCTGGCGTAAGAAAACAATAAAATGCTGGCTTTTCACAGGGCTGCCTAATGAAACTTCCATTTGCAGAAAGCTTTTTTTCTCCTCTTTAATAGAGGAAACATAGACACCCTGCTGCTTTAACTCGGAAACAGCCGCTGCTTTATTTATTGAATCTACCTTCCCTTTTCTCTTCTTCCCGCCCCGCTCAATCGCTTCATATGTGAACGTAGGCATCCTATTCCTGCGTCCTTTCGCTTAAATAATGATAGGCCGTTTCTTTTGTAATCTTTTCGCCGGCAATTAGATCCTTTATTGACATTTCCATAGTGTGCATACCTGAATCCCGGCCCGTCTGCATCAAGCTTTTAATTTGATGTACTTTTTCCATACGGATTAAGTTACCTACAGCAGGGGTGTTTACAAGAATTTCGGTAGCCGCTATTCTTCCTCCCCCCACTTTCGGGAAAAGACGCTGAGAGATAATGCTCACAAGTACGGAAGCCAGTTGAATTCGCATTTGCGGCTGCTGACTCCCCGGAAAAACATCGATGATACGATCAATTGTTTGCGGAGCATCGGACGTATGCAATGTTGCGAAAACAAGGTGGCCGGTTTCTGCTGCTGTAATCGCCGTACTAATTGTCTCCAGATCACGCATCTCCCCAACAAGAATAACATCCGGATCCTGGCGGAGTGAGGAACGCAGCCCGCTTGCAAAGTCTTTTGTGTCAAATCCGATTTCACGCTGGTTGATAATCGATAGTTGGTGCTTATGTAAATACTCGATTGGATCTTCTAGCGTTATAATGTGCTTTCGCATTGTACGATTAATATAATCAATCATTGCTGCAAGGGAGGTCGACTTCCCGCTTCCCGTTGGCCCCGTCACAAGCACGAGTCCCTGTGGCTTATGACAGAATTTCCGCAGGCTATCGGGCATGTTTAAAGATTCTAATGTCGGGATGCCGGTAGGAACAACACGGGCAACGAGACTGATACAGTGACGCTGATGATACGCATTCACACGAAAGCGCGAAACACCCGGCAGTCCATAGGAGAAATCTAATTCTCCTTGTTCAATAAAGCTCTCAAACATGCCTTCTTTAATAATTTCTCTTGCCATACCTTCCGTGTCGTCAGGCGTTAAAGGAGGGATATCAAGCCTTCTTAGCTCACCGTCGATCCGGAATACTGGAGACGCTCCAACTGTTATGTGAAGATCGGAGGCTCCTTTTTCACAGGCATACCTGAGCAGTTTGTTAATATCGATAGTCGACATAGCCCCCTCCTTTTATATGTATATAGCACTATAACTATAACCGATTTTTATGGTAAAAAAAACCTAGATTTGTTAATTATTCATGGCAATTCGGTAAACTTCTTCCATCGTGGTGAGCCCTTGTTTTACTTTAATTAGTCCATCATCAAACAAAAGAATCATCCCTTTTTTCATTGCCTGTTTTTTATATTCAGATGCTGGATAATTTTTACTGATCATCTGTCTAAACTCATCATCCATTTTGAAAATTTCGTGGGCCGCCAGCCGTCCTCTGTAACCAGTAAGGTTGCAGTTTTTACATCCACTTCCCCGATATAATCGATCGATTTTGACACCCCGTTGGGTAAAAACTTCTCTCTCATGCTCGCTCGGAATATACTCCTCTTTGCAGTCCTTACAGATACGTCGTACGAGCCTCTGTGCTAATACACCACTTACAGAGGAGGCAAGTAAAAACGGCTGAATCCCCATGTCTACAAGGCGGGTGATGCTGCTAACTGCATCGTTTGTATGGAGAGTGCTTAAAACAAGATGGCCGGTCAACGCGGCCCGAACTGCAATTTCGGCTGTTTCCGTGTCACGTATCTCTCCTACCATGACTACATCAGGATCCTGGCGGAGGATAGAGCGAAGAGCTGAAGCAAACGTCATTCCGATATTAGCGTTTACCTGCACTTGGTTAATCCCATCCAACTGGTATTCTACGGGATCTTCAACCGTAATAATGTTAACATTCTCCTTATTCAAATGGTTAAGTGCCGAGTAAAGAGTCGTAGATTTCCCGCTTCCTGTTGGACCTGTTACCAAAATAATGCCGTGAGGAAGCTCTATTAACTCACGAAAGACAGCAAGGTTTCGTTTAATAAGTCCCAGACCGTCAATTTCAATCAAAGCGTTCGTTAAATCTAGTAAACGCATAACGATTTTTTCTCCGAAAATCGTAGGCAAACTAGAAACACGCACATCGATTTCTTTAAAAGCAACATGCAATTGCATACGTCCGTCCTGAGGAATACGCCGTTCTGCAATATTCAACTTTGCCATGATCTTCAGGCGTGCCGTTAGAATTCCTAACATATGACGTGGAAGAACTCTCTCTGTTCGAAGCACCCCATCTATCCGATAACGAACCCTTACTCCATCTTCCTGCGGATCAATATGAATATCGCTCGCCCGTACTTGTACGGCCTGCTCGAACATCTGGCTAACAAGACGCACAATCGGGGAATCCTCGTCTGTTATTTCCGATTCCTCGATTTCTCTCGCAATATTAATATCTTCCATTAGTTCTTTTACCGAATCTTGCATGCTGTACATCCGGTTAATTGCCCGCTCGACCTCATCACGCGTTGCAATAGCAGGCTCAATCGTGAACCCTGTACTCATGCGAAGTTCATCGATTGCAAAATAATCCATGGGGTCTACCATTGCAACCGTAAGCTTATCCCCTTCCTTTTTCAAAGGAATAAGGGAATACCTTCTGGCAATGTCTTCCGAAACAATACTTGACAGTGAGGAGTCCAGTCTATAGCGGAACAGGCTGACATGAGGAATTCCAAGCTGAAATTCAAGAATTTCGATAAGCTGCTGTTCCGTAATATAACCGGTTTGCAGCAAATGGTCCCCCAGTTTTAACTTTGTTTTTTTCTGCTCTTGAAGCGCCTTCTCTAGCTGTTCCTGCGAAATCATTCCGCTTTCAACGAGAATGTCTCCTAAACGTTTTCGTGCCAAGGAGCACACCTCCTATTGTAATAAAGCTTTATACCATTAGAGCCATTTAGTTTAAATAGATTATACCGTCTTTAATTCGGATATTATCCTTGCTATCCTTTTTTATCGGTGGCGGTGGCGGGCTTGCCACACTCTCCGTAGCGCCTGGAACCTTATCGGGAATTGGCGCTGGTGTAGTCCCTATTCCACTCTGGGTGTCCGAGGAAGTACTATTATTAGCGGTTTCGCTTTTACCTCCCATTCCCCCTGTATTTGACTGCCCCTTTTCTCCTGGACCAACTGCAATAAGATTGTTCAACGGTTCATAGTAGTCATCGGATATTTGTTCAGTTTTTATTGCCCCATCTTTTGCTTTCCAGGAAATTGTTACTTTTACCCTTGCACCATCTGTACCGTGACGTATAATTTTTTCCTGCCCTGGGGGAAGCAAAGAATCAGTTCGGACAATTGTCCCCGGAGCATATTTCCCTTCTTCCTTTACATCGATCGCAATTTCATCCTGGGCAGGGTTTTCTCCAAATAATGCAATGTGAAGTTTATTTCCGTTCATCTCCGTATGAATAAACACTGGATTTTTATAGCGATTGATAAACCGGAGGTCTGCCTGCTTGCCATCTACAAATGCATCCAATCCGGCCTGTGTATAGGTAACCGGATATTGGTGTGAATGGCGTTCAATGATTGGGAGATGACTTTTTAATGCAGCGACATAAAGAGCGGAAGCAACACGAGAAACATCCAGCGCTACATTGTCCTTCCATTCCTGGCCGTCCGTTTGCACCGTTATGGGCAGATATTCTTCAGCGGTAAAAGGGCCGGTTTTCTCATTAAAAGAAAACTTTCCTTGTGAAGGAATGAGCTGTCCATCCAGCAAATCGCTCGCTCTATGTACGTTTCCTACTGTACTTGGAAGCTTCGTTTCAACGGTAACTACTTGTTCTGCAAGCAACGTATTTATATCTCCAAATGATTTTCTAGTCACTTTAGGTATATCTTTTTTTATAGCAAGAGGGACTTTAAAATCGTGGCGATATGTCCCCAGCTCTTCCGTCACATCGTCGACTGTCTTTGCCACATTCAACTCGTATCCTTCCATCTCCGGGGTAACAGAAATCGTTTTTCCGGTTACCCTCCCTGTTGCTGGCGAAGATGGCCGATTCACGAGTTGGCCAAGCTCATCCACCTGTGAGATTAACTCTTCTCGCTTGAAAGTAAAGGTAAGGGCTAAATCCGTAGAAGGTGGTGTGCCTCGCCATGCCTCCCACAAACCTGCCAATCCAGACAGTTGCCTTGACGTCCTTTTTGCCTCCTCAATCGTAGCGGCTGTATTATAAACGATATCCATACGCTGTTTACTAACAGTATACTTCTTCTCGTTCAAAGTTAATTGAAGCGGGGCAGCTTCAAGTTTTTTTGCCAGTTGTTCAATTCTCATTTTTGCTTCTTCCTCTGATAATCCTCCAAGGGAAACGCCTGCTACGGTTATGGTTTTGTCAAAAGGACTGCTCTCGCTCGTCCCATTTTTCCACTCACCGGATAAATAAAGGGCAATAGAGCTAAATACCACAATCTGAAAGAAGAGCAAAGCAAGGAGAAACGGAGTGTATGTCATTCGTATGCGCTGAAGCATTTATTCTTCACTACCTTCCAGATGCTACAGTTTGTTAAGAAATATGGAGAAAAGGGGTTGGTAGATTCACTATTTTACTCCCTCTTCTTCGAATACATCCCCAAGATAAGAGATATAATCATCGTTATCTTTTTTGTTTTTAGGACTTGTTTCCCCTTGCTCAATCTCTATAGGAAGTTCCGCTTTCTGCTTTGAGTCCTCTTGAACCAAGGGAACCTCATCCAGTAAAAGTTCACCGCTATACCAAATTTCTTCTTCAAAAACTTCTTCAATATCTTTGTCCGAAGGTACTTCTTTCTCTTCTTCTATAAAGAAATCATCTAATGAAAGAAATTCTTCCTCAACATTTGAATTTGTATCTTCATAGGAAGCAGACTGAGCCGCAGAAAGTTCTGGCTCCGTGAAAAGTTCCTCCACAGTACTATCAAAGATAAGACGGTCTTCTTCGTTTTTCTCCTTGGGATGTTCCTGCTTTTCCGCTGGCATTTCTTGAATTGCCTCTTGGTTGCTATCTTCACCTGTTTCGCTGCTCGTCGCAACCTCTAAAGCAGCCATCCCCTTATCATCCTGTACTATTTCTTCAGAAGGGACAGGATGATTGTCCATTGCTGCAGAAGTTGAATGCACTTCCCTTTCTCCCTGTGCTGATAATTTGGCCCCTCTTTCATCTATTAATTCCTCTTCAGATGAAGATGAAAATAGAAGGAACACTAGAAGTAAAGCCACAAAAAAGAGACAAAAAACCGTCGGTAGAGAACCAACGAGCTTTGTTAAAAAAGGAGCTGCGGCGCCCAACAAAATGGCCCCTCCAAACATTCGCGAGAAATGTCTTGAATTCTGTAATTTTTGTCGAACTAAAATAAAGAAAAGAGCGGTTAGTAAAAAATAAATAATATAATAGGCCGGTAAACCCGATAAATTCATATGATCACCTTCTTATCAAAATCATTTCTAGCATACTATACTCCAGAAGGAAATTATACGTTACCTCTCTATATTTATTCGGCAAATTCATGAAATAACTTTTGTGTATTTGGGAAATTGGCAAACAAAATAATGAATCTATTAACTATAATTTTCACTGCGTGCTAGAATAAGGAGTAGGTTGTTTGTGGGAGGAAAGAACATGCGTTTTTTGTCGAATGAACGAGGTTTTACGTTAATTGAGGTAGTTGCCTCTATTGTAATTATTTCAATGGCTTTGCTGCTGCTAAGCAATTTTATTGTTCGTTCGTATGTAGAGTCGGGTGTACAGGATAACCAGCTTATTTCTCAAACACTGGCCAGACAAGTTGTTGAGGATTGGAAAAGCGGCCAGTATTATAAAAATGAGGACTATGAAAGTATTATAGGTCATTCTGAAATTGATCATTCTGAAACTCACCTTTTAGATGAAAACAATGCTTCCAGCTACTTAGATTTTGCCAGTTTTATGAAGGACAACGCTTTAAAGGTGCCCATTACTTTTCAGCTTCAGCCACTGGCGGTTAATGGGCGGACCTATACAAGAACAATCATCATTGAAAAACTGCAGGGAAACTATTCCGAAAAGACGACAGCCTCAACAGGTAATGTTCAGTTTTTCAATTCACCTAACGATGAATTTTTAGTTCGTGTAAGAGTAAGCAGCCCAAACTCTCGGGTTCCTGTAACGTTAGATAGTTATTACACCTGTGATTGTGAAAACAACTCTTAATCCACTAGAGAGGGAAAACAATGAGAAACATTTATTTACATATAAAAAATGAGGCAGGTATAACATTAGTAGAATCACTTGCCGCCATAACCATTTTCATGCTGATCGTTATTCCGCTTTCGTCCTCCTATTTGCATGGGATAGAAGTTTTTCAAAAAACACAAAAGCAGGTTTCCCTTCGAAACGAGGCAGATATTATCATCGGTACTATCATGAATGAGGTACAAAAAAAGAATTATATCGAGAGTGGGAGCGATAGCAATCAGCTTCTTTATGAACTCCTCTCTTCTCATCTTTCTATGCCAAAAGATATACAGGAGTATACACAAAGTATTTTTTTATATGAGATACAGAATGATATAGATGGCTCAAAGCCTCCTTCTCTTAAGAAAACCTTGTATTCATTTGCCACCCCTCTTCCAGATACGATAAAAGGCGCTGTCCCCCAAAACGTTTATAAATTAAACGACTACTATGTAGATGGATTATTTTATGTTGATAATATTTCCCAAAAACTTAATTATTATCTTGTCATCGCAAATCCAAAGGAATTTACTGGAGAAAACAAAATGCAGCAAATTACCGACTATATAAACTCACATCGAAACTTTGGAGATAACGTCTATTTTGTAGAAACATCCATGGCTATTAATGGATTAAAAAGAAGGTGAAATTTTGTTAATAAGAAAAAACGAAAGAGGCTCAGCCTTACTAATCAGCATATTCCTTATTGTTATTTTCACTATTTTGGGGATCGTTATTTCCTCTGCTGTTATAAATAGCGCAAGAAATGTTAAAACAACAGAGGATCATTTTCAAGGGAAAATTCTAGCAGAAATGGGTGTTGAACACGTACAAAAGGAGTTAAAAAAGAGGTTTAAAACTCGTGATTCTCTTGTCAATTTAGACGCGGACCCATACATTAAACTATTAAAAGATGGAATTACCATTACTCTTAAACCAACTAATAACTCATATACAATTCAACTCAAAACTAACGATGCCTCTTTTGTTTCAAATCCCTTATCCGGTGACTACGCTCCTTATAACTATAAAGCTGAACTTATATCAACCGGAAAACCTGCTAACGGAAATTCCAAGCCTTACATATTAGCAGCTAATATTTATATTAATACTATACCTGCAGCCTTCCATTATGCCGTTTCTACTCCAGGAGAACTTCGGTTATTCGGGGGAAGCAATGTTATTGGAGACGTTTACGCCGATAAAAAGATGGTGTTAAGTGATGCCATTAGATACAAGGACAGCGGAGACTACAAGGTCAACGAGCCTACTGAAGTACCAGGGGGGCCTAAAAACAAACCGTACATTCAGGGGTTTATTAATATACCGAAAGACGGATTCCAATATAATGTTAAACCAACTGTAAAAACATTGGGTACGAAACCTCCTATTCTCGATTATGAGATAGATTCTACTATACCGCCAATTACAAAGGACTCATTTGCACGTGACAGTATTAAATCATTATTCCTACCCTTAGGTGACACACCTCCTGATACGGGGAAAATAACTCCGAATGTTTCATATGAGGCGGGATACGAAGCCCCTTTTATTAGGACTGGGCAGTCTGCCAGTGTTGCATCTGATTTTCAAGACATTATAAACCCGGGAGTTCCTTCTACTGCTTCTAATTTAACTGAGGTTATTCAATACTATGTAAATAAGCCGGGTGCTTATCAAGTTATCAGTTTAAACGATAGCGATTTTGAATACACCTCCCCATCGAATAAACCGAATGGTTTTAATAATGATTCTATTAAACCTTTATATTTTGATATAAATTCAACTATCTCAAATGAAACCGATAATTATCAAACCCCTTTCATAAGAATGGCTGGCAATGTTCTTAACCAGGGCATACCGGCAATTTATATCAATTCTAACGGTACAAAACGTGTGAATGTGGAACTTGGAACTCCCGCCTCCTTTGGCGATTCTACTAATACGGATCCCTTTACATTTGATGGAGTTATGTATATCAAAGGGAACTTGGATATATTAGGTGATATAGCTGTCACCGGTACTATTTTTGTAGATGGTGATGTATTGATTAACGATATCAATACCCTACAGCCAAAGAATTTGGTAATATTGTCTACAGGAACTATTACATTTGAAAAGCAAAATACTAACAAATCCATTGATAAGATAAATCCGTTAAATGTCTTTCTCTACTCCGAAAAAAATCTCGAATTGTATGCTTATGATTCTGTTGTAAAAATAAATGGTTCTATATTCGGCGGACTCTACAATGAAGAGGGCAGTAATGAAAATAAAGGATACATCGAATTGAATGCGAAGCGCGATCTATCAGATAGTAAAGGGAGGACGAGACTAACAATTCAGTTTAATCAAAACATCTTTGATTCTCCAACAAAAGGCCTTCCTTCTTCCAGGAATGTATATGTCGATATTTTTGAATTACATCAGAAAACAAAAGAGGATTGAATTCTTCGAACAGCAATACAGCCTATCTCAGGTGAGATAGGCTGTATTTTAGTTTTCCTTCAAATTATATAGCAAAGATAAACTATAACTCAGTTTAAATTTGCCTTGTACTCCATATTAAACGGGTTTGTTATTATATACAGCTGCTGAAGCTCAGATTCTGTAAGGTTTCTATCAGACAACCCAAGCGTGAAAAGAATTCTATATCTTCCAGCGGTTGATTGCGGTGGTTTCAAATAGAATACATACTGGTTATGTGTATTAAGCGTTGATTTAATAATATGAGATTTTGAAACAATTTGTGTCAAATTTTCTTTCACGTATTTTTCCGTTTCCGCCGTATTCTTCTCACCTGAGGTATTTATAAGAATATACCTTGGTACCAGTTGCTCTTTCGTGACACCTTCAGGCAAGTTATGCAACGTTACAACTACCTTTGTAGCGGCATTGCTGTTTGCTGTTGAGCTATCCGAGTGAGGTGAAAAAGTCTCAACAGTGAATTTATTGTTTCTAGTCTCTTGTTCTATCCAATCACCGATTATGTCATTACTAATGGGAACAACCCTAACTACCGTTTCATATTCGTCAGTGGTTGTTCCATTCCCATTAAAATCCTGAAGCATTTCTACTCTAATATATTGCACACCATTAGGTACAAGTGGGATTCCTTCCGCTGGTGATATTGCAGTGAAATTATTCCATTCAGTTCGTGGAAGTGGAACTCCCGAAGAATCAGAGAGTATCCATCTGAATTTTACTGATTCTAATACATGAGCATCAGGTATCACAGTTATTCTTCCCGCAGCTGCGCTTCCTGTACCTATTTTTTCTCCAACAGCAGTAAAAGTTGTGATGGGAGGAGTAACCGTAACTTCACATGTTCCCTGATACCCGCCGTCTTCTGTTGTCGCAGTAATTATAACAGTACCTGTGCCGTTTGCCTTAACTCTTCCTTCTTGGTCCACACTGGCTACTGTATCATTACTAGAACTCCAAATAACCCTTTTGTTTGTTGCAGTATCGGGTACTACACTTGCGACAAGAGGCTCACTTACTTGACCTGTTGTCAAATTAAGCTTGGAGGGCTGTACGACAACTCTCGTAACAGGCACCCCTGGTTCAGTGACGGTCACAATACAAGTGTCCGAAAAATTCCCATCGTGCGTTGTTACCGTGACATTAGCTGTTCCCGGAGCTACACCCGTCAAAACTCCCTCATCATCTACGGTCACTATCCCCGGCTTATCTGTTGTCCAGGTTACTTCTTGATCCGTTGCATTTTCCGGAGTAAAGACAGGAACAAGGCTGTAAATCGTTCCTTTTTCAATCGTAACGGAATCTTCTAAAGCTACATTCGTTACAGGGATCCTTTGTGCCTCTACGCGGATATTCACTTCAGCGTTTACTTTCTTTTCCTGTGGAGCATTATTTATATCGTTATATGTAATTTTAATATCATTGAAAACATATTCCCCAACCGATGTAAATTCAAGATTCAACTGTTTTGTCAGTTCAGCGGTGTTAATTGCCGAAGTATCAACTCCATTCGCATTAAACGGTACATTGGGCAGATTTATAACTGCATAACGTTGGCCATTTGCCCCTTCTATAGTAGCGGAAGCATCTTGGCTTAGGAAAACATTGGCAGGCAATTTAATTTTCAACTTTGCTTCAGTTAACGAAACTTGATTGATTCTCCTCGTGATTTGATCGAACAGATTTTGAAGACCATCTGAATTACTTCTAAGCGACATTCCACCTGTTAAATCGGAAAGAGATTTTAAGAACTTTTCACCGTTCTCATTTAAGTCTAATGCTACAGAGTGCAAGGTAATATTTCCAGCAAACTGTTCCACTATTTTTTTTGCTTCTTCTTTAGCCCGTTCATTATTTTCTGGCAGAGTTGGTTCCCCAGCTGCCAGGAACACAATATATTTATTTCTCTGTGGATCATTCAACATACTTTTAGCCATTGTTAGTGCATCAGCATAGTTACTTCTTGGCTTTACCTTTGGCAGCCATCCCTCGAAGTGCCAGTCAATATCTAACAAACCAAGTTTATCCACTTCTCTTTTTATATTTTCAAACCCATTATTGTTGTTGGAGATTAATTGGCTTGCCACTGTTGTGTTATTATTAAAATACAGAAGACCAATTCGATCATTTTTGCTATTTACTCCACTATTGGCGGCAATAAAATTATCGATTGAGTTTAGAATGGTCCCTCTTGCCTGATAAATCGAGAGCCCCATATTACTAGATGTATCTAACACATAAACAACATCTGCTGGCTTCCTAGCTGTTGTCTGTGCTTTCCCAAAAGGCAGAACCTCGATGTTAATGTTGCCCACTCCATTACCGTTCTCCGGTTTAATCACTACCGGCGTACTTGTCGTAATATTCGCATCAAGTGATGGTCCTGTACCCAGGGGCTTAACGGTAACTACACACGTAGCGGCGGTTAGATAACCATAGTGGCTAATATACTTAACAGTAATCGTTGATGTTCCAATTTTATTTGCCTTAATCTCAACACGACTACCATAAACTTCTTTGCCAGTTGTTTTTCCATTAATAGAAAGTACATCAGGGTTAGTCCATTCCCATTTAAGAGGAAACCTTTTAAATAACACAGATGCATTCATAATGAATGTTTCACCTTCATACATTTCGACTGCACTGGGAATAGAAATCATCTTAATTTTTTTTCCAAATAGGTGTGCAGAAGAATTACTCGGGTTCCAAACTAACAGTCCCAACAAAATTACAAATGATAGGAGGATACGGAATAATTTTTTCAATATTTTTCCCTCTCTTCTAAAGAAACCTAACTTTATCCTGCTTCTATCATATCCCATACTCTAAATCGTTTCTACTATGAATTGGGATTAGTTATAGGTTCAAAAGACCCGTATGCACCGGCCTTCATCTCACTCTTCTTAGCTGTCTTGAAAACCCTATTTAGAAGTTTCCTTTCTAAAACATAGAAAATAGCCTTTCTTTAACCATATCGGAAAAAGAAAGGCTATTTTACATAGGTATTTACTTTTAGAAAGTTCCCTTTATTTTTCTCCCAATTCCTCAACCAACTGCTCCGCAACCTTCCAGATATCACCCGCACCCATCGTAATCACCAGGTCACCGGGCTTAACCACCTTTAGCAGATGCTCCAGCACAATCTCCTTCGATGCCGCATAACTGGCGTTCGCGTTGCTATTCTCTTTAATCAGCTCCACCAGCCGCTCCGCGCTCACCCCTTCAATCTCTGGGTCATTCGCCGGCGAATAAATATCCGTAATCATCACTTCATCCGCTTCCGTAAACGCCCGGCTGAACGCATCCAGCAGGAAAAACGTCCGCGTATACCGCTGTGGCTGGAAAATCGCCACAATCCGGCGGTTCGTCGACCGCGCTGCCTCCAGCGTCGCCTCAATCTCCGTCGGGTGGTGCGCATAATCATCCACCACAAGCACATCGTTCACTTCCCCGATGACCTGAAAGCGGCGCTTCGCTCCCCGGAAGCTCGTAATCGCGACGGCAATCTCCTCAAACGAAAGTCCCGCCTCAATACAAACAGCCGTTGTGCCGAGTGCATTGTATACATTATGCATGCCGGGAACCGATAATTTCATACGGCCCAGCCGCGCTCCCTTGTACACCACATCAAACGATATCGTGCGGTCACCCGGTTCGATGTTTTCAGCCGTATAATCCGCATCCTGCTTAATTCCGTACGTAATGAGCGAGATACGTTCCTTCTGCTCGGCAAGCATATCCTGCACATAATTATCATCAATACAAACGATCGCTGTGCCCTCGTCCTTTACCTGGGATAAGAACTGGCGATATGCCTTCTTTAAGTTCTCAAAGTCTCCGCCATAGTTCTCCAGGTGGTCCGGTTCAATGTTCGTTACAACCGCGATCTGCGGGAAATATTCGAGAAATGTACCATCGCTTTCGTCCGCTTCCGCGACAACGAAGTCGCCTTTCCCTGCTCTCGCATTGCTGCCGATATCCATAATTTCCCCGCCGATAATGTAAGTCGGGTCCGCCCCGGTCTTTTCCATTACGAGGGAAATCATCGAAGTGGTTGTCGTCTTCCCGTGCGCGCCTGCCACGGCAACGCCCTTCTTCTCATTCAGCAATCGCGCCAGCATTTTGGAGCGGTGAATGAGCGGGATAGAATACTCCTGGGCGGCTGTTAACTCGACATTCTCTTTCGGAATGTCGGTTGAATATACAACGAGATCGGCTCCTGATATGTTTTCTTTCTGGTGACCGATGAATACGTGCGCACCTTTTTTCTGTAATTTTTCCGTTAGTTCCTTGCGGGCCACATCGGAACCTGTTACATGGTAACCCATGTCCAGCATGACTCTGGCTATGGCGCTCATGCCATACCCGCCAATGCCAATAAAATGAACATGTTCACGCTTCTCTTCTTCCTGAACCTTCTCAGTCGATGCGTTCACTTTATTCACCAGCTTTCCTGTTTACTTTCCACTCTTTTTTAACGTCCGAAATGAAATACAACGATCCGGCCACCAGAAGGACATCCTCATCGGTGACGGTATGTATCGCCTCCTGCAGGGCCTCCTGCCAATTCTCACTGGCATATACGGTCAGGTTTGGTGCTGCGCTTTGAAAAACATCCGCCAGCTCCTCGGATGATGCGGCACGCGGATGGCTTCCCCTTGTTGCCCATACCCGGCTGCAGTGCGGGGCAAGCATGGAAATCATCTCTACATATTTTTTATCGCTAAGGACTGAAAAAACAAGAGAGACTTTTTTCCCAGGATAAAAATCACCCAGCGTTTTGACTAACGCTTCCATTCCCTCCACATTGTGCGCCCCATCAAGCAGGACGGTCGGTTTCTCGCTAATCTGCTCGAACCGGCCGGGAAGCGAAGCGTCCCAAAGTCCTTCCATTATATGCTTCTCCTCGACATAAAGAGCGTAATATTGATTGACGACCTGCAGGGCCATAATCGCCGTTGCAGCATTTTCCACCTGATGCTCACCGATCATGTGGAGCGTGCACCCTTTAAAGCTGCCGAATATGCTTTCATAGTCAAACACTTCCGCCATCTCTTCGCCAGCGCCTGCAGGGTAGCGGTGCGTACGAAACTCTACGCCTGCCCGGTAAGGTGCCGCCATCTTTTCTTTTGCCGTCCCAAGCAGGACATCAAGCACTTCCTCTTTCTTTTCCCCCGTAATCATTGGAACCCCGCTTTTGATAATCCCAGCCTTTTCCCGGGCAATAGCGGGAAGATCCTCTCCTAGTATATTCATATGATCAAATCCGACATTGGTGATAATCGAGGCAAGCGGATGAACAATATTGGTTGAATCCCAGCGTCCCCCCAGCCCCGTCTCCCAGATGACAATATCCGGGTAAGTGACGGTTGCGAAATACAGGATAGCCAGTGTTGTAATGACTTCAAATTCGGTCGGCTCGCCGGCTTCCGTCCCCTTCATTTCCTCTACAATCGGATACAGCCGCTGCACGAGCAGGAGAAGCGATTCTTGAGAAATAACTTCTTCATTGTATTGAATGCGCGACTGAAACGACCCGATATATGGGGAGGTAAACAGGCCGGTGTCATGGCCTGCTTTCCTCAACATGCTGTGCAAGAACATGCATGTTGAACCTTTTCCGTTTGTGCCTGCCACATGAATGAATTTAAGCCTCCGGTGTGGATGCTCCAGCCGCTCCATCATATATTCCATTCGCTCAAGACCCGGCCGTATCGAAAACTTTTCCAGGCTGTCCAGCCAGGAGAGGCATTCTTCAATCGTTTTTGGAATCACAGCCCTCACCCTTTAAGTTCCTGAATGCGCGCTTGCACTTTTGCTTGTTTATCCAGGTAGTCTTTTTCTTTTGCGCGTTCCTGTTCAATCACCTGCGCAGGCGCCTTGTCTACAAAACCTTTGTTCGCCAGCTTTTTCTGTACTCTTTCCACCTCGGCGTTGAGCGTGGCCAGCTCTTTCTCAAGGCGGCCCACTTCCTGCTCGATATCAATGAGCCCGGCGAGCGGCAGGTAAAGCTCCGCCCCTGTAAGCACGGAGGACATCGCTTTCTCCGGCGCATCCAGATCCATGCTTATTTTTAACACTTCCGGATTGCAGAAGCGTTCAATGTATTGCCTGCCGTTCTCAAGATAAGAGAGGGTCTCTTCGTTCGTTGCCTTAATTAACAGCTCGATTTTCTTGCTCATCGGCACGTTGACTTCCGCGCGGATGTTGCGCACGCTGCGGATTACATCCATCAGCAGGCTCATTTGCTTGACGGATTCCTCGTTAACAAGCTCCGGCCGGTATTTGGGCCAGGAAGCGGTAATGAGGCTTTCTCCTTTATGCGGCAGGTGCTGCCAGATTTCTTCGGTAATAAACGGCATGAACGGGTGAAGCAGGCGCATCGTTTGATCGAGCACATAAGCAAGAACAGAACGTGTGGTTTTCTTCGCCGCTTCGTCTTCGCCATAGAGCGGAAGCTTAGCTACCTCAATGTACCAATCGCACAGCTCATCCCAGATGAAGTTATAGAGCACACGGCCCACTTCGCCGTATTCAAAGCTATCCAGCAGGCGGCTTGTTTCTTTCACCGTTTCGTTCAAACGGTGTAAAATCCACTGGTCCGCAATGCCCAGATTGCTGCTGATGTCGATTTCATCGTACGTAAAGCCTTCCATATTCATCAGCGCAAAGCGGGAGGCGTTCCAGATTTTATTCGCAAAGTTACGGGCAGATTCTACCCGCTCCCAGCGGAAACGCTGGTCGTTACCCGGTGTGCAGCCGGTGGCAAGCATGAAACGCATGGCGTCTGCGCCATACTTCTCAATAACTTCCATCGGATCAACGCCGTTGCCGAGTGATTTGGACATTTTGCGGCCTTCCGCGTCGCGGACAAGCCCGGTAATTAACACATATTCGAACGGATTTTTTCCCGTAAACTCAAGCGCCGTAAAGATCATGCGGGCAACCCAGAAATAAATAATATCATAGCCGGTTACAAGCACGTCTGTCGGGTAGAAATGCTTCATATCTTCTGTCTCTTCCGGCCAGCCCAGCGTGGAGAACGGCCAGAGCGCGGAGCTGAACCACGTGTCAAGCACGTCGTTGTCCTGCCGAATGTCCTGGCTGCCGCAGTTCGGGCACTCGTGAACGTCCTCGCGGGCCACAATCATATCGCCGCAGGAGTCACAGTACCACGCCGGGATGCGGTGTCCCCACCATAGCTGGCGTGAGATGCACCAATCGCGCACGTTCTCAATCCAGTGCAGGTAAATTTTCTCGAAGCGATCCGGTACGAATTTGACGCCCTGCTTCGATTTCGCGTCTTCGATTGCCTGTTCGGCGAGCGGCCCCATTTTTACAAACCACTGTGTAGAAAGGTACGGTTCTACGACGGCGCCGCTGCGCTCGCTGTGCCCAACGGAGTGCATATGCTCTTCGATTTTGAAAAGGATGCCTTTCTCCTGCATGTCACGCACGATGTTTTTGCGGCACTCGAAGCGATCCTGTCCCTGATACTCACCAGCATTTTCGTTCATCTTGCCCGATTCATCCATCACGAGGATTTGCGGCAGCTGGTGGCGCCGGCCGAGCTCGAAGTCATTGGGGTCATGGGCCGGCGTGATTTTTACCGCGCCGCTTCCGAATTCCCGATCAACATAGTCATCCGCCACAATCGGAATTTCCCTGCCGACGAGCGGAAGAATCACGGTTTTTCCAACAAGCTTCTGGTATCTCTCATCATCCGGGTGGACCGCTACCGCCGTATCGCCCAGCATCGTTTCCGGACGCGTTGTCGCCACTTCAATGTAGCCGCTGCCGTCGGCAAGCGGATAGCGCAAATGGTAGAGAGCCCCCTGGACATCTTTGTATTCTACCTCAATGTCGGAAAGAGCGGTCCGGGTAGCCGGATCCCAGTTAATGATATATTTACCGCGATAGATGAGGCCTTTTTCGTACAGGCGGACAAACACCTCGCGCACCGCATGGGACAGCCCTTCGTCAAGCGTGAAGCGTTCGCGGCTGTAGTCAAGGGAGAGGCCCATCTTCGTCCACTGCTCACGAATGATGTCCGCGTACTTTTCTTTCCATTCCCATACGGTTTCCACGAATTTCTCGCGCCCTAAATCGTGGCGGGAAAGCCCTTCTTCCCTTAGCTTTCCTTCCACGCGTGCCTGGGTGGCGATCCCGGCATGGTCCATCCCCGGGAGCCAGAGTGCATCAAATCCCTGCATTCTCTTAAAGCGGATCATAATGTCCTGCAGCGTATTGTTTAATGCATGTCCGATATGCAGGTTTCCTGTAACATTCGGAGGGGGAATGACAATCGTGAACGGCGTCTTATCCGGATTTCTTTCCGCTTTAAAATAGCCGTTGTCCCGCCAGAATGGGTACCATTTCGCTTCAGCCTGCTTCGGCTCATATTTAGTTGGCATTTCATTTTGATTTGGTGAATTCGACATGCTTATCCCTCCGTGTTTCTTTTGCAGAAATAAAAAAACTCCTTCATCCTCAAAGGACGAAGAAGTTATTCTCGCGGTACCACCTTTGTTAACCAGCCCGGCAGCAAATAAATACCGGGAGGCTCACTTCATCATGTAACGGATTGAATCCGGTTAACCCTACTTGGAAGTTTCGGGCAAACAGCTCCGAGGCTACCTTCTATCAGTACTTCCATGCAAGCCTTCCACCTGCGGCCCGCTCTCTGGTATGGCATCCTGATATACTCTTCCTCATCATAGCATATTGATATCGAGTTGAAATCCATTATCCATTGTACCCAGTTTACGTAAGAATAGTCAAGACGGACACGATTTTTCCCCAACAAG
The DNA here is from genome assembly GCF_001015055.1 of Aneurinibacillus tyrosinisolvens. GTDB lineage: Bacteria > Bacillota > Bacilli > Aneurinibacillales > Aneurinibacillaceae > Aneurinibacillus_A > Aneurinibacillus_A tyrosinisolvens. The sequence goes on along the minus strand of NZ_BBWZ01000001.1, from coordinate 394,849 downwards.
GTATCCGTTTTCCAGTTGAATTGTTCTCCCCGCTTCGCTGGCGAGCCGTTCATCATGCGTGACCATAATAATCGTTTTCCCCTGACGGTTCCAGTCTTTAAAAAGCTCCGTGATAAGGGAGGCATTGTAGGCGTCAACCGCCCCTGTCGGTTCGTCGGCGAGAATGACATCAGGCTTGTTAACGAGTGCACGCGCCAGGGCGACGCGGCGCTGCTCTCCCCCGCTCAATTGATAAGGCAGGTTCTCCAGCTTATCCGCAAGACCAACCCGCTTGAGCGTCTCGCGCCCCCACGCTGCATCGCTCTCCTGATAGGTGCGGTGGACGGTTTTCGGGAGCAGGACATTTTCCAGTGCATTCAATGTTGGAATGAGGCTTGGAAATTGGAAAATAAACCCGCACCGCTGTGCCCGAATCCTCGTACGCTCCTTATCGCTTACGCCTGTTACTTCCTTCTCACCGAAAAAAACGGCTCCCTCTGTCGGCCGATCCAATAGGCCCGCCATAGCGAGAAAGGTCGACTTCCCGCTCCCTGAAGGACCTACCACGGACACAAACTCGCCGGCCGCAATGGACACGCTCACCCCGCCCAGTGCATGAACCTTTCTCTCGCGCCCGATTCGGTATGTTTTTTGAATATTTTCAAGCCTGATCATCAATACTCACCCTCCCGAATCGCCTCGTACGGCTGTAGCTTTAATGCGGAGCGGACAGGGATGAAAGCGGCAATGATGGCAATAAGGGTTGTAGCGACGGTGGTCACTGCGCCAATGAGCATACCCGTCGTCCAATCAGGAAAGAGCATCGGCAGCTGCAGAAGCTGTAAAATTAAGATCCGGTTATCGTACAGCGCGGCAGCAGCGAGCAGCGATCCGATCGCTGCACCGATAACGGATGCAAAGCCTGCTTCCATCAAGAGAAGCCGGAATGTCACAGCACGGGAAGCCCCCATCGCCCGCAGCATGCCGATTTCCTTGCGGCGCTCGCTAATCAGGGCGCTGAACATGGTCATCACTTGGAGCGCACTCATAATGAGAACGAGCCCGATCATCATATAACTCATCATTTTCACAGGGAACACCTGCTTGTTTACCGTGTCTTGCAGCCCGCTTCCTTTAACGATATCGACATTAAGGTTCATCCGATCGATTTGGCGCTTCACAAACTCTTCCATCCCCGGCTTGGACTTGACCAGCACAATCGAAATGTTTCCCTTTGGAAAATGAAGTTTATTTCCTTTTTTATCGTTTAATTCCCTTGCGGCGTCCATCGTAATAAAGAGCGTCTTGTCTGTTCCCATTCCCGTCGGGAAAATCATATTTCTTAGAAGAAAATCCTTTCCGAACAGTGTAACCCACTCTTGCATGTATTCGTTGTCAAAATGATACACATAGTTCTTGCCGCCTGCATTCGCCCCGGCAATCAAATCATACTTGCCTATTTTCTTGTCGCTTGCCATCCAGTTTTTTAAGGTGAAGTCGGTGTTCGGATCGTAGGCCACCACCGGGAAATCACCGGAGGTCTGGCAGCATACGGTAGAAACCGTCTGAAGATAGAGCTGTGGTGACGCGGCATCCACTTCGCCAATCGTCCGGATTTTATCCAGCACCGTACCCGGCATGTAAAATTTCGTTGGTGTACCGGAAATAATCATGTCTCCCGCCTGGCCGCCGAATCCTTTTGGAACAACCATCAGATCGGCCCCCAGCCTGCTGGAACTGGCCGCAATGCTTCTTTCCATCGAAAAAACAAAAAAGTAACTTGCAAACAAAATAAAGGCGGTAATCGCCGCGCTCCCGGATAATAAGACGGTACGGGACATTTTACGCTTTAGATTCCGCCAGGCTACTGTAGATAGCTTTTTCATTTTTCTATGCACCTCTGCGTTTCCCAGCATCTTTCCCCATTATAGCAAGGTGTTAATGCGATTTACCGAGGTGATTGTGTCAATCCCGCGAAGAGAGAATCTTAATCATCATAAATAGCAGGCTCGTAATGACGGTAAACCAGAGAATATAATAAATGATTTGTACGTTGCTGATCATTTCTGTCCACCACTCTCTTCAATCTATTACGCAAAAGGACCAGATAGCTGCTGCCATCCGGTCCTATTCGATTATTTCAGTGTTTTCAAGAATTCAACCATAGAGTCTTTCTGATCGTCTGTCCAGGTTGCACCGAGAGCCGGCATCGCATTGCGGCCTTTCGTGAGAATTTCTTTGACTCCTTCCGGCTTTAGCTTATCGACTACGCCGTGAAGGGTCGGACCGACACCCCCTTTAAAGTCTGCACCGTGGCAGGCCAAGCATTGTCCGGAAAGCCCTTTACCGACGTCCGCACTAACACCCTGTGCAGCTTCTCCGCCGGCGGGACGCTCGTCAATTCCTTTCACTGTTAGTGCATAGCCTACTGCCCAAATGGCAAGCACAACGTACACAACAATAAGGAAACGAGGGACTTTACCATGGCCTTGCCTCATACCCATTACTTCATCAACGTGCTCTTCATGATGCCCATGATTTATGTGTTTATCAGACATTATGTCGCCTCCTTTTCCCTTATTTTGCTGGCGCTGGCTTCAGGCTCATTAAGTATGCAACAAGATCGTTTAAGTCTTGATCGCTTAAGTAGTCAAACTTAGGCATGATCGAACCGGGAACAATTTTTTGCGGGTCTTTAAGGTGTGCCAGGTTCCAATCTTTACTTGTACGCGCGCCTACCCACATAAGATCCGGGCCTGTACGGTTCGATCCGAATAAGTGCGGGCGGTCGTTTGCGTAATCCCCGGGTACGCTCACCGGCCCGATATTCATGGCCAGGTCGGCCTTAACCGGACGTACTACCTGTGTGTGGCAGGTGTTACAGCCATTTGCAATATATACCTGGCGGCCTTTGGCTTCCGCCGAATCCGGCGTATAGTTGCGCGCCTCCGCATTCGCTGTCGGTGTCATCATCTCTTTGTCAAAGAAAGGAAGAATGATCGTCGCGAATGTTCCCATCATAAAGAGAGCGATCGCAGCAAGATAAATTCCTAACGCGTTTCTTTCCAAGTTTTTTCCCTCCTCGGGTTTCAATTACAGGGTCATTTAAGCAACAATTTTCTCTTCATCAGAAACGAATCTTGTGCCGGATTTAACGGTTTTCCAAATGTTGAATACGAAAAATAACTGGGCGACAATCATTAATGTACCGCCGACTGCACGCCATACGATGAGCGTGCGCACTGTATTCACCGTTTCCATGAACGGAGTGCCTTCCATCCAGGCAAAGCCCTGGATAACCCCTGCAATCCATAAGGTGAAAGCAAACATTAAGAAACCGATAACGGAGAAATAATAGTGCAGGTTCATTAAGCCTTTGCTGTAAATATTGCGCCCTGTAAGGCGTGGGACCGCATAGTAAATCGTAACGAAACATACGAATGAGAACGCTGCGAAAGGGGCCATGTGAGCATGTCCTACAACCCAGTGTGTATACTTAACAACCGCGCTGACCTGCATCAATGCCTGGAAAGGTCCTTGCAGACAAGCCATCATGTAGAAAATAGTTGCTGTAATCATAAACTTAAGGCTTACATCTTCAGAAATTTTATGCCATGCGCCTTTCATTGTGCCGAAAACGTTAGCAAGCACGGTCCATACCGGAATAATAAGCAGTATGGACGGGATGATTCCGGCTTTCATCAGCCAGACAGGGATAGGGCCGTTTACGAGATGGTGAGGCCCATTCCATACGTAAATCGTGGCGATGGTCCAGAAACCGATAAGAGAAAGCTTGTGGCTGTACAGCGGCTTTCCGGTAAGCTTGGGGAGCAGATAATAGATTTGACCGATACCTACTGTTGTAAACCAGAGCCCAAGAACGTTATGGCCGTAGAACCAGTTCATGTTCGCCTGCGCTGCACCACCTACCAGGCTGGAAGGAACATTTCCGACAATCCATACAAGCGGCAGCCAGATTAACGAACCGACGAAATACCAGATAGAAACGTATAATTGCTTTTCCTGGCGCCTGGCAATTGTCATAAACAGGTTAATCGACATAAGAACAACAAGGACTACAACGCCAAGATCCAAAACAAGCGGCAGCTCTGCATATTCCACGCCTGAAGAGTATCCCATCGAAATCGCAACAACCGCTGCAGCAATCGCGAGATTCCAGATAAGGCATGTGAGATTCCCTAATCTTTCACTCCAGAGCGGGGTGCGCGTAAGCTTAGGAATCATATAAAACATTGCGCCGACCATGGCCATCGACAACCACGCAAGAAGAATTCCATTCGTATGGATTACCCGGATATGAGCGTAGGTCAATAGAAAGTTCAGGTAGTCCTGTCCGCTGAAATACAGGAAATTAGGGTCGATCTGTTTGATGGCAACAACGAGACCAGCCAGCATTGAGATAACCAGCCAAAACAATGAGGTGTACCAGAAATTCTTCGCGGTACTAAATGGAGCATTACTTAACATGCTGTGAACCTCCCCCTTTTTTAAAGCAAAATGAAATGCAATAGAGTACGTGACATACAATCTCTTTGCCGGTTTTTCACATCCCTTAGAAAAACCTCCCCTTTGACAAAGGCATAGTATCCCTTGACCCCATACATATTACATATTTAGGATATATCGACAATGTAACCGAATCAACCTGCAAAGTATGTCGACTTCATGACAAATGTAAAGTGCCTTTTGTACTATTTTAACACTATCATTATAGTGGAAATTATCCGCCCGACACCCTTCCTTTGGTGCAGCATAAAATAGCAGCGAGGATATTTTTGAAAGGATGAGAGGATGAAGGGTCGTTGGCGGTACCATCCCCTGTACATTAAAATTCGGTTTGGCGCACTTCAGCTGCTTATTCCGTTTATCGTTTTCCAACTGATACGTACGTTGCTGCTCCCCACTTCATTTGACGTTGTGCTCTTGCTGCTGCTTATTGCTTTGTATGCGGCTATTCTTCTTGACTGGATATAAAAGGAAAAAAGGGAGCTCAGTCCACTTTGCTAAATAATATAGCCGCAGGTCCTAAAGACCTGCGGCTACACGATTGCGTTAATAAATCCATATGTTTTTGAAAGCATCTGTAAATTTTTTTGCCACCTGTATACATGCTGCTGTTCTGCGGCGGGAAGAACCCTTTCTTCCTTTGTATACCGTGACAGCTCTTTCATCATCCGCTCCGGGTATAGCAAATAGCATGCAAGGAGTTTTTTTTCGCCATGTGAAAGGGGGCGCACGCTTTCATACGCACGCATCCAGTTCATTCCTACCCTGCTGTCCCACTGGCGGCGGGGGGCGTAGCGCCGGAAAAAAATCGCTAAATCGCGCACCGGGGTGTCCAGGTTTGCCCGATCGAAATTAATAAAATAGAGCTCTCCATTCCCGCCTGCTATAATATTCTCCCGGTGAATGCGGCCATGGCATAAAGAGAGGGCCAGCCCCTCTTCGCCTATCCCTTTATTTTGCAGTTCATCCAACTGTTTGACAGCGCGGACCGCATAGCGCAGAACATAATCTCCGCTTCCCTTGACCGCACTCTCAAACAGGGAAGCCCCGCTTTGCGGAGCGATAAGCATTTGGTGAAGGGCTGATACGCCTCCCTTCCAGCGCTCCCGAATCCGGGCCAGAGTAACCGGGGCGTATCCTTTCCAATGTTCCTTTGCCGCTTCACTCGCCCGGTGTATCCTGGCCATCTCTGTAATCGCGGAAGTTTCCCAGTCGCTGAAAAGCTCCATGCCCGCGCCGGATTGCACCCACGGCCTCAGCATATAAATACCCTGGCGCGTTAAAATGTAAGGTTCTCCGTACTTTGTTATCTGAAAGGGAATAACGCTGCGCACTCCTGCTGTGTGCAAAAAATAAAGCCAGTTTGCCACAAAATACAGCTGTTCAGGGCTTTCGCGCGTTTCCTTTAAAGCGAACGTACCCCTATCTGTCTCCAATCTCCACAGCTTTCCGGTTATTTGCTGCATTTCCAAAAGGGTCGCGTCGTACTCACGCAGGAAATGCTTTGCCTGTCTTTCCATTAGACAGACTCCTCTCCAGATAGAACATCCCATTCCTTTATGCAGGCAAAAATCGCTTCCTTCTCTGTCTGCCGGGCCATCTCAAGCAGCAGGCGTTCCCGTTCATCCGCCAGAAGGCTGCCGGGTGATTGGCAATCTTCCAGGCTCGCCAGAATACTCCCGGGGTAGGAAAGAAGCGCCAGCAAATAAGTGCGTTCGCTTTCCGGCATTGCCCGGACTGAAAAATAGCCGTCAAGAAACGCTCTTATGCCACCTATACCCTCTTCCTTTTCCAAAATCTGCTGAAGTAAAGATAGCGTATCCTCATGGCGGGGAACAAGCACACAGTTATGAAGCCCGGTAATATACCAATCTTCTTCCCAGTACACAAAACACGACAGATCGATAAACACGAAAGAAAGCGGGATACAATCCGCCTCTGCACCGCTTGCAAAATAAAAGGTCTGCGCTTTGTTCGTCCTTTCTTCCACGCATGAGAGATTATAAGCGAACCATTTCTGCTCTGAGGCAGGTTTTTCCCGGGATATGTCCTGGATAAGCCCATGAATCAGATGCATGTTTTTCTGCAATTCCGTCTGGTTTATGGTCCCTTTTCTCCGGTAGCGTCCCCGGTACATTTCTTGTTCCAGGTCCGCGCTCCGGTGAATGCTCCCGAGAAAAATGCCGGCTGTTTTGTACCCGTTCATCCGTATTTCTTTCTCATCCGGCCATTCTTTCCCCCCCTCCCACCAGTCAGAAAGGGCAAAGCAGCCGATGTTATCCTCGATCCAATGCTTCCCTGTTTTTGTAACCATGTATCTTTCAACATGCCGGAGCCCGTCTGCCACGAGTTTTTCCCGCCAATGGTGGGACCAGCGAAGCAGATTTACGTCCCGGCAATAGAGCAGGCGCTTATCTCCCTTGTCCGTACTGACTCTCCATCCGCCCTCTGTTTGTGCCACTTCCTTTATGTCCAGCGCATAATCATCCAGATAGCCGCGGAAAAGCTCCTGCTGCAGGTTCACCTTTTCCACCCCGCTCGCTTTATTTATGCTTTAACCGGAATGTAGAGTACCTGGCCTTTTGCGATTGTTGCATTCGTGTGCAGGCCGTTCGCCAGCGCGATATCCCCTGGTGTTATATCATACCTTTCAGCAATGACATCAAGCGTCTCGTCTTTTTGGGCAATACACATTTTTAGCCGTGTATAGCTCTCTTCTTCCTTGTTCATAAAGTTCGTCAAGTAAAGTGCATCATCCTTTGCTTCCTCTTCCCCTTTCTCCCATGCTTCATCCCGCTGGCTCTCCTGGCTAGCTTCTGCACTTTCAAGCTTGGCGGCGTTTGCCAGGCTTCTCTCTTCTGGATTGGCATACGCTGCTGCCAGGGTAGAAGGCGAAACCGTTACCGGATCCTGTTTGGTTCCTTTCAGCGTGATGGCAACCCTTGCTTCTTTTTTCTCTTCTTCTCTTTCTTCTTCGATTTCTGAAACAGGCTGCTCTTCCTGTTCTTCTTGCTCTTCCTCTTCCTCTTCTTGCTCTTCCCGCTCTTCTTCCTCATGCTTTGCTAAGGTTTCCGCGACTTCTTCCTTCCGCTCTTCCCCTGCTTCTTCTGCCTCCTGCTCCGCAGCCTCTACTGCGGATTCTTCTTCTATCGTTTCCGCATCCTCCCGGCCTTCCTCATTTTCTTCGCTCGCAGCTTCGGCCTCTCTTTCTTCCCTTGCCTGCTGTTCTTCCTTCTTCCGCATGGCCTCGAAAGCCATCCCTGTTACTTCGTGTTCCGGTATCGGACGGTGATCCTCTTCCTGGCTGCCGAAGTTCTTTGCCGCTACATACTCAAACGAAGCCGGAGGCACTGCTTCTTCCTCCTCCATCAGCTCCCCGCTCTCAATTCCATTCAGAACTAATTCCGCAGAGATGGACAGCTTGCGCGAGGATTGAATATCGTAATCGAACGATTCAATCGTTGCGTACAACTGGTCTAAATCTACAATTTTGTCCCTTGGGATTCGAATATGAACTGGAATTTTGTGTTCAAAGGAGAGTAAATCCTTTTCTTCGGAAAAATCGGCCGGGTCCATGGAAAACGGATCAAAGGTAAAGGACTCCGTATACCCGACTTTGTCCGCCTGATTTTCATTCAGTAATAAGTCAGTTGAGGGCACTTCTTTACTGGCATATTTCCCTTCAAGCTGCAGGTGTCCGGAAACGATGACTTCCTCCGCTACTTCCTGAATTTGAATGTAAGGCGTTAACTCTATCTCATCAATCTGTTCAATTTCTTTATCAGCCTGCGTAAAAAAAATAGAGTCGTGAACGGGAAACGATAAAACCGGGCCATTGCTTTGCGGCATAATGAGTAACTCCTCCCTCCTCTTATTGCTTTCTATAAAATATATAGAAAGAAAAACAAAGATATGCTTTGTAAAATAAGAAAAATCGCTTCCGGCAGGCAAAATTCCTGTGGAAGCGATAGAGAAAGGCAGTCTATAAGCTTTTCAAGGCATTGTAATTCGCTTCAAGCGTCCGTTCAATATCTTCATCCGTATGAGCGGCAGAAACGAACATTCCTTCAAACTGGGAAGGAGGAAGCGAAACCCCGGCCTCCAGCATCTGGCGGAAGTATTTCGTAAAACGCTCGACGTTCGATGTTTTGGCTGTTTCGTAGTTGATTACCTTCTCACCGGTAAAGAAGACGCCGACCATGGAGCCGACACGGTTGATATGAAGAGGAATGCCGCACTCTTTTGCGTTCGCTGCGATCCCTTCTTCCAGACGCGCGCCTTTTTTCTCCAGTTCCTCATAAACCCCCGGCTTGCCGAGCTCTTGAAGCGTCGCCAGGCCCGCTGCCATCGCGAGCGGGTTGCCGGAAAGCGTACCGGCCTGGTAAACCGGGCCGTCCGGGGCGATCTGGCGCATGATTTCTTCCTTGCCGCCGTAAGCTCCTACCGGCAATCCGCCTCCGATAACTTTGCCCATCGTTGTTAAATCAGGGACGATGCCGAACCGGCCCTGGGCACACTGGCGATGGACACGGAAACCGGTCATCACCTCATCGAAAATGAGCAATGTTCCGTACTGCTGTGTAATTTCACGCAGCCCTTCCAGGAAACCAGGCTGCGGCGGTACAACGCCCATGTTCCCCGCTACCGGCTCAACAATGATAGCAGCCATTTCTTCCCCATACTGCTTGAACGCCGCTTTTACGCTCTCTAAATCGTTATACGGCACCGTAATCGTGTGCGAAGCGATGGAAGCAGGGACCCCCGGACTATCCGGCAGCCCGAGCGTTGCGACCCCTGAACCCGCTTTAATCAACAGGCTGTCGCCATGCCCGTGGTAACTGCCCTCAAACTTCATGATTTTATCCCGTTTCGTGTAGCCGCGGGCCAGGCGCAGCGCGCTCATCGTCGCTTCTGTTCCCGAGTTTACCATCCGCACTACTTCGACAGAAGGAACGATTTCGCATACGAGCCTGGCCATATCCGTTTCGATCGTCGTAGGAGCACCAAAGCTCGTTCCTTTTTCCATCACTGATTTAATCGCTTCCTGGACGGCTGGATAGCAATGGCCGAGAATGAGTGGTCCCCAGGAACCGACATAGTCAATGTACTCATTGCCGTCGATGTCGTAGATTTTTGAGCCGATTCCATGGTCCATATAAACCGGATTCATCCCGACGGACTTAAAAGCGCGTACTGGGCTGTTTACACCGCCCGGCATGTACTTCTTCGCCTCTGTAAAACTCTCGATCGATTTTTCGTACCCTTTATGCATATGCCGCTTCCTCCTATGGGTGCTTTAGTCTATTTCTTTCAGCCAGCGTGCAGCGTCCTTAGCGAAATACGTTAAAATCATATCGGCGCCCGCACGTTTAAATCCTGTGAGCATCTCAAGGGTGATTCCTTTTTCATCGATCCAGCCGCGCTGTGCCGCCGCCTTAATCATGGCATACTCCCCGCTGACATTGTACGCCGCAACAGGAAGGTCGAAGGAGTCTTTTACCTCGCGGATAATATCCATAAAGGCGAGGGCTGGTTTTACCATCAGCATATCGGCACCCTCCTCGATATCGGAAGCCGCCTCACGAAGCGCTTCTCTCCGGTTGGCCGGGTCCATCTGGTACGTCTTGCGATCGCCGAACTGTGGCGTCGATTTGGCTGCTTCGCGGAATGGACCGTAGAACTGGGAAGCGTATTTTACTGCATACGACATAATTGGGATATTCTGATACCCAGCGTTATCAAGTCCCTGGCGAATCGCCGCTACAAATCCGTCCATCATATTGGATGGGGCAATGACATCCGCCCCTGCTGCAGCCTGGGACACAGCGGTTTTCACAAGAATCTCAAGGCTGGCATCATTATCCACATCCTCATTGTGAATCATCCCGCAGTGGCCGTGATCCGTGTACTGACACAGGCATGTATCGGCCATCGTGACGAGCTGGGGAGCCCACTGCTTCACCTTGCGGGTAGCCTGCTGGACAATTCCATTTTCCGCATATGCCTCTGAACCGCAGGCGTCCTTATGTTCCGGTACCCCGAAAACAATAACGGATTGAATGCCGAGGTTTACTACTTCTTCAATCTCTTCTTCCAGGCGATCGAGCGAATAACGAAAAACACCGGGCATCGAAGAAATCTCCTGCTTCTTGTCCTCCCCTTCTACAGCATAGATAGGGTAAATAAAATCGTTTGCATGCAAGTACGTTTCACGAACCAGGTTTCTCATCGCCGGCGTAGTACGCAAACGGCGGTGACGCTGAAAATACAAAGACATTTGTTAGTTCCTCCTTTTATAGCGAGCAGGCGATTATCCTGCTTGATTTGCCATCGCTTTTAAAAGCCCGTCAATCGTGTATTCTTCTGCCATGAGCTTTACATCCACCCCTTCTTCTGCCACAGCGGCTGCGGTTACGGGGCCGATAACGGCAATTTCAACGTCCAGCCGCAGCCGTTCCCGCTCGTCCGGTGTGAGGGCACGCAGAAGATTCTGCACCGTTGACGGACTTGTAAAAGTAATCATATCGATCGCTTTTTCTTTTAGCAATTGTTTCACGCAGGCCACGTTCTCATCCACTATTACCGTATCATAGACCGGGACGTCTGTCACTTGAAGGCCCATGCCGGCCAGCTCACGCGGCAGCACCTGCCGGGCAATGCTGGCACGCGGCAAAAGCACTTCCTGGCCGGGGAGAAGCTTCCCACTCATTGTTTCCAACAAATCTTCCGCTGTAAACTTGCCGGGAATGTGCTCCACGGCAATCCCCTTCGCTTTAAGCGCGGCTGCGGTTTTATTGCCGACTGCCGCTATGCGTGCACGTATTGTTTTCACATCAATAGCCAGCTCATCCAGACGCTTAAAAAAGAAGGCGACGCCATTTACGCTCGTAAAGAAAATCCAGTCGAATGCAGGCAGGTGGGCCAGGGCATTATCAAGTGCAGCCTGATTTGCCGGCGGCACGGTTTTAATGACAGGGCAGGAGATTGCCACTCCGCCCAGCTCCTCGATTTTTTGCATGAATTCTTCTGCCTGGCTGCGGGCGCGGGTTACGACAATTCGTTTGCCGGACAGCGGCTTTGGCTGATTCACGATTCGTTTTCCTTATTTACACGAGCCAGGATTTCGGCCGCTCCCTGTTCCCTCAGCTTTTCAGCGAGCGAGCGTCCCATTTCCTCCGGATTGCTGCCTTCCGCGCTTTCTTTCAGGATCGTATCCCCTTCCGGCGTTGCAACGAGCCCGGTGAGGGCAAGCTTATTCTCCCCGGCAACGGTGGCGTGTGCGGCAATCGGTACCTGGCAGCCGCCTTCCAGTGTGTTAAGAAAAGAACGCTCTGCCCGGACAGCAAACGCTGTATCCGAATCATTCAGTCGACTCAGCAAATCAAGCACCTCTGTATCATCTTTGCGGCACTCAATTCCAAGCGCCCCCTGTCCCACGGCGGGCAGGCTTATGTCCACAGGAAGAAATTCGGTGATTTCCCCTTTCCACTGCATCCTTTCCAATCCGGCAGCAGCGAGAATAATGGCGTCAAAGTTTTCTTCTTTCAGCTTACGGATACGCGTATCGATATTGCCGCGAATCGGTTCCATCCGCAAATCAGGCCGGATGGCTTTCAGCTGGGCCGCACGGCGGAGACTGCTCGTTCCGACAACCGCTCCTTCAGCAAGCTCCGCAAACGTCTTTCCGTCCTTGCTAATGAGCACATCGCGCGCATCCACGCGTTTGGGGACGGCCCCGATTGTCAGTTGTTCCGGAAGAACGGCCGGCATGTCTTTCATGCTGTGAACAGCCAGATCGATTTCTCCGTTCAAGAGCGCCTGCTCGATTTCTTTTACAAACAGCCCTTTTCCCCCTACTTTAGAAAGGGTAACATCGAGGATTTTATCTCCCTTGGTTACAATTCTCTTAATCTCGAATTCGAACGGGAGCCCAAATCCCTTCAACTGTTCAATCACCCAGTTCGTCTGTGTGAGCGCAAGCGCACTCTGCCTGGAACCTACAATAATTTTTCTCATAACTGTCATCCTTTCTTCTGCTATAGCCACTGGTGGAAAGAGGACACCGAGCCGGAAACAAGGTAGTTTAATAAAACAAGCATGAATGCGCCGATATTCCACAGGGCCAGTTTTTTGCCATGCCACCCGTATGTAACACGCTGGTACAGATACAAAGAATAGGCGATTAATACGCCATCAGACATAAAAACTTTCGGATCGAGCCAGAAGTTATGGATTTCCTTCAGGTTGGCCCAGATAGCTCCGAGAATGATCGACATAATGAGCAGCGGGACACCGACCATGTTTAGGCGGTAGGAATATAAGTCCAGAAGCCCAAGTCCCGGCAGGCGGCGGAGCCATTCATTCCATATTTTCTGCTTAAGCATGCGGTCCTCTACCGCATACATGAGTGAAAAAATAAAAGAAAGAGAAAAAGCACCATAGCTCAACAATGCAAGACTGATATGAATAAACAGCAGCTCCGAAGTCAACTGCTCCGCTACGAGCGGGGAAGCGCTTTGATTAGAGAAAAAGTTGAAGGCCAGGATAGAAAAGCCAATGACATTCGTAAAAAACACAAACAAATCAACACGAAAGAAGTAATTAATAACAAGTGATAGGGTTACGAGAATCCAGGAATAGAAGAAAAGCGTTTCAAACAGAGTGAGCACCGGAAAATAGTCTTTTTCCAGCATGCTCATGACAAAAAAGACGCTTTGCAGCGCCCAAACAACAGCAAGCAGCCAGAAGGCGATACGATTTACCTTCCGGCTGCTATTAAGGAAATCCGCAAAATAGAGCAAGACACTGCCTGCGTATATATAAATAATTGCGTCATATATTAAACTTTCATGAAACAAAGGGCATGAACTCCTCTCTCCAGGAGTGAACAGCGCTGCAGCAAAAAAATCAGGCTTCCTGTCCGATAAGAATACGACGGTGCCGTACGGGAATGTAGGCTTCTTCTTCTCTTTCATTCTGCTGGGCCGCATCCTCGAATTGATCTTCAAGAGCAAACAAAGTAATAAACATATTGAGTGCTTCTTCCGCCCCTGGCTTTCCAGCCATTTCTTTCAGCCGGACAATCGGATCGTGCAGAACTTGATTAATCAGGCTGCGCGTTTGCTTATTAATCATGCGCATTTCCTTCTCCGTTAACTCAGGACATTTGTTCTGGATGTTGCGAACTGCTTCCTGCTGGTGGGCCAGCAGCTTTTCCCGGAGCGTGTGGATAAGGGGAGAGACACCGAGCGTATTGAGCCAGCTTTTAAAAGCAACAAGCTCTTCACCGATCATCATCCCGATTTTCTCCGCTTCGCGGACCCTCTCGCGCATATTCGCCTCAACGATGCCTTCCAAATCATCAATATCGTATAAGTAGACGCCATCCAGATCATTAATCGCCGGATCAAGATCCCTTGGCACGGCAATATCAATCAAGAACAGCGGACGATTGCGCCGCTTGCGCATCACTTCCACTACATCCTGCTTCGTAACAACGTAGCCTTCAGCGCCTGTTGAGCTAATCACAATATCGGCAAGCGCCAGCGCTTCCTTCATCTTCTCCATCTCAACCGCTGCACCCTGGAACCTGTCAGCAAGCGCCACCGCACGTTCGTATGTGCGATTCGCCACAAGAACACGGGCCGCTCCGTTCGCATGAAGGTGCTTCGCTGTTAACTCGCTCATCTTCCCGGCGCCAAGAATGAGCACGGTTTTATCGTTAAAATACCCGAATACTTTCTTGCCGAGTTCAATCGCTGCATAACTCGTGGAGACAGCATTCTTGTTAATGTCCGTTTCCGAGTGGGCGCGCTTAGCTAATGTAACAGCCTGCTTAAACAGTGTATTAAAAACCGTTCCTGTCGCTTCGTTCGCCTGGGCAAACTGAAAAGCGTCTTTCATTTGCCCGAGAATCTGCGTCTCGCCAAGGACCATAGAGTCCAGGCCGCACGTTACACGGAACAAATGCTGAACAGCTGCATCGTTTTCTTTAATATAAATATGATCAATAAATTCCTCGCGGGGAACGCCAAACCATTCAGCCATAAATGCTTTAATGAAATGCCGGCCAGTATGTAGCTGGTCAACAACTGCGTAAATTTCCGTGCGGTTACAAGTGCCGACAATGACACACTCTAATATGCTCTTTGTCTTTCGCAATGTAGTGAGTGCTTGAAGCTTGTCTTGTTCCGCAAGTGCGAACCGTTCACGAATCTCTACCGGAGCCGTACGGTAGTTCAATCCGATAGCAAGAATGTGCATAACCTGACACCCCATCCTACTCTTGTTTCTTTGTTTTTTTATTGTACCCTTCTCTATGACAAATACACGTGCGACAGTTTTTATATGCAAATATTATAGCATGCACTATCTTGTATATAGCCCGGAAATGTGAAGACTTTATGAAGAGCCCCACAAAATTTATTATAGCAAAAAAGCACTCCGCTCACAAACACGGGGTGCTTATCTACTATGACTCTTCAATATGCGTCTTTGGTTTAAGCTGCTTCATATAAGGAGTTTGCTGGATTTTCTTCGTGTTCTTGACCGCAGCCGCATGGAAATAGATCTGGCTGTGCATTCTCTTCTCGCCTTCTTTTGGTTCCACGTGGACGTATGTGCCGTCCGGTTTGAGCTCTCTGGCCTTGACGTTGTCTTTTAAAGAGATTTGCAGGATTTCCTTTACTCTTGCCTTAAGCGGCTCCGCTTCCACAGGGAAAAGAATTTCTACACGCCGCTCCATATTTCGCGTCATCCAATCTGCGCTCGAAAGATATACTTTGTCCTCGCCGCCGTTTTGAAAATAAAAGGCTCGCGAATGCTCGAGGAAACGATCAACGATGCTGCGCACCCGGATGTTCTCGCTGATTCCCGGAATTCCCGGGCGAAGACAGCAGATTCCCCGGATGATTAAGTCGATTTGCACGCCCGCCGCGGACGCCTTAAATAAAGCTTTGATCAGCTTCTTATCCGTTAGCGAGTTCATTTTGGCGATAATTCTTCCCGGCTTCTCCTCTGTGCTCGTCGAAATTTCATTTTCAATAAGCTGGAGAAACTTATTGCGCAGACCGTTTGGAGCCGCTTCGATTTTTTTCCATTTCGGCGGCTTTGAGTAGCCTGATAAGTGGTTGAAAATATAGGAAGCATCAATGCCGAAGTGTTCATTGCACGTAAACATTCCTAAATCGGTATACAGCCGGGCCGTGGAATCGTTATAATTCCCGGTTCCAAGATGGACGTACCGCTTCAGCTTCTGCCCCTCCTGCCTGACAACAAGCGTAATTTTGCAATGTGTTTTAAGCCCGACAAGCCCATAGATGACATGGCAGCCTGCCTTCTCCAGCTTTTTAGCCCAGACGATATTCTTTTCCTCGTCAAACCGGGCCTTCAATTCTACAAGGGCGGTGACCTGCTTTCCGTTCTCAGCCGCTTTCGCCAGTGCGTTTACAATGGGAGAATCTCCACTCACGCGGTAGAGCGTTTGCTTTATCGCCAGCACGCTCGGATCCTCGGCAGCCTGTGTTACAAAATGGACAACCGGGTCAAACGATTCATACGGATGATGGACGAGAATATCCTTATGGGCAATCGCCTCGAAAATGTTATTTTCTCCGATAAAATCCGCCGGAGGCTGCGGAGGCAGCTTCTGGTATCTCAGGTGATCGTACCCGCGAAGAGAAGAGAATTTCATCAGGAATGTCAAATCGAGCGGTCCATTCACTTCATATACGTCGCACGGTTCGATTTCGAGAGAGGCCTCGAGGATTTCCCGCATGTATTCATCCATTTCCGGCGTAATCTCAAACCGTACAGCGGAGCCCCATTTTCGCTTCTTGAGCTCCTTCTGTATTTCCTTCAGTAAATCCTCCGCTCCTTCTTCATCGAGCGTCATATCGGCGTTCCTCGTAATGCGAAACGGCTGTACGGAGAGGATTCGGTTCCCCTTAAAAAGAAAGTCAACATAATGGCAAATAACGTCCTCTAGCAGAATAAACTGAGAGACCCCATCTTCGCTTGGCAGAGGAATATAGCGCTGCAGGACGGAAGGCACCTGGACCACGGCGAAAAGCACCTTGCTTTTGCCGTCCTTTTCACTTTCAAGCATAACGGCGAGATTCACACTTTTATTAAGCAGCATGGGAAAAGGACGGCTCGCATCAACCGCCATCGGTGTTAGAACAGGATAGATTTGGTCATAGAAGTATGTCCGCATAAACTGCTCCTGCTCATCCGTTAATTGATGCGGCTTCACAAAGCCGATCCCATGACTCGCAAGCAGCGGCATAATTGAATGATTAAGTACGCTATACTGCAATTTCACCATTTCATGGGCCTTATGAGAAATGGCTTCAAGCTGTTGTTTCGGTGTCATGCCCGCTTTGTTCTCCGGTGTGACTACACCGTGCTTTTCCTGCTCTTTCATCGTGCCGACCCGGACCATAAAAAATTCGTCAAGGTTGGAGCTTGTAATGGCAAGAAATTTCAGGCGCTCAAGCACAGGTGTTGTATGATCTTCCGCTTCCTCAAGCACTCTCCGGTTGAAGGCGAGCCAGCTCAATTCCCGATTAATATAATAATCGGTCTGGTTGAAGTCTGCCTTATTATCCGCTGGTTTCTCGATTATTGTATCTCCCATTGCGTTTCCCTCTTTATCTATTTATTTGCTTTAACTTTGATAAATCCACTGTATGTGCAGCGGAATACCGTAATGCTTTTTAAATTTTTTCCGGTGCTCCTCAATTGTTTTCATTTCGAGCGGGAGCTTGTCTTCCCCGCAGCACTTTAAAATAAGAGAATCACCCGATCTGACAAAAGAAATGCGGGAAATCTGCCTGCTTTCCGTTCGATCGAGCGCCCTGGCCATCAGAAGCAGCAGCCCAAGCTGCTCAACCATCTGCAGGTCAGCCTCCGTTACCATCGATTCATACGGCGCGACCAGCTGCTGCATTTTCTTTGTACCCTTGTACGATGCAAGCAGAGCAGTAAGGAGACGCTGTTTATGGGTAAGTCCCGGCAGCAGAACGTGGACAAGGAGGTAAAATGTATGCTGGTGGGCATCCCGAAAGCTAATCATTCTCCCAATGTCATGCAGGAGAGCCGCAGCAGCAAGCAGTTCCTTCTCATTCTCGCCGTGAGGGTGCAGGTTCTCGCGCCGGAGCTGCTCGAACATATCGCGGCACAGCTCCTCCACATGATAAGCGTGTGATTTGTTCACTTTGTACTGGTTCATTAAATCCCGGACACCGTAGCCAACTACGTCTTCTATAACCGGCTTACCCACTTTCCGAAGCCTTGATTCAATATAGACTCCGTCGCGCAGCCCTTTGTTGCTTACAATGAATCGCTCGCTTCTGCTAAACTCAAGCAGCACTTTAATAATGAGCATTCCGGCAACAATAATGTCCGCCCGTTCCTTAGACAGTCCTTCCACCGCCTGCATTTGCACCGGGGTTAAATTTTTCATGGAATCGAAAACAGAAGCAACCTCATATTTTCTCATCTCATAATAGTGAACGCTGGCAAACGGATAGCGCGTCCTTTTCTGATGGATTTTCCCCAGGTTTCTCGCCGTGCCGCCCATTCCGACAAGGGAGTATTTTTTTTCCCTTAACCACGGCTTGCTTGCGAAGGCGGTTCGCAGGAACTGTTCCAGTCTTTCAATCTCTTCCTCCGTCGGAACCTCGCTTTGAAAAAATTGATCTGTCAATGTGACGGCGCCAAAAGGAAAGCTATGGCTTTTTACAAGCTTGCGGCCAGAGATTTTAACGACCTCCGTACTGCCTCCTCCGATATCGAGCGTAATGCAGTCATGGACCCTCATGGTGTTGACGACGGCGAGATAGCCGTAGTAAGCTTCCTCCTCCCCCGACAGCACGCGAAAGCGGAATCCGGTCGTCTCAACTATCCTCTGCAATAATATGTCCCGATTCACTGCCTTGCGCACGGCAGCGGTAGCGACCCCTGTCACGTGGGAAATCCGCCTGCCATCACATAACTGCCGGAACTGGATAAGTGCATGCAGCGTCCGCTCTATCCCTTCTTCCGTTATATTGTTGTTGCTGTCCAGAAAAGAACTCAAACGAATTGTACTCTTCATATTGTCTACTTCATACATCGTTCCGTCTTCTGCCTCATAATAGATAACAAGGCGGACAGAGTTAGAGCCCATGTCGATAACTGCATTATATTTATCCATTTCTAACCAACCTTTAAGTATATTTAACATCATAGCTTCGCTTTACTAAAGTTCTGTTACGTTTATGTAAACGTTCAGTAAGAAGTACTTCTTCACCCGGCATCCAACTCCCTTTAACTTGCCCTGTTATTTCCCTGAAAATTTTATGTATTATTTCCAGCTCTTCTTTCTGTATAATAGAAATTATTTCACTTAAATAGCAGAGCAGTAAGCGCAGGATAGGAAAGGAATGATTTGATGAAAAAATCAGTACTTGCTGACAGTATTCTCCTGATGGTGGCGCTCGTGTGGGGAGCCACCTTCGTCATTGTACAGAATGCAATTGATACACTGCCGCCTCTTACTTTTAATGGGGTACGCTTTTTTTTAGCTTCTGCTTTTCTTTTTCTTTTTCTTGTGCTCTTTTACCGGGGGCAGATCCGCCAAATCAATAAAAAGCTCGTCCTCGCAGGCGTAATCCTTGGAGTATGGCTCTTCTGCGGCTATGCTTTCCAGACGATCGGGCTGCTTTATACGACATCTTCCAAAGCCGGATTTATTACCGGCCTTTCCGTTGTGCTCGTTCCCGTGTTTGCGCTTTTTATTTTAAAGCAGCGGCCAAAGCTGCCGGCCGTTCTCGGCATTCTTATCGCCACGGCCGGCCTGTACCTGTTGACGATGGGAGATGCTCTTTCCGTAAACAGGGGAGACGCTCTTGTGTTTTTGTGTGCGATTTCTTTTGCCCTGCAGATTATTTACACAGGGCGGTATGCACCTCATTTTCCTTCATTAGCCCTGGCGCTCGTTCAAATTCTGACGGTTTCAGTGTTAAGTTCTATCGGTGCGTTTTTTCTTGAGGATTGGCAGACCGCTCTTACTCCTGCGGCCTTCTCTACTCCGTCGGTTTATTGGGCGCTTATTGTCACTGCTGTTCCGGCGACCGCACTCGCCTTTCTGGCGCAAACGGAATGCCAGAAGTTTACAACCGCTACCCGGGTAGCTCTTATTTTTGCCATGGAGCCGGTATTCGCTGCGATTACAGCTTACTTTTTTAATGACGAACTATTGAGCGGGCGTTCTTTGACAGGGTGCCTGTTTATCTTCATTGGGATGATTCTTGCGGAACTGCAGGCGTCACAAGTAACAGCATGGTTTAAAAAAATAAAATCCGGTGCTTCTTCTTTAAATAGCTGAGGTAAAAACAAATGCAGAATAAAAAGAACGATGGAGAAGACATCCCCATCGTTCTTTTTTATTCTGCATTTGTTCCTTCTGTGTTTATCTCTTCGATGTTTACCTCTTCGGCGTCTATCTCTTTTGCATTTATCTTGTCCCAGATAGCGCGCCATGCTTCTTCCTTGCCCTGTCCCGTTTCGGATGAAAAAAGAATGAGCACGTCTTCTTTATCCATCTGCAGGGTGGTCCGTATGTCTTTCACATGCTTTTGCCATTTTCCTTTAGGGATTTTATCCGCCTTCGTCGCCACAACGATAACAGGAATCCCATAGTGTTTAAGATACTCAAACATGCCCCTGTCGTCTTTCGTCGGCAGGTGGCGCACATCGATGACATGGATAACAGCCTTGAGCGGCTCGCGCGTCTCAAGGTACTGCTCCATCATAGGGCCCCATTTTTCCTTTTCCGTTTTGGAAACCTTCGCATAGCCGTAGCCCGGCAAATCGACGAAGTACATCTCTCCGTTAATTAAATAATAGTTTAATGTTTGGGTTTTCCCCGGTTTGGATGAAGTGCGGGCCAGATTTTTTCGATTAATCATTTTATTGATAAAGGACGATTTCCCTACATTGGAACGCCCGGCCAGAGCAATCTCCGGCAGGGCTCCTTGTGGGTATTGTTTGGGTGAAACCGCACTGATCACAAACTCCGCCTGATTAACTTTCATTGCCGGGTCACCTTCAATAGAGCAACGTCGAGAACTTGATCAAGGTGTTCCACCGGGATGAACTTCAAATCATTGCGCACGCTTTCTGGAATTTCATCAATATCTTTTTCATTGTCCTTGGGCATAATGACGGTTTTTAGGCCGGCCCGGTGGGCAGCGAGTGATTTCTCCTTAAGGCCGCCAATCGGCAGGACACGGCCGCGCAGGGTAATTTCCCCGGTCATCCCGACCTCGCGTGAAACCGGGATGCCGGTCAACGCGGAGACAAGGGCCGTTGCCATCGTTATTCCGGCAGACGGGCCATCCTTCGGAATTGCTCCTTCAGGTACGTGGATATGAAGATCATTTTTCTCATAAAAATCCGGATCGATATTTAATTCCTTAGAGCGGGAACGGATATAACTAAAGGCAGCCTGGGCGGACTCCTTCATTACATCCCCCAGCTTCCCTGTCAGCGTTAGCTTCCCTTTTCCAGGGAGTACGGATACTTCGATCGTCAGGGTATCCCCGCCCGCTTCCGTCCAGGCCAGCCCCGTAACGGCACCGATCTGGTCTTCTGTTTCAGCAAGTCCATACCGGAACTTCGGTTTACCGAGAAGATCCTCCAGGGTTTTGGTCGTAACGACAACCTTTTTCTTATCACCGGCAACGAGCATGCGTGCGGCCTTGCGGCAGATCGTTTCCATCATCCGGTTCAGGTTGCGCACCCCGGCCTCCCGCGTATACTGGCGAACGACTTTAAACAGCGCCTCTTCCTGCACCTGCAGCTTGTCTTTGCCAAGCCCGTGTTCTTCCATTTGCTTTGGAAGTAAATGATCCTGGCAGATTTTCACTTTCTCCGGCTCGGTATAGCCAGGGATGTACAGCATTTCCATCCTGTCGAGCAGTGGGCGCGGAATCGTATGAATGGCGTTTGCAGTTGTAATAAACATAACAGAAGACAAATCATACGGTTCTTCAATGTAGTGATCACTGAATGTGTCATTCTGGTTTGGATCGAGCACTTCAAGCAGGGCAGCACCTGGATCCCCGCGGAAATCCATGGACATCTTATCAATTTCATCAAGCAGGAATACCGGGTTTCGCGTTCCCGCCGTCTTCATTCCCTGAATAATGCGCCCTGGCATTGCACCAATGTACGTCCGTCTATGGCCGCGGATTTCTGCCTCATCGCGTACACCGCCAAGCGAAATACGGACAAACTTACGATTTAACGCACGGGCCACGGAACGTGCGAGGGAGGTCTTTCCAACACCAGGAGGCCCTACAAGGCAGAGAATCGGTCCCTTCAGCTTATTCACAAGCTTCTGGACGGCAAGGTATTCAAGCACCCGTTCCTTCGCCTTTTCAAGCCCGAAATGGTCTTCATCGAGCACCTTCTCAGCATTGCGGATATCGAGATTGTCTTCTGTTTTTTCCTTCCAGGGAATTCCAAGCAGCCAATCAATGTAGGTACGGATGACGCCTCCTTCCGCGCTGGTGGCCGGCATTTTCTCGAGGCGTTCAAGTTCCCGCTCAATCTTATCAACGATATTTTCCGGGGCGCCCGATTCAGCAAGCTTTTCGCGGAGCTCTTCAATTTCCCCCGCTCTTCCCTCTTTATCGCCGAGTTCCTTCTGAATGGCCTTCATTTGTTCACGCAGATAGTACTCCTTCTGCGTTTTCTCCATTTGCTTCTTCACACGTTGGCCGATTTTTCTTTCCAGCTCCAATACTTCACGCTCATTGTTAAGAATGTTCAACAGCTTTTCAAGGCGCTTCTTTACAGAAATCGTTTCCAGGATCTCCTGTTTATCACGTATCTTCAAAGGAAGGTGTGAAGTAATAATATCAGCCAGACGGCCCGGCTCATTAATATCCGATACCGAAGCGAACGTCTCCGGGATAATTTTCTTCGAAAGATTAATATACTGCTCAAAATTAGCCAATACCGTGCGCATGAGTGCTTCAATCTCGGCATCTGCCTGCTCTGTTTCCTCTAAACAGGAGATTTGCACTTCAAAATACTCATCGTCCTGTAAATAATCCTCGATCCTCGCACGGCCAATCCCTTCGACCAGTACCCGGATCGTCCCGTTCGGCAGCTTGAGCATCTGCTTTACCTTCGCGATCGTACCTATATCAAAAATCTCTTCTTTACTCGGTTCCTCAATATGAACTTCTTCCTGTGTAGATAGAAGAATGAGGTTATCATCAACCATTGCCTTCTCCAGTGCTTTTACTGATTTAGCCCGGCCTACATCTAAGTGCAGTACCATGCTTGGAAAAACCAGTAATCCTCGCAATGGAAGGAGTGGGATTTGTCTCTCTTTTTGCAGTGTTCCCATCTTGTCTACCTCCATGTCCCCTGTATCCTTCGGTATGAAATATTTGGTACTACAAGGTTTCTTATTAATTTTATCTTAACTGCCTGTCATTGTCTAATCCTGGAGCACAATTAGCGAAAGGATTGCCCCTGCACCGAAGATGGGGACGGATTTAGTATTCCGCCCGGATTTAGAAGCGTTTCCTCAAGAGAAACCGTTTCCTGTTCAGGAACAAGCGCATGCTGGAACACGTCCTCAAGCGTGTCCACTGCGATGACCCTCATTCCATCCATTTCATTAAAAATTCCCTGCCAGTTATCTCTTGGCACGAGTACCTTTGTGATTCCTGATTGCTTGGCGGCTTCGACCTTTGCGATAACGCCTCCGATCGGCTTCACTGAACCGTGAATCCCAAGCTCTCCCGTCATTGCTACATAATTATCAATCGGCTGTTCACTAATCGCAGAATAAATCGCCGTTGCCATCGCGATTCCCGCAGAAGGGCCGTCAATCGGGGCACCGCCTGGAAAGTTTACATGAAGATCATAATCGACCGTATTCAGCCCCTGATGGCGCAGAACCGTAAGGACGTTATCCAATGAACTGCGGGCCATCGATCTGCGCCGCAGCTTTCGTCCGCCTCCGCCTGTTTCTTCTTCATCTACTACACCGGTGATCATGACCGTTCCTTTTCCCGGCTGGCCCGCTGCGGAAGCTGTTACTTCGATTTCAAGCAGAGCACCCATGTTCGGACCGTATACCGCCAGCCCATTTACAAGACCGATAAAAGCGCCTCCAAGCACCTTCTTATCCGGTCGCGGAGATTTCTGTCCACTGTTGATTACCCATTCCATGTCCATTTTAGTAATCGTTCTTCGCTGCTCCGTAATGGCGAGGCCGGCAGCAATCTGAACCATATTCACTGCCTCCCGTCCATTTGTCGCATAACGGGTGAGCAGCTCGATGGCTCCCTCTTCCGCTTTTAACTCCATTTTGTTGACCGCGTTGGTGGCAATCACTGAAATTTCAGAAGGGGTAAGCGAACGAAAAAAAATCTCAAGACAGCGGGAGCGAAGAGCGGGCGGGAGTTCGTCCGGTGTGCGTGTCGTTGCTCCTACAAGCCGGAAATCAGCTGGAAGCCCATTCTGAAAAATGTCGTGGATATGCTTTGGAATTTGCTGGTTCTCGTCGTTATAGTAGGCGCTTTCCAGAAAAACCTTCCGATCTTCAAGAACCTTCAAGAGTTTGTTTAACTGAATGGGGTGCAGTTCACCAATTTCGTCGATGAAGAGCATACCGCCGTGCGCCTTCGTAACAGCACCTGGCTTTGGCTGTGGAATCCCTGCCTGCCCCATCGCACCTGCTCCCTGGTAAATCGGATCATGGACAGAACCAATGAGCGGATCTGCAATCCCCCGCTCGTCGAACCGCGCCGTTGTGGCATCCAATTCTGTAAATTGCGCCTCCTCAGTGAAAGGGGAGTCCGTATTCTTCTTTGCTTCTTCCAGAATAACGCGCGCTGCAGCTGTTTTTCCCACTCCCGGAGGCCCGTATACAATGACGTGCTGTGGATTGGGCCCACAGAGTGCCGCACGAAGCGCCCGGATTCCATCTTCCTGCCCCACAATATCACTCAAACGAGCCGGTCTCGTTTTTTCCGCAAGCGGCTCGGACAGGGAGATAGAGCGAAGCTTTCGCAAATGTTCCATCTCTTTCCGTGATTCTCTGTCGACCGTCGTCTTACTGCTGCGCTGATTCTTTAATAAATTCCAGAAATATAAACCAATTACCACAGCAAAAAACACTTGAACCAATGTTAAAGCAAATGTCCAGTTCATAGATTCCTCCTGATAGCAAAGTGAACAACCGGCATTCCTGTTATCTAGGTGTATTATTGCCTTTAACAGGGTGGAATAAACTAAAAAGAACGGGAGCATTCTGAACGCAAAAAAAGGCACCGGATCGTTAAATCCGGTGCCTTTTTCGTTCTGCTGCTTTTATGCACTTTCAGGTTTGCTCATATCAAGCAATTCGCCCTGCTTTGTATACAGCTCAGGGTTTGCTTTGCGCTTAACGGTATCTTCGGTAATCACACACTTCTCAATATCATCCCGTGAAGGAAGGTCGAACATGATGTCGAGCATGATCCCCTCGATGATAGAACGAAGGCCACGCGCACCTGTATTCCGCTTGATCGCTTCCTTCGCGATTTCACGAAGGGCACCGTCCGTAAATACAAGCTCTGCGTTGTCCATTTCAAGCAGCTTCTGGTACTGCTTCACAAGCGCGTTCTTCGGTTCCGTAAGAATACGAATAAGTGCTTCTTCATCAAGCGGTTCCAGCGTAGTAATAACAGGCAGACGACCGACAAATTCAGGAATTAATCCGAACTTGAGCAGGTCCTCAGGCAGTACCTTCTGCAGGAACTCACCGGCTTTCAAATCACGCGCACTGATATCGGCGTCCGTTCCGAAACCAATCACTTTCTTGCCGACACGGCGTTTAATAAGAGACTCGATGCCATCGAATGCGCCTCCGACAATAAACAAGATGTTCGATGTATCGATTTGAATGAACTCCTGGTGAGGGTGTTTACGTCCCCCCTGTGGCGGAACGCTCGCTACGGTACCCTCCAGGATTTTCAAGAGAGCCTGCTGCACCCCTTCACCGGAAACATCCCGTGTAATAGAAGGATTTTCGGATTTACGGGCGACTTTATCGATTTCGTCGATATAAATAATTCCGCGTTCTGCTTTTTCCACATCATAATCAGCGGCCTGGATTAGCTTGAGCAGAATGTTTTCCACGTCTTCCCCAACATAGCCGGCTTCCGTAAGCGAAGTGGCATCTGCTATCGCGAACGGCACGTTCAATATACGGGCAAGCGTCTGGGCAAGGAGCGTTTTTCCGCTCCCCGTCGGGCCGAGCATAAGAATGTTACTCTTCGCCAGCTCTACATCGTCGATTTTCGAGCCGGTGTTAATGCGCTTGTAATGGTTATACACCGCAACGGAAAGAGACTTCTTAGCCGCCTCCTGGCCGATAACATAATCATCAAGGAAGCTGCGAATCTCATTCGGTTTCGGGATTTCCTTTAAATCAATCTCTTCCTCTGTTCCGAGCTCCTCTTCCACGATCTCGGTGCAAAGTTCGATGCACTCATCACAAATATATACACCAGGGCCTGCTACGAGCTTGCGTACCTGATCCTGAGACTTTCCGCAAAAAGAGCACTTCAGCTGTCCCTTTTCATCATTAAATTTAAACATCCAATCACCCCTTACTTTGATCGTTACGGGTAATGACCTGGTCAATAAGCCCGTATTCTTTGGCTTCAAGGGCACTCATAAAATTGTCACGGTCTGTGTCACGCTCAATTTTTTCAAGCGGCTGACCTGTCCGTTCAGCGTAAATCTGATTCATCTTGGCCTTTGTCTTAATAATCCACTCTGCATGGATTTTAATGTCGGCCGCCTGGCCTCTGACGCCTCCCAAAGGCTGGTGAATCATAACTTCGCTGTGGGGCAGGGCAAAGCGTTTCCCCTTAGCGCCGGCCATCAGCAGGAACGAACCCATACTGGCAGCCATGCCAATACAAATGGTAGAAACATCCGGTTTGATGAACTGCATCGTGTCATAAATCGCCATCCCAGCTGTTACAGAGCCGCCGGGAGAATTTATGTATAAATTGATGTCTTTTTCCGAATCCTCAGCTGCAAGAAAAAGGAGCTGGGCTACCACTGCATTCGCTACATCATCATCGATTTCCGAACCTAGCATAATAATCCGATCCTTTAAGAGACGAGAATAAATATCGTACGCCCGCTCTCCACGGTTTGTACTTTCCACAACATAAGGTATGACACTCATTACTATAAATCCTCCCTTCTATATTGGGCGGTACTGTGGAAAAACAAGGCACGAATATTCGTGCCTTGTCTCCGATTCTTGGTATGTTATTGCATTACTTGCTGTTTTCAACAAGAAGATTAATCGTTTTACGGATGCGTATGTCATTTTTTAAGCTTTCGAAGTCATCGCGGGCTTCAAAAATCTTGCGCAGTTCCTCTTCCGGACGGTTGTATTGCTCAGAAAGAGTCTTTAACTCCTCATTGATGTCTTCTTCTGATACTTCCACATTTTCCTGTTCGCCAATCGCTTCCAGCGTTAATGTTGTGCGAACGCGTTTTTCCGCGTCACCCTGGAACTGCTCGCGCAGCTTCTCTTCATCAAGGCCTGTGAACTGATAATACAGATCCAGGTTCATTCCCTGCTGCTGAAGACGCTCTGCGAAGTCATTCATCATATGGTTTACTTCATGTTCAACCATAACTTCAGGAATGTCAATGGTCGCATTGGCAGATGCCTGTTCAATCAGCGATTCTTTCTTGAAGTTTTCAGCCTCTTCTTTTGCTTTTTCTTCAAATTTATTCCGAAGATCGGCCTTCAATTCATCAAGGGTGTCAAATTCACTTACATCTTTTGCAAACTCGTCATCAAGTTCAGGAAGGTTTTTGCGCTTAATTTCGTTTACCTTCACCTTGAAGACCGCAAGCTTCCCTGCTAATTCCGTTGCATGGTATTCTTCAGGGAATGTAACCTCAACATCCTTCTCTTCTCCCTGCTTCAAACCAATGACCTGGTCTTCAAATCCAGGAATAAAGGTTCCGGAACCGACTTCCAACTGGTAGTTATCAGCCTGTCCGCCTTCAAACGCTTCGCCATCAACGAATCCTTCGAAGTCGATAATCGCATAATCACCGCTTTGAATTTCGCCATCTTCCACAACCACAAGCTCTGCACCGCGCTCTTGCATTGTTTTCAGCTCTTCGGCAATTTTCTCATCCGTTACAGAGAAATCCTTCTCTTCTACTGTCAGTCCTTTGTAGTCTCCAAGCTGAACTTCAGGCTTTACGGTAACTGTCGCTTTGAAAATAAGCGGCTGGCCTTTTTCCATCTGTTCAACATCCACTTCAGGACGATCAACTGGAGAAATGCCTGTTTCCACTACCGCAGCGGAATACGCTTCCGGCAAAATGATATCGAGTGCATCCTGGTACAATGATTCTACACCAAAACGGGCTTCGAAAATCTTGCGCGGAACCTTTCCTTTACGGAAGCCAGGAAGGTTTACCTGCTTTACTACCTTTGTAAAAGCTTGATCAATCGCACTGCTTACCTGGGTCTCATCAACTTCTATCGTCAGTACACCCTGGTTATTTTCTAACTTTTCCCAAGTTGCCTTCATTTTATGCTTTCCCCTCCTAAAGAACTATAACCAATACATGTGTTGCCTTCTATTCTGAAAAACACTATGTATGTCATTATATTCGCCATTATAACCATTTCATTATATCATAATCAACTCGCATTTCAACTTGTTAAAAATTTCTCCCTGCTTTTTACAGCAGACGCGATTCAATTTCAAGCACCTCATTCAAATTCCGGTAGTTCTGGTTCAGCGAGGACAGGCCAACCTGATACAGTTCAGCTATCTCCTGTTTCGACTGCTTTATATGAAGCAGCTTCGAAGCAGCATAGTGAAGGGCCGCCGCCCAGCCGGACGGATTCTGCACCTCGGGATGCAGCGGATAAATGGAGAATAAATATTCCATCCACAATTGAAAGGCGAAGGGAAGAAAGGATGTATCCTGCTGGTAAGCAATCCCCGTAATAATCTCCACAACTTTGCGCTCGCCTTCCGGTATTTCTTTGTCCTGGAACGGGATTTCTTCGATGTTCGTTTCAAAAATTTGTCCAAATTTATGTATAAGCACCGGGCCTGATTCACCCAATTCCTTCAATGCCCGTATCGCAAATGTTTTTAAAATAGGATCCGGGTACACAAGCATGATGTATTCGCGCAAAACAGCAACCGTTTCCGGCGTATGTATGTATTTCATTTGTTCAATGGAACTAAGCTGTTCATCGAATGTGCCGTTGTCGAGTTTCTCATACAAACGCGCCGCGTAACCCGGATCCTCCTCCACCTTGCGCAGAACGGACAGACGGGAAACAGGCACTTCTTTATCCTGTTCTTCCTCCGGAAACTCCAGCATTTCACAGGCTTTTTTAATCTCCGTCAGCTCCTGGATGATATCATGGAGTTCTTCCCCTTCGAGCACTTCCTCGATTACCTGGTTTACCCTGGTGAAATCCTCCGTCTGCAGCAGGCAGGACAAATACAAGCGGAGAACCTGGCTTGTATTGCCGATGCGCTCTTCCCACATGCGTTTGGCCGCTTCCTCCGCTTCTTCATACCGCTTCGCCTCATATAGAGTTTCCGCCATCATAAGGAGAGCCGCAGGGTGATTCGGTTCAATGCGAAGGATCGCCGACAGGTGCTGGAGGGCCTCGTCATACTCAAACTGCTCCCGCGCCTCCCGCGCCTTCTTCAAGTTACGTTCAGCCACGCTCGGGAACAAGATAACATTGTCCCCACGCTTATCCGGCATGGGTCCACCTCCTTTTCTTAAAGAAAACTTGGCTATCGCCAAGCCGTAGGCGCTGGCGATAGCCTTAGTTGCCCTTATGTAGATAAGAAAGTTATACTTTCTTATCTACGAAAAAAATCCATTCCTTATTTAAACCCGCCGCACGTGATAAGAACCGCCCAGCTTCTCCTGCCGTTCGCCGGCAGAGGAATAAAAGGTTACATGGAGCGAGATCTCATCCTCTCCCTCCGCCGGCTCATCTTCTGTCTCCACGACAACGTATGTCGGAACAGGATAAAGACGCGGCAGGAGAAGGCTGCCGGGATTCAGCAGAAGAATCCCCTCATTCAGCAGTGCTGCCGGGACATGGGTATGGCCGAACAGCGCGAGATTAGCCCCCAGTTCCGCAGCGCGGTAATGCAGTCTTGTTAACGCTTCTTTTACTCCATATGTATGCCCGTGTGTTTGGAAAATACGAAGGGAACCTACATTCAGAACGGTTTCCGCGGGGGTCGCCGGGTCAAAATCACAGTTTCCGTGTACATAAGTAAAACCGGGAAACTGCGCGCGCGGATAACAGAAGTCGCCGCAGTGATAAACGTCTAAACCCGGATGGCGCTCTAGAATAGAAGATAAAGCTTCCGTGCTTCCATGTGTATCACTTACCACGAGAAACTTCATGAGAAACGCTCCTCCATTAGAGACTTTAGTTTGTCCATCGCCTGTCCGCGGTGGCTAATCTTGTTCTTCTCTTCCAGGAGCAGTTCAGCCATCGTGCATCCTTTATCAGGCAGGTAAAAAAACGGATCGTATCCGAAGCCGTGCCCGCCTGCCGGTTCAAGCACAATTTGCCCCTCACACGTCCCCCTCGCCACCAGCGTCTTCTCTCCCGGCACCGCAAAAGCGAGAACTGAAACAAACCGGGCCTGCCGCTCCTCTGAAGGAACATTCTTTAATAAAGAAACAAGCTTCTCGTTATTTGCCCTGTCGTCCCCATGCAGGCCTGCAAAGCGCGCCGAATACACCCCTGGTTTCCCCTGGAGAGCATCAACTTCCAGTCCTGAATCGTCCGCGAGCGCAGGAAAGCCGGTTTCCCGGCTAATTGTTTCCGCCTTCTTTACTGCATTCGCCTCGAACGTTGCTCCATCCTCCACTACGTCTTCCAGATCCGGAAAATCGGCAGTCGTAAGCACTTTAGCAGGAAAAGAAGCGAGCAGCCGGGTAAACTCTTTCACTTTCCCCTTGTTCTTTGTGGCAAGGACAATGTTTTGCCACGGAAACGAAAGACCCTTATCCATGGCGAACTTTCTCCTGCTCCTTTATCCCAACGAGCGCTGCCAGTTCACCGAGCGCCTTTTTCTGTGCCTCAATTAAGTTCGCAATTCCTTCTCTGCCGGAAACGAGCAGTTCCTGGAGTTCTTCCGGGCTGAATGGAGCTTCTTCCCCTGTCCCCTGGACTTCCACATACTTGCCGCTTCCTGTCATCACGATGTTCATGTCTACCTTCGCACGTGAATCCTCCGTATAACAAAGATCAAGATATACTTCGTCATCGATAATCCCTACGCTCGTTGCGGCGAGAAAATCGGTGACAGGCAAACCGGACGCTCCCTGGTTTTTCAGCGCTTTGCCCATCGCGATAACCATCGCAACGTACGCCCCTGTAATGGAAGCTGTCCGCGTTCCCCCGTCCGCCTGAATGACATCGCAATCAAGCCAGATTGTCCGCTCGCCAAGGGCTGCCAGATCAACAACAGAGCGAAGGGCCCTTCCGATTAACCGCTGGATCTCCTGTGTGCGGCCGCTCACTTTACCGCGGCTCGACTCCCTTACATTGCGCGTTTCTGTTGCACGGGGCAGCATGGAGTATTCTGCGGTCACCCAGCCTTTTCCCTGTCCCCGCATAAAAGGAGGAACCTTTTCCTCAACGGTTGCAGTGCAAATCACCTTCGTATCCCCGACCTCGATTAGTACGGAGCCTTCTGCATGTTTTATATAATCGGTCGATATCGTAATCGGTCTTATCTCGTTTTTATTCCGCCCATCGGCACGCATGGCATTCCCTCCCAATTGCTTATTTCTGGCTTATTATAGCACAACCGCCCGGATAAAATGTACTGAGCGGCCCGCATTCTAAACGGGAAAAGAAAAAGAGGTGAATATTCCCACCTCTTCCTCTGAATTAATAAGGCTGACTGTTAATGACCTGCGGACGGCTGACCGGTTTGGAATAATCAACGCCGCCTGCTTTTGCCGTCGCTTTCCCGCCTACCATAATCTGAACCTTCTTGGCATTCGAATTCTCGGTCAGAGAAAGCACGATCGCTTCAAGCGCTTCCGGGTTGGCTTTTCCCTGGTTATAGGAAAGCAATTTGTTGTCAAAGTTAACAACCATGATATCTTTTTGCTGTTTTATACTCAGTACGTTTGTCGAAGGAAGCATGGAAGGGAACAACGTCGATCCCTGCTTCGGACCTTGAATTAGCTCCTTCATGGCTGCCATGCTTTTGTCTTTCTGTTGCGGGACGAGGCGTGTTACCGGAACGAAGTAAGACTCTTTGTCCGAAACCTGGCCCTGGAAATAGATGGTCACAGGCATCGTTTGGCCTACTTTCACATTATCTGCAAGCTCCCTATTAATTCCGTTCTCCCGGCTTAAAAGGGAAATCGGCGTCCCATTTATCGGCATGACGTCCTGCGGATGCCCGTTGATTTGAATGTTCACTTCTTTAATCGTATCAATTTCGGTAAGCGCCCAGGTAACAGCGTCTAAAATCTTCTGTTCATCCTCCGCTCTATACTTCTTAAACTCCGGCGAAAAATCAACCGTGGCTACCCCGTTTTTAATTACCATGCCCAGCACTTTTGTCCCTGCCGGAAGAACGGCCCTGAACCCGGCTGGAAGCAGCTTTTCCCCTTCGCTGCCTTTTACCATGTAATTCAATACTTGCTTGGCTAACCCTTTTGATTTTGGGATCTCCACGGCCCAGGGTACAACGAATCCGTCAGCGTCCACGACGTAAATCTTATGGACGGCTGCTCCCTCCGCCTGTTTTGCCTGGCCGACTGCCTGCGGTGCGTTTACTTTTTCGCTGTTAGCCGCAGGCGTTTGGAGCTGGGGCGGGTCTATGCCGTTGCTTGACACATCCTTCGGACCGAACAGCCCGCATCCGCTTAACAATAATAAAAAACTGATAAAGGCACTTCCCATGATAAGTTTACGTGCCATTGTTTCCCCTCCTAGACTCGGTTTGTACTACTATGTATACGAGCCTATTCGGGAATTATACATACTTTGTCCTGATTTTTATTCGAGAGCGGATTCCAAATCAATTTGCTCCGCCTCTACCTTAATACCGAGCCACTCTTCTGCGATAGAGATAAACAATTGCTTGTTTCCACTCGCAAAAAAACGGTGCTTCGTATTGATGATTTCGCCCCCGTTTGCCAGCATACGCCGGTATGACAGAACCGCGCTCAGCTCCCTGGCCGCCTCTTCCGCTGAGCTTATGAGTGTAACCTCGGGTCCTACAACCTGCTGGATAAAATGGGAAATAAGCGGGTAGTGGGTACAGCCGAGAATAAGCGTATCAAATGTATGCCCGCGAAGAGGTTCCAGCGCTTCCTGCACAATAGCAAGCCCCTCAGGATCATGCAAATGCCCGCCTTCCACGAACGGAACGAGCGCCGGGCAAGCCAGGCTTACAACCTCCACCTTCGGGCTCAGCTTTTTCAGCGCTTTTTGGTACATTCCGCTCTTGATGGTTCCTTCTGTCCCAATGACAGCGACCTTCCCGCTTTTCGTTTCTTTAATGGCAGTACGGGCACCCGGCTCAATTACACCGATAACCGGAATCTCAAGCTTCTCGCTTATTTCCTGCAGCACAACGGCGGTCGCAGTATTGCAGCCGATAACAAGCGCCTTGATTTTATGCTGTAATAAAAAATCAATCATTTGTATGGAGAATTCGCGTACTTCATCATAAGGGCGCGGCCCGTATGGACAGCGGGCCGTATCACCAAAGTATAAAATATCCTCTCTCGGGAGCTGGCGCAGCACTTCCTTTGTTACGGTAAGCCCGCCTACACCCGAGTCAATAATCCCAATTCCCTGTTTCATCTTTTCGCTTCCTTTTCCCTGAACTTCCTATTCCATCTTGATGGTTACGTAAACAGAATGCAAGGTGCTATTTTCATATTTCCCGTCCGAGTGCTTACCGTTTGATGAAAATCCAGGGGTGGTAAAGTGCAATAACTATGCATGTAACCTTTTTGAAAAGGAGTGATTCACTGCCATGGCAAGCAGAACGACGACGGATAAAGTAGTGAAAGGTCTCGCAATCGGTGCCGCGCTTATCGCAGTCCCTGCACTTTTTAATAAAACGAATCAAATGAGGGGAAAGAAAATGCCGGATGCCTTCCAGGCGGCCGAACGGGTGTATCGCTCACGGTACGGGGATGTACACTACATCCGCAAGGGCTCAGGGGACTCGCTCATCCTCCTTCACGGTTTGGAAGTGGGTTCTTCTTCTTATGAGTGGAGAAATAACTTCGATTCCCTTGCAGAGCATATGCGGGTTTTTAATCTGGACTTGCTGGGATACGGTCTTTCTGAAAAACCTCCGCTGCAATATTCCATTGACCTATACAGCAGCCTGCTGCTTGATTTTATTGACGATGTTGTAAATGACTATGCAAACATTGTCGCAAGCCCTTCCAGCATCCCGATTGTTCTGGAAGCGATCAGTCGTAAACCGGCCCTCTTCCAGAAGGTATGCCTGATCAGTCCTCTTCATGAAACACGAACTCATCAGGACGATAAAGGGATTGGCAACAGAGTCATGGAAACGGCAGCGAAGCTTCCGCTTGTAGGCAATACGATGTATCAAATTATCACGCAAAAGCCGAATCTAAACAAGAAGCTGAAGGAACGCTACCACCAGGATATTGTAAATGAAGAAATGAACGAACGTCACTTTCATACAAGCCTCATCGGCGGTCCAAACGCCTACAGGGCTCCCATGGCCTATGTCTCGGGGGAATTAAAATCAGACTATGAAAGCCTTCTGCATACGCTTCCGCATCCGGTTCTGATTGTTTCGGGCCAGCATGCCCAGACGGCCAATACTACGTGGGGCAACTTCGCTTTTGCCCATAAAGATTCGAGGATTGTTTCTTTACGCAACTGTGGACTTCACCCCCACGAGGAATGCCCGCGCGATTTTAACCGCTGGATAGCGAAAGAGATGACCGGTGTTCCGGACATGCAGGAACGCACAATAAGCACCGCTGATTCCCTTCGTTAACAGGAAAAAGACTTCCGTCTATACAGCGGAAGTCTTTTTCAGGGTTTATTTTGTGGTCTTGAATGTGTTTACCCAGTCAAGCAGCTGTGCGATATATTTTCCAACGAGCGGCATGGAGACGAAGAAACTGAGAATAAAACCGATCAGGGCAATAATAAGCGCGGTGCCGATCGTAAGGCCGACTCCACGGGATACGCCCGCGAGCATGTTAATCCAAATCACTCTGCTTGGCTTTTGATAATTCTCGATAAAATCAGTAAGGCGCATCTGATCCGTTTTGTCTGCCAGCCACTGCCATTTGTCCTTGTACCTGGTGTCTACTGCATCGTTTTGATAAGGAGATGGGGGAGCGATTCTCCCCCGTGTTTTTACATTAGAACCGGGCACGCTGTCTCACCTCAATCGCTTTTGTTTCACTGCTGCTGCGCATTTTTTCAAACCCGTTATATACAGTAAACCCGGCGGTCAGCCATTCAAGAACTTTATCCGCCCAATGAGGCGGGCGTGATACTTTTTCTTGGACGTGGTTCGATAGCGTTGTTACACCCTGCCCGATAGAGTCAACTGCTGTAAAGGTACTGTCCAGCTTATCCATCTTCGTTGTTAAATCCTTGGAAATGACATTTAAGTCTTCCAGCGAAACATCCAAACGGGCAACAATCTGATCCACGTTCAGCTGAAGGTGCTGTATCGTTTCATCTGTTTGCTTAATAAGCTGGCTCAGATTGCGAAAGAACTGGACGAGCATGAAAGCGACCGCCGCAATCGCAAGCGCGACGACAATGATACCTATAATAATTGCCGTTTGCACAATTATCTCCTCCCTTGGTGTCGTATGATGTTCATTACCCGTGTTTTTTCGACCATAAACTATGATAAGATAGAATTGAGGAGAATTTACCCGATGATAATTATTCGCGTTAGTATCGAAAAGAAGGATCGGAAAGAGTTTAAGATAGGAGTGCGACTATGTTCAGGAAGACTTCTCAACAATTAATTGATGATAACCAAGATGCAATAAGCAAATTATGGGAGCAAAAACGACTGAGCCATTTTTCTTCCTATAGGCAACCAATTGAAGCCTTTTTCCACAACATCCTTAAGGACGGTTTTCTGCGTCACCTTTCAGATTTCTTCTCCGAGGACGAAGAAATGAGAACACAGGCGATGGATAGAATTGAAAAATCATTTTATGTCCATGTCCCCATCTGTACAGAGGCGGACGTTCCTGTATCGGACGTGATTCAGTCCTTTTATTTTATAAGAGAGATTATCCTGGAGATGGACGAACCGCAGCAAAACCCGACACGTCTTATTGATTTGGTGAAAGAAGCAGATGGTTTCTTCTTTCATTTTAATAAGGTAATACATGACATCTATGCGTCCTCCTGGAAGAATAAAATTCTAGCTCATCGTTCTGCGATTATGGAATTATCAGCACCCCTGATTCCGGTGCTTGAGAATATCGCCGTCATGCCCATTATAGGGGCCATTGATACAGAGAGAGCGGAGCTTATTACACAAAACCTTCTATACGGCGCTATAAAATATGAAAGCAAAGTCGTGCTTGTTGACATTACAGGTGTGGCAGAAGTGAATACGATGGTCGCACAATATATTATTAAAGCAGCGGAAGCCATTCATTTAATCGGTGCCGAATGTATCGTCGTAGGCATCCGCCCCGAGATTGCCCAAACAATGATAAGCCTGGGAGTTGATATGGACATGCTTACAACATTGAGCTCGATGGATCAGGGACTTCGTGTCGCTTTATCAAAAACAGGTAAAGAAATTACAGACATACATAAGGGAGGTATATAAAAATGAGGATTCCTATCCTAAAACTTGGCAACTATCTGCTCGTCTCCATTCAAGTAGAGCTCGACGATAAAACAGCTGTACAATTCCAGCAGGATTTATTAAATATGATTCATAAAACCGGTTCTACAGGGGTTGTGATTGATCTAACTTCCGTGCAAATGATCGACAGCTATATCGCGCGTGTGCTTGGAGACGTTGTAAAAATGTCTGAGCTCCTTGGCAGCGAAGTGATTTTTACAGGCATTCAGCCAGCTGTTAGCATTACGCTTATTGATCTTGGCATCGGATTCCGGAATATAAAAACGGCTATGAATTTAGAACAAGGCTTGGAAAAACTGAAGCAGTTACTGGAGGGATAATGGTGGACAACAACCCAAACATTCACGTGTATAACGAGTGGGATATCGTTGTTGCCCGACAAAGTGGGAGAGATCTCGCCAAATCTCTAGGATTCGGTGAAGTGGATCAAGCCCGTATCACAACCGCTATATCCGAACTGGCTCGTAATATTTACCTGTATGCAAAGAAAGGAGAAATCGAATTAGCCGCTTTGTCCGAAGGAGACAGGGTAGGGATTCAGATTATCTCCCGCGATAATGGTCCCGGCATTAGAGATGTTATGAAAGCGCTGGAGGATGGATATTCGACTTCCGGAGGACTGGGAGCCGGACTGCCCGGTGTCAAGCGCCTGATGGATGAGTTTAGTATCGAATCAAGCGAAGGCAAAGGAACCGTCATCCGCGCCGTAAAGTGGAAACTTCTATAAGATAGGAGGACATTCTTTGAAACATGTGATGGAGTACTACGAAAAAATCATGCTTCACTTCTTACAAAATCCCGGTGAACACCAATTATACGCCGGGCAGCAGCTAAGCAAGTCATTAATTGAAAAGGATGTCTCTCCGGAAGAGATTCTCTCCATCCACCTGAGCACAATGAAAAACAACGGATTTGTGCTTCCGCATGAATGGGAAATTTCCTTTAAATTTTTAATGGAGATTATGGTTTCCTTTGGCATGGCCTATCAGGAAAGACAAAGCCTTCGCCTGCGGAAAAAGCAGCTGGACAGTGAAATCACGGTTGCCACCTCCATGCAGCAGAATCTTTATCCGCATGATTTTAACCACTCATTTCATGACTTGGATGTGGGGTATATTAGTACCCCTGCCAGAGATATGTCTGGAGATTTTTACTATTTCACACACTATGGCCAGGGAAGGTTCGGTACACTCGTAGCCGATATCGTAGGGAAAGGAATCCCCGCCGCCATGTGTATGTCGATGATTAAATACGCGATGGATACATTCGAAAACGACGTAAAACCAGCGAATATGATTTTAAGCGATCTCAATCGTCTCGTCCTGAAGAACGCCGATCCCAGCCTGTTTGTAACGATGCTCAACACGATTTACGACCCATCTTCATCCATCCTTACGTATTCCTCGGCTGGACATGAACCGGCCCTTCATTATGATGCTGAAACCGGGGCATTCTCCGATTTAAATACAAAAGGGCTCATCCTGGGTGTTGATCCGCATGTTATTTTCGAACAAAAATCGTTGCTGCTTAAATCCGGTGATTTTCTTGTTCTTTATACCGATGGCGTAACCGAGCGAAAGGATTCAGACACCGCCGACGACAATTCTCTTCTCCGCGAGGCGCTTCTAATCCTGGATTTCACCCTACCGGCCCAGGAGATTGTTCATCAGGCCTACCAGCATATTATTGATCAAAAAGACTATCAATTGGATGACGATCATACCATTGTAATGCTAAGAAAAAAGTAGAGGGAGAATTTACCTCATTCTCTCCTGTTTTACCCTCCTTGGCCCGGGGTAAAGTAATATATGATATACATAATCGAGACTAAATGAAGAGGTGAAAAGGATGAACCAGCTCCCTTTTGTAGTGGAAACGGAAGAAAATGATAAGGTCGTGTGCTTATACCTTCATGGTGACCTTGACCTTGCGACAGCACCTCAATTGCGTGAAGTACTGCTTCCGCTTGCAGAGAAAGAGAAAAAAGAGGTCCGGGTTAACCTGAAAGACTTGCATTACATGGATAGTACAGGGCTTGGTGTATTTGTTGCGGCACTGAAGCTGCGCAAGGCAATAAATGAAGAGATTTTTATTGAAGAGGTGCCGGATAAAATCCAGCGCATTTTCCAGATTTCCGGTGTCGCTCAGTATTTAACGATTGCATAATTTTTTCACAGGGGGGATTACCATGCCCGGTAAAAATGACCATGTAAAAATAAACGTTCCGGCTCGCGCCGATTATATAAGTGTGATTCGATTAACGGTTTCCGGTCTCGCTTACCAGATGGGATTTTCGTACAACGACATTGAAGATATTAAAGTAGCCATCGCGGAAGCTTGTAACAACGTTGTAAGCCACGCTTATGAAAACAATGAAGGGAACCTGTCCGTTGATTTCCACATCCGCGAAGAACTTCTTGAAATTGTGGTCAGCGACCAGGGAACGGCGTTCGACGCAAACAAAATCAAGAACAACGCGACTTCTCTTCACGGAAAAAACCTGGATGAAATCGATGTTGGCGGCCTGGGCATTTATTTGATGAAAACCTTAATGGATGATATTAAATATGATACCGCTCAGGGGGGGTTAAGGTTTCACTGACCAAATACTTGAAAAGGGATGAGGTGAGCGAAAGTGAGCCAGACGTCCACCAAGAAATCATTCAACCGTGATGTTAGAGAGTCCATCCGAATTTATCAGGAAACGGGCGCCGAGGACGTACTCAATGAAATCTTGCTCAATTACCAGGATACTGTAAAAAAACTCGCTTCCAAAATGGCCCGCGACTTTCACCTTGTGGACGATTTATACCAGGTCGGCATGATGGCTCTTCTCGGTGCCATCGATAAATTTGACATGAATGTCAGCAATAACTTTGATGCATATGCTGTATCCACCATTGTTGGGAAAATGAAGCATTACCTTCGTGATAAGACATGGAGCATCCGTGTCCCTAGAACGATTAAAGAAATGGGCTATCGCCTGCAGAAAACGATCGATGAATTAATGATTGAACTCCAGCGTTCTCCGCACATTGATGAAATCGCACAAAAGATGGAGATAAGCGAGGAAAAAGTACTGGAAATTATGGAAAACAAGGGAAATATTCATGCCCTTTCTCTTGATACCCCCATGAAAACAGACAACCAGGAGCAGGATTCCCACACACTGATGGACGTAATTCCTGACCAAGACCCTGGCTTTAGCGATGTCGATCATAAAATGGACTTATCCGCTCTTTTAGAGCAGTTAGATGAACAGCAAAAAATGGTTATCCAATATGTCTATTATGAAGAATGGTCACAAAGACAAATCGGTGAAAAACTCGGGATTTCTCAGATGCAGGTATCCAGAATTCTAAGAAAAACCCTGCAGCAAATGAGAGAAGCCTACATCAAAAACTCGGAGTGAAAATGATGCCGGAAGAAGTCCCCTTTTCGTTTCAATACAGCGTTTACCATACTTCTAAGAAGCCTAACACTTTATCTGGAGATTGTTACTTCGCTCAGGAGTATGAGGAACATGTGCTGTTAAGTATTGCCGACGGCCTGGGGAGTGGGATGGAAGCCCGTTTTGCTGCGGAAAAGGCAGTTAAAGAAATCGAAAAAAATGCTCACTGTAACAACCCGTTACAACTGCTCAAAGAAAGCAACCGTACCCTCCATGGTTCCCGCGGATCCGTGGTGGGTATTGCTATTATAGACTGGAAGCATCGAAAAATTGATTATGCAGGTGTTGGGAATATCTCCTGCCTTATCATTACACCTGAGAAAAAGAAACACTACTTCATTTCGAACCCCGGGTTTTTAAATGGCCGGAAGTTTCATGCGGTCGAACGCTCTCTTCCCTTTTCCCGCGGTGACACGATTATTCTTTTCTCCGACGGCATCCAGCTGCCTGACAACTGGGAATATATCGTTGCCGGTTCCCTTTCTACCGATATCATTATGAAGCGAATTGTAAATGAAATGATCCATGTAAATGATGATGCCACTTTAATTATCGGAAAATGGATTCATACTTGAACCGCGAAGAGAGAGGCGAGCCCTCTCTCTTTTTGTAATGGTTCTGTAACCCCTTTTTCTTCTATTCGGATTATAGTGGAACGATGATTATTTACAGAAAAGAGGAAGATAATGATGAAGAAAAAACTTGTGATGTTTACCGGTGCTGCTCTGCTGCTAACTTCCTTATCCACACCTATTTTTGCAGAAGGCTCGGGACATGTCCGGACGTCCACAGTGAAAAAGCCTGCCCCGGTTTCTGCTTCTCCCATTGTAAAGTCAAAGGAAGTGCAATCACTCGAATGGCAGGTTTCACAGCTTGAACAGGCTGTGGCTCCAAGCAGTCCGAAGGAAGCGGTTGTTACGACTAGGAAGGTGCAGGAAAACTGGTATGTGGCGTCCGTCATTCTTGAACCTTCTTCGCTTATCGGCATGCGCACGCCGTATACAACGACCCGGCCTGCGCCGACTTTTACTTACCGGGCGGCCGAGTTTGCAATTTCCTTCCCGCAAACGTGGGATATGAAATACCACGTAGTTGAGAAAGATGGAAATGTCATTTTTTATTATAAACCGAGCAATCCGAAAGTTTCTGAACGCGTCCTCTTCAGCATTGAAAAAATCAAGGAGAGTGTGTGGAAAGGGTATGGAAAAGACCCCGGCCTCTATAAAAAGCTCGGGGCAAAAGACGGCTATGTATATGCGATGCTTCCCGCAAGCGAAAATCAGTATGCGGACCAGCCAGATAGTATTGAGTATAACGAGTACCAGGATATGGCCCTTCAAATGAGGCAAATTCCCGCTACTTTCATGCTCGGCCACCAATAGTAAATCGAAAAAGCCTGACTGTGCCTGTCCACTTAAAGCACCTGTCAGGCTCTTCTTTTATCACCGCAGCATCCTGTCTTCTTCTGCTAGGAGGCAAACAAATCAGCGTAGATCTCATTTAACGTATCGTGGAATCCCCAGCCCATTCCTGCGGTCTCTTCTACTACCACCCGCATCCTTTGCTGAAATTCTTCCATCAGCTCTTCATCATCTTCCAGGCTCAGCATCCGGGCAGCCGAATCATACATGGACAGCATGCTATCGTAGAATCTTTCGTCAATATCGCCGTACAGATTTGTAAATTCGACGCCGAGCTCTACGTAAAACAGGCGTAAATCAAGGATATATCGCTTGTCCTGCGCAAGCTTCTCGAATTCACGAATCGCTTTCCTTGCTTCGGATAACCTGAGCTTCGGCTCTCCCCGTGCCGGAAAGAACTCTTCTTTTACCTTTTTGCGGTATTCCTCAATGATGTCTTCTAATGCTTCTTCTCCTACCAGCTGAATCGTAAAAAATTGTTCTGCCTCTTTGCTTGCTTTTACACAATCGATGACCATCCGAACGAGTTCTTCCTGCGGCAGGTTTTGCAGTTGCTTTCTTAATGAGGGAACGGTAAGCTTTGTGCTTTTTTTGCGTTTAGCGTTCTGCTTTGCCTGCTTCGGATTTAATTTATTTTCCTGCCGCCGCAACTGGCGATTTACAATTTCTTTATTGAATGCCTTGGGATTAAACCGTTCCCCGATCCATAGTAGTGTGTCTTCGTATTCAGGA
Organism: Aneurinibacillus tyrosinisolvens; assembly: GCF_001015055.1. Lineage (GTDB taxonomy): Bacteria > Bacillota > Bacilli > Aneurinibacillales > Aneurinibacillaceae > Aneurinibacillus_A > Aneurinibacillus_A tyrosinisolvens. Next base: position 352,754 of record NZ_BBWZ01000001.1, on the reverse strand, counting down.
TGGTTTTCATTTTGCAAAATCTCCAATATGTCGATGTATCCATGAATGCCTCCTGCATCTTCTGGCGGGCAATGATGCTCGCCTTCCAGGCAGACAGGATACGCCCTTTCTTGCTGCGGCACTATTTTTTCTAAAAGAAGTTTATGCTCCCAGTTGTCTCCAAAATCGTACAGGTAAACGAGATTCTGCCCTTCCTCCGTTATATGATCTCGCACCTTCTCCTTTCTCGCATCTAACTCTTTGGCTGCCTCCTGTGGGAACTCAGGATTAGGTATATGTATCGTTTTATCGGGAAAGCCAAACAGGTATAGATGGTAATCCTCCCATCCTATGACCGTTTGCAGTGTTTTGTGCAGTTGATCGAATGTGATGTCACCAAACGTTTGAAATCTTCGCCAAATTAGTGGTTGTATGCCTGCAATTTCAACTTTCCACTGATAAATCATATGTTCTCTCCCCCATTCATATTTCTTTCATTATAAGACAACCAGTAATTGTTAAAAAGAAAAAGGTTGTAAAGAAAATAAAAAATCCCTCCTTAGTAGGGAGGGATTGAATTCAGGTGGGATTTATATTTTCAACTCTCCCATCCGAACAAGTTCTACAACTGCCTGTGAGCGTCCTTTCACACTAAGCTTCTGCATTACGTTGCTAATATGATTACGGACCGTTTTCTCACTAATAAACAATTGCCGGGCGATTTCTCTGGTGGTCTTGTCAAGGACCAGTAACTCAAAAACCTCTCTCTCCCGGTTGGTCAACAGCGGCTTGGCTTTCTGCTCGTTATTCAAAAGTGCTACCCCTCCTTGGCCTGGGTTCTCAAGTACAAGGCGAGGGATACAGTCACCATATAGTATGACCCGGGAAGAAGGATAGTGTCTTGGCAGGGGAAATTTGGGCTTACGATAAAGTATATTCTGCAAGCCCTTTCCCGGTGTGTTTATTTCTTCGTTATTTATCGAAAAGTTGCTAATTAACAGTTGGATTGTCTAATGCGATGAATTCGTTATCACTAATTTGTGATTTCCCCCTTAATTTATTTTATTATATTAAACCTTGAAACCCAAAATAGACAGGACCTATTTCCTGGTTAAAATGACCCAAACTTAATTAATATATGGTAGAATTGTCCTTATAATAACTTCAAATCTATACCTGTATAGGAAGTAAATTACTTCAACATACATACTTTAAAGGGGAGATTCACCGTGTGGAATGCAATTTTGATCATTGGATTTTTAGGTATGATTGTTTTTGCGATTATGGGCATTGCTGATAAATCTATAAGCCCCAAACATTTAAATAAAAATGCATCACCTTACTTTAACAAAATGGTTACTTTCGCCGGTAAAGTGATTAATGTAGAAGAATCAAAAATGGACAACGGAGAAACATTTTCACTTATCCATATTCTTGATGATAACATGCAGTCATACGAAATCCTTATGTTAAAATCCAGTGGCGATCTCCTTCAAGATGATACAGCTCGTTTCTGGGGTGTTCCAGCTGGCCCTTCCGCGTTTTCCAACGTATCTGGGGGAACTACAAATGTACAGCTATTTGTTGGAGCCCATGTTGAAAAGATAACAAACTAATAATTATTACCTGATTATTTTTATCGAAATATAATTTGGAATACTCATGAAGCTTATACGTAGCAAACGACACCATAGATATTTATCCACGGGTGTCGTTTGTTTTTAATTGAGGGTGATAGCATGTACATACCAGAAGAAAAAAGACTCATTCTTAAACTGGCACATAAAAAACGAACTGATTTATCAATTCCTATTCCGTTGCGAAGGCAGCTTTACTCCATCGTAAATGCACAATTCGTCTTTTCTACAGAGGAAAAAGAAGTGATTATCGGACTGCTTCAGGAAGAAAGCAAGAAGTTGTTCCTGCGCCTTGGCACACGTAAAACTGTTCGTTCACTCTTACAGAAGTTACAGCAAACAACAAAGAACGAGCGTATAAACGGAATTGCTCATGTTAAGCCAGTTAGATTTAAATAGAGAGGGCTGTTTATTGTTTCCTGTATTACCTTCTATTTTCTATTCAGAACAATAATAGGCGTAGAGGGAAATAACTCCCTTAACTCATTGCTGTATTCCCGCTCCTTCGTAAAAACCCATCGAGCCGCCCGCACATCAACCACAGCCACCCCTACCTCATGCCGGCTCAGCTGCCATAAAGGAAGAGATAACCGCCGAAAGCCCAGCACAACATCTCCAAACTCAAAACAAGCCCGCAGGCAGTCCCTAAGCGTATATTCTCCCCGGCAGTATTCCAGCAGGTGCACCGGCTCAAGGCCAAACTTATCAATTAAATGGTACCTGTCCTTCCGTTGCTCCTCGCTTTTCCCTTCCATACTCTGCCTTGACGACAACGCCGGATACTGCAAGCGAAGATATTTCAAATCAATCCCATGAAAGAACATTTTATTATTTAACCACTTCCATTTTTTCAAATGCCATAATCGCTTTTTTCACGCTCTCGGGAATCGGTGCGCTTCGTCCTGTACTCTTATCCACGAGCACAATGGTTCCTCTGCCTGCAGCCACCAGTCTTTCGGTATCTTCATTTAAGAGACAGTATTCGAATTCCATCGAGCTATTTCCCAGGTGGGCGATACGCACACCGAGCTGCAGTTTATCACGAAAAAATACCTGTTCAAGGTAATGACAGGCGACATCTGCCGCTACAATCATCAATTCAGCATCAGCGTGCAGTACTTCATCGCCAATCGACAGGGCATCAAAGTAATCCACTCTCCCCTGTTCAAAATAAATCAAGTGGCTGACATTGTTCAGGTGGCCTGACATATCCGTTTCAGAGTATCGAATGTTAATCGGAATTTTAAAGGTAAACTTTTCAACCCACTCCTTGGGGCTTGGTTGTATATACGTTGCTTTTGCCATTCTCGTCTCTCCATTCTTCTATCGTTTCTCTGTATATTAGTATTCCCACTCCTTAGTTTATCAAAATATTTCCCCGCAACAAAATACAGAAGGAATAGAAAAAGCTTTCTCCTGTTATACGGAGAAAGCTTTGCTCAACCCTATTAGTTTGCCAATACTGGAGGCTGGCTATCGTAGGCGCATTCTTCAATCTCAAACCCAGCGTCCTCAATCATTTGATGATCCAGTGCGGTTTTCTGTCCATCTGTCGTTAAATAGTCTCCTACAAAGATAGAATTAGCCGCATACAAGCCCATTGGCTGGAGGTGGCGCAAATTTACTTCACGGCCCCCGGAAATGCGAATTTCCTTTGTCGGGTTAATATAACGGAAAAGAGCAAGCACCTTCAGGCACTTAAGCGGGCCTACTTTTTCCATTTTCTCAAGCGGTGTGCCCGGAATGGCGTTGAGGAAATTGACAGGGATGGAATCAGCGTCTAATTCATAAAGCGCTCTTGCCATTTCAACGGTTTCCCCATCTGTCTCACCCATGCCGATAATGACACCGGAACAAGGAGACATTCCCGCTTCTTTTACCGCGTTCAGCGTGTCGATCCGGTCGTCATATGTATGGGTAGACGTAATGCTGCTGTGGTGGCTGGCCGATGTATTAATATTATGATTGAAGCGATCGACGCCTACTCCTTTAAGTTTTTTCGCCTGTTCGGGCGTAATGAGCCCGAGGCAGGCACATATTTTCATATTGTGCTGCTCCTTAATTTCCTGTACTGCCTCGATAACATTGTCTACTTCTTTATCTGTCGGGCGTCTGCCGCTCATAACAATGCAATATGTCCCAGCCTTTGCATCCCGGGCCTTTTGCGCTCCTTCAACGAGCACATCCTTTGACAGCTGCGGGTATTTTTCAACCGGTGCATTGGAAACAATGGATTGCGAACAGTATCCGCAATCTTCCGGACACAGGCCGCTTTTCGCGTTAATAATCATATTTAATTTCACTTTGTTGCCGTAATAATGACTGCGGATGCGATAAGCACCCTGGAGCAAAGACAGAATTTCTGTATCAGGTGCCTGCAGAATCGATAATGCTTCTTCGTTTGTTAGCGTTTTCCCTCCTAGTACTTCTTCAGCAAGTTTCATCCAATCTGTTTGAGGTATCGCTTCGATTACCGGTGTGTTCATCATTTCCCTCCTGTTATGTTAACTATTTAAAATTATTAGTTAACATTAATTATAGAGGAACATTTTATACTGTCAATACAAACAAAGAGCCCATCCTCCAAAACAGGAGGACAGGCTCTTACAACCGCTCAGGTTAGCTGCGGAAGAAATTCTTGATGGAATAAAGCGTTGTTGCGCGGTTCATCGCTGCAATCGACGTTGTAAGCGGAATTCCTTTCGGACAGGACTGTACACAGTTCTGTGAGTTACCACAGTCTGAGATACCGCCTTCACCCATAAGTCCTTCCAGACGCTCATCTTTATTCATTGTACCAGTTGGATGCTCATTAAATAGGCGGGCCTGTGAAATCGCAAAGGCACCGATGAATGGAGATTTGTCATTTACGTTCGGACATGCTTCCAGGCAAACGCCACATGTCATGCAGCGGGATAATTCATAAGCCCACTGGCGGTCTACTTCCGGCATGCGTGGTCCTGGTCCCAGATCATGTGTTCCATCGATCGGAATCCATGCTTTCACGCGTTTCAACGCGTTGAACATACGGCTCCGGTCAATCGCAAGGTCACGCATAACAGGGAACGTGCTCATCGGCTCAAGACGAATCGGCTGCTCCAATTTGTCAACAAGCGCTGTACAGGATTGGCGGGGTTTTCCGTTAATAACCATAGAACACGCACCGCAAACCTCTTCCAGACAGTTCATTTCCCAAATGATAGGAGCAACATTCTTTCCTGCCGCGTTCACCGGGTTACGCTGAATTTCCATCAGGCAGCCGATAACGTTCATGTTCGCACGGTACGGAATTTTAAACTCTTCTTTATATGGTGTTGCATCAGGTCCATCCTGACGCGTAATAATTAAATGGATCGTTTTCTCAGCCATTTTATTTCACCTCTTTCTTCTCAGCAACCTCATGTTTCGAGGAGTAATCACGTTTACGAGGCTTAATCAAAGAAACGTCAATATCTTGATAAGAAATGTCAGGGCCATTATTCGCAGCATTAAACTTAGCTATCGTTGTCTTCATGAAGTTCTCATCATCACGTTCAGGGAACTCAGGCTTGTAGTGTGCTCCACGGCTTTCATTCCGGTTGAGCGCTCCAAGGGTAATGACGCGTGCCAATTGAAGCATATTCCAAAGCTGACGGGTGAATGATGCACCCGCATTGCTCCATTTGGATGTATCGTTAATATTAATGCGCTGGTAGCGATCCATAAGCTCCTGGATTTTTTCATCCGTTTGCTGGAGTTGCTTGTTATAGCGAACAACCGTAACATTGTCTGTCATCATTTCGCCCAGCTCGCGATGAATCTTATAAGCGTTCTCTGTTCCTTCTGTCGCATTCGTAATGCGATCGTATTTATCCTGCTCTTTCTTCTGCTGAGCAGCAAATACAGAATCAGAAATATCTTCAGATGACTTGTTAAGCCCCTTAACGTATTCGATCGCCTTCGGTCCGGCAATCATACCGCCGTATACAGCAGAAAGCAATGAGTTCGCACCAAGACGGTTCGCACCATGCTGTGAATAATCACATTCACCGGCTGCAAACAGGCCAGGGATGTTCGTCATCTGGTTGTAGTCAACCCACAGACCGCCCATAGAGTAGTGAACAGCTGGGAAAATCTTCATTGGTACTTTCCGCGGGTCATCACCAACGAATTTCTCATAAATTTCAATGATACCGCCAAGCTTAATATCCAGCTCGTGCGGATCTTTATGAGAAAGATCTAAGTATACCATGTTTTCGCCGTTAATACCCAGCTTCATGTTTACACACACGTCAAAGATTTCACGGGTCGCAATGTCACGAGGTACAAGGTTTCCATATGCAGGATATTTCTCCTCAAGGAAGTACCATGGCTTACCATCTTTATATGTCCATACACGTCCGCCCTCTCCACGAGCTGACTCAGACATCAAACGAAGCTTGTCATCCCCTGGAATGGCAGTCGGGTGAATCTGGATGAACTCACCGTTTGCATAGTAAGCACCCTGCTGGTATACAGCAGAAGCAGCTGTACCTGTGTTAATAACGGAGTTAGTCGACTTACCGAATACGATACCAGGTCCGCCTGTGGCAAGGATAACCGCATCCGCTTTAAACGTCTTAATTTCCATTGTGCGGAGATTCTGGACCGTAACACCGCGGCATACGCCTTCATCGTCCTGGATAACAGAGAGAAATTCCCAGTTCTCGTACTTCGTTACAAGGCCGTTTACTTCCCAGCGGCGAACCTGCTCGTCCAAAGCGTATAGCAGCTGCTGGCCGGTCGTTGCGCCTGAGAACGCTGTACGGTGGTGCTGTGTTCCCCCGAAACGGCGGAAGTCAATTAGTCCTTCCGGCGTACGGTTAAACATTACGCCCATCCGGTCAAACATATAAATAATTCCCGGTGCAGCATCACACATTGCTTTTACCGGCGGCTGGTTTGCAAGGAAGTCCCCGCCGTATACTGTATCATCAAAGTGAATCCAAGGTGAATCCCCTTCACCCTTCGTATTTACCGCTCCGTTAATACCACCCTGAGCACAAACGGAGTGAGAGCGTTTTACAGGTACAAGTGAAAACAATTCAACGGCAACGCCAGCTTCAGCGGCTTTAATTGTCGCCATCAAGCCTGCCAAACCGCCTCCGACTACGATAACTTTACCTTTACTCATGCTCGCCCCTCCTATTTCTGCATTGCCTGGGCTACATCAGCCGGGTTTGCAAAAGCAAACAGGGCCATCAATCCCATTGCAGACATTAGTACAAAAATAACCATTGTTACATAAGTGGAGATGCGCTGCGCACGCGGTCCCACTGTAATTCCCCAGCTAACAGCAAAGCTCCACAGTCCATTCGCGAAATGGAATACGGCTGACAGAAGCCCGATAATATAAAACGCTAACATTACAGGATTACTTAAAATATCATTCATTAATTTAAATAGACCGCCTGCTCCACCTTCAACAGAACCAAGGGCAAGCTGAACTCTTGTTTCCCATACGTGCCACGCGATGAAGATCAGCGTAATGACACCGGTAACACGCTGTAGCATAAACATAATATTACGAAAGTATCCATAATTCGTTACATTGTTTTTTGCCTGGAATGCAATATATAAACCATAGATTCCATGATAGAGAATAGGCAAATAAATAAATAGAGTTTCAATTATAATAAGAAACGGAAGGTTCTCCATCATCCCTACGCGTTCTTGGAAAGCCGCCTCTCCACGGGTAGCATAATAGTTTGTTAGCAAATGCACAAACAAAAATCCCCCGATTGGAACGACCCCTAGCAGGGAATGAAGTTTACGATTAAAAAAATGACGGTGGTTTATCATTTGCATAATTCCCCCTTTCAATATTCTTGCGAAATAATTTTCTTTTGTACTTGCTTTTTTAAACACTCCTGGCCTGCGGTTCTCTCTCTGCGGCGCCCTTCTATGTGCGCCCCCCCTATCCATCGTCTCTTCTCTCTAAATTCCCCCTTTAATAACCATGCTGTTACATGAAGAAAAGCTTCCAGAGGAAGCCTTAATAAAAATGAAGACTTTGTGACAGATTTATTTTACCCCTACTCTTTGTTAGCGTCAAGAAAACACAGGCAGAAGTTGTCGAAATTCCGTGATAATCAAAGAAAAGCCGCAGGGTTATTACATACGGTTTCCGCATGCTCTTCGATAAACGCCTCCACAAGCGGACCGATTTTTGCGAACTCTACGAGAAAGCCATCGTGGCCGTAGATCGATTCAATATAATGGTATTCTACTTCTTTATTCGAATCTCGCAGCATGGCAACAACTTCTTCCTGATGGTCAGCAGGATAAAGGAGATCGTTCGAGATGGCAATCGACAGCACTTTTGCCTGTATGCGTTCCAGGGCTGCTGCAATGCCGCCTCTGCCTCTTCCGATATCATGGGAATCCATTGCCTTCAATAAATAAAGGTAGCTGTTCGGATCGAAGCGTTCGATTAGCTTCTCTCCCTGATACCGCAGATAGCTTTCAATTTGAAAGGTCGAGTCGAATTGTGTAATGTCCCGCTCATCCTTTAACCTTCGGCCGAAGCGGTATTCGAACAAGTCAGCGGTGCGATATGTAATCATTCCGAGCATCCGCGCGATTGACAAGCCGTTAGCAGGGCCGCGCCCCGGATAATAGTGCCCCCGGTTCCAGTCCGGATCGGCCATGATAGCCTGCCTTCCGACATCATTATAAGCAATCGCCACAGCAGAGAGGCGGGCAGAGGTAGCAATCGGCATAACAATATGGGACATTTCAGGGTACATGACCGCCCACTCATACACTTGCATTCCTCCCATAGAACCGCCAATAATGGCGAACAGCTTATCAATTCCAAGCCTTTTGACAAGCTCATACTGGGCTTTTACCATATCGCGAATCGTGATGACCGGAAGGCTGGTGCCATAAGGCTCGCCTGTGGCGGGATTGCGGGTTGCAGGACCCGTTGTACCCGAACAGCCGCCCAACACATTGGAGGTAATCACAAAGAATTTATTCGTATCCACATACCGTCCCGGACCGATGAGCCCTTCCCACCATCCGGGCGTCTCATCATTCCCTACGGCATGTGAATCACCTGTTAAGGCATGGCAAATAAAAACCGCATTGCTTCTTTCTTTATTTAATGTTCCGCATGTCTCGTACGCTATCTCCACCTGTTTTAATGCGGCTCCGCATTCAAGATGTATTTCGCCAAGCACCATTTTGTCATTTCCCATTGCCTGCATTCACTCCTCCCGTACAGCTATGCGCACTCTGGTTAACAAAAAACACCTCTTCTTGGAAAGAAGAGGCGTCTGTACGCTTAGACCTCCTCTTATCTGTCAGAACATAAAATGTCCTGCTGGAATTGGCACCTTATCCGCAGGTTAACTGCGGGGTTGCCGGGCTTCATCGGGCCAGTCCCTCCACCTCTCTTGATAAGAGATATGTTATTTTCCTGTCTGCTTCATAGTTATACCTATACTACGCTCTTTACTAACTTATGTCAATATTGACAAAATAGCAGCATCCTTTGTAAACTTCATTATATAAAAGGTTAACATAAAGGAGAGAAATGATGAGAAACCAGAATTTAAAAATGATGATTATTTCGGCCTTATTTTGTGCAATTATCGCTATTTGCGCGCAGCTCTCATTTCCGATTCTGCCGCAGGTTCCCTTTACGATGCAAAATCTTGCTATCGCCCTAACGATTGTTATTCTTGGCCGTCGTTACGGAACATTAGCTATTCTGTTATACGTTCTGCTGGGAGCGGCAGGGGCGCCGGTATTTGCCGGAGGCAACGGTGGATTCGGAATACTGGTTGGCAAGACCGGAGGGTATTTGATTGGCTATATCATTGCCGCTTTCGTTATGGGTACACTGCTTGACCGGGGCAAGTTATCGTTCACAAAAGCATTTATCGTCAACGTTCTCGGTCTTGTAGTTATTTACGCTTTCGGTGTCGCCCAGTTGAAATTTGTCGCACATCTCTCGTGGCCGCAGGCGGTTGCCTTTGGTGCGGCACCGTTTGTTCTGCTTGATTTAGTAAAAGTCGCTATCGCTTCTTATCTCGGCAATGAAGTTCGCCGGCGCCTCCAGCACGCAGGTTTGCTTCCTGCACAGTACGGAGACAGGCAAAGAGCCGCATAGTCCAGCAGCAATCTGAAAACAAAGAAAGAAGCCGGTTCTCTTTAGGAGCCGGCTTCTTTCTTTGTTTAGTTTGAAAAATCGCTACACACCATGAACAACCGCTTTTTCTTTGGCATCCAGCCCAAAGGCCGAATGCAGGCTTTGAACCGCAATTTCTACTTTATCACCCGGCACCACACAGGAAACTTTAATTTCAGACGTGGAAACCATTTTAATCCGAACGCCCGCTTCCGCCAGACAGCTAAACATATCGGCCGCTACTCCCGCGTTTGTAATCATCCCTGCCCCCACAATGGAAACCTTCGCCAGCCCTTCTTCTGTCATGATGTTTGAGAAAGAAAGGGCGTCCCGCTGCTTCTCCAGAACATCCCTCGTTTTCTCCACCTCTTCGCCGCTGACAGAAAATGAGACATCCGTTGTTTCATTTTCATAAGAGCTTTGAATAATAATATCTACATTAATATGTTCCGCTGCCAGCGTATTGAACAGCTTAGAAAGCGTGCCTACCTTTGCCGGCAGGCCGGCCACAGTTACCTTGGCTATATTTTTATCATGGGCAATCCCGCTAACAACCAGTCCTTGTTCCATATCTGCTTCCTCCTCTACTATCGTTCCTTCTTCATGTCCAAAGCTTGATCGCACCGTGAGCTTCACCTTATAGTTTTTTGCGCATTCAACAGCCCGGGGGTGAAGCACGCCCGCACCAAGCGTGGCAAGCTCGAGCATTTCGTCGTAGGAGATGCGGGCCAGTTTACGTGCTGCCGGTGCAATGCGCGGGTCAGCCGTGTAGATGCCGTCCACATCGGTGTAAATCTCACAGAGGTCCGCTCCAAGAGCTGCAGCAAGGGCAACGGCTGTCGTATCCGAACCGCCCCGCCCCAGCGTCGTAATCTGCCCATTTTCGGCCACTCCCTGAAATCCGGCGACAATGACAACGTTACCAGCAGACAGTGCTTTATCGATTGGTGTCCGGTCGATATGCTGAATACGGGCTTTCGTATGTATGGCTTCGGTCGATATTCCTGCCTGCCAGCCTGTCATCGATACCGCTTCCTGCCCCCGGGCCTGGAGCGCCATCGTAAGAAGGGCAATCGACACCTGCTCCCCGGTTGTAAGAAGCATATCCATTTCTCTAGGAGAGGGGGAGTCTGTAATTTCCTTCGCCATATCAACTAACACATCGGTAGACTTTCCCATTGCCGATACAACGACCACAACATCGTGACCGGCGTCACGTGTCGCAGCTACCCGCTCCGCTACTTTCTGGATGCGCTCCACTGTACCGACGGAAGTTCCGCCATATTTCTGAACAATCAGGCTCATTTTTTTCTCTCCTTTTCCCACTCGTTAGTATTAAAAAAGACAACAACAAGGTATGCACCTTAGCTGTTGTCCGGAAATGACAATAATAATAAGCCAGCTAACGCTCACATCCCTTTTCCCTGCGCGAGATAGTCCTCCACCGGCCATCTGGGAGAAAGAGCCGGTGACAGTCTTGCATTTGTTCAATGCAAACCCAACAGCAGAACCGGAGATAAACTCTGCCATTTCGGCGAATTCCCCTTTCTTCCGCCTTCGCAGGATTCTCCATCCTCCAGCGGGGTACTCATGGTTTTCGCGCCTCTACCTCACCATAAAGTGAGGTGTTCGTTATTGCAATTTTCAATTGCTATACATGGTATCACATCTTTAACATTCTAACAAGCCCACAGGATCTTTACACTTGCGGTTGTTCTTCATCGTTCAAGTGTTCCAGGATGACCCGGGCCAGCTTGTCACCGATGCCAAGCCCACGGTATTCGTCAATCGTTGCTTCCTTCATCCTTTTTACAGAACCGAAATGCTTTAACAGCAATTTCTTGCGTTTGTCCCCGATGCCCGGAATATCATCAAGCTTGGACTGAAACATCGTTTTGCCCCGCGTATTCCGGTGAAACGTAATAGCGAACCGGTGCACCTCGTCCTGGATTCGCTGCAATAAATAGAACTCGTTGCTGTCTCTTTTTAAATCCACAGGAATCGGCGGGTCTCCTACAAGCAGCTGAGCCGTCCGGTGTTTATTGTCTTTCGCCAAACCGGCGACAGGAATGTACAGCCCAAGTTCATTCTCTAATACATCTACTGCCGCCGCAATCTGCCCTTTGCCGCCATCAATAATAACGAGATCAGGAAACTCAAGGTTTTCTTTCAGTACACGGGTATACCGCCTGCGTACGACCTCTTTCATTGTTCCGTAATCATCCGGCCCGGTGACGGTTTTGACTTTGTATTTCCGGTACTCTTTCTTGTCAGGCTTGCCATCACGAAAAACAACCATAGCAGATACCGCGTCTATCCCCTGAATGTTGGAGTTGTCAAACGCCTCAATTCGCCTTGGATACCCGATCCCAAGCGCCTCTCCAAGCCTTTCGACCGCCTGGACGGTACGCGCTTCATCCCTGGCCATCAACGCAAATTTCTCCTCAAGCGCAAGGCGGGCGTTTTCACCGGCCATGTCTACAAGTTGTTTCTTCGGCCCCCGCTGCGGAACGAGAACTTTGGAACCAAGCCATTCCTCCAGCCCTTCCGCCCCGTTATCGCTCGGGAGCAGAATCTCCTTCGGACGCACGTGCTCCTGGAAGTAAAACTGGGTGACATAAGAAACGAAATCTTCATGCTCTTCTCCATAATAAGGAAAGGATGCAACGTTGCGCTCGATCATTTTGCCCTGCCGGATATGAAATACCTGGACGCTCATCCAGCCTTTGTCGGTGTAATAGCCCCAGGCATCCCGATCAATGTTATCGCTGAACGTTACTTTTTGTTTCTCCATAATCGCATCAATATACTGGATTTGATCGCGCACTTCTTTCGCCCGCTCAAACTCCAGCTTCTCTGCAGCCTCGTTCATCTGCAGCTTTAGCTGTTCTTTTATCTCCCCGTAATTTCCGTTTAAAAACCGGGTAATCTGTTCAATAATCTCGCCGTATTGATCAGACGGAACTTCAAATTCACACGGTGCCGCACACTGCCCCATGTGGTAGTAGAGGCACACGCTCTTCGGGATGTTTTTGCACTTACGAAGCGGGTAGATTCGATCCAGCAGCTTTTTTGTTTCCTGGGCCGCCCCCGCATTTGCGTACGGACCGAAGTACTTGGCTCCGTCCTTAACAACTTTCCGGGTAATTTCAAGCCGGGGATGCTCTTCATTCGTTATCTTTATATAGGGATACGTTTTGTCGTCCTTTAGCATGACATTATAGCGCGGGTCATGCTGCTTGATCAGGTTGCACTCCAGCAGAAGCGCCTCCATCGGTGAGGACGTTACGATATATTCAAAATCGACAATCTCACTGACCAAACGCTGAGTTTTCCCATCATGACTGCCAGTGAAATACGAGCGAACACGATTTTTCAGTATTTTTGCCTTCCCGACATAAATAATAGTGCCTTCCTTATTTTTCATTAAATAACAGCCAGGCTTGTCAGGGAGGAGGCTCAATTTTTCTTTTAACGAATTCATGCGGTTGTCCCTCCTGAATGTTATGTTACCACAAGTGTCGAAAGGAAGACGAGAAAGAAGAATCCCCCGGCATAATTACCGGGGGATTCCTTTTCCTTTATTACAGGTGCTTGTTGATTGTGCTCATTAGATTGTCTTTTGGCTGGAAGCCGATAATTTTATCAACAACCTGACCGTCTTTGAAAAGCATGAGTGTTGGAATGCTCATAACAGCAAAGCGCTGTGCGGACTCAGGGTTTTCATCTACGTTTACTTTTGCGATTTTCAAATTGTCGCCGATTTCTCCGTTGATTTCCTCAAGAACCGGTGCAATCATTTTGCAAGGTCCACACCACGGAGCCCAGAAATCAACAAGCACAGTACCGCCCGTTTCCACTTCATTTTGGAAAGAATTATCCGTTACATTTACAATTGCCATATGTAACTACCTCCTTATATTATATATGTTACTTCCTATTTATATGTTACTCATTTCGCTGAGCACTCTTTTACTATACCACTAACAGTATACCATTATTAACCCTAAATATCCATTTGCGAAACTTTTTCACACATTTGCCTTAATAGCTAAAAAAGCAAAGAGAAAGGGCAGCATCCAAATCCTCGATGCCGCCCTTTTATGATTCTGCTTATACAAGAACTTTCTTAAATTCTTCTGTAAGAAGAGGAACCACTTCAAACAAATCTCCGACGATTCCGTAATCGGCCACCTGGAAAATTGGAGCTTCCGGATCCTTATTAATCGCTACGATAACTTTAGAATTAGACATACCGGCAAGATGCTGGATTGCTCCGGAAATTCCTGCAGCAATGTATAGATCAGGCGTAACCACTTTTCCTGTTTGCCCGATTTGCAGGGAGTAATCACAGTATTCAGCATCACATGCCCCACGGGAAGCTCCCACTGCGGCACCCAGCACTTCAGCCAATTCCTGAAGTGGTTTAAACCCTTCAGCTGATTTCACACCGCGCCCGCCTGAAATGACAATCTTCGCTTCAGACAGGTCTACGCCGCCCGCCGTTTTCCGGACTACCTCTTTAATGACTGCACGCAGGTCTTTAATTTCTACATTAAATGGTACGGCTTCCGCTGCAGAAGCACCCGGTTCTCCTGCTGGAATGTTATTTGGGCGAATCGTAGCAAACTGAATGCCGTCTGTCATTTTTTTCTTCTCAAATGCCTTTCCGGCATAAATAGGACGAGTGAATACAACTTCTCCGCCGTCGATTTCTACATCGATAACATCGGATACAAGCCCAAGACCAAGGCGGGCTGCAACACGCGGAGCTAAATCCCTGCCGACTCCTGTGTGAGGAATAAAAATGGCTTCCGGCTGTACCGCGTCAATAACCTGGCGAAGAGCCTGGGAATAAGCATCCGTTGTATACGTATCCAACTCTTTATTTGTAACCGTATAAACTTTATTTGCACCATACTGGCCAAGCGCTTCCACATAATTGGCAGCGTCGCTTCCAAAGGCAGCAGCTATAATTTCACCGCCGTCAGCAATGCGTTTCGCTGCGGCTAACGCTTCAAAAGATACATTACGCAAACTTCCATCTCTTGCTTCTGCAACTACAAGTACTTTTTTACTCATCTGGCGTGCCCTCCTTAAATGACTTTCGCTTCGCTGCGAAGAAGTTGAACTAATTCTTTCACCTGATCAGGAATGTCTCCACTGAGAATGCGGCCCGCTTCTTTTTTCGGCGGAAGGTAGGTTTCCGTTACAGCCGTTTTTGCCTTGGCATCCCCGTCAATCTCCAAGTCGTCTACCGTTAAACGCTCCATTGGCTTTTTCTTCGCTTTCATAATTCCAGGAAGCGACGGATAACGGGGCTCGTTTAGCCCCTGCTGTGCGGTTACAAGAATAGGAAGAGACACTTCAACCACTTCCACGTCCCCTTCCATATCGCGCTCAATCGTTGCTTTTCCGCTGTCAACGTCAAGCTTCGTAATCGTGGTTACCTGCGCAATGTTTAACTCTTCAGCCAGGCGGGCTCCCACCTGTCCTGAACCGTTATCAACCGCCATATTTCCGCCAAGGATAATATCAAACTCGCGGTCTTTAATCACGGAAGCAAGGATTTTGGCCACGCTGTATTCATCTAAATCCAACTCTTCGCTATCAACGATAACCGCTTTATCAGCACCCATAGCGAGCGCCGTACGCAGGGAGCTCTCCGCACGCTCCGGCCCCACAGTAACGACCGTTACTTCTCCGCCATGCTCGTCACGCAGCTTAATCGCTTCTTCCACTGCATATTCATCGTATGGATTAATAATGAATTCCACACCGTCTTCGCTAATTTGTCCGTTTTGGAGTACAATTTTTTCTTCTGTGTCAAACGTCTGCTTTAAACATACGATAATGTTCATGATTATCCTCCTTTGTCTTCCACATGTTTATAATAGATTTGAAGGTATGTCCTATCACGGAGACATCCGTTCAAACATCACCACCCGGACTACTTGTCCTGGAAATTGGGCTTTCGCTTCTCAATAAAAGCGTTTACGCCTTCTCTCACATCTTCGGAGCCAAACAGTTCGCCGAACAACTCGGCTTCTCTGCCCATTCCTTTCTCCTGTCCTGCGTCAAGGCCGTATGTAACCGCTTCAAGAGCAGCCCGCACGGAAACGGCACTCTTCTCCTCTGTGAGGGATGCGGCAAACTGCTTCGCCTCGTCCAGCAGAGATTCAAGCGGGAGCACCCGGTTTACAAGACTAATTCTCTCAGCTTCTTTCCCATCGATAAACTGGCTGGATAAGATAAGCTCGATTGCCTTTGCCTTGCCTGTCAGACGGGCGAGACGCTGCGTTCCGCCGAATCCCGGAATCAATCCCAGCTTTAACTCCGGCAGGCCAAGCTGTGCGCCTTCCGCGGCAAAGCGAATATGGCAGGCCATAGCAAGCTCCAGCCCTCCGCCAAGTGCCGCTCCGTTAATGGCAGCGATTACAGGTTTGTGAAAATTCTCAATCCGGGTAAACAGTTCCTGGCCTGCCCGGGCGATCTCTACCGCCTTTTCCTTCTCACCGAAAGCGCCGGTAAACTCCTTAATGTCTGCTCCCGCTACAAAAAACTTACCTGCACCCGTCAGCACGACAGCCTTAACTTCCTCGTTCGTTTCAAGGTAATCAAATGCTTGGCTAAGGCCGGACAGGGTTGCAGCGCTTAGCGTATTGGCGGGCGGTGCATCAATGCTGAGCAGGGCCACTCGATTTTCCACTTCACATTTTACATTTGTAAATTCCATTAGACTCTCTCCCTCCACAACTTTTAGCTATACAATTTAATTATAATAATTTTTCTGTAAATTTCACGGTTCCTATGTGTAAAAATACGCTGTGCAGAGTAAATCTTCACTGCTCTGCCGTTTTTAAACCATTCAGGAATAAATTGTGTATCGGGTCGACAAGAGAGACAAGATCATATGTTCTATCATTCATAATCCAGGAGGTTACCGCCTCATCAAGCGTTCCGAAAATCATTTTACGGGCGACGGGGTGTTCCACTTCTTTGCGGAAGATTCCTTGCTCTTTCCCGAGCAGAATGACTTCATCAATGAGATTTAAATATCCCTTCAGCACTCTATTAATCCCCTCGCGGACAGTTGGATTGGACTGGCGCAGTTCAATCTGTGTCACAATCGCCAGGTTTTTATCCTTGGACAGCTGCCACAAATGCATGTAGATCAAATCCCGAAGCCTATCTTCCGCCCTCGGATGCTTTTCGATCCGCTCACGTCCGGCCTCAATAAAGGAACCCATTTTTTCCTTAAATAAAGAGATAAGCACGTCATCTTTACTCTCGAAATAAAGGTAAATCGTTCCGTCCGCCACAGCAGCTTCCTTCGCTATCTTGGACACCTGCGCCTGATGGTATCCGTGACGCGCTATGACTTTGACAGCGGCTTCAATAATCGCCTGATATTTTTCTCCTGTTCTCTTTGCCATTGTTCTTCCCTCGTATCTACACTAAATGAATGAGCATTCACTCAAGTTTAGTTTATTCAAAAAACTTGCGCTTGTCAATACATATAGAGGGAGAACAAATCCTTCCAGCGATGGTAATTTAAATTCGACATCCGGACTGTTTTTCCTCCCTCATGTATAAAATGTTTACGCTTCCTGTTTTTCCGCCGCCTTATACTTCGCCTTCTCCTCTTCTACCAGCACGCGACGGAGAACTTTTCCTACCATCGTCTTCGGCAGGTCTTCCCGGAATTCGTAAATACGCGGAACTTTAAACGCGGCCAGCTTGGAGCGGCAGTACGAATTCAGCTCCTCCTCCGTTACCGCCTCCTCTTCCTTTACGACAATGTAGGCTTTAATCGTTTCCCCGCGATAGGGGTCAGGAACCCCGGCAACGGCTGCCTCTTTAATCGCAGGGTGTTCGTAGAGAACTTCTTCGATTTCACGGGGATAAATGTTGAAGCCACCCGCAATAATCATGTCTTTCTTCCGATCGACCACGTAGAAATAGCCATCCTTATCCATGGAGCATATGTCTCCGGTCATAAACCAGCCATCCTGCAGGCATGCCTTCGTCTCCTCCTCCTGGTTCCAGTATCCTTTCATTACCTGAGGTCCCTTTACACACAATTCTCCCACAGTGCCCTGTGGTACTTCTTCGCCTGTTTCTACGTCTACGATCTTGCAGTCCGTATCCGGCCATGGCAGGCCGATGCTTCCGCTAATCCTTTCCTCCCAGATCGGGTTTGCATGCGTAACAGGAGAACATTCCGTCAATCCGTATCCCTCTACAAGCCTGCCGCCTGTAAGTGCTTCAAATTTTTGCTGAACTTCAACCGGGAGAGGCGCAGACCCGCTGAGGCACGCTTCAATAGAAGAAATATCATATTTGCCGAGCTCAGGATGGTTCAGCAGCCCGATATACATTGTAGGGGCTCCGGGAAATACGGTCGGCTTCTGGGTACTAATGAGCTTTAGAATCATATTTACATCAAAGCGGGGAATAAGGATGAGCTTTCCGGCTGCATAAATGCCCAGGTTCATCGCCACCGTCATCCCATATACGTGAAAGAACGGCAGGGCGGCAAGTATTTTTTCCTGCCCTTTCTTTGCTTTATAAAACCAGGCATCACATTGGATTACATTTGCCACCAGGTTCGCATGGGAGAGCATAACCCCTTTTGCCTTCCCCGTCGTCCCGCCTGTATATTGCAGGAGGGCCAAATCCTGTTCCGGATCGATAGGTGTCTGAACCGGGTCGCGGCCGGCTTGCGCCAGAAGAGCAGTAAACAAATAGACGCCGCCCCCTGCTCCTCCCGCACCTTTACGCGCTGTCCCTGCTTCCACTGGACAAGCGGGTACAGCAGATTTTTTGGGAAGAAGGTAATCTTTAATGCCGGTAACAATAATGTTTTTGAGCGATGTCATTCCCTTTACCTTCATTACACGCGGATAAAGCAGATCGAGGCACACCATCGTTTCTGCTCCCGAGTCTGCCATCTGGTGTTCAAGCTCCCGCTCTGTGTAAAGCGGATTCGTCTGAACGACAACCACCCCGGCTAAAAGCGCGCCATAGTAAGCAATGACGGCCTGAGGGGTATTCGGCAGCATAACAGCAACTCTGTCCCCTTTCTTCACCCCAAGGCGCTGGATCGCGTTTGCAAAACGGTAGCAGTCTTCGAGCAGCTCGGCATACGTCATTTCCTTTCCCATAAAAAACAAGGCAGGATGATCCGGGTACTGCTGCGCTGTGTCCAGAAGGACGTTGTAGAGGGGAATTGAAGGATACAATAGAGTCTGCGGGATTTCAGAAGGATAGCTGGATACCCATAGTCTGGATAAGGCAGACATATAAAAAAACCTCCTTTTGCTCCTGGTGTAACCAAGTTACACTGAATAGTGATTCATTACTTTTATCTTACCACAAAATTTTTAGAATTGCCTGTCTTTTCTAACTCTATTATATGCTGTGAGCACATTTGATGATGAGCGGAAACAGGTCCAGCTATAACTTTCCTTCTCCATGGTTACCTGTTATACTAGAGTGTATATGCTTAGTTCGGGTTGAAAGAAGGTCGCTTTCATGGCAAGAATTTTAATCTCGGGGTACTACGGCTTTGATAACGCCGGAGATGATACAGTTCTATACGGAATTATCAGCTCTCTAAAAAAGCACATGCCGGATACAGAACTGGCTGTCCTGTCGAACACCCCTGATGAAACTCAATCGTTATTCGGGATTCCCGCCTATAATCGCTGGCGAATGAATTCGATTGTTACTCAATTGAAAAAATGTGATCTTCTTGTTATGGGCGGGGGCAGCCTGCTGCAGGACGCAACGAGCCCCCGCAGCGTGATTTATTATCTGGGGATTGTGATGGTGGCGAAGATGCTCGGCAAGCCTGTTATTTTTTATGCGCAGGGAATCGGGCCGATTACCCGGGCCATCAGCAAACGCCTGATTAGGCTTATCGTTAATAAGGTGGACATTATTACAGTGCGGGACGAGCAGTCCGGGGAGGACCTCAAATCGTTTGGGGTTATAAAGGCCCCGATTCATGTCACGGCCGACCCTGCTGTAACAATAGGCGCGGATCAGATTGACACATCGTTCGGAAAGAGCATAATCGCACAGTATAAGCCGGGTACAGCCAAACCGGTCATGGCGATTTCCGTCCGTGCCTGGAAAAACGAGCAGCAATACAAGCAACAAATCGCCCGCCTGGCTGATGAAGCGATTCGGCGCGGCTGGGAGGTTTTCTTCCTTCCCATGCAGAATCCGTCCGACGTGGCGCCGAGCCGTGATATTTTACAATTAATGCAGGAAAAGGGCGCTGTTCTTATTGAAGAAAAATTAAACTTCAAGCAAATTTTCAGCTTTATCGGCGCTTCTCAATTCGTGCTCGGCATGCGCCTTCATTCGGTTATTCTTGCGGCCGTGATGAACATTCCGTTTGCCGGCATCTCATATGACCCAAAAATGGATCGCTTCGTCCAGCGCCTTGGGATGGAAGCGGCCGGACACATAAAGGATTTACAGTACGAACAGTTGCTCTCTAACATTGAGCCTGTTTTGAATGATTTAGAGGGCACCCAGCGCCAAATTAAAGACAGAATGCATTCCCTTATCGAGGAAGCGGAAAAAAGCAGCCGGCTGGCCGTTAAGCTGCTTGAGCAAAAAAGAAAGTAAAATCCTGTCGAATTCACCCTCGAAAAAGCACTAGTTTTGCCTGTTTCCCACTAGTTTTGTCCGCCGCGCAGGAAACACAGTTTCTAACGAAGAATTCCCCTTTCACAAGCACCACTACTGTGAAGGGGGAATTTTTTTATGAAGCGGTATGAACAGGCCAATTTGCAAATTCTGTTTGATTTGTTCTCCTGGAAAAAGCGCGCGGGTGAAATTATTCGCTTTGAAATTAAAGAGCGAGGTAATTGTTGGGTTGTTTCTTTTATTTCGTATGATGTGACTGCTCCGTATGAACACATCTTCGCCAGCTTCACAGGTGACAGCCATGAGTCCCTCTACCGCTGGGCCCTGTCCACGTTAAGCGATTTTACGATTTCGTTTGATAAAAGCGCAGTGTCTTTTCAAGTCCCTGTTCAAGCGAATAGCGAGGTTGCCACCCCAACCTTTCTTTAGCCTTCGCATTATCAAGGTAGCTGTGCAGAATATCCCCTTCTCTAGGCTCGGCATAACGGACCGGCAATGAAGTTCCCGCAGCCTGGTTTAACAGTTCGATTAAACGGTTCACACTTGTTTTCTCGTTCGTACTTATATTCATAATCTGATTATCTCCGGCAGTCAGGGCCATAACGTTGGCTCTGGCTACATCTTCTACATAGATGAAATCCCTCGTCTGCTGGCCGTCGCCAAACACAACAAGCTCTTTCCCTTCAACCGCCCTGTCTACGAAAATAGAGACAACGCCGCCCTCTCCCTTCGGATCCTGGCGTTCTCCGTATACATTGGCATAGCGGAAAGCGGTATAGCGCATTCCATACAGGTGATAATACGTACGTAGATAGAACTCCGGTACGTATTTGGAGATTCCATACGGTGAAAGTGGCTGCTTTGGATGGTCTTCGTCAACTCCCATGTACTGCGGTTCGCCATAAACGGCGGCAGAAGAGGCATAGATTACCTTCCGGACCCCGTTCATCCGCGCTGCTTCGAGCAGGTTTACCGTGCCTACGATATTCGTTTGTGCGTCGCCTACCGCGTCTTTAAGCGAGGCTGGCACTGAGCTCTGGGCTGCATGGTGGATAAGGAAATCCGGTTTTTCTTCCGCAAATACGTCGTATATCTCATTGGATGTAATTCCAAGCTCATAAAAGACTGCGTTAGGGTGAATTTGTTCCGTCTTTCCGGTCGATAAATCGTCAATAATACATACTTGATACCCGGCGGCAATGCACTGATCCACAATATGTGAACCGATAAAGCCTGCGCCTCCTGTTACTAACACTTTCATTGCGCGATCTCCCATTCTAAAAATTACTTATCTATATAATTACGACACAACGAACGGCAAAAATCAAGAATTAACATTGAACATGCAAAGGACAATACGATATAATGGATCCGATTTATATTTTTTATAGTTGTCCAAGTCAGGAAGTGAACAGAGGATGTCCAAAATTAAAGTAATACATGCGATAGGCGGTGGAGAATTTGGCGGCGCCGAGCATCATATCCTCGATCTGCTGCCCTCTTTGTCGGACCTCTCTGTCGAGCCGCTCGTGGTATGCTTTTATAATTCTACTTTTGCCGAAGAACTGCGCAAACGAAATATCCGCGTAATTCCTCTTGATCACTATCAAAGATTTGATATACGGCTGCTCAAGGCGCTTATCCGCCTATTTAAAGAAGAAAAGCCCGATATTATTCACACACATGGCGTTAAAGCCAATTTTTTTTGCAGAATCGCATCCAGGTTCCTGCCGAAGATTCCTCTGGTTACGACGGTGCACAGCGTGCTTCGCTACGATTACAGCCCGCTCGCTTATGCTCTGGCGTCACGGCTTGAACTCTGGACAAGGCAGTGGAACGATCATTTCATTACGATTTCAAGGCCGATTCAGGAAGCGCTTGCGGAGGAAGGGGTTAATCCGGCAAAAATATCTCTCGTCCATAACGGCATCAATGCAGACAAATTTGCAGATCCAGGCGATACGGCAGCCGTTCGCCGCTCCTTGAATTTGCCTAAAGATAGCTTTGTCATCGGAAGTATGTGCCGGCTCGTTCCCGTGAAAGGCCTGAGCGACATCATGCAAGCAATGGCCCTTATTGTGAAGGCCCACCCGGAAGTGCACTGGCTGCTCGTAGGAGACGGGCCGGAGAAGCGAAACCTGGAGGCGATGGCTGCGGAGACTGGAATCAGCAATCGTATTCACTTTGCCGGATTCCGGAAAGACATCCCGCAATGCATGCAGGCGATTGATGTCTATGTCAGTTCCTCATATTCGGAAGGGATGCCACTGTCTCTACTGGAGGCCATGGCCGCAAGAAAGCCCGTCGTTACGACGATGGTAGGCGGAATCCCCGACTTTATTACGGACGGGCATAACGGCATTTCCATTCCAACGCACCGGCCGGACGAGATTGCGGAGAAAGTGATCCTCCTTTTGGAAAAGGAACCGCTTCGGAACGAACTGACCGAGACGGCTTACCGTACTGTGTACGATAATTTCACGCTTGAGCATATGTCCAGCAAGACAAGAGCCGTATATGAGCGGTTTTTACTCAAAAAATAACGCAATAAATGTGATGGAATGAGGAAGATAACATGGCAAGCAACGTGCTTATTATTATCCCCGCCTATAATGAACAGGAAACGATATATAATACGGTTACAGCGCTGAAAAAAACAACAGATTTTGACTATGTTGTTGTAAATGACGGGTCGAAGGACAGAACCTCCCAGATTTTAAAAGAGAACGGTTTTAACCATCTTGATTTGCCAATGAATCTCGGAATCGGCGGTGCCATGCAGACAGGCTATAAATACGCGCTGCGCCAGGGATATGAATATGCCATTCAATTGGATGCAGATGGCCAGCATGATCCCAGAGATTTGAACAACCTCGTGCGGGAAATCAAACAGGATCGGTACGATATGGTCATCGGCTCCCGTTTCGTGGAAAAGAGCGGATATAAAGGGAGCCGGATGAGACGATTCGGCATCTTTTACTTTTACATGCTGATCCGGTTGTTTACGGGCCTGAAAGTTACGGATCCGACGTCGGGGTACCGTGTCGTCAACCGCAAAGTCATCGGGGAATTCGCTCACCATTATCCGATTGACTATCCGGAGGTCGAGGTTATTTTTTCGCTCGCCCGCAAGAAATACCGAATTAAAGAAATCAAAGTGGAAATGAAAGACAGGCAGGGAGGAAGCTCCTCCATTACTTCGCTTAAATCCATCTACTACATGGCTAAAGTTACCCTGTTCTCGCTCATTCGCCGGGCATTTTAGGAGGAACTATGAATACTGTTCAATGGATTGCAATTGCTGTAGCAGTTGCATTTTTGTTTCAAGTGTTTTTCTTTACAGGCAAGCACAAGATGAGAGATAAGGAGGCCTTCTTCTGGATTTTAATCGGAGCGGTAGGTCTCCTTGTTGCGCTCATGATTCCTTTTCTGAATACATTCGCAGGCTGGATCGGAATCTCTTACATGCCCACATTCGTCTTCATGCTCGCCTTCTTTGTCACCCTGACGATTTTAATCTATCAAACGACCGTGCTTTCTTCCCAGCAGGAGAAAGTTAAAAATCTAATTCAGGAGCTGGCTTATATGAAGAAGGAGATGGAAAGCATGCGGGAAGAAATGGGAAAAAAGGGGGAAAAGCAGCATGACGCTCACTAATTTTTTGCTTATTTTTCTTAATACGTGCATGCTTGTCGCCGGACAGTTTCTCTGGAAGTTCGGGCTGCAAAATCAAAAAGGGGGATTTGCATCCCTCTCTTCCATTGTGCAGACGATTTTCTCTCCATATATCCTGGGGGGAATCGCCATTTACGGGCTGACCACCATCCTCTGGCTCTTCATTTTAACCAGGGTCGAATTGAGTTTGGCTTATCCGATTCAAAGCCTGGCGTACATTCTTGGCATTGTCGGTGCGTATTACGCTTTCGGTGAGCCGCTGACCACGTCGAAAATCATCGGGTGTTTGCTTATTATGGCAGGTGTTTCCGTAATCGGTTTTTCCCCCCGCGCACTATCGTAGACATTAAACTTATTACAGAAGGGAGAAAAAATTGTTACGCATGATGAAAGGTATACAGACGAGTAAATCCATCTGGCTCATCTTAGGAATCATTGTCATTGTTGCAAGCCTTTTACGCGGAGCTTTTTTCATCCAGCAAATGCGCATTTTTCAGCTGTCCGGTGATGCCCTCAACTATCATATTATGGCGCACCAGCTTGTGGAGGACCACTTATACGGATATGCCCTTGCCCGTAAGTCGGGCGAGTCAAACTCCTACATTACGCCGGGCTATCCTGTTTTTCTTGCCGGTGTGTATTCTGTTATACAAGACCCTTATTTGCAAATAACGGCTGTTCGCCTTATCCAAATTGCAATTGGGGCGCTAACGCCGGTTTTCGCCTTCCTCTTTCTCCGCCGGATTTTCCGGCGCAACGACATCGGGATTGTTACGGCGCTGCTTATCGCTATTTATCCGCCGTTCGTGCAGGCTCCTGTCCAGCTCTTAACCGAAGTTCTTGCGATGGCGACCATGCTTTTATACTTATGGTTAATGACAGTAGCACTGGAAACGCGCAAATGGTCGTACAGCGTTCTGGCAGGCCTTATCTTTGCCGTTCAGATTTTAATCCGGCCCGTGATGCTGCCGCTTGCCATTGTGCCGTTTATTTACGCACTTGCTACGTGCTACCGCGGCAACATAGCCGGCCTGTTTAAAGTTGGCGTTCAGACAGCGATCGGTGTGCTTATTCTGATGCTGCCCTGGTGGATTCGCAACTACATTGTGCTGGACAAGCTGATTTTGACAGCTACCGGTTCCGCAAACCCTCTGCTTGCCGGAACGTACCCGAATATGGAGCACATGTTCGAGGATTTCAAGCGGGCGGGCTATACAAGTGCGGAGCAGAGCTGGTATGCAAAGAAACGAATCATTGAAGGATTCACGACCCAGCCGCTCGTTTTTCTGAAGTGGTACACGATTGGGAAGACGAAAGTCATGTTTCAGACCCCCTGGCTTTATCAGGAGTTGTACAAAACGCCTCCATTTTACGGCTTTAATCTCGCGTTCCATCCCATCGTGATGTGGACAGGCTTTGTCGGAATGCTTGTCGGATTGTTCACAAACCGGGTGATGCGTTTTCTGACGGTGTACGCTGCACTGTTCCTGTCTCTGTATTTAATTTTTATTCCGACGACCCGCTATGCGTATCAAGTGATCTTCTTCGTTATGACAGGAGCCGCTTTCCTCGTCTGCTGGCTGGCGGAGAAATTGTTCTATAGGAAAAAGACAATATGATTTATACAAAGAAAAGAGGGAAGGCGCTTCGCATGCGCTTTCCCTCTTTTCTTTATCATAGAACCGCAAGGTTCCAACGTCCAAGAAAAACATCGGGGGCGATGACGTCTCTTTTCTTTCCCCCTGTGGAGTGTGTCGAACATAGGGCGAAAAAGACCGGCAATTGTCTCCATCATTGAGATACCCAGATGTTTTGCCGGTCCGCCCGGCGTGAGACTAAGCGGCCGTCCAGCTTCCTCGAAGGGAAAGAACGATCGTCATGCCCGCGATGTTTTTCTTTTTACCTTCGCCAGCATCTCTTTTGCCAGCTCTTCCTTTAATAAGAGCAGGATAAGCAGGTACACACCGGCCCCAGCAGCGATAATAAAGGGGACGGAAAGCCAGAGCGGAATCCCTGCCAGAAGCAGCTTACCCAGCCACACAATGAGCCCCATTCCCGTGCTCGCTACAACCGCCTTCCCTGTAGAAACATAAAAGGAGGAAGAAAGAAGTTTCGAGCCGACTTTGCGGCGCAGCAGGAAAGCAAGAGCCATCGCGTTGCAGAAGGCGGATAAAGAAGCGGCGAAAGCAATGCCGCCGTGATCGAGCAGCGGGATGAACAAATTCACAAACAAAACATAAAGGACGATGGCTCCTGCCCCAAGCATCACCGGTGTTTTTGTGTCCTCCATTGCGTAAAATGCCCGGGTAAAAAGATCACGGAAGGCCAGTCCCAGAATGCCTAGACTGTAAAAAATAAGCGCCCACGCTGTTAGCGCCGTGTCTGCCGGCCCAAATTCGCCCCGCTCATAAAATAACGCCGTAATTTCAGCCGATAAAAGAATGAGTCCTACAGTGACCGGAAGCAAAAGAATGACTAAATACAAAAGCCCCTGTTCAAGGACGTGCTTCATCTGATCCATCTGCTGTTTTTTTACGTATTCAGCCAGCAGTGGAAAGAGCGGCAGTGTAAACGCTCCGACAAACACGGCCATCGGCACCTGCATAATTTGGTTGGCAAGCGTCAGTACCGTCAGCTTTGCTTCCCCGATGCCGGAAGCAAAGAAGCGCTCAAGAAACATCGTCAGCTGTGAAATCGTGGAGCCGATAACAATCGGAATGAGCCGTTCCCCCATCGCTTTCATTTCCGGGTCATTCAGGCGAAGGTTCAACCCTATCGAATAGTGAAAACGCCGAAGTGCCGGAACCATCACCAGGGCGAAACCGACAAAACCGAGCAAGGTTCCGAGGGCGAGACCTTGTATTTCCATAAACGGAACGAATACATAGTACGAAACGATGACAATGAGACTGTTTACAACCGTACCAAGGGAAGCGATAAAAAACTCATTGTGGACGTTCAGTACGCTGGAAAACAGGCTGAACAGGCCGATAAACAGCGCGGAAGGCGCCATGTAGCGAAACAGTTCCACCGTAAGCCGGTGCGTCTCCTCGCTAAAACTCGGAACCATAAGGGAAATAATTGGATCGGCAAAGACAAAGATTACGACTGTTAAAACGATAAAGAACACGGTCAACGCTGTTAGTACTTTATGGAAAAGAGCATTGGCCCCCGCTTCGTCACCGTCTATAATTTTTCCTTTTAATGTAGGAATTAGGATAGAATTCACCGCTCCGGGAACGACAAGCGACAGGGCAAGCGGAATCGTAAACGCGGCCGTATAGGCGGTAGACTCCATTCCCGTTCCGAATTGGTTCGTTAGAAACATATTGCGAATTAAACCAAGCAGCCGGCCCACCATGGTTACGGCTACAATAATAAAAGCGGATTTAAGAATCGAACCGGACATTGTACAAACTCCTTCTACTGTTGCTAAAATAATTCCGCTCCCATCTTACCGTATTTGTCTCACATCCGGCAATCCTTACTTCTGCCACTTGATTACCACTTGATTTTTAAAAGCAAGTATGTCGTAATTATATGTATTGATCTGTTGCTACTAGTAAGGAGGAAAGCTGTTTTATGCTTGAAAAAGGCAAACGACTACTGCTTAGTCAATCATTCTGGCTATATATTTTTCTCTCTTTCCCTATCGTAGATTACATTCTAAGGAATATCCTTCCTATTCCTGTCGTTTCTTCCCTTTGGGATGAAGGTGTAATGATTGTCCTTATTCTATTTGTTTTTTCCCACGTACGAGGAAGCAAACACGACCGTCCTCTTCCTTCTATAAAAATACCGCTTACTGCCTTCTTCATTATGGGGATTGCTTATCTTATTGCGGATATGGAGAACTTCGGGGCAAGCGTCGAAGGATTCCGGGCGACGTTTGAATATATCGTAGCCTTCTTTATCGGCTATCATTTATTCCGTTCGATGGGCCAGGCAAAAAAATCAATCTATGTGCTCGTCTTCGTCGCTGCCCTGGTCGGCTTCTACGGTGTCATTCAGCGCATTGTTGGCGTTGAAACCCCCTCCGACTGGTCTGATGCCAGCGAAGCGATTACAACCCGGGCTTTCTCGATTGTACAGAGTCCTAACGTGCTCGGAAGCTATATGATTTTAATGGCTCCGATAGCGGCCGGACTCGTTTTAATGAGCAAAACATGGAAACAGCGGATCATCTGGCTTGGCATGACGCTCATTATGCTGGCTGCGCTTCTCTTCACAGGTTCCCGCGGAGCCTGGCTGGCGCTAGCCGCGTCCATCGGCCTGCTTGGCATTATGTATGACCGCCGCATATTAATCGGAGGCTTAATTGCAGCCGTTCTTGTTGTTTTCCTTGTCCCTTCCGTTCAGCACCGCTTTACCAGCCTCTTCAGCCCGACCTATGTGGAAAAAAGCACGAAGGACGGGCGGATTGCACGCTGGGCGGGCGCATATGACATGATGCGCTACGAACCGTTATTCGGAAAAGGAATGGGCCACTACGGCGGCGCTGTTGCCGAGCGTAACTTCGGCACGATTTATGTGGACAGCTATTACTTTAAAACACTCGCTGAAACAGGCATTGTTGGACTGGCCCTCTTCTTCTGGCTTATGTTCACATTAATTAAAGAAATGCTTCGCTCCTGGCGTGCGGTGAAAACGAGAGGATACCAGTTTGTTGCTATAGGAATCTTCACCGGTCTCGTTGCCGTCATTTTCCACAACGGAGTAGAAAACATTTTTGAGGTTCCATTCATGAATGCTTATTTCTGGCTGCTGGCCGGCATGATTCTGTCTTTTCCTTTTTTAGAAAATAATAAAGGAGAAAATGGCAAGCTATGAACAAACATATAAAACCATTTGTTTTATGGGGCTTATACGCTCTCTATCTCTATTTCATGTATCATCTTGTTGTCACTCCTGCCTTGTTAGAGTTTTCTTATTACGGTTTGCTGGGGCTTCTGGTGCTGCTTGGACTTGTAATCTGGCTCTGCCCGCCCGGGTGGCGTAAAGAGCTGTTTACTTTTACTCTTTTATTTTTACTGCTGGCCAAGTCATTTGGAAGTATGGAACGAGTGAACGGGATCGCGTGGACCATTTTCTCCTATATCATTGTGCTGGCTATCGCCTTTCTTATTGCCCGCCTTTATGGAAAGTTATCTTATTCTTCCATCGTTTCCATGCTTCTTGTGGCGATCCTTTTGCATTCGATGTTTACAAGAAGCGAACTGCCGGTTCTTTCCCATTTCACAGAGAAATGGGCCTCCCGCAGCGTGTACGCCGGGGAAAAAGCAGATTCTTTTCCTGTACTGGTCCGTGACATAAACAACGACGGAAAAGCGGAAGTCATCACGCTTGGAAACGCGGAGGAGGAGCAGGCAAAAACAGATGCACTGCTTGCCAAAGGAATGTCGGAGAACGAAATCATTAAGATGAGAAGCCAAAAGCGGCAATTGGAGACAGAACCGCTCCACCTGTATGTTTATACATGGAATGGGAAAACAATGGAGCGCATTCCCGAAGCCAAATTAAACAAGGCTGCGCTGATGGCTATGATTCCAAATGAGCATATCAGCTTTCCTTATTATTATTTGAACAAACAGGGGGAACTTGTGCCACTTGTCCAGCGCCAGCAGCTCGCCGAGAGCATGCTCCAATTCGGAACAGCCCCTTTCCGTGCGCTGACGATGGACATTACGAATCTGGCTAAGCAGCTGGAGCAATCCGGCAATGTGATGGACAGAAAAGACACATTCCGTCCCGGCTCCTCGTTCTCGAAAGTTGCCATTTCAGATGGCGCCGTAAAAGGGAGCTTCAACGGAAAGCCTTTCACTATGCAGACGAATGCAACAAAAATTGTCGATACATTAAGGCTGCCCGGTAAAAAAGAAGGGCTTGTCCTCATTGGAGAAGACCTCGTTGTCGTCACCGTCGATAATCAAGGAAGGGGAAGCGTGGCCTACCGCCTGTCCCGCGACATGATTCAACAGATGGTAAATACAACGTTCCTTGTTGCCGATGTAGATAAAGACCAAACGGATGAAATTCTGATTTCCTCTCCGTACTCCCGCATTATTAAACCGGCTGCGGATGGGAAATGGTCCGTCCTCTGGACAGCGCGGGACAAAACCTTCCGCTTCCAGGATTATAACAAGGTTGGCAATGGGCAGGGGGAAGAACTGCTTACACTTGATAAAAGCTTAATTCGTGACAATCTCGTGCGCTATGTTTCCAGCTACCAATACAGCGATCAGGGACTACAAAGAAACTGGAAAATCTTCATGTCGCTCACTAATGTTCAAGCGGCTGATATCGACGGCGACGGTAAGAATGAGCTGATTGCGTCTATTGACAAACGGCACCGCATCCTCGTTCTTGAACAGCACCATATCCCGGTTGTTGCGATTTTATGCGGAATCACCGCATTGCTTATTATTAGTTTAGCTGTAAGGAGGGTGCGCACTCGACATGTTTAAAAAAGGATTTCTTTCACTATGCTGCTTGCTTCTTTTAAGCGCGTGCACCTATCCGTCAGGAGAAAAAAGCTTATCCGCCGTTCCGGGCGATACTAAAAAAGAAAAGACGGTTCAGGAGGAAGAAGGCAAGCTGATGGCGCCTGGCGAAGCGCAGGCATTAGTCGAGGCCGCTTTAAAGGCCTCCCAGAGCGACGCAGCGCAGAAGTTCTGGTATGACGGCTACATTGCCAATAATCTGCAGGACCGCAGAACAACAAGCATGTACCAGGGAATTGTCGTTCGCCCGGATAAGTATCTCGTGAACGGACGGATGGCCGGACAATCGTTCCGTTATTACAAAATTGGGGATAAGGCATATTTCCACAATGGAGTCCAGTGGATGAATGCGGAAAAACAGACGTTCCTTTTTAATCCGCTCCAGGCTTCATGGATTGGGCGCCTTTATTCAATAACGCAAAGCAAATGAGTGACCAAGAGCTGCTTAGCAAACCGTGTACCCGCATCCAAATCCAGATGAAAGCAAAAGAATGGCTGGATCGAAGCAATACGCCGTTATTCGCTCAGGTAAACGAGCTGCGTAAAAACAACCCGAACATCGAAGACATTCTGGCGAAAACAACGGTAAAGATGACGCTGTGGATCGGTAAAGAGGATCACCTCCTTTACCAGTACCAGACGTGGATTCGGATGCCGATTCCTGCCGCGGGCTTTATGGATCAGGAAACGATGTTCCGTTTCTTCAAATACAATGATCCGGGAATTAAAGTAAAAGAACCGGCAGACATTGAAAAATACATTAAAAATCCGAAGGCGGATCAAAGTAAAGACCAGGGATAACTAAGGAAAAAAGGAAGGCACGCTGAATTGTGCCTTCCTTTTTGCTTACCTTATAAGCTCGTCCATAAGTTCACCGAGCATCTGCGCCTGAATGCGCCGGTTGTAGATGGCCAAATCACCGTCCTCCGCACGCTGCATAATATCGTTCCCGCGCTCTTTATCGCCTGTCTTATCCCGCTTCCACTCTTCATACTGCTTTAAGAAGGCTCGCTTAATCTCTTGTTTGTCCAGCGGATTTACGACTTCACCAAGCTCAAACTTACGAATGATGTTTGTTGATTCCCCTTCAACCGACAGGGCCAGTATCGGGTGGCCGATTGCCATGTATTCGTACAATTTCCCCGGAATATAAACACCGGAGCCTGGGGCTGTATCGCCGATAAGCATGAGGACATCCGCGCCCTTCATCATTGACAGCGCCTGCTTATGCGGCAGGTTCCCCATCACCTCGACGACGTCTTCCAGCCGCAGGCGGTGAACGGCATCCATATTGTCCGTATAACCCGGATAATCAAACACGCCCGCAAATTGAAGTTTGAGCTGCTGCCTGTCGATTTTCCCTTCCTCGATTAATTCCGCCACTGCCTGAAGGAGAAGCCGCGGATTTCTCTCTTTATAGAAAATTCCAGGATAGGCAAGCGTAAACTTACCGTCCTGCGGCGGCTCTTCAATGTGGCGGTAATCTTCCGGGTCAAATCCGTTATGTATGACCTCAATCCGCTTGATTTCCCGGGCAAACTTCTTCGTGAAGTTTGCCGCAAACCCGTGCGTAACCGTGGTGACAGCGTCCGATTCGGCCATCACGCTCCGTTCCATTCTCTCTTCCCACGCTTCACGCCAGGCCACACCGGAACGGTGCATGTTTTGCGTCCACGGATCGCGAAAATCCGCAATCCACTTAATTCCTGTTTTCCGCTTTAGCTTACGGGCTACCAGGTGGCACGTATACGGTCCTGAAGTAGAGAACATCACAGGGATGTTATATTTGCGAATGACTTCTTCCCCGACCTTCACTGCATCCGGCAGCCAGCCAATCATGTCATCCGGAATCGTGAGTGTGTTTTTTACTTTCTTCAAAACCGGGACGACCTGCTGTTTGATGAGCCGTTTCACACCGGACGCCTGAGCACCGCCGCTGCTCGAAGCATTCTTTTTCGGTGTCTCCGCCTGTACGGGCCGCATGCTTTTGATAAGATTAAACTCTTTTGCTCGATGAACGATGACGTTCGCGGGCAGCTCCTTGAGCAGGGAATTATCCCTTGTTGCGTGGTAAACGTCCGGTGCGGTCAGGACATGCACCTCCCAGCCGCTTTCCGCCAGATACTTGGCCATTTTTAATGGGCGTGGAACTCCACCTCCCCCAATCGGCGGGAAAAGGTAGGAAACAAGCAGCATTCTTTTCGCCGGATTTTCTCCGGCTGAACTGTTGCGGGCATTCATCATCATGAAACATCCTTTCTAAATCGAGAAGAACATTGGGACCGTACGGTCCTATAATAGGAATCTTACTTTATGACTCTAAAACAACATATATTATCCTATACTACGAAGAAAGAGAAGCCAAAAGGCTTCTCTTAAATTCGAAGTAAAGCAGCCCTATCAGATACGCTGCGGGGGATGCGGTTTTTCCCATCCAGAAGAACCGGATTCTCGTTCATTATATCAATGGCTTCCGGCCAGTTGATGTCAAGGAACTGCTCCTGTACTGTAAGATAAATAAGCGCGTCAGCCCCGCGCAGTGCCTCTTCGAGGCTATCGACCTTATAATCATAACGGGAAGGGACAGCCGGGTCAAAAGCCGCTACCTGGACTCCAGATTCCTGAAGCAGTTGAACAAGGTGATGCGGCGGGCTAATCCGGTCATCATTTGAGAAGTCTTTCATGGCAAGGCCGAGGACAGCTACCTTGCTTTGGGCCAGTGTTTTCCCCTGCTTTTGCAGCTGTTCTTCTACCATGTGGACGAGCACCTGCGGTACGCTGTCATTGATTTGCCGTGCCTTTTCAAGCAGATCCAGATTCACGCCGATTTCCTTTGCTTTCGGCAGCAGGTAATACAGCGCGTTAGGCAGGCAATATCCTCCGACGCCAGGGCCTGGGTTCAGCAGGTTTACCCGCGTATGGGTATTCGCAACACGAATCAGTTCGAATGTATCAATCCCCGCTTTTTCAGCAAAGCGCGCGAATTGCTGCACCATCGCGATATTTACATCACGCTGTACGTTTTCGATAACTTTAGACGTTTCCACTACTTTAATATCGGAAATGGTTACTTCCGCTTCGGTTACGAAGGCGAGAACCTCATGGGCGCGGCGGGCGCTTTCTTCAGTAATTCCCCCCATGGCCAGCGGCATATGAATAAATTCCTCAAACGCCCGGCCCTCCGCAATCCGCTCGGAAGCGTAAGCAAGGTAGAAATCTTCTCCGGCTGTAAGCCCGCTTTTCTCAAGAAGAGGGCGCACCATTTCTTCCGTTGTTCCCGGTATAACAGTGCTGCGCAAAATGACGGTATCACCCTTCTTTAATACAGCAGCAAGCGATTCGCATGCGCTCGTTAAATAACTCATTTCCGGGTCACCGTTTTTCACAGGGATTCCTACGGTAATAATATAATTGGTTACTTGCGATGCCGCTTCTTTATAGCTGGTGGTCGCCTGAAAACGGCCTGCCGCAAGCTGTTCCTGCAGGATTTGCGCCAGTGATTTTCCTTCAAAGTATTCTAAATGGTGGGATTTCCCTCCATTAATTTCCTGAATAAGCGCTTCGCTTACGTCAAGCCCTACAACATTCGCTCCTTTACGAGCATAGCTTAACGACAGCGGAAGCCCGATAAAGCCCAATCCAATGACTGCAATATCGAGTGATTTTTCCATGACAATCTCCTCCGACCTCTCGGCACATTTACTGCGATTATGTTCCATGATAAACGTAACTATTTTACCATATATAAAAGAAAAGAACGATGATGTTTTCGTCCCTATACTGCCACTTATTAACGGAACACAAAATATAAAATCCCCGCAAGAATAAAGAGTACAGACACCGTGGCCAGGATCTTCGCTAGTTTATCAAGCATTCTTCGTCCCCCCTGCCACGCGGCTGCAGTGGCGGTATAACAAACATCTCGCCCATTATACACCAGTCTTCTCCTTCTATCAATCATACCGCCATACCTGCACGAAGGAGCCGATGTTATGTAATGCTTGCGCCGATTACAAAGGAAATACCCACAGAAATAATCATCGAAAGCAGGCCGACCGCACGGTTATCGGCGGCGATTTCTTCGTCGACATTAAACATCGGGGTGAGAAATTCAAACACAAAATAAGCGATAATAAGCAGCAAAAAACCATATGTACTCCAGAGAAGCGTATGGCCGATACCGTCATTATGTTCGATAGAATAACGAATAATATTGCAAATGCCAAAAATTTTCCCTCCGGTTGCCATGGCCACCGAAAGATTCCCCCGCTTTATTTCTTCCCAGTCCTTATACTTCGTTACCATTTCAAAAATAGCGAGGAAGATAACGACGGCAAGCAGAGCCGCTGCAAAGTAGGCAGCTGTCGATACGTATGGATTCGATAAAAAAACCAACCTATTCCCTCCTTTCTTCCAATAAAGATGTACAATATATAAGGACCGCCACACCCTACTGTTTGCAGAAGGAATGTGGCGGCATCAGCAATCGCTATCCACTTTCTCATGTGGATGTTACTCTTTCCTGGCAATCCGGGCCTTTAAAGCAGCGAGCTCTTCATCGACATCGTCTTTTCCGATTGCTTCTAATTCTTCATCCAGGCTTCTGTTTCTTCCTTTCAGCTCTTCACTGGCCTCAGCTTCGGCCTCCAGCTGCATAACTCTCTCACTCATCCGGTCAAAGCCTTTGGCTGCGTTGTCTTTTCCAAATCCGGACATAGCCTGGTTAATCTGTTTTTGCGCCTTCGCGGCTTCGGCCCGGGCAACGAGCATATCCTTCTTGTTTTTCATTTTCTGGAATTCGTCTTTCATTTCACCAAGCTGTTTGCGCAGGTGATCCGCATTCGACTTCGCATTATCATATTGAAGCTTGAAATCATCTGATTTCTGCTGGTGCTCCTTCTTGTCAACGAGGGCGCGGCGGGCGAGTTCTTCGTCCCCCGCTTCCAATGCTTTAATGGCCTGTGCTTCCCTTCTTTCCGCCATTTCCAG
Organism: Aneurinibacillus tyrosinisolvens; assembly: GCF_001015055.1. GTDB lineage: Bacteria > Bacillota > Bacilli > Aneurinibacillales > Aneurinibacillaceae > Aneurinibacillus_A > Aneurinibacillus_A tyrosinisolvens. Next base: position 317,154 of record NZ_BBWZ01000001.1, on the reverse strand, counting down.
AGCATCTTCATACTGCTGCCTCATTTTCTTCTCAACGGCAATCTGTCTGGCGACCGCAACTTCCGCATCGGCGATATCCTGTTCCATATCGCGCAAATACTGATTCAGCATTTTTACCGGGTCTTCCGACTTGTCAATCAAATCGTTAATGCTCGCCATTGTCACGTCACGCAACCGTCTAAAAATACTCATGCTATCAGCACCACCTTCATTATTGTATGGATAACACCTGATACGCTGGCAGCCGGATCTTACCGTTCTTTACGCAAATCAACCATGACAGTTTCAAAAATTATTTCAACTCAACAATGGTGGCACCAAGGCCGCCTTCTCCTTGCCCGCCATAGCGGAACGATTTAACCAGGCGGTGCTTTTTCAAATATTTCTGCACCCCAATCCCCAGCAATCCCGTTCCTTTTCCGTGGACGATTGAAACCTGATGGAGCCCTCCAATAAGCGCCTCATCAAGGTATTTATCGATTTGTAAAATGGCATCTTCCACATTATTCCCACGAATGTCCAATTCCATTTTTACCGGGTCACGTGTCGAGCGAATCTTGGTAATTTGGTGTGTGACTTGCGGTTTTGCCGCTTTGAGCTTTTCAAGGTTATCCGCTTTTACGTTCATCTTCACAATCCCGATTTGAACCTGGAACTCTTTATCGTTAATCTTATCTACAATTTCCCCTTTTTGGTTAAATGAAATCACGCGGACTTCGTCGCCAATTTCAAGCGGCTGCTGGTTAAGGGGAACGTTGTTTTGCTTCGGTTTTTTCTTCTTGCGCAGGCCCGGCGTCGCTTCCTCAAGCTTCTTCCGCGCTTCAATCAGCTTGTGCTCCTTAATTCCGGCCCTCTCTTCGAGTGCAAGCTGGCGCAGGCCGGAGATAATATGCTCGGCTTCTCGCTGCGCTTTTTCCACCGCTGTGCGGGCTTCTTCCTCCGCTTTCTCGTATAGCCTGTCTTTCCTCTCGTCAAGCTCGTTAAGCTCTTTATCGATTTGCCTTCTTGCCTCTTCAAGCTGCCGGCGCAGTTGTTCTGCCTCTCTGCGCTCCGCCTCCGCCTTCCGCTGATTCTCTTCAAGCGAAGCGATCATCGTATCGAGCTCGGTTTCTTCTGTCTTCACTAAATCTCTTGCCTGATCGAGGACCTTTTCCGGCAACCCCAGGCGAGAGGCGATCGCAAAGGCATTGGAGCGTCCCGGAATGCCCACAAGCAGGCGGTATGTCGGGCGAAGCGTTTTTTCATCAAATTCCACGCTTGCGTTGATGACCTGCGGCCGCTCATACGCGTACGCCTTAAGCTCGCTGTAGTGAGTTGTTGCAACAATGCGGGCGCCGCGCTGGTGCACATAATCGATAATCGCCATCGCAAGGGCCGCGCCTTCTGTCGGATCCGTTCCCGCACCCAATTCATCGAACAGGATAAGGCTGCGGTCGTTTACTTTTTGCAAAATACCGGAGATGTTGGTCATGTGGCTGGAGAACGTACTGAGGCTCTGTTCAATGCTTTGTTCATCCCCGATATCCGCGTAGATTCCTTCAAATATAGTTAGAACCGAGCCTTCTTCGGCCGGTATTTGCAGCCCGGACATCGCCATGAGAGAAAACAGGCCCATCGTTTTTAAGGAAACGGTTTTCCCCCCTGTATTAGGGCCGGTAACGACAATCGCCGTATAATTGCTCCCCAGTTCCACGTCAATCGGTACAACGTGGTCAGCCGGAATGAGCGGGTGCCGTCCCTTCTTAATCCGCAAGTACCCCTCGTCATTTAGAACAGGCCGGCTCGCTTTAAGGGAGTAGGCATAGGACGCCTTAGCAAAAATAAAGTCCGCCTCTGCCAGGCACTCTACGTTGTGCAGCAGGACGTCCGAAACTTCCGCCACCCGGGCGGAAAGGGCAAGCAGGATTTTTTCAACTTCCCGCTCTTCCTTTAGCCGCATTTCCCTTAATTCATTATTGATGTTTACAACGGCTTCCGGCTCAATAAACAACGTTGCCCCCGAAGCAGACTGGTCATGGATAATCCCGCCGAACGCATGGCGGTACTCCTGCTTTACAGGAATGACAAAACGATTATTACGAATCGTAATAATCGCATCCTGCAGCATTTTCTGCGTATTAGCATTCCGAATCATCTGTTCCAGCTTCTCGCGCACTCTTCGTTCTGCGCCTCGAATCTGGGAGCGTACCTGCGCCAGCACAGGGCTTGCCGAGTCGACAACCGTTCCGTTCTCATCGATCGCCCGGTTGATCTCATCCTCCAGCCCCTGAAGTCTTTCTACCTGCCCCAGAAGCTCTTCGAGAAGCGGCAGCGGGTCCTTTTCGGTAATGCTGTTAATAAACCCTTTCAGCCTTCCTCCTCCATACAAAGTGGAGGCAACATCGAGAAGCTCTGCCGTATTCAACATACCGCCCATGCCCGCCCTTTTACAGGCCGGGCGGATATCGCGGATGCCGCCGAGCGGAACAGTACCCCGCAGGCGGAGCGCGGTGCTTCCTTCCTCTGTCGCCTGCTGGCGGCGCTGTACTTCTATATAATCCGTTGACGGTGCAAGCTGTTCTATTTTTTCCCTTCCAAGCGAGGAAGAGGCTTTTGCGGAAAGCTGTTCGAGCACCTTGTCAAATTCTAATGTAGTAAACGTGCGTGCTTCCAAGAGAAATCCCCTTTCATCATTGAATCGGAAACAGTATCATTCCGACCCTTCAAGTACCCTGCTACCTTTCTATTATATCATTTGATGCGGGTCAAATTCTCCGGGTTTCATCTCATATTGTATGTTTTAAAGGCACTTTTTTCATCACTGTTCGTTTAGCCGCCCAGATGCCGCCGATAATGGCGATGGGATAAAGAATCGCCCAGCCAACAAACGGAAAAACAAGCGCGGTCAGAATAAAAGACAGCCAGCTCATTCCGACTCCCCAGCGGTTCCCCTTAAGCAGGCGAATGCCGGCTGCACACCCTCCAAGATACGTAAGGATGAAGGTCGCATTCGGAAACTGGATGAGCGTTGTTAACGAAACGGCATGGCTTCCGTACAGAAAGAGCACAACCGCAAAGCAAAGCGTAAGAAATCCGAGTCCGCCTGCCGGTGTGCCGTATTTTTGCGATACTGCGCCAAACCATTTCGGCGCTTCTCCCTCTCTCGCCAGCGCGTAGGCCAGGCGTGAGGCGGCACCGGCATAAGCGATAACCGTAGCCGTGCAGATGAATACACCGGTTAACCCGGCAAGCACATTCCCCCACGAACCGAGCATCCCGCTGATGACGAGGACAAGCGATGCATCCGACCCCGCATGGCCATAGCTGTGTGTACCAACAGCGGCAAGCGCCGTGAGAAAATAAAGAACACCAACAATGACAGCCGCAATCGAAACACCCTTCACCGCTTCCCGCTGCGGGTCCACAAACTCTTCTGACAGATGGGACACCGCTTCCCAGCCGATAAAACACCAGAATAGAATCGCGGCCGCCTGGCCGACACTAACCCAGCCATGGGGCATGAATGGCGTGAAATGAACCGCTTGAATGCCCGGTGCCGCCCCCACAATAGCAAGGATAAGCACAGCGACAATGGCCAGTACAACGGCTACCTGAACCTGTCCGGCAATCTTCATTCCCACCAGATTGATAATAAGGGATACAAGCAGCATGACAGCCGCGATGATAACCCGCACCTGCTCACTCCAGCCAAAGGCAACGGTCATATATCCTGCACCCGTCAGTGCGGCGACCGGGGCTCCGATCGGGACGGACATAAGAAAGAACCATCCGATGAGGGTTCCGGCCCGCGGCCCGAATGCCCGCGTGACAAAGTGGGAAACCCCTCCCGCATTTGGATATTTTGCCGAAAGCAGCCCCATCGACAGCGCCATCGGCAGCACAAGAAGAGTCATAAGCCCCCACGCCAGCAGCGACGCAGGTCCGGCAATTTCGGCCGCAAGCCCGGGAACGAGCAGAACACCCGAACCAAGCACGGCGCCAATATAAAGGGCGATCGCCTGCGGCAGCCCGATCGAACGCTTTAATTTCGTATGATTTTCCACAATGAATTCCTCTTTTCCCCTTGTATTTTTCTCTATCCTAACAGATAATCAAATCATCAGTAAAACGGATAGTTTCGATTTGATTCATCACAAAAAACGATGGAAGGGGATAAAGGGATGGAATTTCGCCAGCTCCATACGTTTAAAGTGGTCGCTGAGGTAAAAGGATTTACGAAAGCAGCGGAGATGCTTGGCTATGCACAGTCCAGCGTAACCGCCCAAATTCAGGCGCTGGAAGAAGAGCTTCGCACGCCGCTGTTTGACCGGCTGGGCAAACGGATTATGCTTACCTCAGCCGGGGAACGGCTTCTTCCCTATGCGCTCGAAATTCTCAAAATGCATGATACGGCAAAGGAAGTGATTTCTGTCGGAGGAGTTCCAAGCGGAGCGATAACGATCGGCGCTCCAGAATCTCTCGCTGCTTTCCGCCTTCCTGCCATCATACGTAAATATAAAGAGAAGTACCCGCAGGTCAAAATCACCCTTAAACCAGGGGTCTGCTGGGAGCTTCGCAATCTTGTCCGCAGCGGAGAACTCGATCTTGCCTTCCTGCTCGAACCTGAAGCCCAGGAAGAGGACCTGGGCGTCCAGACGCTTGTCATTGAAAAGATGGCTCTCGTCGCGCCTTCATCCCACCCACTGGCGGGGCGGAACCGGGTCGAACCGGAGCATCTAAAAAATGAAACGATTCTCCATACCGAACCCGGCTGCAGCTACCGCGCGCTTTTCGAAAAACACCTGAACAGCCACGGCGTCTACCCCAATCCGGACCTTGAGTTCTGGAGCATTGAGGCGATTAAAAACTGTGTCATGTCGGGTCTGGGTTTGTCCTTCCTGCCGCTGATCGCAGTGGAGTCGGAAATACAAACCGGGAAGCTTGCTGCCCTTGCATGGGATGATCGCTCCCACAGAGTCGCCACCCAGATTGTCCACCATAAGAAAAGATGGCGTTCTCCGGCATTGGAAGCATTCCTTTCTCTCGTTAACGACCACGCTGAAGGCTGGAGAAGCGAGTAATTAAAACCGATCCGGCTTCCACAGGATTGAACCCGGTTCAGGAAACAAAACCTGCAGGAGCGCATTTTCACGCACGTTTTGATCTTCTGCGTGCTGCGCTCCCCGCAGTACCATCTTCAGCCATTCTCCTTCCGTTACCTCGATTTTATTTTCATATATTTCAGTTCGGCCTCGTTCTTCTATCTCTGCTTTTTCTCCTATAATAACCAGCTGTGTATCATACCCGGTAATCCGTATCGCCGTACGGCTATGGACAAGCTCTTGGAATATCCGCCCCTCCTTCAGAATTCGTTTCGTCAGCAAAGCGGTGACCTTCCTAAAAAACTCCCTTTCGTTTAGCACCCGCCACATTGCTTCTCCGCTTTTTTCTGGCTGTATCCCCTGCTCTTCAAGCACCCGGGCAAGTACGTGGCCGGCGGGAACAGCCAGCCGGGCGCTTTCTGCTGCAGGGTGCCTCTGTATTATTTCTTTCACAAGGGAAAGAGCTGCTGCTTCTCCTCCCTCGGCATAACATAGCTCCTGGATTTGCATCTTGCTCTCGTTCGTATTGCCTGTCCATATATAGGCGATGATCCGGCCTGACGACTCTTTAGCGGTAAGAAAATCGGCGTGTGGGTCATTGGCACGGTTCATTAGCTTCTGCCAGTATTCCTCCGTCCGTATGCGCGCGCCTGTTCGATGTTTATTGCAGGAACGGTATACTTGACGGACTCCGTCTAGATCCTGATCTGAAAAACTTGCTATGGTGTATGCAAAGGCTGGGTCTGTATGTAGCTGTATGTTTTTTAATGGTAAGTTATAAAACAACTCTTCCACCGTGTGCCAGCCTGCTTTTTCATAAAAAGCAGGAATTCCTGTGTAGAGAAGGGATAAGTCATAGCCCTGCTTGCGCATCCACTTTATCTGTTCACGCAAAATCGCATGGGTCAGGCCTCTGCCCCGGTACTGCGGCAGGGTGGCGACATTGCCGATGCCGGCGATTTTCACTTGTATATCGCTCATCCACGCCTGATAGGGGAAAATCTGAACAGCAGCTCCAATTTCACCCTCTACAGCAGCCACCCACGTCGTTTCCGGGTCATACTTCTCCTCGCTTTGCAGGCGGCGCTCAAAAAATTGCTTTTCTTCAGGAAAAGCGGTTTCCCACACGCGGTACACTGTCTCCAGTTCCTGCTCGTCTTTAATAGGCCGAACGGTAATTTCCTCCATATCGTATCCTCCCTTACTTTGCTCTTCTACTGCCTATACCTCGCAAATCAGAAGGGTAACCCTCTCCTGGCGGAAAAGCGGGTAAGGAAGAGTATCAATCGTGTAAAAGGAGCCTGATACGATATGGAAATTAATAAATTAATGATCGTCGCACACCCGGATGATGAAATTATGTTTGGCGGACACGAACTGATCAGGGAAAAAGGCTGGAAGGTTATCTGTATTACGGAAAAGGAAAACCCGGTTCGTTCCAGGGAGTTTGCCCGGGCGATGGAAATGGTCGGAGCGGAATACGAAATGTGGAACTATGATGATGCGTGGACGGCGCATGTAAACCGGCCTCAGCTTGAAAAAGACCTGGAAAAAGCCGTTAATGAACGATCCTATGAGAGGATCGTGACACACAATTTGCACGGGGAATACGGCCATCCGGAACACCAGGCGCTTGCGGAAATGATGGAGAAAATCGTCAGGGAAAATCTCTATGTGTTTGATTTGTCGCTGGACGAAATTTTACCGATTGATATTTTAAAACGCATCCTGGAGATTTCAGAAGTGTACGAGAGCCAGCTGCATGCTTTCGAACAGCTAAGCAGATATCTTGTTAAAGCGAGAGTCGTGCGGATCAGGTAAAATAAATGCCGCCCTGACACAACATAGGGCGGCGTTTTTCTATAAAACATTTTCTTACCTTAGACCGATGCATCTTTTTTCTTGGGCTGGTTGCCTATCATGTCCTTCAGCCACGCTCCCATTGCAGGAGAATATTTTACCGAGTAGGATGCAAAAGCCGATCCTTCCATCGTCTTATGCACGGAAGGAAGGGGAAGCGAATAGGCGATAACAAGCAAAATAAACAGGATAAGGCCGCTTTTCAGGAAGCCGACAACACCGCCTGCCACCCCGTTGATAAGGGAAAGGACCGGCAGCTTTGCCACGTTGTTAATGGCGCCTCCAATAAGGCGAACGATCAGCCTGTTAGTGAGGCGAGAATAAAGAAAGCGATGACGTTGTACAATCCATGCTGGACAAAAGGAAGTTCTCCGATCGCAGAAAAAGACCCTGCCGACTGAAGTTTTGATAACGGAAACCATTCCATCAGTTTAACTGCCAACTGTTTATAGTAAAAGAAAGCAACAGCAAAAGACAGAACGAGTCCTGCTAATTTAACAAGTTGAAGCACAAGTCCCTGGCGGTATCCACTCCATATGCTCAGTAAAAGGATGACAATGAGGATTCCGTCCAATATATTCATCATTTTTCTACTCCTTATCTTCTTTATTATTGATTTCTTCCACCGGCTCTTCGATGGGGTCTTCTTCCTCCTGTGTGCTTCTTTCAAGCAGCGCAATTAATTCTTCATATTCCATCCGGAGCCTGAAATATTCGTCGGCCATGTTGATGGCTGCGAGCACAGCAAGTTTATTTGTATCGAGGCGCGGGTTCCCCGTCGCGATCTGTCTCATTTTATCATCTACATATCCGGCCACCATACGCATGTGTGAGGAACTGCTGTCACCTTTCATCGTATAGTACTGGCCATATATTTCAACAGTAACCCGTTCCTTGTTTTCTTTCGGCACACTGCTGTCCTCCTAACATCCTTTTACATAAATATATACTACTCCATGAACTAAAGAAAGAAAGAGGATGCGTCAAGTGGGTAAAAAAAGAAGACGGGATGCAAAAACGCTTCCGCTTTTGTCCCGCCTTGTTATTACATCTTATCCGCGCAGCTCCGCACCGCATTCCGCAGCGAGCGCTTCGATTACCTTAGTATGGACATCCTGTACTTCTTCATCTGTCAGCGTCTTCTCCGGGTCGCGGTATGTGCACGATAAGGCGACACTCTTCTTATTCGTTCCGAGTTTATCATCAACGTATACGTCAAAAATACGGACAGACTCTAACCAGGAGCCGGCCGATTTCTCAATCGTTTCCTGCAGGGCACCCGCACTGACGCCTCGATCGACAACAACGGCAATGTCACGGCTAATCGCCGGGTATTTCGGCAGCGGCACCATTCCCTGGTGCATCGTTGCCAGCCGGAGCAGCAGTTCGCCATCAAGCTGGAACACGTATGTTTCTTCTAGATCATATTTTTGCTGGGTGACCGGGTGTACCTGGCCTACATAGCCGGCAACATGATCCTGCAGAACAATTTCTGCGGTGCGGCCAGGGTGCATTCCGGCAAGGTCTTTAACCGGGCGGTACTGAATCCCGCTAATGCCAAGGCGATTAAACAAAATATCCAGCATCCCTTTAACAAGATAGAAATCAACCGGTGCCGCTTTCTCCATCCAATGCTGCCCAATCCAGCTTCCGCTTAGAAGACCGGCAATCGTAAGCTTTTCTTTCGGAAGCTCAGTGAGCGTCTGTTCCTCGCTTAAAAATACATTTCCCATCTCAAAAATCGCAATATCCCGCTGCTTGCGGTTTACGTTGTACGCTGCCGTTTCCAGCAGATGAGGAAGCAGATTCGTCCGCAGCACGCTTCGCTCCTCACTCATCGGCATGGCAAGCGGAATTGGCTTTGTTTCACCGTACAACCCTGCGAAATCGTCCATGATTGCTGGATTTGTAAAAGAATAGGTAATCACTTCATCCAGGCCGGCTCCGTTTAGAATCTGGCGGATCGTACGGCGCAGCGACTGTTCACGGGTCAGTATTCCCTGCGTGCTTCCACCGTACGGCATTGTCGTCGGAATGTGGTCGTACCCGTAAAGGCGGGCCACTTCCTCGAACAAATCTTCTTCCCTCGTAATATCCTGGCGGCGTGCAGGAACCGTAACACGGATCGTATCGCTTTCCACCGCATAAGGGAAGGAAAGGCGCTCCAATATTCCTGTTACTTCGTTCAATCCAAGCGAAGTCCCTAATACTGCATTCAGGCGCTGCATGCGAAGATCTACAATCTTCTCGTCCGGAATCGTAACCGTAGCATCCGCAATCCCTTCCGCCACTTCTCCGCCTGCCAGTTCAATCATTAAGGAAGCAGCTCTCTCAAGCGCCTGTTCGACCGCTTTCGGGTTTACTTCTTTCTCAAACCGCAGGCTCGCTTCTGAACGGAGCCCGAGTTTACGAGCGGTTTTGCGAATCGAAGAGCCCGCGAAGTGAGCCGACTCCAGCAAAATAGCCTGCGTTCCTTCATGGACCTCCGAATTGGCTCCCCCCATGACACCGGCAATGCCGATCGGACGGATGCCGTCTGTAATAAGGAGCATCTCTTCATCCAACGTCCGCTCTACATCGTCAAGCGTTACGATTTTTTCCCCTTCTTTTGCCAGGCGGACAACAATGCGGCCGTTCTGCACCTGGGCATAATCAAACGCATGAAGCGGCTGCCCTGTTTCCATCATCACATAGTTCGTAATATCAACGACGTTGCTAATCGGGCGAATCCCGGCAGCCATGAGGCGGTTTTGCATCCAGAGCGGAGACGGACCGAGCTTTACTCCGGAAATCATCCGGGCCAGGTAGCGGTGGCAATGCTCAGGCGCCTCGATCTCAATCTTTACTTTATCCTGAATCGAGCCGGCCGTTTCTTTTACTTCGGCATGCGGTACAGTCACTTCGCGGTCCAGAATGGCCGCAACCTCATAAGCGACGCCGATCATGCTCAGGCAATCGGAACGGTTCGGTGTCAGGCCAAGTTCAAGCACGACATCGTCAAGGCCGAGCAGCGGCTGAATCGGCTGTCCTACTTCTAAATCAGACGATAAAACAAGGATACCCTCCTGAATTTCCTTTGGCATCAGCTTGTCGTTCATTCCAAGCTCTTTTGCGGAACAAATCATTCCTTGCGATTCTACGCCGCGCAATTTGGCACGCTTGATTTTCAAGTCTCCAGGCAGCTTTGCGCCGACAATGGCGACCGGAACCTTCTGGCCTGCGTCCACATTTTTCGCACCGCATACAATTTGCAGATGTTCTGCTGCGCCCACGTCTACCTGGCACACGTTCAGCTTATCGGCGTCCGGATGCTTTTCCTTGGCCGTTACGTAACCGACAACAACGTCAGTTACTCCTTTATTTTTATATTCAATCGCATCGACCTCAACACCGCTGCGGGTTAGCTTTTCAGCCAATTCCTCCGGTGTAATGCCGGATAAATCCACATACTGTGCCAGCCAGTTATATGAAACCTTCATCGCTATTCCTCTCCTCCTATACCCGGTTAAACTGCTTTAGAAAGCGCAAGTCATTCGTGTAGAAATGGCGGACATCGTCAACGCCGTACTTCAGCATCGCAATCCGCTCAACGCCCATGCCGAAAGCAAAGCCCGTATGTTTCTGCGGATCATACCCGGCCATCTCAAGAACACGCGGGTGTACCATTCCGGACCCAAGAATTTCAATCCAGCCGGTATGCTTACAGATGCGGCAGCCGTTTCCCCCACAGAACATGCAGGACACGTCCACTTCCGCACTCGGCTCCGTGAACGGGAAGAAGCTTGGGCGAAGGCGGATCTTCGCATCCTCGCTAAACATCTGGCGGGCAAAAGACAGCAGGATTCCTTTCAAATCGCTCATCCGCACATTTTCTCCAACCATGAGCCCCTCTACCTGTGTGAAGACGTGTGAGTGTGTTGCATCATCGTCGTCTCTGCGGTATACGCGGCCCGGGCAAATGATTTTCACGGGAACCTGGCCCTGCATTTTCTCCATCGTCCGCACCTGCATGGGAGAAGTGTGTGTGCGAAGCAGAATGTCCTCCGTAATATAGAAGGAATCCTGCATGTCGCGTGCCGGGTGATCCTTCGGAAGGTTCAGTGTTTCGAAGTTGTAGTAATCTGTTTCCACTTCCGGGCCTTCTGCAATGTTGAAGCCCATTCCAAGGAAAATATCTTCAATCTGTTCGATAACAAGGTTAAGCGGGTGGCGGTTCCCTGCATGGACGGTACGTCCCGGCAATGTCACATCGATCGATTCCTTCGCCAGCTTTGCCTCTACTTCCGCCCGCTCTGCGGCCTGTCCTTTCTCTTCCAGCTTGCTCTCAATCGCTTCACGCACTTCATTGGCCACCTGGCCGACAATCGGGCGCTCTTCAGCGGACAGCTTTCCCATTCCACGTAAAATCTCTGTGAGCAGCCCTTTTTTCCCGAGATACTTTACGCGCAGCTCCTGAACCTGCCCTGAACTTTCAATTTGCTCCAGTTCGTTCAATGCTTCCTGCTTCAATGATTCTAATCTTTCACGCACACCTGAAACCTCCTTTTGGATATGTACAAAGGGACTTGCCCCGCAAACCGCCTGCTTATAACACAAAAAGACCTCCCACCCGGAAAGGGGCGAGAGGTCGCGGTACCACCCTTAGTTTAAGAGCGCATCATAAACGATAAAGCTGCAGCTCTTACCTTATTGCCTGATAACGGACATAGGTCCGGTTCCTCCTACTTATTCATTCAGAGGACAGCTCCGGAGTGAATTCGATGGCTGCCTGCCTCAAGAACGCTTTCAGTCTAAGGCGTTCTCTCCCTGTGAGCTGCAATCCCACGTACTAGTCTCCTTCTTTGCTTTTCCCTATACAACTAATGCATTTGTGGATCGATTATATAGCAATTAGGAAAAAACATCAAGCATGCAAAATTTACACCCGCACTTTTTCCTCTACCCTGCGTGTTACTTATGGCATATACTACAAATATGGGGAATTTCTATCCAATTCTATCCCACCTGAAGGAGAAGCACATGGATCCTCTAGACAATATCTTATACGACAAGAAATTTATATGTGCTCACTGCCAGCATTCTTTTGCAAGCAAGAAAGTACGGCTGCGCCGCGGCCGCCCCTATAGACGTGACCCCGATTTCTGTGAACACTACGAAAATCACGCAGAAAACCCGACGTTATACCATGTAGTCGTCTGTCCTGAGTGCGGGTATTCCTGTAATGAGAGCTTCAGGAAGGGAGTTCCGCCGCAAATCGAGCAACTGATTGAAGAAAAAATCGCCGCTAATTGGACGAAAAAAGACTATACTGGTGTCCGTAATATCCCGGAAGCCATCGCAACGTACAAGCTAGCCATCTTTACGGCCGGGGTAAGAAAAGAAACGCACTGCGTGCTTGCCGGCCTTTGCCTGCGGCTGGCGTGGCTTTACCGATACCAAAAAAAGAAAGCGGAGGAAGAGCGCTTCCTCCGGCTTGCCCTCGATGAATACGAGGAATCCTACCAGACAGCCGATTATATGAAAAGCAGCATGTCGGAATTGATGATTCTTTATCTGCTGGGCGAGCTGCACCGCCAGCTTGGCGACCCTGCCAAAGCGCTTCGCTATTTCTCTAAAGTGGTAGAACACCCGCTGAAAGAGAGCGATCCGAAAATGGCAGGCCTCGCCCGGGACCAGTGGCAAACGATGCGGGAGGACATGAAAAAACAGCGTGAGGCCGAGCGGGACCACGCCGGATAAGCAGCTTCCCTATCATCGGTCGTTTCTCTGCCGGACCGCCTCATACATAAGCACGGAACCGGCGACCGCAGCATTTAATGATTCTGCCTTCCCGTAAATAGGGATAATGACATTCTCGTCTGTAAAGGCGAGAATGTTTTCCGTTATTCCGCTTCCCTCATTTCCTATAACAAGCATGACAGGACCGGCATACGAAACATCGTTGTAAAGCTTTGACTCTTCCAGGCTCGTCCCGATTACCCGAACATCCGGGTAGCTGCTTCGTGTTTGGGCAATGAATTGGGCAAGGTCGGCATTCCAGACCGGAAGATGGAACAGCGATCCCATCGTAGAACGAATTGCCTTCCCATTATATAAATCCACGCTGCCCTCCCCGATAACGACACCGTGAAAGCCCGCAGCATCCGCTGTTCGAATTAACGTTCCCAGGTTGCCGGGATCCTGGAGGCGATCGACCATCAGAAGCAGAAAATCCTCGGGAAGATTTCGGGGAACCTGCCGATTCATTTCCACTACTGCAATCATGCCCTGCGGTGATTTTGTCTCTGATAGCTTCTCCATCACCTGTGCCGTCGTTTGGAAAAGCGGTGTTTGCGAGCGGGCGGAATATGTATCGAGCCATGCCGGGATTTCTTCTATATGATCCTGCAGCAGAATGGCCTGTATCGGAGCTTCAAATCTACACGCCTCTTCGATAAGATGCGGCCCCTCAAGTAAAAACAGGCCGGCTTTTTCCCGTTCTTTACGTATATGAAGCTTTGCCCACTGCTTAATTCGCGGGTTCTGTGCCGAAGAAATAACGTCCATCTGGTTGCTCCTTTACGTGTTTACGACTTTTCTTCAAAACGTTTTAAATCATTATTATGCCCGATAACAACGAGAATATCTCCCTCATGGATCATATCATCAGCACTTGGCGCAATGTTAAAATGAGTGCCGCTCTTAATCGCCATTACGTTTACGCCGAAACGGGCGCGAATGTCTAAATCGCTAAGCGTTTTTCCCTCCAGCTTCTCGGAAGCAATGACTTCCACAATACTATATTCCTCCGCTAATTCAACAAAATCAAGCACATTGGGAGAAACAAGATTGTGCGCAACACGAAGCCCCATGTCTCTCTCCGGGAAAACAACCCGATCCGCGCCGACCTTGTAAAGCACCTGTCCGTGGCGTTCATTCTGGCTTTCGCCACAATCATTTTTACGCCCATCTCTTTCAAAATCAGCGTAGTAAGGATGCTCGCCTGGATGTCTGCGCCAATGGCTACAACGACAACATCGACGTTTCGGATGCCAATCTCCTTTAGCGCCTGTTCATCTGTTGAATCCGCTTGAACGGCATGGGTTGCAATGCTGCTATGTTCTTGAATTCTCTCTTCGCTTTCATCAATGACCATCACTTCATACCCCATGTTGTATAGCTCCTGGGCTACACCCGCTCCAAAACGCCCCATTCCAATCACTGCATAAGATTGGTCTGCCATATTGTCCCCACACCCCTTTATTATTCGAATTCATTATACACTGGGGCCGGGCTATTTTCGATAGGGGATGAAAATAAAGGGTTCTGGTCAAAATAAGCAGGAATCTATCTCTTTTTTACAAGGAGCGTGAAAGTAATGAACATCGCTGATCTTGACCTGCGCGCGGCCATTATGCAGAATATGCACGGCTCATCGGAGGAGGACATCCGCAATACGATTGATGATGCCATCTCCAGCCGGGAGGAAAAAGCTCTCCCAGGTCTTGGTGTGTTATTCGAAATGGTATGGGGAAAATGCGAGCAGCACGATAAAAATAACATGATTGGCATTCTTCATCAGCAGCTTAAATAATAGCGTGAACGAAAAAACCATCGATTTGATAATCGATGGTTTTTTTGTTGCTAGTATTCCTGGCGCTTGATTTTTTCAACCGTCGCTGCGTCGAGTCTTTTAATCACTTCTGTAATCAGCTTCACGGCATTGTCAATGTCATCGCGATGAAGAATCGCGGCGTGGCTGTGAATGTAACGGGTCGCAATTCCGATGACAATCGACGGAACCCCTTTGCCGTGCAGATGCAATCTTCCTGCATCGGTTCCGCCGCGGGAAATCGTATCATACTGGAATGGAATGTTTAGTTCTGTTGCCGTATCGATAACAAGATTTCGGAGGCCAACATGCGGAATCATCGATCCATCATACAGTAGAAGCTGTGGGCCTTCCCCGATTTTTGATTGGGCGTCCTGCTCCTTTACTCCCGGTGTATCGCCTGCGATGCCAACGTCGACGGCAAAAGCGATGTCCGGATCAACCGCATGGACGGACGTTTGCGCGCCGCGCAATCCTACTTCCTCCTGTACCGTTCCCACTCCGAATACGGTGTTCGGATGGTTTACTTCTTTGAGCTGTTGGAGCGTTTGAATGGCCATTGCGATCCCTACGCGGTTATCCCATGCTTTTGCCATCATAAATTTCGGGTTATTCATCACGGTGAACGGACAAATCGGGACAACGGTATCTCCGGGACGCACGCCGAATTCTTCTGCTTCCTGCTTGCTGGAAGCGCCAATGTCAATGAACATGTCTTTCATGTCGACCGGCTTTTTGCGTGCCTCTGGAGAGAGAATGTGCGGTGGCACGGAACCGATAACGCCTTCGATTACGCCGGTTCTTGTCTGGATGGCCACACGCTGGGCGAGCATAACCTGTTCCCACCATCCGCCGAGCGGCTGGAACTTGAGAAAGCCTTTTTCTGTGATCATTGTAATCATGAAGCCGACTTCGTCAAGATGGCCGGCTACCATGATTTTCGGGCCCTGGTTTCCTTTGCGGGCAATGAGGCTTCCAAGATTGTCTGTCGTTATTTCATCCGCATACGCCTCTACATACTTGCGCATAACGTCGCGAACTTTCCCTTCGTGGCCAGGTGCGCCTGGTGTTTCGGTTAGTTCTTTGTACATGGCCAGCAATTTGTCATCCATGGCGATTCCTCCATTATGTAATATCAATCTTATTGTTTCGCTGTTTCTGTCCTTCATTCCTTATTATCGTACCACTTCTGGAAATACTAAGCAAAAGGAGGTGTGTCCTCATGAAGCAAAGAATGCTCATCAATACGATATATAAGCTGATCTTTTTTCCCGGGGTCCTTTACTTCCTGTCTGTCGTTATGCCGGGTCGCTTCGCTTTGCCGGTGTCTTCCACTGGCTTGCAGTCAGCCTGCTGCTGCTTGTTATCGGCATTGTTGCGGACGAGGTTGTCCTGCCTTTGTTCGGGGTTTCTATATCCACAATGCAGGGCGCCTTCGCTATTATTCTTATTATTTATTTGTCAGGCTTTGTTTTCCCCCGGAGTATGATCGCACTGCCCGGTGCGATTATTGCCGGAATTTCTCTCAGTGTTGTAGAGTTTATTATGCATTATTTTATCCGGGAACAGCAGAAAAAAGAAGCTTACAAATAAAATTATAGGCGAAAAAGGAACAGCCTTTCCTTCATCAGAAGGAGGCTGTTCCTTTTTCTTTTTCTATTCATTGATTGATTGGGCTTTGCAGCTTTTCCAACGAAACCAGGTATGGCTGGGCCCGGTCGCCCTCTTCCGGGTTATAGTAAACAAGCAAAAGCTCCCTGTCTTCTTTTATTTCCCCCGTTTCTAAATACATCGACAGACTGAACGGCATCACTTCGATCATCGTGTGCTTATGCAGCTGCTTTTCATCAAGAGCTCGCGCAGCAAATTGCTCGCCCATAAGCTCAGGCTGTGCAGCAACCGCCTTAATGAAACGGGACTGCTCCCCTTTTTCTATGCTGTACTGCCACCAGGTCTTCCTTGGCTTGTACTTATAGTTCAGGAAGAAATCATACTTCATCAGCCCTTCGATTCGTTCCATATTGGCTGTCCCTCTCATCTGTAAGAACAAGTGCAGCCTCGTAAACAAATCCTCCAGCTGGTGCCCGATGCGGGACCATCCTTTGCTCTCCCAGAAGTCGCCGAATTCCTGGAAGAAATCGAAAGCAGAAGCAAACTCATTTTGAATCAAATAATGGAGCGTATGATCCATCCGGTGTGCGTTCCAGTATTTCTCCAGCACGTCCTCTACCCTTTTGATACGTACAATATCGGCGAAGGGAAGGACACGGTTTTCCAAAATCTCATACGGTGCCTGGTCCATATATTTATATTCGTATTTCTCCGCGTTAAGGCGCACGCCTGTCCCGCGCAGCATTTTCAGGAAGCCAAGCTGCAGTTCCTCCGGACCAAGCGCAAACACATCATTAAACGTTTTGCGGAACGATGCATAGTCTTCTTCGGGAAGCCCGGCGATTAAATCAAGATGCTGGTCGATTTTTCCGCTTTCCTTCACCTTAGTGACCGTACGGGAAAGCTTGGTGAAATTCTGCTTCCTTTTTACGATATCGTTCGTCTCTTCATTTGTGGACTGCACACCGATTTCAAAACGAAATATGCCCGGCGGCGCGTGTTCGGCAAGATAATCCAGCACTTCAGGCCGCATGATATCAGCCGTAATTTCGAATTGAAATACGCAGCCGCGGTGGTTCTCAATTAAAAACTTAAAAACCTCCATCGCGTAATCCCGCTTAATATTGAACGTGCGGTCAACAAACTTAATGAGCTTCGCTCCCTTGTCTATAAGGTGTGTAATATCTCTTTTCGTGCGTTCAATATCAAAATACCGCACCCCGACCTCAATGCTTGATAAACAGAACTGGCAGGAGAACGGGCAGCCGCGGCTTGTCTCGAAATACGTCACCCGGTTCGCAAGGTTCGGGATATCTTCTTCAAAGTAGAACGGAGAAGGAATCTGGTTTAGGTCCAGCCTGGGGCGTGGAGGATTAATAACAACCTGTTCCCCTTTGCGGTAGGCGGTTCCGTACACAAAGTGATACTTCTGTTCTCCCTGAATTTCAGACAGGAGATGGTGGAAGGTCTCTTCCCCTTCTCCGACAACGATAAAGTCAACGTCAGTAAGACGGTTCATCCAGTATTCTACATCATAGGATACCTCCGGCCCTCCGAGTATAATCTTGACTTCAGGCATAACCTTCTTGAGCATGGATATAATCTCGATCGTCTCTTCAATGTTCCATATATAGCATGAAAACCCAAGTACGTCCGGCTTTTTCTGGTATAGGTCGGCTACGATATTCATCGCCGGATCTTTAATCGTGTACTCTGCGAGATCGATAGGAAAATCATCCTGGCAGAAGACCTTTAGATAGCGCAGGGCAAGGGATGTATGGATATACTTCGCGTTTAGTGTTGCAATGGTTACTTTCATAAAATGTTGTACCTCATTTTCTTCTAAACTTACTCCCAGTCAGTATAGCATTTTTTTGCATCCTTTTCCCGCGCCGTCCGTATATAAGTTACGGATGGATTATTTTGTGAATGAAAGAGGGAGCGGAATGGTACGATACTTATTATTCCTTGCGATTGTTGCTTTTATTGTATGGTGGTTTCAATATATATTTAATCCGAAGCGCAAGCTGGAAACAGCGGTGGAGCGAAGGGAAACATTTTTTCTGGATGATACACAGAATGTCCGTCGCAATTTCCTCATCACATACAAAGGCGTATTATTTGAAGGGCAGAAATACCTTGGCACAACAGACGATTCGTTTACCGTAACGAAAATCTCGATTTGGCCGCGGCATAACAGCCAGCTGTACGGGCTGAGCAAATATGACTTCTTTGATATCGAAAAGATCATTACAGAAAGCTATCCTTACGCGGAAATTGAATGGACAACGCCCGTTCGTGAGTTTATCTCCAGGCGGAAAGAGTGAAAAAAACACCCTCTTCCGCTAAGGAGAGGGTGTTTCGATTTGATGCTATGCGTTTACGTATGCCCGGCGGGTCGCCTCAATAATTCGATCCGCCATTTCCTGCGTACCAACGGCTTCCTCTTTATTTTCTGCGATATCCCTTGTGCGGACACCGGAGTTCAACACTTCGTGTACCGCTTTCTCAATTGCTTCCGACGCTCTCTCAAGTCCGAAGGAATACTTAAGCATCATTCCTACGGAAAGGATTGTGGCGGTTGGATTGGCAACTCCCATTCCTGCAATATCCGGGGCGGATCCGTGTACCGGTTCATATAAACCGAAGTTCCCGTCCGCCAGCGAGGCAGAAGGAAGCATGCCGATTGATCCCGTTAACATTGATGCCTCATCGCTTAGGATGTCCCCAAACATGTTTTCCGTTACAACTGTATCGAACTGCTTCGGCCAGCGGATGAGTTCCATTGCACAGGAATCCACAAGCTGGTGGCGCAGTTCCACATCCGGGTATTCCGGCGCAATTCGCTCGACAACTTTGCGCCACAGGCGGGATGATTCAAGCACGTTTGCTTTATCAACCGACGTGAGCTTTTTGCTGCGAAGGCGCGCTACTTCGAACGCCCGCCGCACGATGCGCTCAATCTCGTATTCGTGGTAAATCATTTCGTCAGAAGCAACCTCGCCGTTCTCATCTTCATAGCGCTTCTTCTCCCCGAAGTAAAGGCCGCCCGTTAACTCCCGGATAACCATTAAATCTACGCCCTTAACGATCTCTTCCTTCAGAGCGGAAACGGGTACCATACAATCGAGCATGAAAGCCGGACGAAGATTCGCATACAGGCCAAGCTCTTTACGAATTCCGAGCAGCCCTGTTTCCGGACGAAGGTGAGCAGGATTCGTATCCCATTTCGGTCCGCCAACGGATCCGAGCAATACTGCATCCGAACGGCGCGCTTTCTCGAGTGTATCCTCAGGAAGAGGCGTTCCATCCTCATCGATGGCAGTCCCGCCGATACGTCCATACTCAAGGGAAAAACTCACATCTTCGAGTTCTTCTATAACTCGCAGCACACGAACAGCCTGCTCCATCACCTCAGGACCGATTCCATCCCCTGGCAGCACCGTAATTTTCAATGTTTGGCTCATCTTCTTTTTCTCCCCTCCTGCATTAAACGGTGACTTCAACAGCGTCTCCGCGGCGGACAATTAATTTGTTTATTGCACGCAGGTAGGCTCTGGCACTCGCCTCAAGAACATCTGTGCTGACGCCCCGGCCCTGCACCGTATATTCGCCCTGTGTAAGGCGGACATAAACCTCTCCAAGTGCATCTTTTCCATGCGTAACGGAAACAATTTTATAATCATCAAGGATGACTTCTTCATCCGTCACCCGGTCAATCGCTTTGTAAATAGAATCTACCGAGCCATTGCCGCAGGCAGCCTCTTCGCGCACCTCTCCACCGGCTGTCCGTACACGGACACTTGCCGTCGGCACCGAATTGTTTCCATAGGCCAGCTGCACGTTCTCAAGCTCAAACATTTCCGGGATATTCGTGATTTTGGAATCGACAAGCGCGACGATATCTTCGTCACTTACATCTTTCTTCTTATCGCATAAATCCTTAAAGCGGGTAAACGCTTCATTTAGCTCTTCCTGCTCAAGCTGGTAGCCCAGCTCTGTCAGCTTATCTTTAAACGCGTGGCGTCCGGAAAGCTTGCCGAGCACGAGTTTATTTGACTTAAAGCCCACACGTTCAGGGCGAATGATTTCATATGTGGTGGCTTCCTTCAGAACACCATCCTGATGAATGCCGGATTCATGCGCAAATGCATTCGCTCCGACAACCGCCTTGTTCCCTGGCACGAACATTCCTGTCAGCCGGCTTACCAGCTTGCTCGTACGGGCGATTTCCTCCAGCTTCAGAATAGTTTTCGCCTGATAGAAGTCGGAGCGGGTATCGAGTGCGAGCGCGACTTCTTCAATGGCCGCATTTCCTGCACGTTCACCGATTCCGTTAATCGTTCCTTCCACCTGTGTCGCACCCGCTTCAACCGCTGCAAGCGTATTGGCTACCGCCATGCCAAGGTCGTTGTGACAGTGACAGCTCAGCTTTACATTTTCGATGCCATGGACATTGTTTGTCAGCTCTCTGAAGATGTTGCCGTATTCTGCGGGCGTTGTATAGCCCACGGTATCCGGAATGTTAACAATCCGGGCTCCGGCGTCCACGACCGCCTGCACCACTTCGATGAGATACGGAATTTCTGTCCGCGAACCGTCCTCGCACGAGAACTCTACCATGTCGAAGTGCTTTTTTCCGTACTTTACAGCTGCAACTGCATGTTCGATGACCTGTTCTTTCGTCATATTCAGCTTGTATTTCCGATGAATCGGTGATGTCGCAATGAAAACATGGAGGCAGGCGGACTGTGCGCCGCGCAGTGCCTCCCATGCTTTATCGATGTCGTTCTGCACAGAACGGGACAAGCTTACAATGGTCGAATTTTTAACCCGGCGAGCAATCTCCTGAATGGACTGCAAATCGCCCGGCGAAGCGGCAGCAAACCCCGCTTCAATCCGGTTTACTCCCAGGCGCTCCAGTTGGAGAGCAATCTCCAGCTTCTCGCTGGAACTCAAATTGACCCCTGGGGATTGTTCACCATCCCGCAGCGTGGTATCAAAAATTTCTATTGTACGCATAATCCCGTCCCCTTCGTGTTTTACGTATTATTTTTTTATCCAGGCCATCATTTCTCGAAGCTGCTTACCAACGACTTCAAGCTGATGCTCTTTCTCCATGCGGCGGCGCGCACCGAAAGCTGCACGGCCAGACTGATTCTCAAGAATCCAGTTCTTTGCGAACGTTCCATCCTGGATTTCGCTTAATACCTTTTTCATTTCTGCTTTTGTTTCATCTTTCACGATACGTTTACCAACGCTGTAATCACCGAACTCTGCCGTATCACTGATGGAATAACGCATGTACTCAAGGCCGCCTTCATACATCAGGTCAACGATTAATTTCAATTCGTGGAGACATTCAAAATAAGCGATTTCCGGAGCATATCCTGCTTCCACAAGCGTTTCAAATCCTGCCTTTACGAGTTCGGACGTTCCGCCGCAAAGTACAGCCTGCTCACCAAACAAATCGGTTTCCGTTTCTTCACGGAATGTTGTCTCAATGACGCCCGCGCGCGTACAGCCGATTCCACTGGCATAGGCAAGGCCGATTTCCTTCGCGTTTCCTGTACCGTCCTGATAAATGGCAAGCAGGCCCGGCACTCCGAAGTTTTCTGTATATACCCGGCGAACCATGTGGCCCGGGCTTTTTGGAGCGACCATAACTACGTCGACTCCCTCAGGAGCGACAATTTGCTGGAAGTGAATATTAAAGCCGTGTGAGAAGAATAAAGCCGCACCCTCTTTGAGGTTGGGTTCAATCTGCTCTTTGTACACTTTGGCCTGCGTTTCATCCGGAAGCAAAATCATGATAACATCTGCACGAGATGCTGCTTCATCTACTGTAAGCACTTCAAAACCATCGTTTTCCGCCTGCTCCCAGGAACGGCCTTTGCGCAGGCCGATAACTACTTTCATTCCGCTGTCGCGAAGGTTTTGTGCCTGAGCATGCCCCTGGCTTCCGTAGCCTACGATTGCGATTGTTTTGCCGTGTAATAGTTCCTGATTTGCGTCTTTTTCATAGTACATTGTTACCATTGAATTTTCCTCCCACAATTGTATGTTTGTTTTTTGTTACAATAACCTCTACACTTTTACTGCTGCAGCCCCGCGGCTGATTGCTGTTGCTCCGGTACGGG
Source organism: Aneurinibacillus tyrosinisolvens (assembly GCF_001015055.1). Taxonomy (GTDB): domain Bacteria; phylum Bacillota; class Bacilli; order Aneurinibacillales; family Aneurinibacillaceae; genus Aneurinibacillus_A; species Aneurinibacillus_A tyrosinisolvens. The sequence goes on along the minus strand of NZ_BBWZ01000001.1, from coordinate 294,871 downwards.
AAAGTTCTTTGATCCCGTATGTTGAAAGCAGTTCAATCAGTGCGTCAATCTTATCTGAATCACCTGTCGCCTGAATGACGAGAGATGAAGGACTTACGTCGACAATCGTTGCGCGGAACGGTTCGATAATCCCGTTGATTTCAGCCCGGGTAGCCGAATTCGCTTCTACCTTTACAAGTACAAGCTCCCGCGACACCATGCTTCCACTGCTGAGATGCGTTACTTTTAGTACATCAATTAACTTATGGAATTGCTTAATCATCTGCTCAAGCGTGGGTTCATCGCCCCTCGTTACAATGACCATGCGGGAGATTCCTTTTTCTTCCGACTGTCCCACTGTAATGCTGTCAATATTGAACCCGCGCTGCCCCATCAGGTTAGCGACACGGGTGAGTACGCCTGGCTGATCATATACGAGAATCGATATTGTATGTTTTTGTTCCATATTACTCTTCCTCTCCCAGAACCATTTGGTCCAGTGTTGTGCCCGCTGCTACCATTGGATATACATTCTCCTCCGGCTCAACAACGAATTCTACTACGACAGGCCCTTTGGTTTCTAAGGCTTCCTTCCAAACTCTCTCCGCCTCTTCTTCCGTAGAGGCACGCAGGCCTTTGATTCCGTATGCGTCAGCAAGTTTGACAAAATCAACACTCTGGCTAAGGTCAATATGGCTGTAACGATTATCGTAGAACAATTCCTGCCACTGGCGAACCATTCCCAGGCAGTGGTTGTTAATGATAACAATTTTGATCGGAAGATTGTTTCCAGAAACGACGGCAAGCTCCTGCAGGTTCATCTGGAACCCGCCGTCTCCGCTTATGGAGATAACAAGGCTGTCAGGATTTCCGATTTGGGCACCGACAGCGGCCGGGAATCCGAATCCCATCGTTCCAAGCCCGCCTGAAGAGATGAAAGAGCGCTGTTTGCTGAACTTAAAATACTGGGCCACCCACATCTGGTGCTGGCCGACATCCGTTGTTACGATGGCGTTGCCTTCGGTTGTTTCATACATAATTTCAATGGCGCGCTGCGGTTTTAATGGACCGTTTTCGTTTCTTTTATAACGATACGGGTGCTGCTCGCCCCACTCCTGAATTTGCGCGACCCACTCCGCTGAATCAGCCTTCTTTACTTTAGAGAGAGCCGCCGTTAGAACATTCTTTACATCCCCTACAATGGGAATATACGTATTAATGTTTTTACCAATTTCGGCCGGATCGATATCGATATGGATGATTTTGGCGTTCGGCGCGAACTCTTTCGTGCGTCCCATTGTGATTCGATCATCGAAGCGTGCCCCTATATTAATAAGAAGGTCGGTATTAAGAATCGCCTGGTTGGAAGCGTACGAGCCATGCATACCCGGCATGCCCGGGCATAAAGGATGGATTCCCGGGAAACCGGCAAGACCCATTAAGGTTGGAATAACAGGAATTTGCGCCTTTTCTGCAAATTCGAGCAACTCTTTCTCCGCGCCAGCGGCTACAGTTCCGCCTCCTGTAATAATGAGCGGCTTTCGTGACTCAGCAATAGCTTTGACCATTCTATCGATTTGTAAATCGTTCGGCTTTACCGTCGGATTATAGCTGCGAAGCTTAACCGTTTCAGGATAGTAAAATGGCGCCTTCGCGTTATTTACGTCTTTCGGAATATCAATGAGAACAGGACCCGGACGGCCGGTTGTTGCAATATGGAACGCTTCTTTTACGATAGCCGGCAAATCCTTAATATCCCGGACAAAATAGTTATGTTTCGTGATAGGAAGCGTAATGCCTGTAATATTCGCTTCCTGAAAAGCGTCTGTCCCGATTAAATTTTGCCCCACATTGCCTGTAATGCAAACAAGTGGAACGGAATCCATTTGGGCAGTAGCAATACCTGTAACGAGATTCGTAGCCCCCGGACCTGAAGTAGCAATGACAACACCCGGTTTTCCGGTCGCACGTGCGAATCCGTCAGCTGCATGGATCGCCCCCTGCTCATGGCGGGTTAAAATATGCTTAAGATGGCTGGAGTAAAGTGAATCATAAATGGGAAGGACCGCCCCGCCCGGATAACCAAAAACGTATTCTACACCCTCCAACAGAAGACATCGTAGCAGCATATCAGCTCCCGTCATAATCCCGCCCATTTCGATGGGGGGTAAAGAAGCATGCTGGCCCTTCACCGTCGCAGTGTCTGTGCTCATGATTTTTCCTCCTTCATTTAATCTCTCCATTGTAAAAATAGTTAAAAAATTTATACTATGCAAACAGGCGCTTTATACCTGCCCGCATCTTAGCGCTTCTCTCTATATAGAAATAAAGAAAGCCCTTTCATCCCCTGACTTTATTTATGTCAGTCTGGGGCGAAAGAGCTTCGCGGTACCACCCAAAATTTATTGTCCGCCTCACAGCAGACAACCTCTACAGGTTTACTTAACCTTCACACATAACGCGTGCACACGGCTTTTCTTACTGGAATTTCTCTTTCAGAAAAGCAACTCTGGGGTGAGATATATTCAACATTCCTGCCCGGCTTCCACCATCCCGGACTCTCTGTAAGGGAAGAGGCTGAATACGCGTCCCCGTCAACGTTATTTCCTATACTTTCAATTGTTACCCTTGTCTGAGTATTGTAATGGTTTGCTATATTATATGCAATTATAGTCACCTATTTTAGAAGTGTCAAGCAAGAATTAAGAAACTTTTTGGATCCTGTCTGCTTCGTTTTGAGAAACCGCAGAATGAGGGACCCGCTTAAAATTAAAAATAATGTTAAGTACGATCGCTGTTAAGGAGCCGGCAACAATTCCGTTTTCAAACACAATGCGAAGCATGGAAGGCAGCTTGGCGAAAAACTCGGGAACAACTGTAACGCCCATGCCGAGGGCAACCGAGCAGGCGATAATAAGCAGGTTCTCGTTGCTTGAGAAATCAACCCGGCCCAGCATTTTAATACCGGAAGCGATAACCATACCGAACATAGCGACCATGGCTCCCCCAAGAACAGGCGTTGGAATAATCGTTGCGATCGCCGCGAATTTAGGCACCATTCCAAGGCCAATGAGCAGCAGGCCTGCAGCAACGATGACATCACGTGTTCTGATTTTGGATAACTGTACAAGCCCGACATTTTGCGAGAATGTCGTGTACGGAAACGAGTTAAAAACTCCTCCGAGAATACTTGCCAATCCTTCGGCACGGTACCCTTTGGCTAAGTCTTCTTTTGTTAATTCCCGGCCGCATATTTGTCCGAGTGCCATAAATACGCCCGTTGATTCCACAAGACTTACAATCGCCACAATCATCATCGTAAGGATTGCACTTGCATGGAAAGTCGGCATTCCAAAATAAAAGGGAGTCACCATGTTAAACCAGGATGCGTCTGCTACCGCGGTAAAGTTTACTTTTCCCATGAGGGCCGCGGCTGCGGTTCCGCCAACAAGCCCTAGAAGCACGGAAATCGCCTGAATGAAGCCGGTTGTGAAGCGGTTAAGCAGAATGATCAAGGCAAGCACGCCGAAGCCGAGTGCTAGATTGCTTAAATTCCCGAAATCGGGGCTGCCCTGGCCTCCCGCAATGTTATTCATTGCAACGGGAACAAGAGTAATCCCGATAATGGTAACGACCGAGCCGGTTACAACCGGAGGAAAGAACTGAGCCAGCTTGCCGAACCAGCCGGAAATCAGAACAACAAACAGGCCAGAAGTAATGACAGCACCGTAAATGGCCGACATTCCAAACTGCTGTCCAATCGTAATCATCGGAAAGACCGCTGTAAAGGAGCAGCCGAGGACAACCGGCAGCCCAATGCCGAAGAAGCGGTTTTTCCAAACCTGCAGGAGGGTCGCAATTCCACATGTAAGTAAATCAGCAGCGATTAAATAACCAAGCTGTGCAGGTGTAAGCTTCAGCATTCCTCCCACAATGAGCGGAACAAGCACCGCTCCCGCGTACATTGCCAGAACATGCTGCAAACCAAGGGAAACGACTTTGCCGGGTTTATTTTTCATCATTGGACTTCTCCTCCTATGCCTTTACTAGTTCTTCTGCAAAATGCACCTGGCCGTTTGAAAATGAAGCAATGCGGGCCAGTGATTCAACGTTATAGCCTTTTTCCAGAAGCTTCTTTCCGCCTTCCTGGAACGCCTTTTCGATAACAATGCCAACTCCGGCAACGCTGCTTCCCGCCTGTTCCACAATCCGGGCAAGGCCGAGCGCCGCTTCCCCATTGGCGAGAAAATCATCAATGATAAGGACCGTTTCTTCGGCCGGCATAAACTTCTTCAGCACGGTTACATGGTTCGTTTCCTGCTTTGTAAAGGAATATACTTCCGTGACATAGGCTTCTTCGTTCATGATCGCGGACTTCTTTTTTCTTGCGAATACGACGGGAACGTTTAGCTTCAGACCGGCCGTCAGAGCCGCCGCAATACCGGAAGACTCGATGGTTAGGATTTTTGTAATGCCTGCATCCGCAAAGCGGCGGGCAAACTCTTCTCCAATTTCCATCATGAGCACCGGGTCGATTTGGTGATTGAGAAACGAGTCAACCTTCAGTACAGAATCACCCAGTACATATCCTTCACGGCGTATTTTTTCCTTTAGCAATTCCATTGTTGTTCCCCCTTCTAATCATAAAAAAAATCCGGAAGATTGTTTTCACTCCGTTGTTGGACGAGTGAAAACAGTCTTCCGGATTTGGCTGAGATCTGCCTGTGCAGATCAAAAATACAACACAAAAACCGGGAAACCTATCGCTTTCACTCGTAGTCAGATCATTTACGGTGATCTGGTAGAGACTTTCGGGCCCTATTCCCGCGATTATACGAGCAAATCATTTATTTTTTATCAATGGTGTCATTATAACCGACACATATAAAAAAATAAAGCCCGGATTCATAAAAAACCCGAACTTTATTTTTGTTATCGCATATATCGTTCGCCTTTACACCTTGATATACTATGTTTCTTACAGCAGCATACCGATGAAACCGGCTATCATTCCAAGAATCATAACGCTGCCTGCAAAAAACACAAGCACCTTTGCCGGGAATGCTTTCCGTACGATTAAAATAGACGGAAGGCTGATGACAGGAAGCGTGATCATTAAAGCCGCCGCCGGCCCGTTTCCCAGCCCCATTGCAATAATAGCCTGCGCAATCGGAATTTCCGCCGCCGTAGGAATCACGAACAAAGTCCCTGCTATTGCCAGTCCAATAATAAGCCAGAAGCTGTTGGCCATTTCAACGCCAACGGAAGGAAATAACCATGCACGGGCTGCACCAAGGACGAGCACGGTCACAATATATAACGGTGCAATCGTAAGCACCAGCTTGCCGAACGTATACGTCCACCGTACGGGGAAACTCTTCCCTTCCATTGCATGGTCAGCCGGTTCAGGAGTAACTACAGATGAGTCGACCATTTCGCCTTTGGCGAAGAAGCGCTGGGCAAGGTAACTGACGCCGAAAACAAGAATCATGCCTAAAGCAAACCGCAGCAGCGTAAATTTCCAGCCCAGCACAAAGAACATAAAGATGAGAACGGCCGGGTTAATTGCCGTATTCCCGAACCAGAAGGCAGCAGCGGCCCCAACCGAACTTGAGCACTTTCGCAGCCCCGCAACGATCGGTGCGGCGCAGCACGTGCACATCATCCCCGGCAAAGAAAGCAGGCCTCCATTTACGGTGCTTAAGAATCCGGACTTCCCCAGCACCCGTTCAATCCAATTACGCGGAATGAGAACCTGTATGAGTGAGGCAAGAACAGCGGCTACGAGCAGCGCTTTCCACACCGCCAAGAAGTAAGTCATAGAGTAGTTTAAAGCCGCATCCCATGAAGGTGCAGGGATGTTGATGAAGAGCCCGTTAAAATCGACTTTCCAATCGAATGCTTCTCCGCCGCCGTAAAGACTTTATGAAAATAGGGCTGCCATTTTGCCCAGAATAACCCGATTATAGCTACGCTTAAAAAAAGTAAAATACCGAACCATTTGCGTCTTGGCGAAACAGATGGCACCAGCGTTGTTTGCATATCATTCCCTCTCCTTATTTTTAACAAGTAACTTTAATCATATCACAAAAATGCTAGTAAGTGTTTAGATATGAGCTACAAAAAGAGCTCGGATTTCAAAATCCAAGCCCTTTTGTTATCAAACGTATTTTTCAATCCATAAAGCAGACTACTTTCCCTCGCGGTTCGCCGCAAGTGCGGCCAGCGTGCGAACCATGGCTCCCGTACCTCCGTGCGGAGAGAAATCATCCGCCTTATCCGCCCACGAAGTACCGGCAATGTCGAGGTGTACCCATGGTGTATCCTCGGCAAACTCACCAACGAACAGCCCGGCCGTAATCGTTCCTGCATTGCGGCCCCCGGTGTTTTTCAGGTCCGCAATCTCGCTTTTAATCTGGTGCTTATATGGTGCATAGCTCGGCAGCCTCCATAACAGTTCTCCTGCTTCCCCTGCCGCCAGCATCACGTCTTCCATAAACTCTTCGTTGTTCGTTACTGCAGCGGTCGTCCACGTTCCGAGCGCAACTAAAGCGGCGCCTGTCAATGTTGCCAGGTCTACCAGGTAGTTGGCTCCTATTTTCTTTGCATACGTCATGCCGTCCGCAAGAACGAGGCGGCCTTCCGCATCGGTATTCAAAATTTCGATCGTTTTGCCGCTCATCGTCGTAATGACGTCACCCGGCTTCAGCGCAGAACCGCTCGGCATGTTATCTGTAGTTGGAATGACGGCGGCAATATTAACAGCCAGCCTTAACGTACCGATAATTTCCAGCGCACCGATGACCGCGGCGGCCCCGCCATATCCCCCTTCATTTCATCCATGCCTTGACCCGGCTTCAGTGAAATACCGCCGGAATCAAACGTAATTCCCTTTCCGACGAAGCCGAGAACATCTTCCCATTTGTCCGTTCCCTGATACTTAATGGCAACCATTTTTGGCGCTTCTACCGAGCTTGATTTACACCAAGCAAGCCGCCCATTCCGTAGTTCTCCATATCTTTCTGCTCAAGGATTTCGACTTCCATGCCGTGGCGCTCCGCCACTTCTTTTGCTTTCTCCGCCAGCACGGTCGGTGTCAGGTAATTCCCCGGCATGTTCACAAGGTCACGGGCCAGGTTAGTACCATTTGCATAAACCTCGCCAATCCGGACACCTTCCTTTGCTTCTTCCTCTGTTTCATTGGAACTAACAACAGTAACAGATTGAAGCGCAGGCTTATCTTCCGTTTCCTTGTGATATCCCGGGAAGCGGTAATTGGCAAGCAGGGCGCCTTCAACAATCGCATGCGCCACTTCTCCGGAAGCAAGGGTTCCTGCTGCTTCTCCAAAGAAAAACGCAAGGCTGGTAAGGTTCGCCTTCAGCGCTTCTTTTACTGCCCGTGCGCCTGCTTCACGAAGTCCTTCAAAAGACAATTCATCCTTGTCGCCAAGGCCTGCAAACATGATTCGCCGGGCTGCAATCTTCCCCATTGTATGTATGATTTGTGTTTCTTTTTTCTTTCCACTGATTTCTCCTGCTGCGAATAGAGATGCCAGCGTTCCGCCCATCGCCTGGTCCACTTCCGAAAGTACAACAGGCAGTGTGTTCGAATCTTTTAAAATGCCAATAATAAGACAATCCGCTTGTAACGTATGCAATCCTTCCGTTACGACTTCAATTTTCATTTCATACCACCTCCAAAGAAAATTTTATCAATAAAAGGGGTAAAAGAAAAGGTAAGGACCTTCTATATGGTACAATAGAAGAAGACTCATCAAGAAAGGAAGAAATCGATGCCTTCGTTGTTTTCTAATTTCCCGCTCTGGTCTGCTCTGCTTGCGATAGGGGTTGCCCAGGTTGTAAAGGTTCCCATTACATACTTTGCGGTTCGTAAATGGAACTGGAGCCTTATTTTCAGCACCGGCGGTATGCCCAGTTCTCATTCTGCAGCGGTCACGGCACTGGCAACCGCGGTAGGATTTGTTGAAGGGCTTAGATCTACGCTTTTCGCAATCTCCGCTATTTTTGCTATTATCGTTATGTTTGATGCTGCAGGCGTTAGACGGCATGCCGGAACACACGCTGCCGTGCTTAATCTGCTCGTGGAAGACTTTAACCAATTAATCGACGAACTGAAAACGATGCGTATTAAACCGAGAAGAGAGCGTGCAGAGAAGTTGAAAGAGCTGCTTGGCCATCAACCGAGTGAGGTTCTTATCGGCGGCTGGCTCGGCATTATCCAGTCGACCCTTATATATTATCTGATAAAATAATAGAGAAATGGGGAATCGCTCTTTATTCCCCGCTACTTTCAATATAAAAGGGACAGGCCGCCGCCTGTCCCTTTCTATGCTATATTATTGCCTTCCCACTTTTTCATTTTTCAGGCTGTTCAGTTCCCGGAAAACAGATTCGCTTACTTTTCCTGGCCCTTTTTCGATTATATAGACTTCCAGTTGTTTTTTGCCCCACTCTTTGTAAACATCCTGCTTCTTATCAAAATAAAGGTCGATTTTGTGTCCTTTTATGGCGGATCCAATATCAGCCACAACCCCGTATCCGTACCCCGGAATAAATAAAATCGTGCCGAGCGGAAAAATGTCCAAATCAGCCGCTATCGTAGAAAAGGTATCCCTTTTCACTTTGACGCCCGAATATGTAATTCCATAAGCCGGATGTCTGCTGTTTTTTCCTGTTGATTCAGGGCCGGCGTAATAACCTGTTGCTACTACATTCACCTTAGGATAGCTGTCAAGGCTTGCAAGCGCTTCTACAGTCACATTCTTGGAGAGAAAAGGAAAACGTCCTTTTGCCGGCAGCTGTGCAACGGTTCCTGCCTGGCTTTTTCCCGGTTTAATAAGCACCTGATGGTCAATCGGTTCCTCTTTTTCTAGAACGATATACATACCAAGGATAGTGAAAACAATAGCAATAATTAAGTATGTGAGTGATGAGCGAGCATTTTTGACAATTGCATTCATGAATAGATTAGCCTCCTCTTGTACTCATAATCTCCCTCGCTCACTTCTCTTATACATGGAGAAAGAGATTAGATAGAAAAGAATAGGCCCTTCATAAATTTAATAACCAGCTTTCCGACACCATTTCGATGCTGAATAAAATAAAGGAGAGCCCTTAGTTCTGAGGGCTCTCCTTCTTACATTCATTGGCTGTTTAAAACATCCGGTACCCCTTCGTGCGAAGGAGTTTAATTGTCCACCCGCTGGCAATCGCGCCAAGCAGGCCGGAAGTGAGCATTACGTAGTCTGCAGTGTGAGGCACACGCTGGTGCATGAAAAGGTATATAAGCGCTCCTACAGCAATGCTGAGGTAAAGAAACGTAGGCATCCATGTTGTTTTAATGAGCATATTCAAAATAAACCCGATTCCAAATAACAAAACAACGAAGAGAGGAATTCCGATAATAAACTGCGCAATATTGATAGGACCCGGCAAACAACCCACCTCCAAGATTTTCCCTCTCTCAGTTTACTTTATGAGCAAAAACCGGTCAATCTCAGAACATTGAACAATGATCGAACTCTTTGACTCCTTCTGACGGCTTAGACACAGCGACAATAGGTAAAGAACCTTTACTTTCACCTGCACCCTCGCAGCGGGGACACGTTTCCGTTCCGCCTGTAACAAGCTGAAAATACCCGGCTCCCTGGCAGTATTCACATTTTTTTTCGCCTGTTTTGTTCATCATAAATCCCTCCAGGTATAATAATTTAACATATCTATATTTTCAAAATATTATAAATGATGTAAGATAAATTTGAAAGAGGAAAAAGGCAGTGCACAAAACAGGATACGCTTTACGTACCGGCTATTTGTGCACTGCCTTCTGTTAAACGATATAAACTCACAGTTGTTCTTCGTCATTGCGGGCACGGGATACAATCGGATCCAGATAATCCCGCTCTCCCCGCTGCCTGCCTTTTTCCTGCAATCGTTCAATGGCAGGCTCGATGAGCGTTTCCAGCTCACGCTGGATTGTATAAGCTAAGTCGTGCCTGTTCTGTGACTCAAGAAATTTACCGACTTCAAACAGCTTCTCGTAGCGAGTACGCTCATCGGCTGTTAGAAGGGCCCTCACCTGTACACTTGCGTGTCTCATGGCAGAATTTCCTTACAGTTTTGCTTTTTTCAGCATGAGAGACAATCCGCCAAGCATGTACAATGAACGGTTATCAATCACTTTTTTCATAAGGGCTGCTGTACTGCCGTAAATCTTTTTGTCGCCGACAAGCCCGATTGCTTCCCCTTTGCCAAGAGAAGCTACGGTTCCTTTCAAGCTAGGAACAAATGGTTTCATCTGGCCGCCACGGATAGCTGCAAGAAGATTTTGAGCAAGATTTTCACCCTGTTGGATGGCAATCTGGGCAGTTGGAGGATACGGACGGTTCGTTTCCTCGTTAATGATAAGGGCACTGTCTCCTACAATGAATGTATCGTCATGGTTAGGAGCATGCAGATATTCGTCTACTTTTACGCGGCCGCGCATTGTTTCAAAACCCGCATTTTCAATAATGGCGTTTCCGCGCACGCCACCTGTCCACACAACGGTATTGGATTTAATCTCTTCACCATCAGCCAGAACAACACCATCCGGGGTGCATTCTTTGATAGGCGTGCTAATTTTGAAAGTAACACCTTTACGTGATAGGACTTCCATCGCATAATTAACAAGCTCAGGGTCAAAGCCAGGAAGCACAGTTGGAGCCGCTTCAATGTTGTAGATTTTCACAACGGACGGATCTACATCAAACTCTTCACATAGTTCCGGAATGCGGTCAGTAAGCTCACCTACAAATTCGATTCCTGTAAAGCCTGCTCCACCAACAATGAACGTCAGCAATTCGGGGCGCTTCTCCATTTTGTATTTCGCAAAATTGTACTCAATATGCTCGCGAATCTGACGAACGCTGTTAATGCTGCGAATGCTGAAAGCATACTCCTTCAATCCCTGAATGCCGAAGGTTTCAGGTTCGCTTCCAAGCGCAATCACAACATAGTCATAGGATAGCTCTTCACCGTTTTCGAGGATGGCTTTCTTCTCTTCACGCTTAATTTCTTTTACAGTTCCCTTAATGAATTTAACTTTATTCGTATCCAGCAGTGACTCAATGCTTACCCGGCATTTGTCCGGATCAAGCGTCCCTGCCGCAGGCTCATGAAGCCATGTTGTGAAGTAATGGTAATCATGCTTGTTAACAAGTGTAACATCGACTTCATTGTAGTTCATGTGCTTTTGTAAGCGAACCGCCGTTACCAATCCACCATATCCCGCACCGAGGATTAAAATTTTTGGTGTACTCATTTTCTCACTTCCGTTTTCTTAAAATTTATAAGCGGGTCAGACATTTGTACCTTTTTTCACTATGTTGCCCTGCAGAAAGGTTTGAATTCTTTTATTTTTTACCCACACTTAATCATTTGTTCACATTTTTATCATAAATCGGTTTTTATCTTTTTGCAAGTGAAAATATGCACAAAGAACGGGAATTTGTACCTTTTATTTTAATCCGAACTTTTTACTTGTTTAGCCGGCAATCGTTCGTTTTTGTTAATTCCGCTTTTCATTGCCCATACAGGCAGATATAATGAAAAAGGAATATAGCGCTTCAAATTTTCGGAGGTGTCAGAATTATGGGTCAAAATAGGGATGAGAAAGTTTATGAAATAACTATTATTGGCGGGGGTCCGACAGGACTGTTTACTGCTTTTTATGCGGGAATGCGCCAGTCAAGCTGCAAAATTATTGAAAGTATGCCCCAGCTGGGCGGGCAGCTATCCGCCCTCTATCCTGAGAAATATATTTATGATGTGGCGGGTTTTCCCAAGGTGCGCGCCCAGGAGCTGGTGGACCGCCTGAAGGAGCAGGTCTCTCACTTTGATACATCTATATGCCTTGAAGAAAAAGTAGAAAATGTAGAGAAAAAAGAAGACATTTTCGCAATTACAACGGACAAGGGTGTCCATTTCTCCCGTTCGGTCATTATCACAGCGGGAGTCGGCGCGTTTGAGCCGCGCAGGCTCGAACTGGAAGAAGCCACAAAATATGAAAAAGCAAACCTTCATTATTTCGTCGATGACTTAAATAAGTTTGCCGGACAAAAAGTTGTTGTATTCGGCGGCGGGGACTCCGCGGTTGACTGGGCTTTAATGCTTGAGCCGATTGCGGAAAAAGTGACGATTGTCCACCGTAGAGATAAATTCCGCGCCCATGAACACAGCGTGGAAAACCTGATGAACTCTAAAGTAAATGTTCTGACTCCTTATGAACCTCACTCCCTTGAAGGCGACGGCAGAATTGAAAAAGTAACGATTCGTAACAGCAAAACAGAAGAACTCGTCACAGAGGAAGTGGACGCTGTAATCGTGAATTTCGGCTTTATCTCCTCCCTTGGCCCGATTAAAGATTGGGGACTTGAGCTTGAGAAGGGTTCGATTGTCGTTAACTCAAAAATGGAGACAAGTGTGGAAGGGATTTATGCAGCGGGCGACATCGCTACATACCCGGGCAAAATTAAGTTGATTGCCGTTGGGTTCGGAGAGGCGCCAACTGCGGTAAACAATGCGAAGTCCTACATGGATCCGAACGCAAAAGTACAGCCTGCCCACAGTTCCAGCTTAAAAATGTGATAAAGACAAAACCTGCCGGATGGCAGGTTTTTCTGTGTATAAATTCCGTTTCAAAAGCAGACCTTATAAAAAAAGGAAGTGAGTAATCGAGATGACGCGCAGTACCATTTCATTTATGTATAACATTTTTCTTGTGGTAATAACATTCGGTATCCCGCTGCTCATTTTCTTCGGCAGTGATCACTTGATTACCGGTCTGCTCGCCGCCGTTCTCTCTTTCATTGTTCTGGCCAGCTATGCATTATACTCAGGCCTCCTTAACAGGCGAGGCTAACCGGGAGGCGGAGCGTTGTGTCTATGTGTCCTGTATGCAACGGGTTACACCGTATCGAAAATCTATGTTCCAATTGCCAGCGTCTTCTGGACGACGTAGGAAAAATCGAATCCTTTTACGATCCGTACAGCCCGTACCGCCAGTGGGATGAGTTAAAAACGACGAACGGATTTCCGGACCTCGCGAACCATCAATGCATGCATGTGCTTGTTTGTCCGGACTGCGGCCTGGAACAGGTTGTTGCAATAAAGGAAACGGAGCTTCTGTGAAGTACAGAAGTGCCGTTTTCTTTACAAAAACAGCACCATAAGCTCCTCATCCCAGTACGCTCCATCGTATTTCATTGAGTTTTTCTCTATGCCAAACACTTCAAAGCCAAGGGAAAGATAGAGATTTCGGGCCGCCTCATTCCGCTTTACAACAGTTAAGTTAAGCTGCTCCAGCCCTTCCTGTTTTCTCGCCTCATCTATTACTTTTTTCAACAGTGCTTTTGCCCTTCCCTTGCCCCTTTCGCTAGAGGCGGTATACATCGCTACGAGTACTGCTTTGTGCCGTAATTTAATCATCTGCTCCCGAAGCAGCGTAACAATGCTAACTAATCTGTCCCCGGCGAACGCGCCCATGCTGAATGCGTTATCCGTGCAGATTAAGCGCCTCTTCATTTCTTCCAGTAAATCTTCTTGTCCTATTGTTTCTTCATATGTAGTTGCGAACGCCTCTGGATTTTTCTTTAAGCCTTCCAGCCGTAAAGCAAGGTATTGTTCTGCATCGTCTGCCGTTAAGCTTCTTATCGTAACTCGTTCGTTGTTTTCCATATGTTCCGCGCCTGCCTCCGATTCAGTCTTTGGTTTGCTATAACTTCTAGCCGAAACGAGGAATGTCCTTTATTTACATTGAAGAAACGGCTGAATTGCTGGGATGAATTTTAGCAGCCCATGCTGGAGAAGATAACGATGTACATAGCCAAAAATACCCGTTCTTTAAAAAATATTTATCCGGCTTCATTTATAAGTAGTTGAACAATAAAGGAGTGCTGCCCCATGGGATACGTATTTTCACAGTGGGAGCAAATTGTCAGGGAACGTATTAAACTTAGGGAAATGGAACTTGCATACTGGATAAAATACAATTTATTTACCTTTAACTGGTGGCTTATACTACTAACAATCATAACATTTTGGATTGTTTGGTGGAGATTCCTGGATAAAAATAGGCTGGTTGAGATCTTATTATTTGGTTCCTTTGCTACGATTATCGCAAATGTTCTGGATGTAATCGGAACAAGTTTTGTGTTATGGAGCTATCCTTATGCCCTGTTTCCCGTGGCGACTCCTTTGCTTCCTGCCAATCTCGTCGGATTTCCCGTGGTCTATACGCTGGCTTACCAATACTACCCGGGCGCTAAAGAGTTTTTTTGTTGCTTCTGTATGTGTTTCCCTATTTTTCGCTTTCGGAGTTGAAGTCCTGCTGGAAGTGCTGGGGATTTATCAACCGCTTGATTGGAAACACGTCTATTCCTTCCCTATCTATATTTTGATTGCCCTATTAATAAGGTATACAGTAAATAAAATAATGCTTATCCAGAAGAAATCAGGAGAAAATAAATAGCCCATGGTCCTATGATAGGAATCTTACCTTATGACTTTAAAGTAACTTATAGTTTATACGATAAACAAAAAGCACCTCTTCGACGCAACAATACGTCAAAGAGGTACTATTTCATTAGCACTCGCTTGGTACACCCACATCCTCTTTCGTTCTGAAAGAAGATCCACAGCCGCAGGAAGCAACTGCATTCGGATTGTCAATTGTGAACCCGCCGCCCATCATGGACTCTTTATAGTCGATCTGTACGCCTTCCAAATATTTTGCGCTATCGGAGTCAACTACGACTTTCACGCCATGAATGTCAAATTCCTTGTCGCCTTCCTGCACTTCATCATCAAAACCCATTCCGTAAGAAAAACCGCTGCATCCGCCCGGTCTTACACCAACACGAAGGAATAAATTTTTATTATCTTCAGCAGCGATAAGTTCCTGCACTTTTTTACTCGCACTTTCAGTAAGGTTAATCATCTTGCGAAGTCCCTCCTTAACAGGCTTACTATTATTTTTCAGCCCTTTATCTAAAGTATACTAGAAAAGTTTGGTTCACTCAAGGTTTCTAATATTATGATACAAAAATGTTTACTTATCAATGGTAAGCAGTTTTTACTTTACACGCCTTGTTCGATCGAAAATTTAATTCTATAATGAAAGAATGGTTATTACAACGAAAAAACGTGATAACGTCGACTTTATTGTGGACACACAACGAAACGAATAACAAGATACTCTCTGTCATGCTGTGTGTGTATTTGATTAGTTTTATCGGAAGGGGAATATAAAATGAGCACTTTTGTTAAGCAATTTATCCAGGATGAGACTTTGCTTCCTATTATTGAAAAGGTTGAATCCGGAGAACGCCTGACGCTAGAAGACGGAATGAAGCTGTATGAGTCAAACGATTTGCTGACCATCGGCCAGCTGGCCAACCAGGTAAATCTGCAAAAAAACGGCAATAATGTATATTTTATTGAAAACATGTATATTAATCCGACGAACGTATGTGAAGCCCACTGCAAATTCTGCGGATTCCGCCGCGATCCGGACGAAGAAGGCGCCTACACAATGAACGAAGAGCAGCTTCTCGAATACGTATCGAAAGGCTATAGCCCTTCCCTGCGTGAGTTTCATATTGTGGGGGGCCATAACCATGTCGTTCCTTTTGAATACTATCTTGATACAGTCCGTACGCTAAAAAAACATTATCCAGATGTAACAGTGAAAGCCTATACAGCTGCCGAAATTGTCTTTTTCGCAAAAATCTCCGGGCTGACGGAAGAAGAAGTGTTGAAAGAAATGATAAAAGCGGGCCTTGATACAATGCCTGGCGGCGGTGCTGAAATTCTGACGGAAGAATACCGTGAAAAGATGAGTCCGGAGAAAGCCAGCACAGATGAATGGCTGCACGTCCACCATCTGGCTCATAATCTCGGCCTGAAAACACATGCGACCATGCTGTACGGCTCAATTGAACGCCTGGAAGAACGCCTTATTCATATGATTCGCCTGCGCGAGCTTCAGGACCAGACAAACGGCTTTATGGTATTTATTCCACTCGCGATTCAGCCAAAAAAAGTGACGGCTTCCATTAAGCGCCGTACATCTGCATTTGATGATATGAAAACCATGGCCATCAGCCGTCTTATGCTGGATAACTTCCCGCATGTTAAGGCGTATTGGATTAACATTGGAACCCAGTTAACGCAAATGGCGTTAAACTTCGGTTCTTCTGATATCCACGGAACGCTGGTGGAGGAAAGAATCAGCCATGCAGTTGGCGCGCTTTCTCAGTCTGCCCTTACCCGTGACGAACTCGTCTGGTTAATCAAGGGAGCAGGAAAGCAGCCGATCGAACGCGATACGTTCTACAACGTTATTAAAAAGTACTAATTTCATACAAAGGAAAAGCGGCCATCCCCTAGGGGACAGCCGCTTTTCCTTTTATTAGCTAAGACTAACTAAGACGCTTTAGATTTCGGACCGGTGAATCTAATCTTATGTTCTTTATGCATCCACTTGTCGATAAGCGGCATAGCGTAGTAGTCTAATCCGAAGTAGCCTGCGTTACGCCCGGCAATGAGGATGAATGTCGCGATTAAAACCAATTGAGGATTGATGCTTGTTGTTCCACTGAAAAGGAAAGCATAGTTCATCATAATTCCCATGAGAGCTGCAAATGTAGTAAACAATCCGGCAATGAGTGCAATTCCCACCAGGAACTCGGCCCACGGAATCAGGAAGTCAAACAATTTAGCATTCGGCATCGCAACCCCTTCGAGGAAGCTTGCCCACCAGCCTTGAACAGCAGGATGATCGCCCGCCGCCTTAGCCAGTGCTCCTTTGAAAAATCCCATTGTTGCAAAACCACCCGTGAGTTTTTCCCATCCGGAGGTCACCCATGTATATCCTAACCAGAGTCTGAAAACTGTCAGTATACCAGAAGCCATTCTGTTTTCTCTTACCCATTTTACTAACATGATATCCTCTCTCCTTTCGGATGTTGCTTTATTGCTTTCCTTTGATTACATTGTACTCCTTCCGAAAGGAGCTGCGTTCAATTTGTGAATCATTTCACATATAAGACAAAAAGAAATGGCTGAATGGTGACAAGAGTAAAAATACGCTCGCTTATTCACCGCAGCCATGATTAGAATCCCATTTCTCTCCATAACTCGTCTTCTTCTTTCAGCTTTTTCACATGTGCTTTAATCGCTTCCAGCAGTTCGTGTGAAGTAGCGCCGGAGATAAGAGTGCCATTGACGAGCGCATACGGCTGGACAAAGCACTGTCCGCAGTTGCCCAGACAGCCGTATTCAAGAACGTCGACTTCGTCCTCTTCCTCTAAAATTTTCTTTACGCTATCTGATCCGATGCCGAGATTGCTAACACAAAATTCGACCATAGGGCGCATCGTAAATCATCCTATCTTTACGTTATCAATCGCTTGCTGAATTTCTTTAAGCTTAGGGTTGCCTTCCCCGATTACCCGGCCTTCAAGCACAACGAGCGGGTACCAGAATTCATCAGCCTGAATGCGGGCGGCAAAGTCAGCCTCTACTCCTTCGAGAGGCTGATAAATGTCAACATACCGAACGGAAATGCCGTCCCCGTATTTGCGATTCAGTGCCGCCTGAAGCCATTCCGCTGTATCTTTGGCTGAAGGCAGGTTCACACAGCTGGCACAAATTTGCTCCGCTCCGAATACAAGTATTTCCATAATACACACCTCGTTACGCCAACGCCCTTTCCAATTCTTCCAGTAAATCTTCCACATCTTCAATTCCTACAGAGATACGAATTAATCCGTCTGTAATTCCGAGCTCTGCGCGTCTTTCCGCAGGATGGATGCATGGGTCATTTGCGCGGGAACAGAGATCAGGCTTTCTACCGCGCCCAGGCTTTCAGCAAGCGTGAACAGTTTTACGCGGGAAAGAACCTCATTCGCCCGCTCTAAACTTCCTACATCGAAGGAAATCATCCCGCCAAAACCCCGTGCTTGCTTTGCCGCAATTTCGTGGCCCGGATGCGCCGGCAACCCGGGATAAAATACGTTTTTAATGTCTTCCCGTTCAGAAAGCCACTTCGCAATGCGCATGGTGTTCGCTTCATGTTCCTCCATGCGAACCCCAAGCGTCTTCATTCCACGCAGCAAAATCCAGGAATCCTGCGGACCAAGAACAGCACCTACGGAGTTCTGTACAAAGTGCAATCTCTCACCGAGCGACTCATCTTTTACAGCCACAAGGCCGGCCACCACATCGCTGTGCCCGCCGAGGTACTTTGTTGCACTATGGAAAACAATATCAGCTCCAAGGTCGAGCGGGTTTTGCCAGTATGGGGTCATAAATGTGTTATCAACGATAACAAGAAGCCCCTTGTCATGGGCTACTCTGGCCACGGCTTCAATATCGGTCACTTTCAGAAGCGGGTTGCTTGGCGTTTCCAGCATTACCGCTTTCGTGTTCGGCTGAATGGCTGCCTTCAGCGCTTCCTCATTACCTGGATTTACGAAGGTAGCTTCAATCCCGAGTCGATTGAATACTTTGGTCAACACCCGGTACGTTCCACCATATACGTCGTCACCGACAACGAAGTGGTCGCCTTTATCAAACAGCATAATAATCGTAGAAATAGCCGCCATCCCGGAAGCGAAGGCGAAGCCGCGAACGCCGCCCTCGATGTCAGCGATATACTGCTCTACGGCATTCCGTGTCGGATTCCCAGTACGGGAATATTCATAGCCCTTATGCTTTCCAACCGCTTCCTGCTTATACGTGCTTACCTGATAGATCGGAACGCTTACCGCCCCTGTTAACGGGTCGCCGTCTACTCCGCCGTGAATCAGCTTCGTTTTCATTCTCATCGGTTATATGCCTCCCTGATAGATTTTTTTGCTCAAATACCGGTCGCTGCTGTCTGCAAAGAGGACAACAATATTTGTGCCTGGCTTTGCTTTTTTTGCTTCCTCCAGCGCTGCATGCATCGCTGCCCCCGCGGAGCTGCCGACGAGCATTCCTTCGCGCGATGCAAGCTCCTTAACGTGGTTAAACGAGTCAACATCCCGCACGGTATAAATCTCATCAAAATAGCTTGTATCCATAAACGGAGGAAGAAACTCCATGCCGATTCCTTCCGCTTTATGCGGCCCTGATTCACCGCCGTTTAAAATCGAACCTTCCGGCTCAACAATGACCGTTTTAACCGCAGGGTTCTGCTCCTTCAAATACCTTGCCGCACCCATGAATGTACCGCCCGAACCTGCACCTGCCACAAACACATCCACCTTGCCGTCCATCTGTGACCAGATTTCCGGACCGGTTGTTTTATAATGGGCCGCCGGATTTGCCGGATTCCCAAACTGCTGCGGGCAGAACGCCCCTTCGATTTCTTCTTCAAGCTGCTTCGCCTTTTCAATTGCTCCTTTAATGCCCTTGTCTGATGGCGTATTTACAATTTCCGCACCGAGTGCGCGCATGATTTCCTGCTTCTCGACTGAGAATTTCTCGGGAACAACAAAAATAACGCGATATCCGCTACCGACTGCCGCCAGGGCAAGGCCGATTCCTGTATTCCCTGCCGTCGGTTCAATAATCGTTCCGCCCGGTTTCAGTACACCCCGTTCTTCTGCATCGCGAATGAGCTCAATCCCGAGCCGATCCTTGACGCTTCCGCCCGGATTGAAATATTCAAGCTTAGCGAAGAGGCGTACACCCTCCGGCAAATTAAATGTCGTAATTTCAACGATTGGAGTATGACCAATTAATTCTTTTATATTGCGGTACACTTCCATCTTCCTCGTCCTTTCAATTAAGAAGTGAAATCCCTTCTCATCAATATTATCATACCACATTCCTATAAACTGCAAATATCCAAGTAATCTTATTGGTTTTCACGAATGAAAAGTTTAAAATGAAATCAATCCATCGAAAACCATGGATTTATAAGCGAAAGGGTAATATAATATATATATGCATGAAAGGAGTGAATCACCCTATGACAAAAATGGAAGAAGTCCAAGAAGTTTTAGATAAACTGCGTCCGTTCCTGCAACGCGATGGCGGAGACTGTGAATTGGTGGATGTAACGGATGAAGGAGTTGTTCAACTTCGTTTGCACGGTGCATGCGGAAGCTGCCCAAGCTCCACAATCACATTGAAAGCAGGAATTGAGCGCGCTCTAATCGAGGAAGTAGAAGGCGTCCACGAAGTGCAACAAGTGTTCTAAATAAATAAAAAGGTGGTGGGATGAACGTCCCATCACCTTTTTTTTGCCTGCTTTTCACCTTTGAATATACGCCCGGCAAAGGGGAAAAATGTTATCCTGCATAAAGGGACTGAATCCGGGTGCAAACGGCTGCACAGCAAGAGGAAACAGGCGGCTTTCCAACGTTTCGAATCCTGCTGGCATTTGCTCCTGCTTGGTAATAATGCCGCTGTAAATATTTTTCACGATGAACTGGTCCGCAGGGTCTACCGGCTCAATTACATACTGGCCAATCCATTTTAAACCTACAATCTTCGCTCCGGTTTCCTCAAACAACTCCCGATGAGCGGCCTCCTCCGGTTTCTCACCTGGTTCGACCTTTCCCCCGGGAATTTCCCAGCCGCGCTTACGGTGCCGCGTCATCATAATTTCTTTGCCTCTTTCCTGCGCAAATGCCCACACAAGAACATGCTTTGCATCCGAAACAAATTGCTCCGGTGCGAAGGTTAAGGAAACAAACTGCCTTCTCTTATCATAAAAATAATAATGCATTATCACTCGCCACACTTTCGCACTTTAAGACTTTCTTTCCATCACACGCTTATAATACAATTAAAACAAAGCTGGCGAAACATTCCAAGCAGGAAGGGATGGTTTTTTGGAAAACAACCGCACCGCTCTCATAACCGGCAGCGCCAAGGGCCTGGGCTTTCGCATTGCCCACGAACTGGCGGCCAGGGGATTCGCATTGCCATTAATTACCGTTCGAGCGTGGCAGAAGCGCAGGCTCTCCGCCGCGAGATTGAATCCCGTTACCATATCGACGTATTGCTGCTCCAGGGTGATGTAAGCAGCCCGACTGACGCTGCCCGGCTTGTTGATACTGTGGTTTCTGCCTGGAAGCGGATTGATATTTTGATTCACAATGCAGGACCTTACATAAAAGAGCGGAAAAAGTTAGCCGAATATACGGATGAGGAATGGAATACGATGATACACGGAAACCTTTCCAGCGCCTTTTATTTGTGCCGCGCTGCCATTCCTCCTATGAGGGACCGGCGCTTTGGCCGTATTGTGACCATCGGGTTTGAGAAGGCTCCTTCCGCACCGGGCTGGATGTACCGCTCTGCGTTTGCCGCTGCGAAAGCCGGTCTTGTTTCCCTTACGCGAACGATTGCGCTCGAAGAGGCAGAAAACGGAATTACCGCCAATATGGTATGTCCGGGAGACGTCGTAGGGGATGACAAACAGCGAACGATCGAAGAGGCTCGTTCCATTTCCGATCCGGATACCCCTGTCGGACGCCCTGGCACCGGGGAAGACATTTCCCGTGCGATTGCATTTTTTTGCAATGAACAATCTGATTTTATTACAGGCGCTGTACTTGAAGTGACCGGTGGTAAAGATGTGTTAAATAAATACAGAATACAAGGGGAAAAGTAAAGAGAACATATTCCATTTGAGTTTTACATATAAGGAGGAGAAACAAATGAGCAATATGAATACAGCAGTTCGTGATGAGAAAGTACGGAATACAGCGCATCGTCTCCTGGAAGAACGCGGGGTTATGATGGAGCACCTTGTGGAGCTTGTCCTATTTCTTCAGCGCGCATACTATCCGGATTTAACACCGGAAGCCTGTGAGCAGAGCATCAGAAAAGTTCTGGAGAAGAGGGAAATTCAGAATGCCATTATTACGGGAATCCAGCTTGATATCCTGGCGGAACAGGGAAAACTCATGGAGCCTCTGCAGGAAATGCTGCAAACGGATGAAGGCTTGTATGGAATTGACGAAATTCTCGCCCTCTCTATCGTTAACGTATACGGAAGCATCGGCTTTACAAATTACGGTTACATTGACAAGACGAAGCCCGGCATCCTTGAGAAGCTAAACGACAAGAAGCTGAATACAGAAACCGTACATACCTTTCTTGATGATATTGTCGGCGCCATCGCCGCAGCCGCCTCCAGCAGGCTGGCGCACAGCCGCTTCGGAACCAAATGACAAGAAAAAAGGAATGCTGCCGCTTCCGCCGGCCTGCATTCCTTTTTCGATGGTTCTTATACTTTCCATTCAAGCAGATTTTGAGCAGTATATGTTGGTTTTATCGAGGATCGCTCCACATCCTCCGCCTGGCTGAAGCCGGTATAAACGAGCAGTGTGTCGACCCCGCTCTTCTCACCGGCAGCAATATCGGTCTCCAGATTGTCACCGATAAGCAGCGCTTCATCCGGCTTGAGGCCGAGCCGATCCAGCGCGAGCGATATAATGGCTTCCTCCGGCTTCCCCACATAATGCGGCTCTTTTTTCGTAGCGTACGCAATCGATGCGGTAAGCGCCCCGTTCCCCGGCACAAGCCCGATTTCCGTCGGTACGGCCCGGTCACAATTGGTGGATAGAAAATACGCTCCGCCGTAAATCGCCAGCGTGGCCTGCTTCATTTTTTCATACGTAAACGCGCGATCGATTCCGATGACCACATAAGACGCCGGAGCTTTGTCCACAATGTGGTAGCCCGCCTCCCGCAGCGCCGTATACAGCCCTTCCTCCCCGATCGCTAAAACAGTACCATTCCCTTTACTCCCATTGTTCTCTTCAATTTTCTTAATCGTCTCGGCAACCGCCATGCTTGAGGAAAAGAAGTGCTCCGCCGATGCCTTAATCCCCATTTTTTGCAAGCGTTCCGCCAGCTGCTCCGGAGTGAGGGAAGAGTTATTCGTGACATAAAGATAAGGCATCCCCGCCTCTTTTAACGCCGCAACAAACGAGGCTGCTTCTGGAATGACTTCTTTGCCACGATATACTGTACCGTCTAGATCAAGTAAATATCCTTTATATTTCCGTTCTGTCATATCGCGCCTCCTTTCCTTCTTATCCTTTACGCCTGTACATATGAATAAACGTAATCGAAAGGGCAAAAACAAGCACAATTCCTTTCACAATATCAAATGCGTAATAAGGAAGGTTCAGCATTGTTAACCCGTTCAAAAGCACACCGATGAGAACCGCTCCGAAAAACGTTCCGATTACATTTGGTTTGCCGGCTCCGAAAACGGAAAACCCGACGAAAGCAGCAGCAACCGATTCCATGAGCAGCGGAGCCCCTGCATCCATCTGTCCGGAACCGACCCGGGCGGTAAACAGAATGCCGGCCAGCGCGGCAAAAACACCGGCGAGCACATAGGCAACCGTCCGCACGCGATAAACCGGAATCCCGCTGAGGCGGGCAGCTTCCTGGTTCCCTCCTGTAATATAGAGAAGACGGCCGCCCCTTGTATAATTTAAAAAGATGTGAACAACGGCTACAGCAACAAGCATAATGATAACTGGGATCGGAACGCCTGCGAGTTTACCCTGGCCGATCTGCAGAAAGGATTGGCTTAGCGCTCCCGGCGCCGTCGTTCCATCCGGCATCGGCATATTATTATAAAGAGAAAACCCCTGCGTGTATGTCTTGTGCAGACCGTTAATAATGTAAAGCATGCCTAAGGTTGCCAGTAAATCCGGGATGCGGACTTTTACAATAAGAAAGGCATTAATAAGTCCAACCAGTGCCCCAATGAGGATTGGAATAATGATGACAAGCAGGAGCGGCATGTTATACCACACCATGAGTGAAGCCGTAATGACGGTAGTCAACGATACCGTTGAGCCGACAGAAAGATCAAACCCGTCTACAATAAGGGAAAAAGTAACCCCGATGGCGACAAGCGTTGTAATGGAAATCGATCGCAAAATATCAGCGATGTTATCATATGTGAAAAAATTCGGATTTACAAAACTAAAAAAAACAACAACAGCCACAATAACAAAAATGGCGCCATACTTATATAAAAAGTCGAAAAACCTACCCCTGGACATGATTTGTACCTCCGCTCGCATACAGTAGAATATTTTCTGAGGTGACTTGTTCGCCGGTTAATTCTTTGACAATACGCCCATCACACATGACAAGAACCCGATCAGAAATACCAATAATTTCGGCAATCTCACAGGAAAAGTAGACGACCCCTTTCCCTGCTTGCGCCAGCTTTCCTATCAAATGAAAAATATCGCGCTTTGCCCCAACGTCAACGCCTTTTGTCGGCTCATCAAACAGGAAGATTTCCGCATCGGTTGAAAGCCATTTGCCGATAACAACCTTTTGCTGATTCCCCCCGCTGAGAAGGCCTACCTGTTCTTCCGCATTCGGCGTTTTAATCCCCAGCTCCCGGATCATGCTGCTTGCGTGCTCCTGTTCTGCCCGCCTGCGGACAAATCCGCCGCCGGCAAATTTCCGTAAAATAGGGAGCGTAATGTTCGCACGAACGGACTCCTCTACGAGGATCCCTTCTTTTCTCCGTTCTTCCGGAACGAGCACAATTCCCGCACGAACCGCATCGCTTGGCTGGTGCAGCCTAACACGGCGCCCACGGAGCAGGACTTCCCCTTCTTCCATCCGATCCGCCCCGAAAAGAAGGCGGGACAGCTCCGTTTTCCCTGCTCCTACCAGGCCTACAACGCCGACGATTTCTCCGCTGCGGACAGTCAGGTCTACCCCGCGGACTTTCACACCGCTCCGTACATTATGGACCTCAAGCAGCGGATTTCCGATTTCTACCCGGGCTTTCGGATACTCTTCCGTAAACGACTTACCGAGCATCGCTTCTACAGTAAGCTGGATTGTCGTTTCCACTGTTGGTTTCGTCCATACGTTCTGCCCGTCCCGCATTACTGTAACCCGATCGCATACTTCCATCACTTCGGGAAGGCGGTGGGAAATGAAAATACAGGCGACCCCGTCCGCTTTTAACCGGTACATAATGGCAAATAACCGTTCAGCCTCTTCCATGCTTAGCGGTGCTGTCGGTTCATCAAAAATCACACATTTGGCTTTATGCGATACAGCCCGCGCAATAAGCACAATTTGTTTTTCTGATAATGTTAGTTCTTCAACCTTTTTACGTACAGGAAGCGCGTAGCCAATTGTTTGAAGAATGGCCTCTGCTTCTTTGTACAGGGAGTTCCAGCGAATCCAGCGTTTTCCCCCTGCGTTCGCTCCCCGGTCTAGCATAATGTTCTCACCGACGGTAAGGGACGGGACGAGCGCTGTATCAACCTCCTGGTAGACGCAGTGAATGCCGGACCTTTTCGCATCCGCCGGACTCAGGATGCTCAGCGGCTGCCCGTCGAGCGAAATCACGCCATTGTCCGCTTGATAGGCACCGGACAATATTTTCATCAAGGTGCTTTTTCCTGCTCCGTTCGCACCGAGCAGGGCGTGGATTTCGCCTCCCCGAACCTCAAAGCTTACCTCTTTCAGAGCTTGAACGCCGGAAAACGATTTATTTATCTTCTTCATCTCTACTCGTGCTGTTGATTGTGACAAATGCCCGCCCCCCTTATTCAATGAAACTTTCTGCTAACGAATGGTTTGCCGCTAACACAAAGGCGGCTATCGCAGAGCCCGGAGCCCACAGCGATAGCCTTCGTTACGTTATTTTTTCATCCAGTCTGCAATTCCCTGGTCGCTGTTGCCCCATTCTTTGATGTGGTCATGCAGCTTGTCTGTCGTTACTTTCTCGGTCGGCAGTGATTCGCGTGTCACGAGTACCGGTTTAAGCACAACGGTTTCCGGTGTTTGATCCTTATGAAGCTTCTGGTAAGCGTAGCGAACCTGCACACGCCCAATGTCTTTCGGGTCAACTGCTGCAGAAGCAACCCACGGTCCTTTTGGATTTTGGATCATCTGTAAATCTTCATCACTCATATCAATTCCATATACTTTAATGTCCGTACGGCCTGCTTGTTCGATGGCTCTTGTTGCCCCTTTAGCGAATTCATCCCATGCAGCCCATACCGCTGTAATGTCACCTTTATTCGGATACTTCTTAAGAACCGCTTCCATCTGTGCTTGGGTATCAAGCGCTGTATTTGCTGTTGCGGCACCAAATGCCGCTACTTCCTTAATTCCCGGGTTTTTCTTTAAGAACTCCTGGTAGGCAACCTGACGGCGTTCCATCGGTGCGAATCCGGCTACCCAGATTTTCACGATGTTTCCTTTTCCACCGCTGTCTTTTGCCAGCTTGTCAAGAACAGAAGTAGCCATATCCTTATCGCCCTGCTCTAAAACTGTCACACCCGGAACCTTTATATTTGCGTCAAAGGCAATGACCGGGATATTTTTTGCTACGGCATTTTGTACGCCTTTCGTTAGTGCTTCCGGTGTTCCATGGTCAATGAGAATGGCGTCAAACTTCTGGTTCACTGCCGCATCAAGGTTAGCAGCCATCCGTGCCAGGTCCCCATCCGCTGTGAAAACCGTTACCTGTCCGCCAAACTTCTTCTCAACTTCTTCTTTCACACCGCTAATGTACTGGGCTGAGAAAGTGCCGAGGTTTATCTGCATAACGAGTGCGATTTTCTTATTCGCCAGCGGATTGGAAGAATCGCCTCCCTGCTGGGTGCCTGCTTCATTCTTCGCAGCGGGTGCTGCCGTTTTGCTGCCGCATCCTGCGGACAGTACCGTTAATACCGCAATCAGAAAAACTGCGATTATGGTTTGAATCTTTTTATTCACGTAAAACTCCCCTTTTATTTTTTATTAAAAAAGCCTCTCTTTTGAATAAGAGAGGCACAATGAAACCATGTTTGGCTTGCCTCTCATCTCTCAGGTTTTCCCCCTGCAGGAATTAGCACCTTACCGTAAAATGTTTCCGGGTAGGTTGCCGGGCGTCATCGGACCAGTTCCTCAGCCTTCTCTTGATAAGAGTAAATCATATATTCAGTTGCAAACGGCTACTCTGCAAAAGCAGGGTCGTTGTACGGGGCCGCCACCCAGCCTGATGGGTCAATGAAAAGGCGGACGGCAATAACTTGCCGATTATCCATGAGTGTGAAAAAGTGCGGTGTGTTTTCCGGAACGGAGATGACGTCTCCGGCCTCCAGTTCCACATTGAAGTATCCATCGGTCCCCTTAATAACGAAAATGCCGTTGCCTGCAGCAATCGCCCGGACTTCATCTTCCGAGTGCGTATGCACCTGTTTGAATTTTGTCAAAAGCTCCTCAATGTTGGGCGTTTCTTCTGAAAGGGCAACAATGTCCCACTGCACATACCCTCTGCGGGCCGCCAGCGATTTAATCTCACTATCAAAGGCTTCGAGGATTCCCTGCTTTTCTTCCTCTGTTAAAACGAACTTCCCGTTTAACTGCTCGGGAAACTTGTTTTTATCCCAGTGTTCATACAATACATCATATCCATTGAGGAATTCCTTGACGTTCTGCTCCCCTTCGATTACTTCGTTCGTATTTCGAATGCGGATGACTGCCATCTGGCGTCTCCTCCCTTTCCATGCATTGGATTTGTAAAATAAAAAACCTCTTTCGCGCTGAAAGAGGTTTGATTGTATAACCATACCTTATCTTTCAGAACGATTGTCCTGTAGGAGTTAGCACCTTACTGTCTAATAAGCTATACAGCAGGTTGCCGGGCATCATCGGGCCTATCCCTCCGCCATCTCTTGATAAGTCGTTGTGTGTTTAGTTTTCATATTCGTTCAATTCCGATGATTCGGATGTGACTAATAATACCGCGTAACATTGCGATATGTCAAGACCCTTTTTTCTCCTTGACAAATAATATAATTCATTTTACATTTTTAGTACTGCAATTTTTTACTCAGTTCAAAAAGTAAAAACAATTAAATATACGCTCTTATCAAGAGGTGGTGGAGGGACTGGCCCGATGAAACCCGGCAACCTGCTGCATTTTTTTGTGCGGTAAGGTGCTAACTCCTACGGAATATACTGTTCTGAGAGATAAGGATGAAATCGTTTCCTCCCCCTCTTTCAGAATAGAAGAGGGGTTTTGTTATATAAGAGCGAACAATGGCCAAGTAATTTTAGAGAGGAAAGTGATTCTCATGTCAGTATATCGTGCCTTTAACGAACAGGAAGCTGTCGCTTATGCCAAAAATATTCCCGGATTATTTCCGGATGATGCACGCCTTGTAAGCCGTGAAATCGGAGACGGCAATTTAAATCTCGTTTTCCATATTAAAGATGAAGGCCCATCGGGAAAAAGCATTATTTTTAAACAGGCGCTCCCATATGCCAGGGTAGTCGGAGAGTCCATGCCGTTGACGCTTGACCGGTCCCGCATTGAAAGCGAGGCTTTAATTTTACAGGGCAGCCTATGCCCCGGCGCGGTTCCGAAGGTATATCATTACGATACCGACCTTGCGCTTACAGTAATGGAAGACTTATCCGCCTACCAAATCATGCGCAAAGGCCTTGTTGAACGCAAGCATTACCCTGATTTTGCCGAGCATATCGGTACTTTCCTGGCCAGAATGCTGTTTTTAACGTCCGATTTAGCCCTCGATCCACTGGAAAAGAAGAAAAAGGTCGTTGAATTTACGAATCCGGAGCTGTGCAAAATTACGGAAGACCTTGTATTTACCGATCCGTATTATGACGCGGAAACGAATACGTTCAATCCTCTCATTGAAGGGGCGGTTCATGATATTTGGCACAATGACGCTTTAAAGCTGGAAATCGCAAAGCTTAAAGAAGGATTCCTCACCCGAGCGCAGGCCCTTCTCCACGGCGATCTTCATACGGGCAGCATTATGATTACCGAGGCCGATACGAAAATTATCGACCCTGAGTTTGCCTATTATGGTCCGATGGGCTTCGATATCGGTGCAGTGATTGCCAACCTGCTGCTTAATTATGCGGCCCATGAAGGCCACACGCCGGATAAAGAAGAACGGGAAGATTATCAAGCCTACCTGCTCAACACGGTTACATCGCTATGGACGGTGTTTGAGCGCGAGTTCCGGGTATTGTGGCAGGAAAAGCTGGCAGAGCCGAGCGCGACTGTGCCAGGTTATGCAGATGATTATTTGCACCGCCTTCTTCAAGATACAGTTGGATATGCGGGCTGCAAAATGATGCGCCGCGTTATCGGGCTCGCCCACGTCTCGGATTTAGAAAGCATCGAAGACCGGAGCTGCGGGCGAAAGGAGAAACGCTTGCTCTCGAAATCGGCCAGCGGCTCGTCTTAAAAAGAGAAAGCATTAGCCACATTGATGATATTGCTTCGCTTGTCAAGACAGTGGAAAAAGGATGCGTGCAATCGTAAGCGGCCCAAAAATAGCAAAAGCCCGTCTGTCAATGCCGACTGACGGGCTTTTTTCTTCTCATGAAAACCACGCCTCGTGGAGCCGCCGGATTCCCTGTTCAATTTTCTCCTCAGACAGCCCGCCAAATCCTAGAAGAATAAACGGATGCCCCATTTTCGGTGGATGAACCCAGTATCTGGAGGTAGGGTATACTTTCACGCCATACTTTTCTGCAGCCTCTATGAGCTCTTCCTCGCTTCTCCTGCTTCTTACTTCAAGTAACATGTGAAGCCCTGAATCCTTGCCGATAATCCGCACCTTCTCCTGCATGATGGTTTTTATACTCTCAAGAAGGGCGAAATTTCTTTTGTGATAAATGTTTCTCACCCTTCGTATATGCCGCTCCCACTCCCCACTTTCCATAAACAGCTGCAGGGCTTTTTGCTGCATTCTGGAAACCGGCTGCCCATACGCACCAAACTTTCGTTTATACTCTTCCATAAGGCGGCGCGGTAAAACGATATAACTGATTCTTAGAGAGGGGAGAAGAGACTTGGAGAAGGTACCCATGTAGATGACATTCTCCCCGGCGTCCAGCCCTTGAAGAGAAGGAATCGGCTTGCCTGTATACCTGAATTCCCCATCATAATCGTCTTCTATAATTATCCCCCCGCATTCGCGGGCCCATTGCAGGAGCTTCAACCGCTTGGTAATCGACATGACCATACCGTACGGGAATTGATGGGATGGGGTTACGTATACGAGTTTCGCTTCGCTTTTCTCCAGTTTTTCCAGGGAAAGTCCGTCGTCTTCCAGAGGAATAGGAGCTGTACTCCATCCGCAATTCTCAAAAACAATTCTCGCTCCATCATATCCGGGCTCCTCCATCGCAATTTTCCGCTTATCCGTGCCGAGGAGCTGACAAACCATCCCAAGCGACTGCTGTGTTCCAGCTCCCAGAACGATTTGTTCCGCACAGCATGACACCCCTCTTGCCTGCCGCAAATAACTTGCAATTTGTGCGCGCAGTCCATACTCACCGATGGGTTCACCATAAAAAAGAAGTTCCTGCTCATCAGGGTGTACACATTGATTGATTGCCTTTCGCCATGCAGCATACGGAAAGCTATCCGGGTCAATCGTTCCATATTTGAAATCATAGAGGCAAGCTCCCGCCTCGTTTCGGCTCCATTCGTTCCCGCTTTGCGAAGGCACAGGCAGCAAGTTCTGCAGAAATAGAGGTTCCTTATCCATAGGCGTCACGTACAATCCGCTGCGCGGCCTGCTCTCCACATATCCTTCGGCAACTAATTGCTGGTAGGCTGCTTCGATCGTGTTTCTGCTCACCTGCAAATAATCCGATAATTTACGGACAGAGGGAAGCCGAATAGAAGGAGCAATGTTTCCTGAGTAAATCTCATCCTTTATGTACGTGTACAACTGTAAATAAAGCGGTTCTTTTCTGTTCCCGTTCAGTACCGGTGTGATCTCTAACATAGCTCTCTCCCAACTGACCCTGTCAATTTTATTAAAACTGTCTCTTTTTATAGGGTCAAATCCTTCTTATAATAAATCATAATATAAAAACAAAGGGGATAATTCAATGATACCTATGAGGCACCGTTATCTGGAATGCACCGATAAGAATAAAATCAATGACTTTCTTTGCCGGACAAAAATCGGATACCTCGGGATTAGCGCCGGGCTGCACCCGTATGTAATCCCGCTCAACTATGTATGGTGGGAGGAGAAGCTTTACTTTCACGCTTCTGAATCCGGAAGGAAAATTGACGTCATTAAGCAAAATCCAACTGCCTGCTTTACGGTAAGCGAGGAGTACGGAACGATTTCCAATCCTGTACCGGCCAAGACAGACACCGCTTATTTTAGCGTTATGATTTTTGGAAAAGTAGAAGCCATAACGGCCCCCGAACAAGCAACGCTTGTTCTGCAGAAGCTGCTCGACAAATACGTGCCCGGCTATTATTCCTCTCCTCTGGCACAGCAGCATGTGGAAAAATACCGCTCTTCTATGGGCAACGCCGTCTCTGTTTTTCAGATCATTCCTGAAACAATAACCGCAAAAGAAAATCCGCTCGATGAGGAGATGAAATTCTATCCCGGCAGAAGCCAGCTGTCTGACGCAAACCGTGCATAAGGCATAAGAAAAACATCGCGGGCATGCCGCTCGTCCTTTCCCCTTCCGGAGGCTGGACGGCCGCTTAGTCTCACGCCGGGCGGACCGGCAAAACATCTGGGTAGCTTAGGTGTTGGAGACAATTGCCGGTCTTTTTCACCCTATGGCAGGCGCGCTCCACAGGGGGAAAGAAAAGAGCCGTCACCGCCCGCGATGTTTTTCTTGCACATTGGGACCTCACGGTCCCATGATAGTAACTCCCTTTAACACTTTAAAGCAACATATACTTTCTTTAACGACAAAAAAAGCAACCCGCATTCGTGGTTGCTTTTACTTATTCTCTTGCTTTTTGTCAATGACGTACACGCAGTTATCGCCGCCGGTAGCCATGCATTCTTCCTGTTCCACATTAGCGTCCAGCACTTTTTCAAACAGCGTTTTTTCACAGTTGCATGCATGCACGTATTCTTTTGCTACATTTGAAATCGGGCAGTTGGATTCTACGAAGAAGTATTTCCCCGTGCTTTCATCCTTTTTAACCTCGACCATATACCCTTTTTCGTTCTGCATCTTGGCAAGCATTTCGAGCTTTTTCTCGAAATCAGTATGCTCGGGAACAATCGTCTTATACGTATCTTCCTGCCTCTGTGCTCTCAGGTTGAAGAGCGCTTCAACCATTTCGGCCCCCTGCAGTTTTTGTATATCACCCAGGAATTCAAGCGTTAAATCATGATAATTTTTAGGAAACATATGATCAGCTTCATCAGAAAGTGAGTAGACATTTGTGGGCCGCCCCATCGCCTGGCGAAGCAAACGAGTTTGAATTAAGTTGTCTCGTTCAAGCGTATTCAGATGGCGCCGGACAGCCATTTCAGTAATCCCCAGCTCCCCTGCCATATCGCCGACGGTCATAGGCCCCTTCACTTTCAATAAATGCAAAATTTGATTGCGCGTAGAAGAGGATTTATCTTTGTTCATTCGTTATTCACCTTCCTCTCCTTTATTGTACTCGATTTCAGGAGATAAGTAAATTTTTATACAATATAATATAAAAACTACTTTAACGTTACTAAAAAAGGGAAAAAGGAAGTGCATTCCACTTGCCTTTCCCTTCCACGAGGAAGGGGCTACTGTCCGCTCCACCTCCCTGCGAGCAGCGCCCACCAAACATCTGGGTAGCTTAGGTGTTGGAGACACTGGTGGGCTTCTTCTGCTCTCCGGGAGGTTCCGCTGGGTCAGGAAGGCCGGTCTGCGTGGACTGCCCTTCCTTTTTTCTAACGTTTTTGACCTTGCGGTCTTTTCTCTACTGCTTTAAAGCAAGATATGCTTTCTTATTCAGTAAAAAATATTAATAAAGCTCCTTTTTCAGGTAGTCCCGAACAGATGGAGGAAAGGCCTGCAGAAAAGGAAGGTGGGTTTTAAGCAGCATAAAAACATCTTCATCTTTTATATATGTATATTCCGTAATAAGGCTTTTTCGTCTATTTACAATTTCTTTAAGTGAAGCTGCCATCACATCGGTAACGACGGTTTCATCGCGCAGGATTTCAACAATGTCCTCGTAACTCCCGGGATCACGCATAATAAATCCGTCGATTAGATAGTTCCCTACATCAGCAATTGACTCAAGGGCGATGTGAAGCGTGCGTTCCAGTGCCAAACCGGTCACCGGCTCGCCGGGAAACGTGTTGTTTTTTTCCATAATGGGTTCTATATCTGCAAGAACCTTTTCATAAAATGAAAGGATTTCTTCAATTTTCGTTACATTCACCTGGTACATATCGTATCCCTCTCACTCCGGCTATTTTTTCTTCTTGATTTTTGAAGCAGCAATCGTAATGACAAAAGTAAGGACAATCAGGGTTAGAATTGTAACCCCCGTCATAATGTTCTCCATCCCGCTCCCCACCTCTAAGCTCATTCAATATCTCGTTACAGTATATCATGAAAACGATACTGCTAAAAAGAAAGAGGCAAGCCATATTATGCGCTTGCCTCAAATCGTTCATGCCTGCTCTATCCGTTTAATTGAACCGGTATCTTCTTCTCCACATATGAGAACGGCTCAGCTGGCCTGCTAAAGAAATACCCCTGTCCAAGGTGGACGCTGTTCTCCACCAATTTCAGCAGCTCGTCCTCCGTTTCAATGCCTTCAGCAACTACTTTGCAATTAATACTGGCGGCAATATGGAGCAGTGCCTGCAAAATAACTTCTTTGACAATATTCGTGTCAATATCCTGCGTGACAAACCGGTCAACTTTAATAATGTCAGGCAAAAGCTCGGAAATCATATATAAATTGGCATATCCGGAACCGGTATCGTCCACGGCAAAACGGAAGCCTGCTTTGCGGTAACGGCCGATTAATTCCTTTATTTCATCGTAGTCCTCGATCATATACCGTTCCGTAATCTCAAGCACGATTTGCGAATGGGATACTGTAGGATGCTCTTTCATGCATTCGATGATTTTGTTATAGAAGTGAGGATTCCCGAGCGTGAGCGGAGTTATATTTATAAAAACAAAAGCAGAAATGCCTTTCCCAGCGATTTCCTTCACCGCTTTTCTAAACACGAGCAGCTCCAATTCAAATAAAAGACCTGCCTGCTGCGCAAAATTAAATAAAGCAAGCGGCGAATGAAAAGGAGTATCCCTCGGGCCGCGCGTAAGAATTTCCCAGCCTTCTGTCCGGCCGCTCTTCAAGGAGAGAATCGGCTGGGCCAGCACATAGATATTTTCATTCTTGACAATCGTATGTATGTCGTTCTTCAATGTATCGTACTCGTTTAGATCAATTCTATTCTTAGCCATAACGCGCGTGCTATCAAGCGAATCAAAAAAAGCGGAAGAGGTGTTCCCGCCCGGACAGGAAACCAAGGAAAACCCGCTATGATATTTAACCTTTAGTTCGAATGCCGGTGCCAGCACCATCTTCTCTTCAAGACAAATTCGAAGCTGATTTGATATATCATGGAGCAGCTCATACGTGAACGCTCTGTCCACTTGCTGCAATATAATTACATAATCATCTGCCTGGTATTTTTGGACATGGAGAATTTCTTTATCCAAAAAATGCATAGGGATTCGTTCTTCCAGCTGTTTTCGAACCCATTTGTCCATTGATGCCAGGGTAGAGTTATCATATAATTCTTTTAGCTGCCTGTAATTCTTAACATCAAAGAGCATGACAAATGTCTTTCTTCCCTTAAGGTGTGCAGTGTTCAAAGACTCCTGAATCGGGTCGCGCAGCACAAAGGAAGAAGGAAAGTATTTCATTTGTTCATTTGATTTAAAAAGAGAAAACAAGGTTTTTATTCTGTCTTGCCATGACATATGCAATGGATGCACCGGGTCTCCTCCTTCAAACCAAAGGTAATTTCTGCTTATGCAGTAAAGGATATCCTCATTATAGCACCAAGCATGGCTCGTAGACAGGTCTTTTTATACAAAATAACTGACATATTGGAGGAATTAGAACAATGAGTGAACATGGAGATTGGACATTTTTATACGATCATTCAGAAGAAACGAAAACAAGATATATAAGCTTTATGGGTGAGGAAGCCCGCCATGATATTGCCATTATACAGACTAAGAATTTTTATGGAAAAAGTATCGTTCTGAACATTCTAACCCACCGCATGGCCATTGTCGGGCAAAAAGATTTGGATGAACCAGGGTACCTGGAGCAAGCGTTTAACATGACTGAGGCCGAAGCCGCGGAGTTACGGGAGTTTCTTTATTTAACCATTTAAAAATTAAGAAAAAGAGCAGCCTCACTCGGAGGGCTGCTCTTTTGTTTCTCTATATTCTTTCGGCTTTCGTTTAGGGCGGGGGCGACGCCTTGGTTCACGGCGCTTCCCTTCCCGGCTGCCTTTGGCATATTTATCATCCGGCTTTTCCTGTACGGCCTCCGCCGCTACTTCCTGCACAAGCTCACCTGGCTCATCCGCCGGCGTCTTCCCTTCTTCCTTCACTTTCTTCACAAGAAAATAGGCGCAGCCAAAATTACAATATTCCAGTATATATTCATCAAAGAAACTAATTCGGGAATCAAAGGATGCTTTACGGTTTGTATCCGCAAAAAAACCTTTCAGCCGAAGCTGCCCGTATCCCCAATCACCCGCTATATAATCAAACTTACTTAAAATGTCACTGTAGCGTTCCTTAAAGGCTTCCAGGTTAAAGCCATCTTTACTATCCTCAATGAGCTCATATACGTTGTTTTCGACTCGTATCACTCTGATTCCCTCCTTCCGGTCTGTTACGGTTGAACTGTATGTACTCCAAAAGCGAATGGCGTGCGCCTCCTATTTTACCACATTTTCCGGCAATACACACAAAATTGCCACGAAAAGAATCCTCGGCCTCAGGCAAACCTACAGGATAGGAGGTGGAACTATGAAAAAAATGATATGTGCATTATCTGCAATTGGTCTCGCTGTCTCTCTGGCCGCTTGTTCTCCAAATCCGGCTGATAATAACGCAAGAACCAGAACAAACAGCTACCGTCCGGCTAACCTTGCACCCGGCACCAATCCCAATCGTGCGACGGATGGGTATGTGGACGGAGCACGTACTAACACATACGCTCCTGGTACAACACCTTATGGAGTAGCACCTAGATACGGAACCGGTCCGTCCGGTACTGGACAAGGGACCTACGACTACGGAACTCCCCGGGGATACGGCGCCGGCACGAACGGTACCGGCAGGGGAGCTGGCTATGGACTAGGATCCGGATATGGATATGGCACCGGCATTACCGGTACCGGTAGAACAGGATATGGAGCAGGTACAGGTCCTGGCTATGGAACCGGCAGAGACGGTTATGGTGCTGGGGCAAACGCATACGACCCCGCAGCGAGGGGCACGTATCGTGCTCCAAACGGTATTGTAGACGGCAGAGG
Source organism: Aneurinibacillus tyrosinisolvens (assembly GCF_001015055.1). Taxonomy (GTDB): domain Bacteria; phylum Bacillota; class Bacilli; order Aneurinibacillales; family Aneurinibacillaceae; genus Aneurinibacillus_A; species Aneurinibacillus_A tyrosinisolvens. The sequence continues at coordinate 258,509 of NZ_BBWZ01000001.1, read as the reverse complement.
CGGCATACTCGGCATCGGAGTGAGACGTGACGACCGCAGTTCCCTGCTGAGAGGTGCGGGGGGCAGATCTGACAACGGTACGTACACGTCGGGAGACGGCAGGGCAAATGACGCGAGGTATAGCGCGATAAACCGATATTCCATGTACAAAGCGGATGGCGGCGGTGCCCGGACAGCTGGAAATAACCGCGGACCGGCTCAGGTTGGATTCGTCCAAATAGCAAAAAATCAGAACAGCGCAGGAACGGCTTCGGCTGGCGGTGCAGGCAGCCGGGGTGGTACAGGCAGCCAGGGTAGTACAGGTAACCAGGGCCGTTCAGGCAGCCAGAGCAACTCTGCAGGGAATAGCGGAACACAGGGAAACCAGAACGCAGCTGCTCAAAACGTCTATGTTGATCGCCAAATGCTCGCTTCTGCTGTTGCCAATGCGGCAAAGCATGTTCCAGGCGCAAAATCGTTATCCGTTCTTACGACAGATAACCAGGTTTTTGTAGGCTGCGACACAACAGGGTCTAACAGCCCGGCAATAGCGAGAGACATCTTGCAGAAGGTCCATAGGTCCGCACTCAATGTGTGTCCTCGTTATTACAACGTGTACACTTCAAATGATTTAAACAAAATTAACCAGGTGTGCCAGAATTCAGCATCATTCGGCAATAAAACCGACGCACAATTCGAACAGGCACTGGCAACGAATAACAAAGGCAGCTCCACATATTGCACAACAGGGGGCAGCAACAAGATAAGCAGCAGTCCATCCAGAACACACAGAAACACTAAAACAAATCAGTCTGGAACAGGTAACAGGAGTACTCAGTCCGGAACAGGCGGCCGTTAAACAGCAGGCCCGGTTACCGTGTGGTAACCGGGCCTGTTTTCTATAGAGCCTGTGTAGCTGCAGCGGATTCGACTTGTTTGTGCGCATGGTAAGAACTCCGTACGAGAGGGCCGGACTCCACGTGCTTAAATCCCATCTTCATCCCTTCCACCTTTAACGCCGCAAACTCGTCCGGATGGTAAAACTTCTTAACAACAAGGTGTTTCGGCGTAGGCTGCAGATATTGTCCGATGGTCAAAATATCCACGTCAACCTCCCGCAAATCTTTCATGGTTGCGATAATCTCTTCCGTTGTCTCGCCCACGCCAATCATAATGCTTGATTTTGTAGGGACCGAGGGCTGCATTTCCTTCGCTTTTGCCAGCAGGCTAAGCGTTCTGTCATACTTCGCCTTAGAGCGGACACGATCAGACAGGCGCTCCACCGTTTCAATATTGTGGTTTAAAATATCCGGCTTTGCCTCCATTACCAATTTAAGGGAATCCCAATTCCCCATGAAGTCAGGAATAAGCACTTCGATACTGCAGAGAGGGGTACGCTGGCGGATCGCTTTAATCGTTTCCGCAAAAATCATCGCCCCACCGTCTTTTAAATCATCACGCGCAACGGATGTAACAACAACATGCTGAAGGCCCATGTTTTCAGTTGCTTCAGCCACCCGCTCCGGTTCAGCCAGATCCAGTTCTGTCGGCAGCCCTGTTTTCACCGCGCAAAATCTGCAGGCACGCGTACACAAATCACCGAGAATCATAAAGGTAGCCGTACGGTTCGCCCAGCATTCATAAATGTTTGGACAACGCGCTTCTTCACAAACGGTATGCAGCGTTTTTCCCCGCATCATTTTTTTCAATTCTTTAAAATTTTCACCTGTATTTAATTTAATTTTAAGCCATTCAGGTTTACGTTCTGCCATGAAGCGCTTCACTCCATTCTCTTTATCGATTACTCCTATTGTAAAAAAGGTTTGCCACGAAAGCAATTGCAAACCGCTACACAATCGGTTTATTGCGGGAAACATAGTCCTCAGCCCACTGGTAAACGACCCGGAAAGGGATATTGGCGCTTACCGCCGCATTTCTGCAGTCCTCATATTCAGGCGCCCCCTTTATCCTATGTCCCTTATAATGCGCCCATTTAACCCGAATCTCTCCCCATGGGGAGACGACTCGCTCCCAGTCGCGCCCAAGCCGGTATGAAGACATCTTCGTATATCGTATGCCAAAGGTTGTTGTTTCCAGAAAAATGAGTTGTTTGACCTGTTCAAGCATCCCTCTGTCGCACAATACGGTCAGGCAGTACGCGGGCCGGTTTTTCTTCATAATAATAGGCGTATAAAAGACATCCCGCACTCCGGCCTGCAGAAGCCGTTCCATCGTATAACCCATTCCCTCCCCACTCATATCGTCCAGGTTGCATTCAACAACGATTAAATCGTCGTCAATGTGCTCCTGATTTCCCCTTGAGCCAGCTCCTTCAGATAAATCAGGTATTCTCACCTGTTCGGCCAGGCCAATCCACATCGCATTATTTTCTGCCGCTAACTGAAAATATTTAGAGAAAACAACCGCTTGATCCTCCCATATATGTAATTTCCCTCTGCTGATTTGTTCCCTGAGCCACGCAAGGGCAGCGGAAGAAAACGAGAAGTCATCCGCGGGACGCTCACTTCCAACCCTCATGGGCAGCCCGCTCATTTCCCACCTTGCAAGAACATCATGCGAAACCACAAGGGGAAACAGAAACAGCGTGATTTCCGCTTCTGAAAACAGATCTTCCAGCCTGTCGAGCGCTTCCTGTTCCGGCAAGCTCTCCTCCTGCTCTGCCAGGTCAAGCAGGCGGCAGATGCCGGCCCACAAATTCCGGGCGAGAAAGCCTCCATCGGATTTTATTAGCAGTTTCATATCTCTCTCCACCTTTCGCTATCATAAAACAAAATGCTTTGCACACACTAGCCTATATAAACTCCCTTACAATTGGAGGACCGTATGGTATATAAACTCTTTGTTATTGTTCTGCTTGTTAGCCTGTTTGTATCGCCTGCCCATCTGCATGCAGCTTCCTCAAAGGAAGAAAGCACGAGGGGAAAAGCCGTAAAAGAAAGGCAGTCGCTATTTGAACATATGGAGACAATTACCGGTGTCCCCTGGTACTACCTGGCGGCTGTTGATCAGTACGAACGAAATATAAACAAAAACGGTAAGGAGAAGGGACCCTCCCGGCAAAATAAAGAGAGGATAACAGGGTTTGCATTTCCTCCCGCTTTTTGGAGCGGCATGCTAAATCCGAATCCGGACGATACAAACCCGCGGACCCTTTCCTTTTTTGGCGGCATCGGAAAAGACGGGGATGGGGACGGGAAAGCGGATCGGTTTAATGATATCGATACAGCCTATACGATGGCAAGCTATCTGGCACAGTTTGGCTTCACGGAAGATGATATCCGAATAGCACTATGGCAATATTACGCCAGGGATAAAAGCATTGAAATTATCTCCGAGTTCTCTTCGATTTATGAACATTATAACCGATTAGATGTGTCCGGCAGCGCCTTTCCGGTTCCCCTTCACTATAACTACAGCTATCGGAGCACATGGGGCGATGCGCGTGGATGGGGAGGCAGAAGAATTCATGAGGGTACTGACATCTTCGCCGGCTACGGAACCCCCGTACGCGCAACCCGCCATGGCGTTATTGAGACGAGAGGCTGGAATCCGTATGGAGGCTGGAGAGTTGGAATCCGTGACCTGGATAATGTATACCACTACTATGCTCACCTCAACGGATTTAATAAGAAGTATAAGATAGGGGACATCGTAAAGCCCGGGGATGTTATCGGATATGTCGGCAGTTCAGGGTACGGAAAGCCCGGAACCGCCGGAAAATTCCCGCCACACCTTCATTACGGGATTTACCGCGACAACGGAAGAACGGAATTCTCGTACGACCCGTATCCTTCTTTGAAGCGTTGGGAGCGAGAAGAAGCCCGCAATAAGAAAAAAAGCGCCAGTGGGAAGACAGGGTGACATGCATGCGAAAGATACTGCTCCTCTCCTTTCTTATCGGACTATTTATCCTGCATTATCCATGCGAAGCTTTAGCGCTGGAGGATGAAGTTCATATTGAAATTAATAAGACGAGCAATCAGCTTACCGTTTTCCTGAATGACGCTCCTGTTTATACTTTTCCTGTCGCAACAGGAAAAACGCCGGAACTAACACCTGAAGGCGAGTTCACCGTTATAACCCGGGTGAAAAACCCATGGTATCTTCCCAAAAACATTGCCGGAGGAAGTCCGGACAACCCGCTTGGCAATCGCTGGATCGGATTAGACGTACCCGAAACAAGAGGATATAAATATGGCATTCACGGCACGAACAATCCTCACAGCATCGGGTACCGGGTCAGCCAGGGCTGTATCCGCATGCGCAATAGGGATGTAGAATGGCTGTACCGTCATATCCCGCTCGGCACGAAAGTCATTATCAGGCACGATAACTCTGCTGCAGAAGAAAATCCGTCCCCTTAACGAGACGGATTTTCTTTCGTTTCAGTATGAGCCTGCCAGGTGCGCTACACACTCTTTTTGCAGTAATACACAAATGCCGGCAAGAAATTAAATGGGACAAACTTGATTGAGATATCGTCGAATGTTTGCCGTAGATGTTTCCGCATCTGCAGTGAGAACTGAAACATAATAAAAGAACCGCCCGGATGCAGGTGAGAATAAATCATCGACATGAGCTCTTCAATCTGCTTTTGGGAGAACCAGGATACAGGGAGGGCAGAAATAATACAGTCCAGTTTCTCCATTCCCTGTTCCTTCAGAGCGTCTGCGAGGGAAAATGCATCCGCATATACCGGCAGGTGAGAAAACTCGTTCTCCAGATGGCTTTTCAAGCTCTGTTCATTCTCAAACACGAGGAGAGATTGAATATCCGGGCACCGCCCATCAAGCGCCCTTGTCAGCACCCCTGTTCCGGCCCCAAGTTCAGCCACGGCCGCCGGCTTAATTTTGTTCACATGACGTACGATATTGTTAACGATAAAAGGAGAACTTGGTATGATGCTTGCCACCTGCAAAGGAGAGCGCAGGAAGCTTTTTAAGAAAAGAACTTTATCCATGAATGAAGCTCACTCTCTTTCCTTCCGTTTCTATTAGGATGGTACATTTGTTTATGTAGTATACTTTTTTCTTATTTACCGCAGCAAAAGCACTGTAAAACCTTGCTAATTATCCCTTGTCCGCTTACGGGCCAGCACGGGATATGCCCGAATAATGACTCCATAATTGAAAAAAAGGAAGGTGCGGAACCGCCGCGCCTTCCTTTCCTTATGTTATAGACTGTATACATCCGTATATTTCTTTTCTAGATACCGGACAAGATAATCCACATTAATCGATTCCCCCGTTACCGACCGGATGATTTCTGCAGGGGTCAGCATTTTTCCGTGTCTGTGGACTTTTTCAGTAAGCCAGCCTTTAATGGCAGCAAATTCGCCTCTTGCTACCGCTTCTTCATATTCCGGCAGCTCCTTGCGGAGGGCGGCTTCAAGCTGGGCCGCATAAATGTTGCCCAGTGAATAGGATGGGAAATAGCCAAAGGCACCCGATGGCCAGTGGACGTCCTGGAGAACACCGTGCGCATTGTTGTCCGGGACAACGCCAAGGTATTCTTTCATTTTTTCATTCCAGGCGGCCGGAAGTTCCGCAACAGTAAGGTTTCCGCTAATGAGCGCCTTCTCCAGCTCATACCTAAGCATAATGTGTAAATTATACGTAAGCTCATCGGCCTCTACTCTGATTAGGGAAGGCTTTACCTGGTTAACGGCCCGGTAGAAGCCGGATACGGATATGCCATCAACTTGCTGCGGGAAGAACTCCACAGCATCTTTATAGAAATATTCCCAGAATGCGCGGCTTCTTCCAATCATATTTTCCCAAAAACGAGACTGGGATTCATGGATTCCCATGGAGGCTCCATCAAGAAGCGGAGTCCCTGCCAGCTCCTCCGCGATATTCTGTTCATACATTGCATGGCCTGCTTCATGAATCGAGCCAAAAATAGCCGTGCGAAAATCGTTTTCATGAAAACGCGTAGTCACACGAACGTCTCCCCGGTTTAACCCTGTTGAAAAAGGATGCGCGCTTTCATCAAGGCGGCCTGCGGCAAAATCGTATCCGATTTTCCGCAGGACTCTCTCACTGAATTTTCTCTGGTCAGCAGCCGGAAACAATTTTTCAAGGAAGGAGGTATCTGTTTTCTTTCCCCTTCCCTCTACTGTTTCTAGAAGGGATACCGATTTCTTGCGCAGGTCTGTAAATAAAGGATCGAGCACACCAACCGTAATGTCAGGTTCATACTGATCAAGCAGCGTATTATACCTGTGTCCCTCATACCCCCATATGTCGATGAACTGGTTCGTGTAGTCAATAATCTTCTCCAAATACGGGCGAAACGCATCGAAATTGTCGTCTCTTCTGGCCCCTTCCCACGCCGTCTCAGCTTTCGACGCGAGAATGATATATTCCCGATAGAGCTCAGGTGGAATGCTTTTGTTTCTTTCGTACTCCTTTTTACACTCACGAACAGATGCACGGGTAACAGCATCCAGTTTCTCATATGTTTCGCTCTCTGAAAGCGCGTCAATAAACGCTTTCATCTCGGGGGCGATTCCCATTTTAAACAGCTCGGTTGAGAGCATGCCGATAACCTCAGAACGCTGGGCTTTTCCTTTGGCCGGGGCGCCTGTGGCCAAATCCCAGCTTAAAACAGCCACCGCTTCCTTATAATCCGTCATCCGTCTTGTATAAGATTGAAACTCTTTTATTGTATGTACTATGGTATCTGACATCTGCATTCCCTCCTCATGGGCGTTGTTACCGATTCACTCCTATTTTAACTTTCGAACAATCACCTGTAAATTTTACACATGACAAAAGAAGGGCCCAAAAACTTACCTTTCCCTTCTTGCGAGGAAGGGAGAACAAGATATAATAAGAAAAACATCGCGGTCGTTGCCCGCGACATTTTTCTTGAATTCCGAGACCGTAAGGTCCCATTATAAGAATACTCTTTTTTTAATCGACAATAAAGATGGCCTTGAGGTGATTAATACGGATCAATTTCTGAACCGGTTTTAATATCCACAACTTTCACGTTATCTTTCGGCACAGGAACAGAATGGCTTTTCGGTGCTTTTTCTCCATTCTCTACCCATTTTACAAGCAAGTCAAAGCTCTGATGAGCATAGGGCAGCAGCGGTTGGAGCTCTTTATCCGGATCGGATTTGCCCCAGACGAGGCTGTCGACATGGTTTCCTTTCTCTACCATGTAATTCCTGTGAAGCTCCCCTTTCCCAGCCTTCTTGACCAGATTATCGTAAGCAACCGCATGAAGCTCAGGAAAAATGAGAGAGTCCAGCGTACCCGATACGCTAATGAGCGGAACATTGATGTTTCCTGTATTTTCAATGGCCGCCACATTTTTCTTTACGTTGCCCGGGCGCTTCTCGTAATTGTAGTTTTCATAAATGGAATCCTTCGAGCGGTCACGAAGGCCTTTCTCATCAAACTTCAAGTAATCGCGCCAGTTTATGGCCTTTTCTGCATTCGGATCAAACTCGTCACGATAGATATTCAATGATACAAACCAGTACACCTGGTCATGGTAGCCCCACAGCTTTTCCGAACCTTTCGGAAGGCCGGCTTCATACATCGCCTTCACTGCTTTTTCCTTGCTCGCTCCTTTCCCGTAAATGGCTTCCTGCGCATTATTTACAACCTTTGTGAGCGAGGTAATTAAATTCGGGTCTTTTGCCCGCCAGAGAACCCCTTCCCAATCGACGCCCCCATCAAAAAGCGCCGCTTCTTTCGTTGATTTCGGGCCGTCATGTTCAAGCGCATACCGCACGACATAGCCCCCGTTAGAAATACCAATGGCGTATGTAGGGACGCGATGGTCACCTCTGATAAGCTTACTTGCCGGATTGCTCTTATCGTTTACAGCAATTAATTTTGCGTCATAATTTTCCACCAGGTACTTCTGTGCTGCTTTTGTCATCTGCCGAAAGCGCATATTCCATTCAGCGACTGAATCCTCGTCAGCTACGAGCGCATTCTTCACTTTGGCAAGGGGATCCTTAGGGTCAATTTCTCCCTGTGTCCCTTTATCAATGGCCGCAAAGGCATATCCTTTGCTGAGGACATAATCGCTGAACAGTAAATCCGTCGACGTTTCGTTTCGCGTAGCCGGAATGCCGGACACGACCAGCTTGCCGTTCCAGTTATCCGGAACGCGGATGACAAACTTCGCGTCTTCGAACGTCCCGTTTACCTGCGTTCCTGTGACAGCAGCCGGAGTATACATTTTATACCATCCTGTGCCGTTGTCTTTATTTCCCCATACGTTCGGTGTAAGCCCGGCATTTCCGTAAAGAGTAGCTGCCGCATACTGGGCGGGGTTTTTCGTTGTCAGCCAGTTCTCGTTTTTCCCATCAAAGCTTGTTACTGTCACACTATGCGCTCCCGGTATGACAGGGGAGTAGGCCGCCTGAACAGTGGCGGGCGTGAAAGATGCATTCGCGAGCGGGAACAGCAGAGCGGAAGTAACCATAAGTGCCGTAAGTTTTCGTTTCAATACGATAGCCTCCTCTTATTCCATTTACAAAGTAATAGGGACATAATTAACGACCATTTGCCCTGCAAGTACTCCCTCACCCGCATGGTTCCGAACGGATGTGGCAAGCGTTATCCAGCCTGTGTCCGCATCATAATTCGTAATCACCGCGCGGGCGGTAATCGTATCGCCGGGATATACAGGTTTAAGATAAATAACCTCCTGTTGAACGACGCTGTATTTTGGCTCAGCAAACATACTCGTACTGAGGCTTGCGACAATAAATGTATTCAGCAGCTCATGTGTAACAAGCTTCTGGTTGTGCACGATGTTTTTATCCTTCATAATGTCCGCGAACCCAGCGACATCTTCCTCCGTAAACACCCTTGTAATTTCCATAAAACAGCCAAGAGAGAAAGGAAACTCCATCAGGAGGCTCCCAGGTACATTTTCAGTACCTTATCATCTTCTAACAGGGTAGATGACTCCCCTTCCAGGCATACCGAGCCCATCTGCAAAACATAGGAACGATCGGAAATCGAAAGTGCCGCAAGCGCCAGCTGTTCTACGATAAGAATCGTCGTTCCTGCTTTTTTCAACTCCATAATCGTGTCAAAAATATGTTTTACAAAAAGCGGGGACAGGCCCATGGAAGGTTCGTCAAGTACAAGAAGCTTTGGTTCGCTCATCAAAGCCCGCGACATCGCAAGCATTTGCTGCTCGCCCCCGCTCAGCGTACCGGCGTGCTGGCTGCGCCTTTCCTTCAGGCGGGGAAATCGCTCATACTCGCGTTCAATGAGTTCTTTTACCCGCTTCGGGCTTTTTCGAACGGTCATGTAAGCCCCGAGCGTTAAGTTGTCTTCCACTGTCTGGTCACCAAATACCTGGCGCCCCTGCGGAACATGCGAGACACCCATCCCCACAATTTTATGGGCAGGCAGGCACGTAATCGGCATCCCATTCAGCATCACTTCGCCGGCGCGCGGCTTCACCAGCCCGGTGAGTGCCCGAAGCAGCGTTGTTTTCCCTGCTCCATTGCGGCCGACAACGGCGACAACCTCGCCTGCATTCACATGCAGGCTCACATCCACCAGCGCTCTCGCATGGCCGTAATTAACTGACAGACCGCTTACCTGCAACAAGATTAGCCACCTCCTCGCCACCCAGATAGGCTTCAATCACCTTCGGATGCTCCTGAATTTCCTGTGGTGTACCTTCAGCAATTTTCTGTCCGAAATCAAGAACCGTAATTTTGTCGCATATGTTCATAACAATCTCCATGTGGTGCTCTACGAGAACGATGGACAGACCCGCGGCTTTTAAACGCGAGATGACATCCATGATTTTTTCAATTTCTACCGGGCTGGCACCGGCTGCCGGTTCATCCAGTATCATCAGCGTAGGTTTCAGCGCGAGTCCGCGTGCGATTTCGACCAGGCGCTGTTCTCCATAAGAAAGGTCGGATGCTTTGTGAAATACCTTCGTTTCCAGCCCTACAATCCGCAGTAAATCATACGCCTTCTGCGAATAGGCTTCTTCTTCCTTTTTTACCGACGGAATGTGCAAAACATTGGGCAGAAATCCGGTATGAAAATGCCTGTGGAAACCCATCATTACATTTTGAATGACCGTTAAATCCTGAAACAACTGGAGGTTTTGGAACGTTCGCGTAATTCCTTCCTTTGCTATGGAATGCGGAGCGAATTTCGTAATGTCCTTTCCCTGCCACAGCAGTTGGCCGCCGGTCGGTGTATATACACCGCTAAGCATGTTTACCGTCGTGCTCTTTCCCGAACCGTTCGGCCCGATAACACCATGAACGGAACCTCCGGCAATTTCAATATTCACATTATCTACCGCCTTCAAGCCGCCAAAGTACATGGCTACCTCTCTCATCTCCAGCAGCGTACCTGTAACGGAGGGCGGCAATTCGAGTTCCGGCTTTTCTGCAAGCTGAAACGTTTTCCCCGTATGGTCTGACTTCCGGCGTTTTTGAAATAGAGCAAGTTTGGAAAGCTCACCGACAATTCCGTCAGGAAGCATGATAAGCGAAACAAGTAAAATACCTCCGAAAATCATGAGATGATAGTCAACAAACGATTGGAACAGCTGGGGCAGCAGAACGACAATAACCGTCCCGACGACAGGACCCCATTTCGTCCCGGACCCTCCCACGATAACCCCAATTAAGAACAGGATGGACTTATCGAACTCAAACGTCGTGCTGCTGATAAACCCATTCTGAAAGGTAAACAGGCCACCGCCCATTCCAGCCAGGAATGCACTAATGGCAAAAGCCATGACCTTCCAGTTACGGACATTTACGCCAAGAACTTCGGAAGCTACCGCGCTGTTGCCAAAGGCAATAAACGTTCTTCCGAATCTTCCTTTAAAAATATTGTTGGCGGCAATCGTGACAAGGACGGCAATAATACCCACAAACCAGAAGTACTCGACTGCATGTAGTTGAAACCCGAAAATACTCGGGGTCGGTGAATAATACCCAGCCGGTCCCCCTGTAACATCCACCCAACGATTCGATATAATACCCATCAACTCTCCGAATGCGATCGTTACCATGGCGAGATAAGGACCTTTGGAACGGAGGGATAAAAGAGCAACAACCGCGCCAAACCCCGCTGCGACAAAGCTGGAAATAAGAACGCTGACAAAAAAGTTAATTCCCGCTTTATCACACAAAATCGCTGATAAGTAGGCACCGATTGCATAGAAGCCAACATGCCCTAAGGAAAGCTGGTCCGACAGGCCAACCAGAATATTCAGGCCGACGATAACAAGGTACGTAATGGCAAACGTCTGGGCTAAATGCACATAGAATTCATTGGGAAAAACCCAGGGAAATGCATAAATGACCAGCAAAGGGAGGATAAGATTGGTTACATACCATTTCCATTTGTTCATACTAAAATTTCTCCCTTACACTTTTTCCGAAGAGGCCGTTCGGCATGAAGGCAAGAATAGCCAGGATAAGCACAAAAGAAGCCGCATCCTTAAGCGAGGTGCTAAAAATGGCGAAAATCCCTTCGAGAACACCGAGCAAGAGGCCTCCCACAAAAATGCCGACCGGGCTGTCAATCCCTCCAATTATCGCGGCGGCAAAAGCCTTCAATCCGAGGGAAACACCCATAAAAGCGCCCGGCTGGACAAGCGGCCCGACCATAATGCCGCCGATGCCTGCCAGCGCTCCGGAGATAACAAAAGCAAGACCTGCCATCAGACGGGGGTTGATGCCCATAAGAGAAGCCGCATCTTTATTAAAAGCAACAGCCTCAAGCGCCTTACCCAGAATTGATTTTTTAAGAAAAAAGTACAAGAATCCCATAATAGCAAATCCACTGATTAAGACAAAAATTTCGTGCGGCAGCATCCGAAGGATACCGAAATCGATTACTTTCTTGCCGAATGGCGATGGTGCTGCCATAACATCACGCCCCCAGATTAACATCGCAACGTTTCGCGCAATCATGGCAACCGCAACGGTACTTAAAATCCAGCCAATCGAATGAAACCCCCGCAGCGGTTTAATCGCAGTCTGTTCCAGGCCCCAGCCGGCCGCTCCAAGAATGGCAATCACGGTTATAAGAGAGATAAGGAAGGCAAGTAAAAGTCCAAGACCTGAGCTTGTTACCGCCCCAAAAACCGTAATCCCGATGAGGGCCCCTACCATAACAAAGTCACCCTGGCCGAAATTCAACGTTTTTGTCGTAATATACGTAATATAAAAGCCCTGTGCAATAATCGCATAGACGCTTCCGTAAACGAGACCATTGATTATCGCCTGCAGCAGTTCCAATCCATCCAAAATGACCCCTCCTTGTACGGCATAATGCAGGAAGTTCGGAGAAGAGAAAAACACACTTCTCTCTTCTCCGCTTTCCTTTACTTCACAGAAGCAACTTCTCCGTTCTTATACGTTGCGATGGACATGTCTTTCGGACCGAATGCTTCATGGTTGTCTTTAGCAAAGGGTGTTTTTCCGATGGCGGTTACCCCTTCGAAATCCTGGAAGCTCTCAATCTGGTCACGGATTTTCTGCCCATCCGGCCCTACCTTTTTAATCGCTTCAAGAATAAGCTTGGCACTGTCATATCCTTGCGCACTTGCAATGGGGAAAACATCATCCTTGTATTTAGCAACAACCCTCTCATGGAACGCTTTCGCCTTATCGGACTGGTCAATTGTGAACGACTGAACGAAGAAAACGTTTTCATTCACGAGATCACCAACAAGCTTTTTCACGGTCGGATCGCCCATCGCCCATGTTGCATAAATCGGGACATTAAGCCCTTCCTTATTACGCGCTTCGAGCAGCTTGGCACACTGTGGAGCCAATCCGTAGAACAGCACCGCCTCGACTCCCGTTTTTTTCATATCGCGCACCGCTTGCTCAAGATTTAATTCCTTCGGATCAAAAGCGGAGATAACCGCCGGTTCCATGCTGTATTTTTCTTTCATTTGCTTGACGACATCCTCTCTGCCGCCCTGGCCATAGCCTTCCGTGTCATGGATGAGACCGATTTTTTTCAGCCCTTTCTTCGTTACGAGCTCCTCTAAAATCGTGCTTACCTGTACACTATCAAGCGGAGATACGCGGAAAATGTAGTTCTTATCCTGGTCAGCAAATTGCTTTGTGATTTTTGAGCCTGTTGCTACTGGTACAATTTCAGCGATTTTGGCTTCTTGCACGATTTTCCCATGCGCCATGGCATTTCCGGAGTTAGCCGGTCCGACAAGCGCAACAACTTTATCCTGATTAATGAGTTTTTGTATAACTTCTACGGATTTTTCCGGCTTTGCTTCGTCATCATACATCACCAGTTTTGCTTTTTGCCCATTGTAGCCGCCTGCCGCGTTAAAATCTTCAATCGCCAGCTCTACTCCTCTCTTGACACCCTCACCGAACAGGGCAGTCCCACCTGTAAGGGAGATACCCATCCCAATTGGGATTTCTCCACCGCCGGATGGAGTTCCGCTATTACTGCTTTGGGCATCCGTTTTGCCGCTGTTCGCCGTCTGCCCGGATTCCAGCTTCGGAGCACATCCTGCAGCAACTACCGCAAAGGCCAGAAGAAACGTCATAAGCAGAAAAAAATTCCTTTTCAACAAAATTCCCCCTTGTAAAAATTATCTTTTCGGGAAATTATTAAGCAACTATGGTGCCAACTTGCATTCAATGCGATTTTCCATATAGGGGACGTGCTTTTTATCATAATCAGCCAGAAAGCGTTTTCATTGAAATGTTGCAAAAATGTGACAGAAGGATGCCCCGTTTCTCTTTTTCCCATGTCGATAAACTGCGACATGTCGCAGCAGTGCAACAAGAAAAAAGGAGCATTAGCTCCCCAGCTCTGGTATATCAATTCCGTATTTCTCTATTTTTCGATATAGGCTGGCCCGGTGAACCCCCAGAAGTTCAGCTGCTTTCTGCTTGTTCCCGCTTGTTTTCTGCAATGCGCTTATAATTGCTCTTCGTTCCGCACGCTCTACCTCTTCCTGCAGCGTGCATACAGAAGCGCTCACACGAGGCTCCTTGTTCTGCACATTTTTCAAATAAAGGGGAAGATGTTCAAGGCGAATGACGGTACCTTCCGCTATATTCATGGACCGTTCCAGCACATTTTCCATTTCCCGAATGTTCCCCGGCCACCTGTAGGATTGAAAGAGAGCGAGAACACAATCATCCAGCGTGGAGATACACGTACCAAGCTCCTGGTTAAGCTTTCCTACTAAATAGTAAGCAGCGGTGGCAATATCTTCTTCCCTGTCGCGAAGAGGGGGGATTTCGATCGTAAATACATTTAATCTGTAATAGAAGTCCTCTCTGAACTTTCCTTCGGCAATCATCTCCTGCAGGTTGCGGTTCGTCGCTGCAATGAATCGGACATCAGCTTCACTGAGCCTCGTCCCGCCAATTCTTTCATACTCCTTTTCCTGTAGCACCCGCAGCAGTTTTACCTGCATTTCTAACGGCATATCACCAATTTCATCCAGGAACAGCGTGCCCCCCGCAGCAAGTTCAATTTTCCCCGGTTTCCCCCCCTTCCTCGCTCCGGTAAAGGCTCCGTCTTCATACCCAAACAGTTCCGATTCCATTAGTTCAATCGGGATGGCCGCACAGTTAAGGCGGATAAACGGCCCGTCACACCGGCTGCTCGAATGATGAATCGCATGGGCAAATAATTCCTTTCCTGTTCCGCTCTCTCCCATAATTAAAATCGTTGAGCGGCTCTTAGCTACCTTCCCCGCCAGGTTTTTTACTTCTCTTATCTTTTCACTGTTTCCAACAATATTATCGAATGAATATTTCGCTCCCTGTACCCTTTTAAGCTCCTGCCGGTAATAGTTAAGTTTTGTTTCCATTGTGTTGAGGCGTTCTCCTAAAACTTTTAGCTCCTGGAGATTTTGAAACATGACTTTGCCTACCGCCCCGACCACCTTGTCATCCCTGACAACCGGCACACGCATCACCATAATATCCTGGCCGTTTACCCGTTGAATGTGGCCTATCTCAGCCTGTCCGGTCCGAATGACGATGTGCATTCTCGAGTTCTCCACAACTTCTGTACAGTGCCTCCCGATGGCTGAATCCGGCTCTTCAATCCCAAGAAAATCAGCATAGGAATCGCTGAGCATTGTAACCATTCCTTCGTTATCGACAACAATGATTCCATCATACAGGAGCTTAAAAATGTTCTCAAAATCACCTAGTTTCTGTTCTGCTGTATGTAATTTTAAAATCGTCTGTTCCAATACGGAAATATCCCCATTATAAATGGATTGAAGAATATCATGAAAAAGCCGGGTCTCAAGGTTCGTTTGTGTGAGCATGAACTATTCACCCCTCTATGCACTTCTCAAACATATTTTTTCAATTATTAGAAAATATTGTCCAAATTATCATACCATTATAAATCCATAGTTTACCATTATTTTTTCCGATAAAAAAAACACCGTCAAAATGACGGTGCAAGGAAAGGGGGAGAAATATAGGAGACGATTGGTGGTGTAACCAGTATCCATTCTTCCCGGTTTTTCACTTTTTATACACTGCTTCTTTAAATTAAGCTTGAAGGATGCTTTTGCAAAACTAACTGGCTTACTTCATAGGCGCTGGAGAATGACAGTTCAGACAACTGCCCTTGCCCTTCGCACCAGTCTCCCGCAAAGAAAACATTGCGATAGTCCGGCAGGTAGAGAGGCATTGGCTCCTGGTTCATCGTCCATTTAATTTCCTGTGCGGCTGCTCTTTTCGAGACACGGGGAACGACGAGTTCTTCACGCCAGCCCGCAAAATGCTTGTCATAGAGAGCTTCAATTTTCTCATGGTACTCCTGGATTTTTTCCTTGTTCTGCAAATCCTCCTGTGTGAGGTATGCAATGGCCTGCAGCAGTTGTCCGCCCTCAGGCACACACGTTTTATCGTAATGGGAAACATCGGTGATAAATATTTTGTTTTTCTTATCGTAAATATACGTATACGGCACTTCGATCCGGTTTTGTAATCCGATATCGTAAACGTATACATAACTCGGCTCATAGCTTGAATACTGTTTAATAAAGTGCTCGATTTTCGTGCCGGCTACAATCTTTTCGAGCTCTTTCGGAGGAATACAGAAAATAAATTCCTCTCCCTTAAACGAACCCTGCGTAGTATGGACCTCCGTCACTTTGGTGTCTCCAGCTGTCACCGATTCAACTTTTGCTTTTGTAATAATGGCTCCGTTATTTTTTTCAATAATCCGTACAAACTCATTAATCAAAGCCTGCCACCCGCCGCCAATGTACGCAACCGGCTTATTCGTTCTAAAAAGACGCTGGTAGTAGTTGAAGAATACATCGGAAGGGATGCGCTCCGGCTCACGCGTGAAGAAGTTTGAGGAGGCAAGCGTAAGCATCATTTCCTGTACATCTTCACTTACATTCTTTTCTTCCATCCATTTTTCAATAGATAGGTGAGGATGTCCATGCTCCACGTGAAGCATCGTTTTAAAAATTTCAAATGTAAATTTGATCTTCCCTAATCCTTTTATAACCGAAGTATTAAACAATCCCTGAATGTTAGCCGGCATGTCCGTCAATCTGTCGCCGATATCATACTTTGCTTTATTCGGCTGGAAGTCCTGCCAATCAATATGGATTCCCAATTCTTTTTCAAACTTACGCAATTTCGAACTGTCACGCCCGTAAATCGCATGTGCCCCGAAATTAAACGCAAAGTTCTTGATTTTCAGGGTAACGGCTCTCCCGCCTAAATTCCCCCGCTCCAGCAGAGCTACCTTCTTTCCTTTTTCCGACAAGTAAGCCGCGGCAGATAAGCCGGCTAAACCACCGCCAACGATGACTACGTCATATAAGCTTGCTTCCTGCGTTTCCATACTTATAACATCTCCTACTATGCATGTGTATTGGCATTGTCTGCAATTTTTGTTCTATTACCACCCAGAAATAAGGTTACACGTAAATAAATGCTTCCAATTTATAGTTATACAAAAAAACCAGCCTAATTGTAAATGGTATTTTTTTCAAATTGCCATCTTAGGAGACAATACACATAGAGAAAGGGACCGTTTGCCGGTCCCTGGTGTTTTATACTATGATTTTATTTTAATTAAAGCCGATGTACCTTCTTTACTTCTATATACTGTGATTGAAAGTATTCACCCACTATGTTATCAATAATCTTCTGCACCGGCAAAATATCATTAATTTCATGCACTCTGGACCCCGCAAAAACAAGCCCATTCTCCACATCCCCGGAAGCGGAAACCAATAAAGAGTCCAGCGTGCAGAAGCGACATGAACAATTCTTGAGGCAATCGTGACACTTGTTAATCTTCAGCTTGTTTTCTCCGGCAATTGAATCGGTAAACGTGTTGCGGAGTGCCCTGCCTTGCAGGCCCACTGTTGTTTTAACAAGGACGGCCTCCCCTTCTTTCGCATCTACATACTTCTGCTTGAATTCATCCGGTGCGTCACATTCCACGCTCGCAACGAAACGCGTTCCCATCTGGACGCCTGATGCGCCCATGCGAATGGCCTTGGCTACATCGCTCCCGGTAAGAATTCCCCCCGCCGCAATGACGGGAATTTTCACAGCTTCAATCACTTCAGGCAGAATATCAAACAACGGCCTGTCCGTTCCGAGGTGCCCCCCCGCTTCAAAGCCTTCTACTACAATCGCGGCTGCACCGAGCCTTTCGGCAAGCCTGGCTAATTTAGCTGAGGACACAATCGAAATGACAGGGACCCCGTACTCTCTTCCCCAGGCATACATATCCCTTGAGAAGCCCGCACCTGAAATAATAAAATCAACCTTTTCTTCCATGGCTGCTTTTATTGTTTCGGGAAAATCATTCATCGCAAACAAGACATTAACCCCTATATATCCTTTGCCATTCGTCAGTTCCCTCGCCTTTCGAATGTGAGCGCGCATTTCCTCAATCGGAATGCCTGTTCCGGAAATAATTCCAATCCCTCCGGCGTTGGCCACCGCCGCCGCCAGTCCGCTAAGGGAAATCCGAACTCCCATTCCTCCCTGCATCACCGGTACTGCTGGCTTCATGTGCGCAATTTGTAATTGTGGAATGTTCAACCCTATACCCCCTAAAATGTTTCAAAATACCATACATTCCTCCCCAGGAATCTTAATTTAAACTATAACATATCTCGTATCCAAAAGCCTTATGTTTCATGCCCGCCGTCTGGTGGAAAAGTCTATTCGCCCCCTCTTCCAGTCGCAACAGGATGGAAACAGCCGATGACAGTCGAAGCCGGGGGCTTGTTTTATTTTTACCGTAAAAAAAGACCGCTGTCATTTGACAGCGGCAAGTGTAGGGGGAGAAAGAGAGAGAAAAATCTCATGCTATTACTTACTGTTATTCCCCATTCCCCAGAAGTTTAAACCTGGATGAAAGTACATGGTTATTAAACAATTACGCAGTCTACTTTTGAGCCTCTCCACTGTTGAATTGAACCGGCGGGACAATGCTTGGCAGCTGCTGGCCCGAAGTACTGCTTCCCGCCCCACTTTCAGCGTTATTGTAGAAGATTTGCGGTACGCTTCCGACAACAAGTGCGCTTGAAATCGGAATTTCGGATTTAACGAGAGCGGGTTGTGTGGAAAAAGGAAAAACAATTTTGACCTTTGTGTCGATAACGACAACAACCGTAACGAGCACCATATTAATCCCGGCTTCCTTCATTTTCGTATCCAGGTCTACCTGAACAGTTCCCAGGGGGACGAGCTTTAAAGGAATGTCAGGGCCAAACTGCGCTAACAAATTACTGTGGAGCGCCTGGCCAAGCGGGATTTTCTGCGAAATGCTCCCCATTTCAGCCAGTACGTGTGTTACGCGCGTCATTGTTTCCTCGATAATTTGAGCATGCGCATTCGTATTAAATATGGCGGCCTGAATTTTTCCGTCCTTATCCTTTTGGATGTCCACAAGCTGTTGAAAGTTCGTGCTCTGTATCGCTTTCCTGTCAATCGCCTCATGAACAGCTTTGGTGGCCAGTTGTTCGACACGAATGCGGGCAATTTCACGAATGACCGGTTCGAGGTTTTTCTCCAGATAATAAAATGTTTGAAACGATAAGCCAAAAAAGATAAGAATGGAGATAATAAACATGTATTTAGACGGAATCGGAGCCTTGGAAGGCTTTATTCTCGGTCGTTTCATTGCGCCACCCCCATGCTGCAATATATGCCGGGTGGACAATGATAAGACGGACAGATTAATACAAAAAAGCGCCCTGTCAGGCGCTTTTCTTTTTTAGTCGTGGGCTCTTCCACTCATGCTGCGAAGAACGAGGCTTACCACAAGGACAACGACGGCGGCCCCAATGATAGCTGGAATAATTGCAAAGTTACCTACAACCGGTCCCCAGTCTCCAAGAAGGCTGGAACCAAGCCAGGCACCGATAAAACCGGCAATGATATTACCGATAACACCACCCGGAACGTCTCTTCCAACAATCATACCCGCCAGCCATCCAATAATCCCTCCGACAATTAAAGACCAAAGAAAACTCATGTTTGTCTACCTCCTCTTTGAATTTCAAGTGTAAAATTGCTTATAATTTTATATACCACGAAAAAATCTTTTTACACTTTCTTTTTCACATGTTTCACTTACAGGAATAACGGGTAAAAAAGTAAAAAACCCCCAACCAAACAATGCGTTTAGTTGAGAGTTAGTAAACGAATTAATCATATGTACGGTGTTTTACCGTCTAGTCTGTTACCCGCTTCGCCCCTACATACCGGCTTCCCCAATAATACTTATCATCGAGATCACTTATCGCAACCCCATTACTGCTTGAGGAATGAACAAATTTGCCATTTCCGATATACATACCGGCGTGTGTAACCGGAGCACGGCGAGAAGTCCTGAAGAACACCAGGTCACCTGCACGAAGCCAGATCGTGAAATCGTTGTCCCTCTATGGTACATATCGTTTGCTGTGCGAGGAAGAGAAACATGTTCGGATTTAAATAAATAATTTAGAAAACCAGAGCAATCAAAGCCATTTTTTGTCGTACCGCCCCATTTATAAGGAACACCAATCAAGCTTTTTGCTGTAGAAATTAATTCTTCGCTTGAAGCTGATACCGATTTTTGTCCAATCGGAGTAAATATTCCCGTTAAAGCAATACTCCCTGCTATTAAAACAGTCAAAATTTTCTTTTTTTTCATAGCCCTGCTTACTCCCTTCGTGCCGACGAGGTTAGTTGACGGGTTGAGAGGATAAGGTCTCCCTCCACGATTGTGGATACACCCCAGAAGATTAAAATATCCCCCGTTTCACATTTGTGAATTAGGCAAGTAACATTTTTTTATTTAATTGGCCCGCCTTTAATTGCTTTCTCTCTATTTTGTAATAATGTTTATAGTTTAGCGAATTTTATCGAAAAATAGTAGTTTTTCAAGGGAATGTTCACAAATTAGACATATTCAAGTGAAATTTTATGCAACCTATGAATTTATGCTTTATTTCTCTCAATTGGATATATATCCCGTTATCACACGATTTTAAACACCCTCGTCAGGCGGGTTAGCTCAAACAATTCGCGGACCGCGCCGTGCAGTCCCTCAATGACAACGCCCCCTCCGTTTTGCACGGCTCTCTTATGAATAGCAACAAGCACACCAAGCCCTGAACTGTCGATGTAATGTACCGCTGTCAGGCTGATGCGGAAATCTTTGTGCCCTTTTTCTATATACTGAAGCAGTTGCTCCCTGATAGCCGAGGACTCTTCCACATATATGTTTCCGCTTAGCGCAACGTGCACCTGGTTATTTACAATCTTTACTTCCTGTATCATGACAAGCGGCTCCTCTCTTTGCTTTTATAGTTTAAAGCGCTCAACTATCGTCTGTAATTCGATTGCCATTGCACTTGTTTCTTCCGCACTGGCTGCAATCGTCTGCATGGCAGCGGACGTTTCCTGGGTGGCGGCTGATACCTGCTGCGCATTCTCAGACGTATTTTCCACAACGCTTGCCAGCGAATGAATCAATTGAACAATCCGTTCGGATTCCGCTACTTCTTCATCCGTTACTTCGACGATGCTCTCCACTTCTTTTACCGTGTTATCTACGGCATCCAGGATGTTTTGCAGCGCCTGGCCCGCTCTCGCAACGACTTCCGTTCCTTCTTCCACTTCCATTCGGTTTTGCTGCATAGCCATTACTGCGTCCGTTGTACTCTTCGATACTTTACGGACAAGTTCGGCCACCTGTCCGGCACCCTGGTTAGACTGCTCGGCCAATTTTCGTACTTCATCAGCCACAACAGCGAATCCCTTCCCCGCTTCTCCCGCACGCGCCGCTTCGATCGCGGCATTTAAGGCCAGCAAATTCGTTTGTGTGGCAATCTGGGTGATCGTATCCGTAATCATGCCGATTTCCTTAGAATATCCATCCAGCGTTGCGATTAAATGCTCTGTTTCTACCGTCTTTTCTTTGATGTTTTCCATGCGATCCACAGTATCATTCACAATCTCTTTTCCTTCCGCGGCCGTCTCCAGCGTCACTTTTGAATAATTAGCCGCACTGTTCGCTTTCCCTCTGGCAATTTGAATGAGAGAAGATAGCTCAAGGAGAACTTTGGATGAATCTACGACCGCATGGTTTCCGGCATCCGCCTCGATTGCTACCTGTTGAATGCTTGTCGCAACCTCAGTAACACCCGCTGTAACTTCTTCCGTGGAGGCAGCCATCTGCTGAGAAGTGGCTGCCAATTCATCTGACGCCCTTCTTACGCCGGCGATAATGTCGTGCAGGTTTTGGGTCATCTGATTGAATGATTGGGCCATCTGGCCAATCTCGTCTTTATTTCTTACTTTAAGTTCATCTCCGGTCAGGTCATTCTCAGCAATGCGATTCGCCCGTTCCGCTATGCTAATAATCGGCGATGAAATCATTGAGCCGCCCGCCAGACCGATTGCAACAGCAGCGGCAATCGAAATTACACTAATGACAATAAGAATCAGGCGTGTGCTTTCATAAGACTTCTGGTTATCCTCAGTCAATGCTGCGGCGGCTTTCTCATTGATTTTCATCAACTGTGTGAGGTCATCGCTCGCTTTCTGGTAAGGAACACCTCCCTTTTTTAACCCCTGGCGTGTTTCTTCAAATTTACCGCTTTTTACAAGCTGAATATTATTCCGGACGATTCCCATAAATGTAGACCAATCCGATTTAAATTGTTCAAACACCTGCT
Source organism: Aneurinibacillus tyrosinisolvens (assembly GCF_001015055.1). Lineage (GTDB taxonomy): Bacteria > Bacillota > Bacilli > Aneurinibacillales > Aneurinibacillaceae > Aneurinibacillus_A > Aneurinibacillus_A tyrosinisolvens. The sequence goes on along the minus strand of NZ_BBWZ01000001.1, from coordinate 236,309 downwards.
TCTCTTCCGGATCCATATTGATTTTGCCATATGCCTCAATGACCTTGTCAATCTCTCCAAGGTTCTTTTCCGCCGTATCAACGAATTTTTTTATCCTGGAAAGCGACAGCAGAGACCATGTTTACCCTTGTATTCTCCGCATACTTACTGATTTGTCCTATGTGCGAAACAGGGATCAGGCGATCATAGTACATGCTGTCGGCATTTTTATTAATGTCGGCCAGAGAATACGTCGAATATCCCGCCATAATGAGCAGCAGCACAACGATAGCCAGATACGAAACAACAAGTTTTTGCTTTAATTTTAGGTTCATGAAATCGAACTCCTTTCTTTACTGTGCGCCACTTCCCGAGCGGCAAGTCTGCTTTTTTCACAGGGAAGCCTCTTCACAAGAATAACCTCGTTCCCTTCCCTGTTATATTTCACAACATCGCTGACTGATTGCATGATAAACAGGCCGCGGCCACAATCCTTCCACAGCTCGCCTTCCCCCAGGCATGCGCTGCCCTCCGTCAACTCCTTCAGCCTCTCATTTGCCGCAAACCCTTTTCCCCGGTCTTTTATGCGAATAACAAGCTTCTTCCCATCATTTCGCAGCTTTAACGTAACAGGCGCCCCCTTTCTTTTCTGGCGGCTATATGTAATGGCATTATTTACGGCCTCGTTCAGCGCAATCTGCATAAGAACATGATTGGGTGACAACGTGACTTCAACAAGCTCATTTACGCAGGAGCGGATAAAGGCAAAATCGCTCTGGTTTTTAAATGTAAATTCAATTTCAAACATCGTATGTATTCCTCCCTTCTCTCGCTGCCGGGCACGATTCTTCTATAAAATAGAAAAACACATCGCTGAAGCATCATCTTTGCACTGGTCGCTATAAGCAAATTCTTTCAGCATTCGGACGGCTTCTTCATAGCTGGGGATAAACTGCAAAAACGAGGCAGGCAAAGTATCGTACAGCCCGTCCGTAAAAAAGAAAAAGCTGTCTCCGTATTCAAAGAGGATCGTATGCTGCTCGTAAAATGCGCGGTCTTCAATGCCCAGAAATAAACCCGGCACCTTCATAAGTTCCCCTCCGTTTGCAGACAGACAAATAAAATGGTTAATTCCCGCTGACGCATAGGTCAGCGTTCGTTTCTTAAAGTTAAACTCGAAGCAAATGGCGGCTCCAAACACTTCTTCTGTAAAAAACCGCATGGCTTCACTGTTTATATGGGTAAGCCTGTCCTTTAGTGAAAAGCCTTTATCGGCTGCCTGCCGGAATAAGACGTGCAGGGCCGATGTTTGCAGCGCAGTCGATACCCCATGGCCTACTACATCGATCAAATATCCAAAAAGCACGTCCCTTTCCTTACTCCACTTATAACCGTACATATCCCCGCTTACATAGTGGAGGGGGTGATAAATACCCTTCATCTTTACCTGTTCACTATTTATATTGGGGGGCAGCATCTCTCTTTGAATCTTGCCTGTAAGCAGAAGCTCCTTCTTTAATTGCTCACGCTCCGTAATGTCGTCAAAAACACCAACATAATGGGTTGTTTCGCCGCTTGTGTTCTTTATTGCATGAATGGTTAACCATTCCGGATAAATCTCCCCGCTCTTCCTTCGATTCCAGATTTCCCCCTGCCAGCGTCCTGCCTCTAACAGTCTATGCCACAGTTTTGCGTAAAACTCTTTGCTTTGCCTTCCTGACCTCAGCATGCGGAGCGTTTTTCCAACGGCTTCTGCAGCGCTATATCCGGTGACTTTCGTAAAAGCGGGATTGACAGATAAAATGACAGCTCTAGCGTCGGTCACCACAATGCCGTCACTGGAATTCTTAAATACAATGGAAGCAAGACGCAATTCATCCTGTGTGCGCATTCCTTCTTCCGCCTCCTCCATCGCGCTCAATCCCCTCTCTGCACTCTTTGCCTTGCTATAACTAAAATTGTAATTTAGCATTCTTATCTTAGTTATATCAGTTTATAGGTCCTTCTTACTGTGACGTTTTTAACAATTATGTGCCGAGCAAAAAAAAAAAGAAGGCACCATTTAAGTACCTTCCCCTTAGTCAGAATGAAATTTTACTTTTATTTCCGAAGATGGCGATCAAGCTCAAATCCCTGGAGAGACTGTTCCATTTCTGTAAACACACGCTCAAGCTGCCCTGCCACACTCCGTATTTCATCCTGGGCGTATTCTTCTTTTCGCAGAGTAATAAAATGGGATAACCCATACATGTTTGCATAGAACGGCAGCCTCCGGGCATTCCCGTTCAATACAACATAAGGAGCGATGCTCAAGAGACCTGCGGCAGCGAATAATTCATACAGTTCATGAGACTCGTCCCGCATCCCAAGCAATATAGCTGTAATGCGTTCAGCTTCCTCCGTTCCCTGTGCATCGACCATTTCCTGCGGAAGAATAAACCCATATGCGGTATCGGGCAGTTGAACAGAAAAGTCAAATGCGCGGTGGCGAATCACCTGGTGGTGACAGCCTTCGGAACAAGTTACGGCCACCATTTTTCCGAAGGCACGCATCGTTGCAGGCAGCTCACTGAACCGGTTCATCAACGAGAAGTCTCCAAGTGCCATGCCTTCCTGTGTGCTGGTAAAAGGGAGAGAGGCCGGCGCTTCATCCACTTCAACGAACGGCCCGTTGTAAACGGCCGGGGAGTTGGCCCCGTGCGTACGGCGGCGGTATAAGTCCGCAACATAAGAACGAAGGTATGGTGTCGCCTCTGCATGGCTGATAAGCGAGGGAAGGACTTCGGTTGTATGTACCCTTACTTTCTCTGCTGTTTCGACAAATTCCTGATTGTATCCCTCATGCGACAGCAACTCGGCAATGGCGTCGGAAATCGCCCGCGCATTGCCCGTAATCGCCACATTGGACTTCGTTGCGAGGGGAAGCACATTGCGTGCATTCTCATAAGCAAGCTTTTCTGCCGGCCCATCTTTCATATCAGGGTTTTTGGCTTTAATGAGCGCAAAGAAGAGTGGGACAAGTTCTTCATATTTCTCGAAGCAGCGATTTCCGAACGCGATATACCGTTCTTTTAATTCAGGATGATTCTCCAGCTCTGCAGGCACCACGAAGTCTTCCGGCTTCTGATAACGCAAACTGAATTCCGTAAAAGAGAGCCATTTTGCCGACTGCACGGTTTCAAGCGCCTCTGTAAACCAGCGTGAAACGCCTTCAATACAGAACTGGGCGAAAGCATGCTCCTTAATACTGGAGTGGCCGTAGTCCACTCCCCACTTCTTCATAAATCCCCCGGCGTGGGCGGCGGACTGCTTAAACATCGAAATCATGTCGACATCGGGAAGGTGGAGCATGTCTTCCTTAATCAAATCAAACAAATTATCACGGAAGCTGCGCGGGCTGCGGCTTACTTTAGCAAAAACAGTGCCGACAACTTCGGTCGGCACATTTTTAATCGCATAGACGTTATCTTCTGTACTTGTTACATAATTCTCAAGCTTCATCCAAGTGCACCTCGTTCTTGCAAGTTATATAATGGCGTCGCATCCGACAATCATAATCGTTAACTCTTTAGACAAATCTATTTCATAATACTTGTCCACATCTCTGCCGTCCGGGTGTTTTGTAATCCGGACAATCGGCCTTGAAGGGAGACGGCGGTTGTAGTCAACGACGACTCCGACTTCTCCGGTATTCAAAACCACGGTAATCCCGAGAGGATAAATAGCAATCGTATCTCGGAATCCCTCAACAAGTTTGCTTTCGAATTGGCCATCCCCAGCGCCTGTATACAGGATTTCCACCGCTTCATGTGGAAGCATCGCTTTACGGTATACACGGTTTGTCGTAAGCGCGTCAAATACATCACATACAGCCATAACTCTGGCAAAACGGTGGATTTCATCACCTTTCAACCCGCGAGGATATCCGCTTCCATTCATCCTTTCATGATGCTGGTACGCGCAATGGGCAGATAATAAAGAAATGCCGTCCTGATTGCGAAGAAATTCAAATCCGTATTCCGCGTGTTTTTTGATTATCTCGAACTCATCCTCTGTCAGGCGGTCCGGTTTATTTAAAATTTCCTCAGGCAGCATAAGTTTTCCAATATCATGGAACAAGGCACCTATCCCAATTTCCGTCAATTCTTTGTCATTGTACCCCTGCTGTATCGCCAGCGCGGCGGAATAAATCGCCACATTTAACGAATGGGCATACACGTAATTGTCATGCGTATAAATGTTCGTGAGCAGATTCATTGCATTGCGGTTTTTCTTCAAGTCATAGAGAATAGACTCGAACATGGTACGAAAACTCGTTACAGCCTGCATTGAAAGACGTGTCTTCCACTTCTGCTCGGAGAGAATAATATCCGTGAAGCTCTGGTGGATCGTTTTCATCGCCGATCTTCTTGTTTCTTCGGAAATGACCTCGTTCACCTCTATGTCTTCTGTTGCCTTGTCCCGTATGTATAAAGTATTAATTCCTTTTTGTTTAAGCCTTTGGATCATCGAATCTGTCAGGGAAACGTCTCTGTTTAGCAATACGGTTCCCGTGTCCGTATAAATCGGCTTGGCCAATACCATTCCTGGCTGGCAGCGGGTTATCGAGATTAACCTCATATCTTTTTACTCCCTACTCTAATGTCTCCCTCCCATTATACATGGAATCCGCCTTAAAGGTAGAGAAAATAAAAAAGGGACTTTTCGTCCCAGGAAAACAAACTGTGTCCTTATAGCATAGCGAGAATTGCGTCTCTTCCCTTCATGCCGGGCACGATTCCAAGCTCCTCAGCCGTTGCAGTAACTGACTCCAGCGGCGCTTCCATCAGCTCTTCAATTGTACGCACGCCAAGCGCGCGCCCCGCAATGATGTTCCGGCTTGCCAGCCGTTCGTTTAACAAAGCTACATCAAGAGCTCCGCACATAATGTATCCTTTATCTGTTGTTACAACGAGCAGCGTTGTTTTCGGCAACTGAACCGAAATGGCAACCACCTGGCGGCCTTCAACAAGCAGAGGTTTTACTTCTACCATCTTCCTATTCCCCCTCTACACTATACTAGATTACTTATAAATTACATTATGTACACGGCTGCCGGCAGGTGACGATACCGAGGCTTTTGTCCCCCTTAGTGATATCTTTCCATACCGGAATCAGGACGCATGCCGCCAACGCCTTCTTCAGCAAGCTTTACACGGAGCATTTCCATTAAATAAAAGCCAAGCATTTGATAAATTTCATTTTCCTTCATCTCGTGAATCCACTGCAGCATCTCTTCTTTATTCTGTTCATGGAGAAGCCCCATGACAACAGCTGCTACATCCTCTTCGTCGCCCGTAAACTTATCACGGTAAAGATTATAAATATCATTGATTAAATTCATGAAAATACCCCCTTCTATATATACACAGATGTTAGATAAACCTGCTTTTTATTATATATCAAGCCAGTGCTTTTTACTGCATTCCTCTAATGAATGCTCCTTCTTCAATTCCTGCTGGAGAACGTCTCTTAAGAACTCGGGTAAATAATACTCAACCTCACTCCCCCGCTTAAAGGTGGGAAAAACAATGCCAAAGGTAAACATATCAATCGTACCTACTGTATACAGCTTGTCATCGCGGATGGGTTCGCCATGGACGAGAATACGCTCAATGCGTTTTCCGCTTTTCCCTTTTGGGCTAAAGTAGACATCCGCACCGGCAATGCTTAACCTCCCCAGCACTTTTCCCCGAAAGCCAAATCCTCGTATCTCCCTGTTAACATTCCCATCATCAAGTGATTCTTCCAGGATGATGCGGATCTGGGCGCCGGTTAATTTCATTTTACACGGATTAATCGGGTGCGGACAGAGGGCCAGCATATCTTTTCTTGTGACCGGTCCTTTTTTAAGCGAAAACAGTAGAGCGCCGGAATTAACGACTCCGATATCAGCGTCGGTCCAGGCTCGCAGTCCAACCGCAAGCAGATTGGCAAGCGGCGATTCCTCCTGCCATGATACCGGCAAATCCCTGTCCAGCCGGACGACCACCTCGCTCATAATATCTTCGGCCCGCTGCCGGTATTTCGCAATGAGCTCCTCTATGTCCCTGTCTGCCTCATAGTCTGTGCTCGGAATACAGGCAGCCTGGAGAGATTCCACTTCTCTCGTTTCCTTATCATATTGTATATGGACATGCCCGATATGCTGGCCGAATTTCCCCGTCTGGCAAACAAGTGTTCGGTTGATCATTTCTCCGTCAGGTAAATAGGTGTGCGTATGCCCCCCAAGGATAACATCGATTCCCCGCGTGTTGCGGGCAAGCTCCACATCGAAGTTATATCCTAAATGAGAAAGAACGACAACAATATCTACCTGTGGGCGAATTGTTTCCACAATGGCACCTGCAGCTTCAAACGGATCTCTCGTTTCAAAACCGAGCAGTTTGTAGAAGGGAAAAGAACTGAAGGGAGCGGTGAGTCCGATCCATCCCACCTTCACATCTCCGTACGTTTGAATGACATACGGTTCCATAAACTCCGGGATTTTTTTTGTTGCGGAATCAATGAGGTTTGCACAGAGAACGTCGAAGGAGGCACTTTCATAAAGACGATTTAATTGTTCGCGGGGAAACGTCAGCCCTTCATTATTTCCGATTGTAACAAGATCATAGCCTGATTCGTTCAATATTTCGATATTCGCCCGGCCCCAGGTTGCTTCCGTCTTCAGCGTCATTCTATCCATATGATCCCCGAGATCAACAGTTACAACCGGCTGCCCCTGTTCCTGCAAAGCCTGGCGCATTGTTTTCAATCCTGTGGAGATATGCGCCATTTCCGAAAAATGACTGTGAAGATCGTTCGTATGTAAAATGTGCAGGACGCCTTTCATCCCCATACCTTTCTCTCCTCTCCTTAAGCCAGTCCCTGCCACAACATGCGGATGGCGATAATAAGCAGGACAAACCGCAAAATATTTTCAATGCCGTTCCCGGACAACCTGCTCGACAGCATTGTCCCCAATTTTCCGCCAAGCCATGCCCCCGGAGCGATGGCAAGGACAAGCATCCATATAACGTGGCCAAAGGCAATATGCGTTACGCTCCCTACAATCGAAGACAGCAAAATGACGAACATCGAAGTAGCGGTCGCTACATGTGCCGGGAAGCGGAACATCACCAGCATAAACGGAACCATAAGCGCCCCTCCGCCAATCCCAAACACACTTGATAAAATACCGACAAGCAGAGCAATGATAACAGCAAGCGTTTTAGAATATCCGTATGTATAGACCTGCCCTGAAACATCCGTATATGTTCTCACCGTTTTCCACTTCATCTCACGCGGCTGCATTCTTTTTCGATAAAGCAAAAACAAAAAACATAACGACCATAAAAAATTCCGTAGTAAACATTAAATGAGGTTTTATTAAAAAAAGCGGAAAGCCAGGCACCAATGACCGCCCCCGGCGCGCTTCCGATAAAAAAAAAGAAAAGCGCTTCTAAAATCAACCAGCTTCTTCTGCGCATAGCTAATTGTGGACGAAAAAGCCGTTACGATGATGAGCATGAGTGATGTTCCAATCGCAAGCTGTGGCGTAATCGCCGGGACGCCGGACATCGTCGAACCAAAGTAAAGCAGAGCCGGAACAAGAATAATTCCTCCGCCGAGACCGAGCAGGCTGCCGAACGCTCCGGCGAAGGTGCCAATCAACGTGAAAACCAACCAAATCATAGTTTGTTCACTCCTATGTACGATGGGAAATAAATATGCTTCTTTTTATCATATCACATCTTAAATGGCAGCTTATAAACGATGCGCATACAATACTGAAAACTCCCAAACGATGTCGTTTGGGAGTTCCTTGATTTTACGTAATTCTTTTATCCGATGGAGCCTTCCATTTCGAATTGGATGAGACGGTTCATCTCTACCGCATATTCCATTGGAAGTTCTTTGGTGAACGGTTCGATAAAGCCCATAATAATCATCTGGGTTGCTTCATCCTCTTTTAAACCACGGCTCATCAAGTAGAAGAGCTGCTCTTCGCTCACCTTGGAAACTGTCGCTTCATGCTCCAGTGTAACATTGTTGTTTAGAATTTCATTGTAAGGAATCGTATCGGATGTAGAAAGCTTATCAAGAATGATGGTGTCACATTTAATGTTGGATTTCGATCCTTCGGACTTTCTTCCGAAGCTCGACAATCCACGGTACGTAACTTTACCGCCGTGCTTACTAATGCTTTTCGATACAATGGTGGAGCTGCAATCCGGTGCAAGGTGAACCATTTTGGCCCCCGCATCCTGATGCATTCCTTTTCCGGCAACGGCGATTGAAATAACGACGCCTTTCGCACGCGGGCCTTTCATGATAACAGCCGGATACTTCATCGTGATTTTACTTCCGATGTTACCGTCAATCCATTCCATTGTCGCGTCTTCTTCAGCGGTTGCGCGCTTCGTTACAAGGTTGTATACGTTGGCAGACCAGTTCTGAATGGTTGTATAACGACAGCGTGCGCGCTTCTTAACGATGATCTCAACCACCGCACTGTGAAGGGAATCCGTGCTGTAAATAGGAGCCGTACATCCCTCAACGTAATGCACAAAGCTATCTTCATCGGCAATAATCAGCGTACGCTCGAATTGACCCATGTTCTCAGAGTTAATCCGGAAATAAGCTTGCAGCGGCGTTTCGCATTTTACGCCTTTCGGTACGTAGATAAAGCTTCCGCCAGACCATACGGCACTGTTTAATGCGGCAAATTTATTGTCTGTCGGAGGAATAACTGTGCTGAAATATTCTCTTACAATTTCAGGATGCTCCCGTACAGCTGTATCCATATCGCAGAAAATAACGCCGAGATCTTCCAGCTCCTGCTGCATGTTATGGTATACAACCTCTGACTCATACTGGGCCGATACACCGGCAAGGAACTTCTGTTCTGCTTCCGGGATCCCTAAGCGATCAAATGTATTCTTAATCTCTTCCGGCACTTCATTCCAGTCACGGCCCTGTTTTTCAGAAGGCTTCACATAATAGGTGATGCTGTCAAAATTAAGTTCGGTCAGATCCCCGCCCCATTGAGGCATAGGAAGCTTCCGGAAGGTTTCAAGGGATTTCAAGCGGAAATCAAGCATCCACTGCTCCTCGCCTTTAATGCGGGAAATTTCCTCAACGATTTCTTTCGTTAACCCTTTCTTTGCACGGAAGACGGAAATATCCTTGTCATGAAAACCATACTGGTATTCCTGTAACTCAGGTGCTTTTTTACTCATTTGTTCTTCCTCCTTGTTGAGACGTATGATTACGCCTCCTCGTGGTTCGACTGCTCACGTACGCCCTGCTGCATCGCTTTCCACGCGAGAGTAGCACACTTGATACGAGCCGGAAACTTGCATACGCCCTGCAGGGCTTCAATGTCACCTAAATCTTCCTGTTCCAACTCGTCTTCTACCTCTTCCCCTTTCATCATCCGGGAAAAAAGGTCTGCTATCCTTAATGCGTCATCGACTTTACGCCCTTTAATTGCTTCCGTCATCATCGATGCGGATGACATGCTTATCGAGCATCCTTCACCCGTAAAACGGGTATCGCTGACTTTGCCGTCTTCAATCTTCAACTGCAATTGAATCCGGTCTCCGCAGGTCGGATTATTCATATTAATCGTAACCGCGTCATCATCAAATGCCCCCCGGTTCCGAGGTTTCTGGTAGTGATCCATAATAACGCGGCGGTATAAATCATCAAGAGAAGACATTTCCGAAGTACTCCTTTGTCTTGATTAAGCCTTTTACCAGCGCGTCAACGTCTTCTTCCGTGTTGTACAGGTAGAAGCTCGCCCGCGCAGTCGCTGAAACCTTTAAGAACTTCATTAAAGGCTGGCAGCAATGGTGGCCGGCTCGAACCGCTATCCCTTCCGCATCGAGCACAGTGGCGATATCGTGAGGATGTACATCCCCCATTGTGAATGTAACGAGGCCGCTGCGCTCCCGCGGACCATAAATTTTCATACCTTCAATTGTGCTCATTTGCTCCATCGCGTAGCTGACCAGCTTCTGCTCATGGTCGCGAATAGCATCCATTCCAATCGATTCAACAAAATCAATCGCCGCCCCGAGTCCGATAGCACCACCGATAATCGGTGTACCGGCTTCAAATTTCCATGGAAGCTCTTTCCAGGTAGAATCATACAGGTCTACAAAGTCAATCATTTCCCCGCCGAATTCTACCGGCTCCATTTTTTCAAGCAGATGACGTTTTCCGTAGAGAGCTCCAATGCCTGTCGGACCGGCCATTTTGTGGCCCGAGAAGGCAAAGAAATCACAATCTAAGTCCTGAACATCTACCTTCAAGTGCGGAGCCGCCTGTGCACCGTCCACAACCATCACACCACCGTGGCGGTGGACGATGGATGCCACCTCTTTAACCGGATTAATGGAACCAAGCACATTGGATACATAGCCCATTGCTACGAGTTTTGTATTCGGCGTAATTGTTTGTTCAGCCGCTTCTACCGTGATTGTTCCATCCGGCTGGAGCGGGATAAACTTAAGGGTAGCTCCTGTAAGCTTCGCGATCTGCTGCCACGGGATAAAGTTACTGTGGTGTTCTACTTCTGTAGTGACGATTTCGTCGCCTTCCCCAATGAAGTTGCGGGCATATCCCTGAGCTACAAAGTTTAATCCTGTTGTCGTTCCGCGAGTAAAGATAACTTCTGCCGCTTCCTTCGCGTTAATAAATTTCCGGACTTTCTCACGTGCTCCTTCATATCCGTCTGTCGCCAGTGTTCCGAGGGTATGAACACCGCGGTGAACATTTGAATTATATTCACGATAGTAACGTTCAAGCGCTTCGATGACCTGTATAGGTTTCTGCGAAGTAGCCGCATTGTCAAGATAAACAAGCGGATGACCGTTGACTTCCTGGTTCAGGATAGGAAAAAGTTCACGAATCTCTTTTGCATTCATCATGAAAGCTTCCCTTCAATAATGGAGGTTAATCGCTTCTGCATACCCTCAATAGGCAGATTACCCAGTACCGGAGCGAGGAAACCATGAACAATAAGACGCTCTGCTTCCCGTCTGCTAATACCGCGCGATGTTAAGTAGAAAACTTGCATTGGGCTAACAGGACCGACAGATGCGGCGTGGCCTGCCAAAACATCATCCTCATCAATCAGCAGAATCGGATTGGCGTCCCCGCGCGCCTTCTCACTCATCATCAGAAGGTTCTCCGCTTGTTCACCGTTTGCCTTCTCCGCACCCTTCTTCATTTCTGTAATCCCGTTAAAAATACCTACTGCTTCATCTTTCATGACACCCCGGGTAAGCATTGTGCTTTCCGTATGGGAGCCGATGTGCACGACTCTTGCAACAAAGTTCTCTCTTTGTGAACCACTGCCAATCGCAACGGATTTCACATCGGTTGAGGAGCCCTGTCCTTCTAAAATGGTTGTCGTGTTGGAAACGGTATTTCCGTTATTCATGTCTCCCAATAACCATTCAATGCGTGCATCCTTGTCGGTAATCCCCCGGCGATGTGTATAGTCTGTCACCTGCTCAGACAGGGAACGAACGGAAGCATAGGTTACCTTCGCACCGGATTTGGCAAAGATTTCTACCATACCGTTCATTACCACCGGCTTCGTATAATTTGCACCGATAACATTTTCGACAATTTGTACAGCGCTGTTTGTATCGGCAACGATAAGCGTGTGAGGGAACAGTGCTACCTCTTCCTCTTCGCCCCACACAATTACCTGAAGCGGTTCCTTAATCTCTACGTTTTTCGGCACGTAGACAAACAGTCCACCGCTCCATAGCGCCTTATGCAACGCCGTTACTTTATGTTGTTCAATTCCGCTCTGGAATAAATGTTTTTTTACAAGGTCTTCGTGCTCACGCACCGCTTGAGCCAGAGGCATAAACAGTACGCCCTGCTCCTTAAGCGACGGGCTGAGCTCTGCATAAACAACAGTGGAATGTTTTTGAATGATGAGGCTGTTATTATTTTCAGCAAGGACATCTTTCAGTTCCTCAGGGAGCGAGTCTAAAGAAGTGATTACCGCTTCCTCTTTATAAGGAACAAATCCATCGATATTCCACTTGTCAATTTTCGTTTTATCCAGTCTGGGCACCGGCAGCTGCTGGTAGTCTGAAAAGCCCTGTTCACGAAGCTGTGTAACCCATTCCGCTTCCTGCTGTCCTTGCGAAAGCCGGGCAATTATTTCCTGGTCAAACCGCACGTTTGCTTCTACGCTCATTACTATCCCCCCTGACTTACGCTTCTGCGCCTACTGTTTCATCCTGAATGCCGAGCTCTTCCTTAATCCAGTCATATCCGTTTTCTTCAAGCTTTTCAGCCAATTCCGGACCGCCGGACTTCACAATTCGGCCCTGCATCATGACATGAACAAAGTCTGGTTTAATATAGTTGAGCAAGCGTTGATAGTGCGTAATCATAAGTACGCCCATTTCCGGGCTGCGAAGTTCATTTACCCCGCGCGCAACAACTTTCAACGCGTCAATATCCAGGCCGGAGTCGATTTCATCAAGAATCGCAATCCTTGGCTTAATCATCATCATTTGAAGGATTTCGTTACGCTTCTTCTCCCCGCCGGAGAAGCCTTCGTTCACATAACGGTGGGAGAAGGACTCATCCATTTCAAGAACTTCCATTTGCTTATCCATTTGGCGAATGAACTTAATCAGTGAGATTTCTTTTCCTTCTTCCTGGCGCGCATTGATTGCACTGCGCAGGAAGTCCGCATTGGTTACCCCGCTAATTTCGCTCGGATATTGCATGGCAAGGAACAATCCCTTGCGCGCACGTTCGTCCACTTCCATATCGAGCAAGTCTTCTCCGTCGAGCGTAGCTGTTCCGCCTGTAATCTGGTATTTTGGATGTCCCATCAGGGATGAAGCAAGCGTGGATTTCCCCGTACCGTTCGGCCCCATGATCGCATGGACTTCCCCGCCTTTAATCTCCAGGCTAAGCCCTTTCAAAATCTGTTTTGTATCAATGGAAACCGCCAGGTTCTCTATTTTCAAATGTGGTGTTTCTGCCATGATTAATTCCCTCCGTTAACATGATATCTACTTGAAATGATTTAAAATTCTCAAGTGTGGTAATCGCATTGTTTTCAGCCATCTTTTATAATATAGTATATCATAGTTGAAAATCAATGAAAGACCTGTAAGCATATTTTTTAAACAAAATTGTTTAAAAAGTAGCCCTTCGTTTTTTTATAGCATACCCATAACGCAAAAAATAGCACCCTGAAAAATCCTTTTTTATTCGTTCGAATTTTTAGTATAATAAAACAAAAGGTAAACGGGGTGATAGAATGGAAGGTTATTGTCCTATCTGTCGAAAGGTTATCAGTCTTTCCCATCCGTTATGCGATCAGGCGGAAAAATGGTTTCACAGCGCGAGTGGAAAAAAGGTGTGGAGAATTCGCCAGCTAAACCGATATGCTTATGAATATGTAACCGAGGAAGAATACAATGCGATGCAAGAGCATAGCTCACTCATTCTCTCAGATGCGAGAAGCTGGGATGACTTCGATGGCTCTACATTTACAGGCATAGACTGCCGGGGCGAACGAACATCCATTTTCAGCAACACTCCATAACTTCATTAAATATATAAAGGAAAGGGAAGGTGCTTTGTGCGCCTTCCCTTTCCTTTATTCGTCCCCTGAAGAGTGGTGTTCCTCGTTCTGGCCTTTTTCTTTCTGGTGTTTATGATGTTCTTTTTCTTTTTATTTTTTCCTGCAGCTGTTCCTTTACCTTCTCCAGCTCGGAAGGTGCAGGGTTGCGCAGGATATCCTCATTTTTTTTCGGGTTGTTTTTTAAGTCGAGAATTTCTTTCGCTTTCTCTGCAGTTGATTTTCCCTCCATCGGATTTCGATTTCCGGGGTGCTTTAGTTTTTCCTCTTTCACTGTTTTTTTCGGTTTTTTTACAACCGGAGTTTGGACTGCAGCAGGATGCTTTTGCGCGCTGGCAGCAGGCGCTTTATTCGAAACCCCATGCTGTGGAGAAGGAGGAGGTGCAGGCGAAGTCTTTTTTATCTCCTTAACTATTATTCCTGCATCTTTTTTGGGAGTGCTGCTTCCCGTCTCCCTAATCCCGCCTATTTGTGAACGGATTTCGCTCACACTTAATTTCTTAATGCTATCCTTTGATAGTTGTTTGTGGCTTTGTTTCAGCGATTCATAGAGTGCAAATTTCCCGGCTGACATACCATTTTTTCTCGCTTCTTCGCGAACTTCTTTACTGCTCTTCATAAGCGTAATCGTTACCTGTTCCTGATCAGAAGCAGTCAGCACAGGGATTTCTTTCTGGACAAACCGAACGACCTCGTCGGACACCCTGACGTCTTTCAATCCGATGGAGGCAATGAGTATATCATGGTTCTTTTTCAAAAATCCCTGTCTGCCTGCCTCAGCGATTACATTCGAAGCAACATCGACAAAGGAATGTTTTCTCCATTCTACCCCGTCGAGCAACAGCTTTCCTTCCTTATTAAAAGAGGTGGCGTCGATAACCCGGTACTCTTTATCCAGTTCCAGCTCGAGGCTAGGATTAATATCGATCGAAACGGCAGCATAGGCGGAAGCATGCAGCATATTCCACAATGGGAAAACGGAGAGCAAAACCAGAATCGACGCCGCCGCTACGTAAGACCACCGGCCCCAGCCGCCCCGCGTTTCAGCGGCCGCTTGTTTTGGCGGGGGAACAAACTCAATTTCTTCTCCTTCTTTCAAGCCTTTTTTATCGGCCGGTATTTTATAGAACTCCCCGCTCGGCGTCATGACTATAAGCTGCCGGCTCTGCACTTCCATTACAATTCCCTTCTTCATCCAGAACTTCCCCCCTTTCGTCTGCCTCATCCACCTGGATATAGGAGCGCAAGTACCGATAGTCTTCAATAAAAATCAATGTAATGGCTACAATATAATTTCGGTTTCTTTCAATTGTTTTACGGGAAAAGGAAATATATTGCAGAAGGTATTTCACCGGGATTTTTTTCTTTGTGAGAAACGTTTCCCTTAAATCCTGCTGCTCTGCAATCATTCGTGCAATTTTAATCATATTGATTCTGGCATCAGTATGCCTTGGTGTGTAGTCAGGCAGTTCTTCGAGGGCGATACCATATTCCGAGAGCCGGTCCTTGTAATGAAGAATTTCTTCCCTTCTATAATCCGCTTCTTTTTCCTGCTGATATTGTTCAACAGCCGCCTGGACATCCCAGACATTATGGTCGTTTGATTCCGGATCCGTGTGCTCATCGAGGGAGACAAGAGCGATCTTCTGCTTGCTCTTCCGAATAAAGTCAATAATCCGCCGCCGTATGACAAGATCGGCAAAAGAAAGAAAAGAGCTTCCTTTACTCCTTGTATAGTGAGATATCGCCTCATTAAAAGCTTCTAAGCCTATGCTGAATTCTTCGTCGTGGTTCTGGTCAATGTACCGCTTGCATACTTTTGAAACACTCGTCCCGATAAACGGCCGATAGTTTGCGATCAATTCGTTTCGCAATATATCCTCACCCTGCTGTATTCTTTCGATAAGTTCATGCAGATTTTGATGTTCTGTAGTATGTAGAGGTTTTTCTTTGCGTTGCAATTTTCCTAGAAAAAGCGTAAGTAACAAGAATTTTCACCTCTTTCCATAAAGATTCGCATCTTTATACCCTTTTTTGGGGGGAATAAAACAAAAAAAAGCGGCGCCCCTTTTTTTTATGTCGGAGCACCGCTTTTAGTAGGTATATTATGGGGTCGATTTCTTGCTTTGCGATTCCCAGCGATTTAGCCGCTGACTCAGTTTATTCAACCGAAGCTTCAAGTCCTCGGCCCATTCTTTATCGTCCAATTGCTTTGCAATGGACATTAAATCAAGCGCGTTATCGATCTGGCCGCGCAGAACCATCGAGATATTCCCGTTATCTATCGAGATGCAATTTTCAAATATTTTATCCAGCATGTCTCCATTCACGTACTCTTTAAAGTCGACTTCAGGTGCCATATCCGCATGTGCATATTCAGACAGAATTTCGTATTCTTCTTCAATATCGTGGTGAACGTCAATCCGATTGCATACAGGACAGTATAAAATCGGAACGTTATGAATTTGTGTTTTGTAGTGGCGCAGGCTTCCAAGTGCGCCTATCATACTTGCTCCGCAGCAGAAACTCATTTGGATTCCTCCTCTATAGCTACGCTATACTCTTTATTTTATTGTAACGGTGGCTGCCTCTTTTTCCTATAACAAAAATATGGAACCTGATGAAAGGTGTGGCTTATAACTATATATACCACAAACCTTACCGGTCTATTTACTATTTTACCATACAGCATATAAAAAACGCCGTATTTTCTGCTTGCTTTACAGAAAGTATACGGCGTATGTTCTCTTATAATGCTGTTTTTTATACTGTCCATGCAGGTGATATGTGTATCTCCTGCTCCCAGCCATCACGAAAGTTCTTTGCCTACAATCGATACGAAGGAAACGCACTGCCAGGGAAAGCCCCCCAGGTTATGGGTTAGGCCGATTTTCGGATTGTTGAGCTGCCGTTTTTCGGCTTTCCCCTGGAACTGAAGGTACATTTCATACAGCATGCGCAGGCCGCTTGCGCCAATTGGGTGCCCAAATGATTTCAATCCCCCATCGGGATTTACGGGAAGCTTGCCGTCGAGGTCGAACACGCCGTCGAGCACATCCCGCCAGCCATTCCCGCGCTCGCTGAACCCTAAATCTTCATAAATAACTAGCTCCGTCGGCGTGAAGCAATCGTGGACTTCGGCCATATGGATTTCCTCACGGGGGTTCGTTATCCCGGCCTCACGGTAAGCCGCAGCCGCGGCCGCCATGTTCTCCCGGATGGAAGTAAAGTCAAAGTCCTGGCGCAGCCGCCCATCCCCCGGACCGGCCGCAATGGATAACGCTTTTACATACATCGGGTCTTTCCTGTATTTATGCGCGTCCTCCGTCCGCACGATAATCGCCGCCGCAGCTCCGTCCGCAACACCGGAACAGTCCATCACCCCCAGCGGAGAGGCCACCATGGGGGATTTGGCAATTTTCTCTAACGGCACTTCGCTGCGATACTGCGCCTTCGGATTTAACGAGCCATTCCGATGATTTTTCCAGGCGATGCGGGACAGCACTTCCTTCCCTTTCTGCGGGTCAAGCCCGTATTTTTTAAAATAGGCCGGCGCAATGAAGGAGAAGGCTGCGGGGGCTGTAATATCGGGCGCCGTTCCATCATTAGGCGCTCCCTGAATGACAAGCCCGCTGTATCCTGAATCCTTTAGTTTCTCCACACCGATCGCCAGCACCATATCATACGCGCCCGAGGCAACCGCGTAGCACGCGTTCCGAAATGCTTCCGAGCCGGTCGCGCACATGTTCTCTACTCTCGTAACCGGTATATACTGTGTTTTTAGTGCACCGGACAGCGTAATTCCCGCATAGCCTGAATCCATGGTCCCTAGCCAGGCCGCCTCAATATCGGTCGGCTCAATTCCCGCGTCGTTAAACGCTTCATAAGCCGCTTCCACAAGCAGATCATCCACACTCTTATCCCAGTACTCGGCAAATCTTGTACACCCCATACCTATAACAGCGACTTTATCGCAAATTCCACGCTTACTCATCTATTCTTGCCCCCTTCACCGTTTCGGCCGCGCTTTCCAGAAGTAGTTATGAATCCCCCCGGCTTCATACAAACGGCGAAATGTCATTTCGACTTCCATTCCGATCTCCACTTCTTCCGGGCTGCAGTCGGTAACCTCGCACATAATGCGGCCGCCTCCTTCAAAATCAATCACCGCAACGAGGGCCGGCGGAGCGGGCGTTGCTGCAAGGTAATCCACCGTATAGGTTGCGACGCTGGCCTTCTTCCCTATAAAACGATAGTCTTCCATTTTGTCCTTTGCCTGGCAGTGCACGCACACCCGCTGCTTCGGAAATTGGGGAGTTCCGCATTCCGTGCACCTGGAGCCGTAAAATCCAAGATTCTGGTGGTAGTTCCTATACATAGCCGGTGCGGAAGGGCGGTTTGTGGTCGGCCGTCGCGGCGGCTCCACCTGCAGCATCCCCTTCCACTTCACGTAATCACTATAAGAAAGCTCGTTATTTTTTATCGAGATGTGTCCTTTGATTCCTTTTCGCTTCGGATATTCAGCGATTGCCTCTGTTGCTTCCAGCAGGATGGCGTCCGCCCCCTCTCCGAAAGTGAGAAGAAGAATTTTATCGTGTGGCTTTGCTTCTTCAAGCGCCGCGGTAAGCATCATCGGGCCGTGCGCCGTACCGGCGGCGCCAGCGGATAAAAGCAGCGGGTCCTGAATTTGCTCCTCTTTGCAGCCCAGTTTTCGGACCGCCTGAATATATGCTTTACTCCCAGGTCCGGATACAACGATTTTAGCAATCGATTCAGGCGTCAGCTCGTTTCTTGCCGCAAGACGTACCGCCGCTTCCTGTACGCTTTGTAAGAAAACATCGGAAACGAAGCGCTCCTCCCAGTTTTGCAGAAAAGGATCTCCCTGGCTACGCCACTGGCCAACCGCCTCCTCCTGTATCGTTACAGAGTCAACGATACGCGCGATGACATCCTCTCCGCTGCCCAGCAGAAAAGCAGCAGCCCCATCACCAAACAACTGCTCATTCTGTCCCCCCCGGCCCGCCTATCCGGCAGTCGGCCGCGATAACAAGCGTCCTTCGTTCAAGATCAGCCCCTATCATCGCTGAGGTGCCTGCCCGGAGAGAGTGCGCGGCCTCGATTCCCTGCACGCTCTTTTTTAAATCAAGTGCCTTTACCATGGTCGGCACCGATGATTTCTCCCGGTACGGACCGCTCGTTGTCGCAAAATATATGGCGTCAACGGCTTCTTTGTCCAATCCACCCAGGCAGTCGAGGGCCGCTTCAACCCCCATTGATATGCTGTCCTCATCGAACCCGGCGACTGCTTTCTCGCCTGAGAACACCGGTGTCCCAAAAAACTCTTTGATTTTATTACGCTGCAAACGCCGGTATGGAACGTATGCGCCGTAAGAGATAATTCCTTTCATTTGCCGCTCCCTCCCTTATGTGTAGGATTTCGTTTATTCACATCAAGTGTAGGAACCGCCATTGATGTGGATGACCTGGCCGTTTGTATAGTTCGACAGAGGCGAAGCAAGATAGAAAATACCGGCTGCTGCTTCCTTCGCTTCACCGGCACGCTTTTGCGGGATCGCCTGCTCAAACATCGTCCGTACTTTTTCCGGAATGCCGACGGCCACCCCATTTACGCTTTCCCCATTTTCTTTCGGCCGTGTAAGCCGTGTATCAATGAGTCCAAAAGCAACCGCATTGCAATTGATGTTAAACTGCCCCCACTCGCGGGCTATTGTCTTGGTTAAGCCAACGACGCCTGCTTTTGCCGAGGAGTAATTTGCCTGCCCGACATTCCCCATAATGCCGGCCACCGATGATACATTGACAATTTTTCGATAATTGGTGATTCCCTGCTCGATTTCTTTTTTTGCCGCCTCTCGCATATGAGGGGCCGCTTCTCTGATGAGACGGAAAGGAGCAATGAGGTGGATGTCCAGCATTGCCTGGAACTGCTCATCCGTCATTTTGTGGATCAGGCTGTCCCACGTGTATCCGGCGTTGTTTACGAGAACATCGAGCCTGCCAAACGCCTCCACTGTTGTGTCCATAATTCCTTTTGCAAACTCGGCCGATGTAACATCACCGCAGTATGTAATCGCTTCCCCGCCTTTGTCACGAATGGCGGCAGCTGTTTCTTCAGCCGGGGCCTCATCCCGGTCGGAGACGACGACCCGCGCCCCATGCTCGGCAAATATCTCCGCCACTTCACGCCCAATCCCCCTGCCTGCCCCCGTTATGATTGCCACCTGGTTTTCCATCATTTTACTCATGTACCTGCTCTCCTTTACATCCCCATATTTTTTGCGATAATCATTTTCATAGTGTAAGCTTTGCTTGTTTATTGAACGTTTCTCGTTTTGCCTGCCCAGAAGCGATCCCGCAGCTCACGCTTTAAGATTTTACCCGCGCCGCTCTTCGGAATCTCCGCCACGAATTCAATCGTTTTCGGTACTTTATAGCCTGCCAGCTGCTGGCGGGCGAAGGCAATAATCTCCTCTTCTGTAGCCCCGCTATCCTGTTTTGCGACAATGACGGCTTTTACGGCTTCCCCCCAGGTCTCATCCGGGACACCGATAACCGCGCACTCAAGCACAGCCGGATGCTGGTACAAAACATTCTCTACCTCGACTGAGTACACGTTTTCCCCGCCTGTAATAATCATGTCTTTTGCGCGATCTACAACATAGTAGAAGGAATTCTCGTCAGCATAGGCCATATCCCCTGTATAATACCAGCCATCGCGGATCGCCCGGGCCGTCTCCTCGGGCAGATTCCAATAGCCCTTCATGATATTCGGCCCTCTGGCGATAATCTCACCCACTTCTCCTACAGGCAACTCGCTGCCCTCCGGATCGACGACCTTCATTTCAACACCAGGTACAGCCTGGCCGCCGGAAGCAAGCCTTCTCTCCTCTTCCGCTGTTCCCCCGACCATATGATTTTTCCCGGTAAGAACCGTTAAAATCGGCGACGCTTCCGTCATGCCATACGCCTGAAAAAACTGGACACCCGGCAGCATCTTGACTCCTTTTTTTAAAACTTCTACTGGCATAGGAGAGCCGCCGTACATAATGCGTCTTACCGAACTTACATCGTACTGCGCAAAATCAGGGTCATTTAACACCATGTTAATCATGGTCGGTACAAGCAGGCCGCAGGTTGGTTTCACTTCCTCATATACTTGGAGCACACCTTTTGGAGAAAAGGCTCGAAGATGTGCGTGTGCGCCTCCAACAAGCGTTACAGCAAATGTAGAAGCGCCGTCAGCCAGATGGAACATGGGCGCCGCATGAAGGTAAATATCCTCTTCCGTGTATTGCATCATGAGGGCGCAATGGTAAGCGTTGCTGACAAGGTTTTTATGCGTAAGCATCACGCCTTTGGAGCGTCCGGTCGTTCCTCCCGTATAAAACAATCCCGCTACATCGTCTTCGTCAATTCCGTCTGCTGTCAGCGGCTCATCAGGCTGGGCTGCCAGCAGTTCTTCATAGAAGAGAACGCTTTCATTTCCGACAGCAAGCGCTTCTCCTTCGTCTTCTGCAAAAATGATATGCTGTAAATTCGGCGCTAGCTGCCGCAGTTCAGGTAAGTATGGCAAAAACTCTTTATGAATGTAAAGAACACGGACATCGGCATCGTTTAATACAAAAGCGATTTCCTTCGGCGTGAGCCGGACATTAAGCGGCACCATGATGGCCCCGTAAGCCGGGATGCCATACATTAATTCCAGGTAGCGAAAGCTGTTTAGCATAAGCAGGGCGGCGCGGTCCCCTTTTTTTACGCCAAGCTTAGCCAGAGAGCGCTTAACCTTTGCCGTTCTTCCGGCAAACTGCTCGTATGTATACGTGTGCTTTCCATCGATAATCGCGGTCTTTCCTTTAAAATTCCGGCTTGCGTTCATTAACCCTTTTGGAACTAGCATCCATACCTTCCCCCTTCTCAACAAATCGTTTTTATTTTTGCGGGAATATTAAAAATTATCTTAATTAAATATTACTACATTCACTGCCTATTTCCTTTCTTCTTTGCTATTTTTAAAATAAAAAAGAGCGGTGCATTTAGCACCACCCCATGTCGCAATCTTCAACGTAGCTTGAATGCCGGATGACATCCGCTGCGTCCATCCGAAAAATCCGCTGCGCGTCTATCGTGTACCCGGCGTTCATTGTGCAGGAGGCCGCATCGAACGGTACCTGCCCGATTTCCTGTCCATTGAGCGTGAGGACAATGCAGTCCTCCGTCACTTCGCCGCGCACTTTGTTTGTAACATCAATCCGCTGTACATCCGGATTTTGTGACAATGCGATCACCCCATCTTCACAAAGGATAGCATTATTATTCCGCATCACAGCGTTTTTTAATCAAGGAAAAAAGCAGATCTGCTTACATTGCAAACTTATTGTTTCCATTCTTTTCATCCATCGGTACGACGGCATCATGCAGCTGTGTTTCAAGTTCGATTGTGTATTTTTTCTTTTCCTCTGCACTCCAGCGCAGGCGCTTTGCCATATAGCTGATAACCGGCTCCTTCCACTGGTGAACCCAGCCAATGTTAAAAAACAATGCACCTGTCCGCCGGATGAAGACATCGACGGGTTTGGCTGCCATTTCTTCCTCCATCGCATAAAAAACGCGGATAAACACGTCGAGCGGCAGTCCATTCGCCTTCGCTTCCCGTCCATGCTGCACAATATATTCATATATCCGATCAATGTTCGAGCCGTACGTGCGGACCAATTTTTCCGCCTGCTCCCGTGTTAAACCGTACGCCAGACCCTCTTCTGTCTTCGTGCGGATAAAAGCCGGGAAATTCGCCGAGCCGCCTACATTTCCGCCAGATATCGGCCAGGTTTTTGTCTTGCACGGCGGATAGGTGCCATGCCCTTCCTCTTTCAACAACCCGGCTGCAAGGTCTACGACCATCTCCGCCATTTTACGGTATCCTGTTAACTTCCCTCCCGCGATCGTAATCAACCCTGATTCCGACTGCCAGATTTCATCCTTGCGGGAAATCTCGGAAGCGTTTTTTCCTTCTTCATAAATTAATGGGCGGACGCCTGCCCAGCTCGATTCCACGTCGTTTACATTAATTTTAACGTCCGGAAACATATAATTAATCGCATCGATAACATACTTCCTGTCCGCCAGCGTCATCTTCGGATGAGCTGTATCCGTATCATAAAACGTGTCCGTTGTTCCTACGTATGTTTTTCCGTCGCGCGGAATGGCAAACACCATTCTGCCGTCCGGGGTATCGAAATAGACAGCCTGCTTCAACGGAAACCGTAATTGGTCAATGACGAGATGAATTCCTTTTGTCAGTTGGAGCATTTTTCCTTTTTTCGAATGATCCTTTTCCCGCAGCGTATCCACCCACGGTCCGGTAGCATTCACAATTTTCTTTGCGTACACTTCGTACACTTTGCCATCCAGTTGATCGGTGGCACGTACACCGATCATCCTGCCATTCTCGTAAATCAATTCTTCTACTTTTGTATAGTTAACGGCTTTTGCCCCCTGGGCAACGGCTTCCTTCATGACTTCAATCGTCAGCCGGGCATCGTCTGTCCGGTATTCCACATAATAACCGCCGCCTTTGAGCTCTTCACGCTTGATAAGCGGCTCCTTTGCCAGTGTTTCCTGCACGCCGAACATGGTACGGCGTTCACTGCGTTTTACGCCGGCAAGAAAATCATACACCCGCAGGCCAATCGAAGTGCTAAACCTGCCGAATGTGCCGCCCTTATGAAACGGCAGCAGCATCCACTCCGGCGTTGTGACATGCGGCCCGTTCTCGTACACAACCGCACGTTCTTTACCGACTTCCGCGACCATTTTTACTTCGAATTGCTTTAAATAGCGCAATCCTCCGTGGACGAGTTTGGTTGATCGGCTTGAGGTTCCTGCCGCGAAATCCTGCATCTCGACCAGGGCGGTTTTCATTCCGCGTGTAGCGGCATCCAGAGCAATCCCGGCTCCGGTAATCCCTCCGCCAATAATAAGCAAATCAAACTGCGCTCCGTTCATTTCATGCAAAACTTCAGTTCTCCTACTGCTGGAAAATGACTGTGCCATGGTTGTTTCCTCCCGAGATAACGGCAGTGTAGAACAGAGAAACAAAAAGAGAGACCACAACAAGCATTGTAGCCATTTTATAAATAGCTGCAATGCAGTGTGGTCTCTCCCGATCTCCTGCCGTTTTATTAACTTAATGATAGTATACCACAATCGCGTCTTATTTAAAAGCCATTGCTGCGTGAACTGCCTTCTTCCAGCCTTTGTATAATTCGTTCTGCTGTTCATCCTGCATGGAAGCCTCGAAGCAGTGTTCAATGTTCCACTGTTTTGCGATTTCAGCCGTGCTTTCCCAGTAGCCGACAGCCAGCCCCGCAAGATAAGCGGCACCGAGCGCGGTTGTCTCATTAATCACAGGCCGTTCAACGGATACGCCAAGAATATCGCTCTGGAACTGCATGAGGAAGTTGTTTTTCACAGCGCCGCCGTCCACGCGCAGCGTCTTTAAGGAAATACCTGAATCCGCCTCCATTGCAGTCAGTACGTCTTTCGCCTGATAAGCCAGTGACTCAAGGGTAGCGCGAATAAAATGCTCTTTTGACGTGCCGCGTGTTAACCCGAACACCGCGCCTCTCACTTCACTGTCCCAATACGGTGTCCCTAGACCGACAAACGCCGGAACAACATACACCCCATCCGTCGACGCTACCCGTGCCGCGTATTCTTCGCTGTCTTTTGCATCCTGGAACATACGGAGTCCATCACGAAGCCATTGAATGGCGGAACCCGCTACGAATATGCTCCCCTCAAGCGCGTATTCAACTTTCCCATTAAGCCCCCAGGCGATCGTAGTCAGCAGGCCATGATTGGAAGTTACCGCTTTCTCGCCCGTATTCATCAGCATAAAACACCCGGTGCCATATGTGTTTTTTGCCATGCCTTCTTCGTAGCAAGCCTGCCCGAACAGCGCAGCCTGCTGATCTCCGGCTGCCCCGGCGATTGGCACTTCCTCGCCGAAGAAGTGGTAATCGATGGAGTGTGCGTATATTTCAGATGAAGGGCGGACTTCGGGCAGCATGCTTTTTGGAACCGTAAGAATGTCCAGAAGTTCATCGTCCCACTTTAATTCATGAATGTTGTACATCAGGGTACGGGACGCATTGGAGTAGTCCGTTACGTGTGCACGGCCGCCGGAAAGCTTCCAGATGAGCCATGTATCAATTGTCCCAAAGAGAAGTTCTCCTCTTTCCGCCTTTTCTCTTGCACCATCTACATTATCAAGGATCCATTTCACTTTCGTTCCCGAGAAATACGCGTCAATGAGCAGGCCGGTTTTGTTTCGAAAAAGCGCGTTGTGGCCTTTCGATTTTAAGTCTTCACAAATTCCAGCGGTTTGGCGTGATTGCCATACAATCGCGTTATAAACCGGCTTGCCTGTTTCTTTGTCCCAGACAACCGTCGTCTCCCGCTGGTTTGTAATCCCGATCCCTGCAATTTGTCCAGGTTTTATATCGGCTTCGGACAAACAGCTGGCAATGACAGCGAGAATCGAACCCCAGATTTCACTCGCATTATGCTCAACCCAGCCTGGCTGTGGGAAATATTGCGTGAACTCGCGCTGGGCCGTATGAACGATTTCTCCCTTTTTATTAAATAAAATAGCGCGTGAGCTTGTCGTCCCTTGATCAAGAGATAAGATATATTTTTCCATATAAACTCCCCCCAAAAATAATGGATATGATATCGATGCTATGCAACTGCCTGTTTGTTTTGAATACGGGCGGCCTGCTTTTGGCCAACAAAATAAGAAATAAATAACACTACAACAATAAGTGCAAGTACATACCAGAGGCTGGCCGTGACTTTTCCCTGAAATACAGCTTTGTAAAACAATCCGCCAAACGACCCGCCGAGAATCGGACCCACAACCGGGATCCACGCATAAGACCAGTTGGACTTTCCTTTTCCATGGATAGGAAGGATGAAATGGGCGATGCGCGGTCCTAAATCACGGGCAGGGTTAATGGCATAACCAGTTGTACCGCCAAGAGACATTCCGATGCTGACGATGAGGAATCCGACAACGAAAGGATTCAACCCGTCTGTAAACTTATTCGCGCCGATTGCCAGAATTCCTAGGACAAGCACAAACGTTCCAATGATTTCGCTAAGCAAATTTGAAAATGTATGCGGAATGGCAGGACCGGTACAGAATATACCCAGCTTCGCGCCCGCATCCTCTGTTTCTTTCCAATGAGGCAGATAGTGCAGATAGACGATAACCGCACCGAGGAAAGCGCCTATCATTTGCGCGAGGATATAGGAAGGAACATCTGTCCATGGAAACGCTCCCGTAAAAGCTAGCGCTATGGTTAGGGCAGGATTTAAATGGGCCCCGCTTACGCTGCCAACCGCATAAGCACCGACCGCTACAGCCAATCCCCAGCCCATTGTAATGACGATCCACCCGGAATTAGCGGCATAGGATTTTTTCAACGATGTTCCGGCACATACTCCTCCGCCCAGGATAATTAAAATCATAGTTCCTACAAGTTCTCCAATAAACGGTGACATAAAGCTTCCTCCTTTGTTTTTTGTAACCGCTTTAAAAGTAATGATAGCAGCAAGACGGAGAAAACCCCGTCCATTTTTAAGGACAAAAAAACGGAGACTCACAGCAAAACACCCTTTATAAAGAGGGATTTTGATGTGAGTCTCCATTTCTCCGTCACTGTTATTAACTTATTTCATATAATATCGCAAAATGAAAGCGTCGTCAATCTCTTTTATTTTTTAAAAGAATTATTTTGCAAAAATTTTCCAAAGCTCCCTGTTCGATGTCGTAATCGCTGTGGCTCCGGCCCCAAGCGCACCTTCTACATCATCCACCGTCCTTATTAACCCTCCGGCGAAGATTGGAATTCCTGTTCTGGCGTGGACTTCAGCAATGATGTTCGGCATCGCTCCCGGCAATACCTCAATAAAATCAGGCTGCGTTTTTTCAATCAGCGAATAGCTTTTCTCCAGCGCATTCGTGTCCAGAAGAAAAATTCTTTGAATCGCCAGGACGCCTTTTTGCTTTGCTTTCGTGATCACACCCGCTCTCGTGGAAACTAAACCAAACGGCTTTATTTCCTGGCATAAATATTCTGATGCGTATTCGTCATTTCGCAATCCGTGAATGAGATCCGCATGCAGGAACATTTTTTTATTATGGGCGTGTGCCATCTTATATATATTTTTCAATTGGGCAATGTGAGTGTCCAGGAACACTCCATATTCGTAGGAACTTGTAAGAATTTTTTCAAAGTCTTTTATATCCCTGGCTGCCGGCAAAATTTTCTGTCCATAAAATGCCATTGCTTATCCCTGCCTTTTAAAAAAAGGAGTGCCGCCGCAGTACCCGCAGCCCACTCCTTTTCAGTCGAGGTAAAAAACTTGCCCTTATTCTTTCACCATATCCTCATACGCGGAAGCGTCCATCAGCTTTTCCACTTCGCTCTCATCCGCCAGTTCCACAACGACCATCCACGCATTCTCATACGGCGATTCGTTTACGAGTTCCGGAGAGTCTTCAAGCTGTCCGTTAACTTCCACCACTTTTCCGCTAACCGGAGCGTATAATTCAGAAACGGTCTTTACAGATTCCACGCTGCCGAACGGTTTATTCTGCTCTAACTCGTCGCCTACTGCAGGAAGTTCTACAAACACAATATCCCCAAGCTCGGACTGTGCAAAATCAGTAATTCCGATATAGGCTTTATTTCCTTCCACGCGTACCCATTCATGTTCTTCACTGTACTTTAAATTTGACGGCAAATTCATTCGAATCGCATCCTCCCTATGATCTATCCTGTTCGGATTATTTTTCTTCCTCAGAACCAATAACCCGGTCCAGCCGTTTCTCCAGCATTTTTAATCCTTTTTCCCCGGCCTGATAATGGCGCAGCTTCTGCTCGGTATCAAATAAATAATACGCCGGCACGTACTGGTTCTCGTACGCATCTACCAGCTTGTGCCCATTATCGATGGCAACGGGGTGGATTAACCCATACTGTTTAATCGCTTCCTTAATGGGTCCGATTTCCGTGTCCTTTTCTGAGCGCGGCATATGAATACTAACGACGCGAAGCCCCTGCTCCTTATAACGGTCCCGCCATTCATTTAATTGGGGAAGCGTTTCCTTACAAGTGTGGCAGCTAATGGACCAGTAGTGGACAAGAGCCGGTGTGCCTGCCAGTTCTTCTTTCGTTACCTCACCGTTCACCCATTCCGTAACACCGGTGAATTCAGGCATATCATCACGAAGTTTCATGTGAAGACCCTCCTAACAAGTGTATAGTCCGAATCAAATCGACTCCACTTCCTAGTATCCTCCACTGTTTCACAAAGTATGCGCTGTCGTGATTCAATTTGTAAAAAAAGGACCTAACGAGGATAAAAAGTTAGGTCCTTTACTTCTTACAGAAACTGCCTGTACAGAGTGGTAAAATTTAGCCTTTAAGAAGAGCCTGGCCAGGTCTCCAGTTTGCAGGGCAAAGACCGCCGGATTGGAAAGCCTGAAGCACGCGAAGTGTTTCATCAACACTGCGGCCTACATCAAGGTTATGGATTGCAGAATACATTAATGTACCTTCAGGGTCGATAATGAACAAACCGCGAAGCGCAATCCCTTTGTCTTCAATTAAAACCCCGTAGTCACGGGATACTTTATGGTTGTTGTCAGAGGCAATTGGGAAGTTCAACTTGCCAAGGCCGTTTTCATCACGGGAAGTGTTGATCCATGCACGGTGAGAGAATTTGCTGTCTGTGCTAACTGCAAGAACTTCAGTATCAAGCTCAGCGAACTGCTCGAATGCATCGCTCATTGCAGTAATCTCAGTCGGGCATACGAAGGTAAAGTCAAGCGGATAGAAGAACATTACCAACCATTTTCCACTGTAGTCGGACAGCTTAACTTCACCGAAATTTTCGCCGTCACCAAGAGCTGTTTCCATTGCAAAATCAGGAGCTGGTAAACCTACAATACGTTCTGCCATATGTAACTACCTCCCATAAGAATATTTTACTCCGGGAATACCCGGAAAATTGAAAACTTATTTGTCCACCTATCATGATATCAAGGGGGGATCCAATAGTCAATATAAGGTGGTAATTGTTTTAATTAAGCTAACGTAAAGTTAACAAACAATATTAAAATAACCCGTTACGGCGATAGTATTCTTGATTCTTTAATGCGGCGGATAACTTCCTTCAATACGTCCACCGGTTTCACAAGGGCTATTCTTACATAGCCCTCCCCTTCTTTTCCAAACGCATTGCCCGGGATGACTACGACTCCCGCTTTTTCAAGAAGGGTGAACGCGAAGTCCTCCGAGGTCCACCCTGCGGGAATTTTGGCCCACACAAACATCGTTGCCTTCGGCTTCGTCATGTGCCAGCCAATTTCGCTTAAGCCGTCAATAAGAACATCGCGCCGCTGCTCGTATACTTCGAAGTTTCGATTCTCGCCGGGGTGGTTCATATCGTGTTCCATTGCTGCAACCGCTGCTTCCTGCACGGCAAGAAAAATACCGTAATCAATATTGGATTTAATGACGGCAAGCGGGCGAATAATCTCCCGGTTTCCTACGAGATAGCCAACCCGGCAGCCCGCCATATTAAAGCTTTTGGAAAGCGAGTTAAACTCAACGCCAATATCTTTAGCGCCGGGTGTTTCCAGGAAGCTCGGCGGGCGGTATCCATTAAAGGCCAGCTCAGAGTAGGCCTGATCGTGGGCGACAATGATTTGGTTTTCTCTGGCGAATGCGACAACTTCCTCGAAGAATCCTTCCTTCACCGTAGCTGCTACCGGATTATTCGGATAGTTTAACACCATCAGTTTTGCCCGCCTGCGGATTTCCTCAGGAATTTGGCCGAAGTCCGGCAGGAAGTCATTTTCTTCCCGCAGCGGAAGCGGATAAACCTCGCCGCCAGCTAAGGCTACGCTCGCGAAATAAATCGGATAGCCGGGGTCCGGCACGAGCACGATATCCCCCGGGTCGATCCACCCCTGGGCAAGATGGGCCAGGCCGTCCTGGGAGCCCATAAGGGATAGAATCTCATGTTCCGGATCAAGCTTGACATGAAAACGATGGTCGTACCATCTGGTTACCGTTTCCCGAAAGCGCAGGGAACCTTCTGAAGTCGGATAGCCATAATTGTCCGGGTTCCTTACCGCGTGCGATAATGCCTCCATGATAAGCGGCGATGGGGGCTGATCCGGGCTCCCGATGCCAAGGTCAATGACCTCTCTTTCACCTCTGGCTTCCACTTCTCTTTTCCGGCGGTTCATTTCTGTAAAAATAGCGGACGTGAGCCCGGCGAGCCGCTTGGACGGCTGGATTGTGAACGAAGTTGTCATGTCGGCGTTCCCCTTACTTCCAGTTTTTCTCCATGTCTTCTTCTTTAAAGCCTACGGTTACACGCCCGTCTCCAGCAATTAGGGGGCGCTTGATTAGTTTTCCGTCCGCCGCGAGCAGGCGCAGCATTTCGTCTTCTGACATATCCTTGAGTTTATCTTTTAAGTCCAGATCACGGTAAGACTGCCCGCTCGTGTTGAAGAATTTCTTCAGATCAAGGCCGCTTTGCTTCCAGTATGTACGCAGTTCATCCTCAGTGGGAGGCTGCTCGACGATCGGGATTTCAGTATAGCCGGCTCCCTGCTCGTCCAGCCACTTCTTCGCTTTGCGGCAGGTGCCGCATTTGTTATATAAATAAGCTTTGATTTCTGCCATGTGTCTCCTCCCTTTCTCACCATTAGAATATCATAAAGAGTGCAGTGGCAGCTATCACCGGCTATTAACATCAACTCATTGCCATTCTTCCCCATCACCTTCGAAAAGCTGCGGCGCATATTTCTCTAAAGGTGAAAATACCCATTTGTTTATCTCTTTATTTAGTAACAATTGATAAGTGGGAATGATGATTTCTTCCTTATTTGTTTTGATCGTAAACCCTTCAAAAAACGCTGTTCGAAAATCTTTTCTGTTTAACCCGTAACCGAACCATTTTACTTTATCATGCGGAATGAAATGATCTCCATAGTAAAAACCGGTTTTATCAAACGATAGAAGAACGATTTTATTCGGCTTGCATAAGTAATAGGCAAACATTCCAAAAGCCACAAGAAAAAACACGAGAATGAGTGACATCGCAGCATAAATAAGCCCTTTCGCAAAAGAACTTTCCTCTACTGCAAAGCCGCTAAAAAGAATCCAGAAAACAGTGATAACAAATAAAAGCATGACTAGAACTTTTATTATCATTGTTTTACGGCTGTATGTAACGTGGTGCATGATACACCTCCAGCAATCGCTATGCGAGTCTGTTTATGTTGGCATTGATTATTGTCTGAAGAGGTTTCGTTTGAAAGACAAGCTGATTTTCACGCTGTTCAATGAACCATGTTTTATCGCTTCCTGTTAGGTACAGATAGCTTTCTGCAGAACGGATTCTGCCGCCTTCGTCGAATTCAAAATCATATATACTGTTTAATCTTCCGCCTTTTTCTACTAGAGCCGTTAAAAAGTCATCTGGCATTTGAGCGATACCCGGGTGATGTTCAGGTAGACGGCCGCTCGCTAAAAGCTGCTGTACAAGCTGATCAAACGCCGGTTCCGCTACAATAAAAAATTCATCCTTTGTGCTTTCCCGATAGCCAATTAATTCCGCTACTTTTGCAAGATCGCTTACAGGAAAGAATGTATGCACCCGCGCATTGTACTCCATAACATGAATATCCCGCGTCTCTCCTAAAAACAGTGAAACAGTCTTTACCATTTCGCCATCCAGCACTTGAAACTTTACCATTCTGGAAGCTTTAGACAAGCGGGAAAGGTAGACGCGCAAATTCTCCTCTACTTCTTGATTCTCACCTTTTATGTCCAGCAGTCCTTTTGACATTAAACCATTCATACCGCTGTCAAAACGAACACTCATTTCTTCTTCTGAAGCATCCGGAAACGCTTCTTCTTTTATCGCAACAGCGGCTGTTGTCTCACCGATTAGCAGCAGTGATAATATGTATTCTTCAGCCGATAAACAATAAGCTGTCATTTATATTCCCACCTATCAGATCATTTTCATAAGTACATTGCTTAGTAATACGATTAGAGTGATAAGGACAGCAAGATAAAATAAAATGACCAAACGTGCAAAAAACCAGTTGCACTTCCCATAGGCGAAAGCGGCAACATGGTACGTCACACCGAGAACGGGAAATAATACGATGGAAGCGAAAAGAAAAATAACCCCGTCCATTTCCTGAGTAATCCATGGGTAAAAATTGCTTATCCCTTTATAGGCGATAAGAAAAAACAGGCCGTAAATGAAGTTTGTGCTTAAAAATGCGATGATAAAAGTAAGAACCAGTCCCCAATCCACTACATCACCTCAATATCCTCTCTTGCTAAATCCAGCCGAACAATTTGTCACTGGCACTGTTTAATGATTCTTTCACATCATGAAATGCTTTCTTAGCTTTAGCTGCCACTGCATCCGTTTTGTTTTCTACCCACGCACCGGCATCGCTGGCCCAGCCTTTCGTATATTTAGCAGCCAGGCCTCCCACAGCCTCGCCAACATAAGAGCCTACAATTCCCCCGGCCACTGCCCCCAGTGGTCCTCCTACAGCCCCTAACGTTGCACCGACATATGCTCCAACAGTTGATCCGACTACTTTGCCGGCTGCTGTATTTA
The DNA here is from genome assembly GCF_001015055.1 of Aneurinibacillus tyrosinisolvens. Lineage (GTDB taxonomy): Bacteria > Bacillota > Bacilli > Aneurinibacillales > Aneurinibacillaceae > Aneurinibacillus_A > Aneurinibacillus_A tyrosinisolvens. The sequence goes on along the minus strand of NZ_BBWZ01000001.1, from coordinate 203,926 downwards.
CTTCTTCTCCGATGGCTCTGGCATTCATCTCATCAAGCTTTTCCCCGTTATAATGCTTTTTGTTATCCTTAATTCTCGCATACGCAGTCTTAACGGCTTCCATTCCGCTTGCTCCGGCAGATGCAATCGCACTTCCTTTGGCAAAAACCTTCGCAAACTTTGCTTTTTCAATCACCATACCTGCCGTCGTTCTTCCAAAAATTTTCTTTTTTACCTGTTGCTCTAAAGAAGGGTGCTTGACAATCAGTTTTCTTCCCTTTTTTAAATCTCCCTGTGCCTTTAATATTTTCCCCTGTTCCCGCATGAGGCGCTGTTTGCGGTTAAACTTTTGAATGACCATCTTTAGCCATTTGGGGCCTGTTTTGCCTTTCAAGAAGTGTGCTGCTTTCCTGTTGTATTTGAAAACATAATGGTTTCCCATACGTGAATATTCAATTCGTAAAAACCCGCTGTAATGCGAAAGCCCGACAATCCCTAATGCTTTTAACAGACCTTGCCAGTTAACGTCCGATAAATCGGCCTGCTCAAAGTCATTCGCTTCATCCCTAAGCGTCGATTGAAGCTTTGATAACTCGGATTGATTTTGCCGCATTTGCTCTGCGATTTGTTGGAAGGTATCCATGTGTGACCAATCGGTTAAAGAACCTGTAGATTGGCTAATAATAGAATCCACCCTGCTTATCTGAGCCGTAACGCTTGCCATTATCGATTGTGCTGTATTTTTCTCGGATTCAATTTGTTTCGCAAACTCTCTTAATTTATCGGGATGAATAATCACGAGAGGTTCCTCCTAGTCTTTCTTTGCATTTTCATAATACATTTTTCCGGGGATAGCCTGAACCTGTGCAGCCAGGGACTGAATCATGGAAGCGGTTGTTGAGAGAGCATTTCTTGTTTGTTCTAATTCGTTAAGAAACTTCTGTTTCCTTTTTGTGTCCCAGTCCTGATGAATCGCGTCTAAATGATTTTGCAGATTATACTTAAGCTGGCTTATTCTTTCACTCTCTTGCTGTAAGTTCCTGACAACTTCCATTATTTCATATATATTTACCGTTCGCTGTGTTTCCAACGTCATCCCCCCCCTAATAAAATACCATGATTATATGTAAAAAGGTTTGCAAACTTCATAGATGTACAAAAAAGCGTCCCAGATCCGGAACGCAAGAAATAATGCCTCTCAACCAAGTAAGTGACCACATCGTTCATTTACTTATTTACCCGTTATTCATACAAATAATCGAATTGCTTAAAATTAATAAGCTACAGCTGCTTCATGAAGATCGCTGCAGTAAAATCTGCGGAATTCCAAGATTGGGGTGTTCTACAACGAGCGGTTCAATACCATATACATCAGTAAGAAGGGCAGCTTTCATAATCTGTTCGATTGTGCCTGAATGCGTAATTCTCCCATGCTCCATTAACAAAAGCCGATCGCAATACTGGGCGGCCAGATTTAAATCATGCAATACAAGAACAGCCGTGCCTCCCGTCTCCTTCTGCCAGTCCCGAACGAGATTGAGGATGGCAATCTGGTATCCGATATCAAGGTACGTTGTCGGTTCATCGAGTAGAAGAACTTCCGGTTCCTGTGCCAGTGAACAGGCGATAGCAACCCTCTGCCTTTCCCCGCCGCTCAACTCATCCATCCTAGATCCTCTCATCTTCTCTAAGCCCGTTTGCTGCATAATCCTCTCCACTGCAGCTCTGTCACCATTCGGATCCCTTTTCCAGAAGCTCTGGTAGGGGTACCTTCCCATTGCAATGGTTTCCTCCACAGTTATCGGCAGCGGCGCAATCCCTTCCTGGCTGACAACGGCCATCTTTCTGGCCAGCATTTTATGAGAATAGGCCGCCAGAGGTTTACCCTGGAAAACAACCATGCCACTGTCAGGTATGAGCAGGCGGGAAAGAATTTTTATAAGCGTGGATTTACCCGAGCCGTTCGGACCGATAATCCCCAGGGTTTCCCCTTGTGCAACCTGGAAGCTGATTTCAGAAACGATAGGTTTACCATTTAGCTGTAAACTTATGTTTTGTATATCCAGCAATCTATTTTCCTCCTCTGCTGCTACATGCATTCAAAAATAATTACTTCTCCTTTTCCTAAGCAGATATCCAAAAAACGGAGCCCCAAGAAACGCGGTAACAACTCCGATCGGAAGCTCCTGCGGTTGCATGAGCATTCGCGCGACTGTATCGGCAAAAATGAGAAGAATGGCGCCGGAAACCGCCGAAACAGGAATCAGCACGCGATGATCTGTGCCTACAAGGGAACGCATAATGTGAGGCACGACCATTCCGACAAACCCGATGACACCGGACACAGCTACCGCCGAACCGGCTATAAGAGAAGCGGCGATTAAAACAACAAGTCGGACACGGCTTACATTTACACCGAGGTGCTGCGCTTTCTGCTCGCCAAGCGCGAGAATATTTAGCTCTTTGGAAAACGCATAAATGAGAACAATGCCGCCCAGCACATAAGGGAGAATAACCGTGCCAGATGCCCAATCGCTCAGGGTGAGACTTCCCATCAGCCAGTATATAATTTGTGCCATTTTTTCATTTGAAACAGATAGGACAAGCGAGAGCCCTGCGCCAAGAAACGCTTGCACAACCACACCGGACAAAATAAGTGTTTCTATCTGTACCCTCCCTCCTGAAGAGGCAAGCCGGTACACGACAAACAGCGTAAGCAGCCCGCAGAGAAAGGCGACAAGCGGCAAGGTCCACTGTCCCAGGAAGCTTATGCCTTGCCCAAAAAGAATAACCGAAGCAGCCCCAAGCGACGCGCCTGAGGAAACGCCGAGAATATAAGGGTCCGCAAGCGGATTCCTCAGCACACCCTGGTAGGCGACTCCCGAAGAGGCTAGAGCTGCGCCTACGAGCACAGCAAGAAAAACGCGGGGCATCCGGATTTCCCAGATAATCACTTCGGCTGATTTAGCCCATGTTTCTTCCCCGTGAGGAAGAAAAGGAACGTGCGATAAAATAATTTTCCATACCGTGTAAAAGGATACATCGGCACTTCCGAGCGAAACGCTGAATGCAATCACGCAAAACAGCAAAAAAAGAAGCGGGAGAAGCCACAGTATAAGCGTTCTCCCCCACTTCGGATGTCCGGTTTGATTTGCTCTCAATACGCTCAGTCCCTACTTTTTAAATAGTTCAGGATGCAGGCAGCCGGCCACCTGCTTTAATCCTTCTGTAATGCGCGGCCCCGGCCGTGTAACCATATTGGAATCAACGTCAAAGACATTTCCATTCTTGATCGCATTTACGTCTTTCCATTTAATACGGGCTTTGATTTTTTTCGCCGCATCCTTATCATAAAAACCATACGTATTAAGAATGACATCAGGCTGCGCTCAATGATTTTCTCTTCGGAAAGCTGCTTCCATCCGTCTACATCGGAAGCAATGTTTTCACCGCCCGCCATGGCAATCATATCATTTATAAACGTCCCTTTTCCTGCTGTGTACAGCTTAGAGTCTACTTCCACCCATACTTTCGGCTTCTTATCCGCCGGAACACTCTTTACTTTCTCTTCAACCTGCTTTACGTCTTCCTTCATTTTCCCTACCACATCATTTGCTTTGTCCGATGTTCCGGTTGCCTTTCCGATCATTTCGATCATACCATAAATGTCATCAAGCGTTTTTGCTTCGGTGGCAATGACAGGAATGCCCGCCTTTCTTAAATTATCCACTGCTTTTCCGTTTCCGGTGTCGGCAAGGACCAAATCAGGCTCAAGTGAAACGACTTTTTCAATGCTGACATTTAAATCGCCAACCTTTTTCTTGGCTGCCGCTTCTTTCGGATAGTCATCATAATTGGACACACCGACAACTTTGTCACCCAACCCAAGAGCGAAAGCGATTTCAGTCGTGCTTGGCATAACCGAAACAATTTTTTGCGGCTCCTTGTCGATTTTCACTTCTTTGCCTGTGCTGTCTTTAATGGTTAGCGGAAAAGCATTACTTGCGGAAGGTGGGCTGTCCGCAGTGGGCTTCTTTGCTCCCGACGGCTCCTTCGCCGTTCCTCCACACCCCGCAACACCTCCGAAGGCAACTAAAATAACAACAAACAATAACAACATTTTGTTTTTCATCTTTTGTCTCCTCTGCCGAAAAATAAAAATGCCTGCCGTCTTAAATAGAGTGCAGGCGTGCATTTTCTTTATTTGTTGGCTATAAAATTTAATCGTTTTTCATTATAGGCAATGTTGTTTCTTTTTACAACACAACGAACGGCTTAGAGAAACAGTTCATGGGAATAAACCGTAATCCTGTTTCTGCCAAGGTCCTTAGAGCGGTACAAGGACTGGTCGGCGTATTGCTGCAGTTCAACAGGATCCTTCGTATGTATAGGATAGCCGGCGATTCCAATGCTAAGCGTAGCTGCGATCGCCTGCCCATTTGCCAGTATGAGAGGATGAGCATGCAGGTGATTTCGAATCCGGTTCGCCCTCTCTTCCGCTTCTTCCAGTGTAAGCCCCGGAGCGATAACCATGAACTCATCCCCCGCGTAGCGGTACGCTTCCTCCCCTGCCACAAGACAGAATCTTATCGATTCGGCTACCTTGCGAATGAGCAAATCCCCCACATGGTGGCCGTACGTATCATTCACCTTTTTTAAGTTATCAGAGTCGAGCATAATGAGGGCGAGGGATTGGCCTCTCTGTTCTGCCTGATCCAGCTTTTCTTTCACATCCCGGTGAAACGCGCGCCTGTTTTTAATTTGCGTAAGTTCATCTTTGATCGACATTTCGTACACCTTATCATACAGCTCCGCCGTTTCAACCGCACTTGCAACCTGTGTCCCAATAATTCTGAGCAGTTCTTCGTGTTCTTTCTTGTAGGCAAACTCCCGGTAACTCTGGGTCGTGATTACACCCTTGATTTCGTTTTTCAAAAGCATCGGTACAAACAGTAATGTATTTGTATCCTGCTCCGGATTTCCCCAGCGGCTAAGCGTCTTCTCAGCCGATTCTTTCTCCGTATTGATGTGGACAGTTTTACGGGTCGTTAACACTTCAGAGGTAAGACCTTCTCCGAATGGAATTGTTCGTCCATCATATTGAACCCCGTTATCAATCGAAAACGGAATTTGTATCTCTTTATCCCCCGCCTTGTAGAAAGCGATAAAAAACGCGTCCGTATCCATTACCCTTGATACGAGTTCAAACGCTTTCTCATAAATCTGGTTTTTATCAAACGTCTGCGTAAGCGTCTGTTCTAAATCATGCAGGATTTTCAAATGTTCTGACATCCAGTTCAATGCTTCAAGCCTTTCCCCGATCCTTTGAATCTGAACAATAACGTTACGGTGAGTGCGTTTGTCCTTACGTGATATGTCCGCCTGTTCTGTCTCGTCTACTAAAGCGGAAAACATCGATTCTCTAAACGGCTCCTGCTCTAATTGTTTTAAAAGCCGCTCGTATTTTTCTATCATATGGAGATGGAATTGCTCCGCACCTGGCACGTCGCTTCTCATAGCCCACTCCCTCCCTTTACCGTTGCCACTTCGCGCAGATAGTAAAGAAGCAGGAAAAGCTCGAAGCTCTATTCCCACTTCCTGTCTCTATCTATCCGCTGATTTGTACCTGATAGCCTGAATATTTACGTACGTTGAGTACGCCGTTTTTAAAAATCAAATACTGCCCTTTAATTCCAATTAAGCAATCTTCAACGACGGCCTGCTTGTCCAAATTATAGGCTTTCACTTTATCGATATTTTCAAGGATAGGATATACGACATCAACCCACTCATCCTCTTTGAGTGCGTACTGTTTGTACTCCTCGGGAAAACATTCCTGGATTTGTTCGCGCAGTTCAAGCAAATCCACAAGCGTAATGTCTCCCTTGAGCATTTTTCTCCAATCCGTTTTGTCCGCTACATACTGGGCAAGGTGTACTTCCAGCTCACCGGCGAGTTTGCGCGTCGGAACTTCGGCGATTGGAATGGCACGAACCGCCCCCTGGTCGACCCAACGTTTCATCTGGTTGTTTTTGCGCGTTAATCCTACCTTAACCCCGCTGCTGACTGCGAGATATACGTAATGAGGAATCATACAATGTGCCACACCCCACTCGGGGTCCCGACATGTCCCTTGCTCAAAATGGCATTCATGCGGTTTCACAATGCATAAATCATTTTCGGGAAGGCTCGTAAAACACGGATAACAGTACCCGCTGTTAAATGTCTTTTTAATGCTGCGGCCACAGTTGATACATTCCATTTTCCCAAGGAATTCAATGCGAATCGTTTTTCCAACCCAATCATTCATGTTGATGTTGTCTTCGCCAAGCGGCAAAACATACTGCACCGGATTCTCATAGTTGTGGACAAACCCGTGCAAAAAACCGGTATATATCAAAGTTTCCTCTCCTAGTTCGCTTTTTATTATTGTGCAGCTTCCGGAACGTTAATGATCTTACGAAGAAATTCCCTGGTCCGCTCATTTTTCGGATTTGTGAACACGTCTTCCGGCTTTCCTTCTTCCATAATAATTCCCTGATCCATGAAGATAACCCGGTCACAAACATCACGGGCAAAGCCCATTTCATGGGTAACGACGACCATGGTCATCCCTTCTTTAGCCAGCTCCTTCATAACTTCAAGCACCTCGCCGACCAGTTCCGGATCAAGCGCCGATGTCGGCTCGTCAAACAGCATAATTTTCGGGTTCATCGCAAGCGCCCGTGCGATAGCGACCCGCTGCATCTGCCCGCCGGACAGCTTCTCCGGATACACATCGGCCTTGTCCTTCAGCCCTACTTTTTCCAGAAGCTGCAGAGCTTTCGCACGCGTTTTTGCTTTGTCTTCTTTCAACACCTTCATTGGTGCCAACATTACATTTTCCACAACGGTTTTATGTGGAAAAAGATTGAAGCGCTGGAATACCATCCCGACTTCTGTACGTACTTGATTTATATTTACTTTCGGATCGGAAAGATCGTGTCCATTAATAATAATCTGTCCGCTTGTCAATTCTTCAAGCCCGTTTAAACAGCGAAGAAATGTACTTTTCCCCGAACCTGAAGGACCGATGACGCTCACTACTTCTTTTTCACTAATCGTGCAATCAATTCCTTTTAACACTTCAAGCTGGCCGAAATATTTGTGCAAATCTTTTACTTGAATAATCAAAGTTCCGAGCCCCTTTCCCTATAACCTTCATTCTTTCTATTGTAAGAAAAAACCGTTAGTTTGTAAAATGAATTAATGCCTTTTCCGTCTCCTGTTTTTTCCGCTGAAAGAAGCACCCGAGCAAAGAAAACAAGAGAAATACGCCCCCGAGGAAATAAAACATGCTGCCCGGCGAGCCGTATTGAATTCCGAGCCCTCCTAGATTCGGCCCAACGATGCTTCCAACACTAAAATTAATGGACGCTATCACGTTAGCAGCGGGCAAAACCGGCTTCGGGAGCAAATCAGCGACATACGCAAGACCCAGGGAATAAAAGGAGCCGATAAGCCCTCCGGCCAAAGCAAAGAGCAGGAGAATGCCCCAGACGTTATTTTCCATGAGAGGAACCGCCAGAAAAGCAAGGGAACCAATCACTCCCGCCCCGACAAGCACAGGTTTTCTTCCTATACGATCGCTTAACATCCCGAGAGGAAGCTGCAAAATCAAGCTTCCAATCCCAATGGCCGGCAGAAGAATGGATATCCAATTCTCGCCGATTCCCATGCGCAATCCGTACACCGGAAAGTTGCTATTTGTTGATGATTCCATATATCCGTAAAGAAAAGACGGAATAAGCGCAAACCAGGCCATTTGAATCGCAAGCGTATACCGCTTCCCTGTCGATGCTTCCACTCCCTCTTCTTTCACAGGAAGCTCGTGCGGAAGCCTTAACATAAGAAGAAAAGCAAACAAATAAAAAACACTGACCACTGCAAACGGCACCCACAGGCCAAAATCAAGCAAATTGATGCCCAGAGGGCCGATGCTAAAACCGATGGCATATGCCATACCATAAAGTGAAATATTCCGGCCGCGTTTCGCCGCAGGACTGCTCGATGTAATCCAGAGCTGGGATGCGAAATGAAGCGCGCTGTCACCGATGCCGACAAGAATGCGAAGCACAAACCAGAATACAAGATTTTGCGAGAGCGGAAAAAGCAAGGTCGCTGCAGTAACAAGCGCCATGCCTGTTAGGATAGCCGGTTTATATCCAAACTTCCGTACCGGCTTCTCCACAACAAGCATAGCGAAAAAAATACCGATATAAAGCGCTGTGGCATTCAGTCCATTCATTCCGGAAGGAACGCCCGCTTTTTCCAGCAGGATCGTAAGCAGCGGGAGGAGCAGCCCCTGGCTCAGGCCGGCAACCGTAACAACAAGAATCAAAATAAAAAAGCGGTAGGATGAAGATGTCTTCACTCTCTTTATGTCCTCCTAGAATGCTTTGCAAAAATACCTATTCCGAATCTATTTTACTTTTCTTCTTCCTTTTATAGTTATGCAAGTTTTTTCATACACCTTGACAATTGTGTAAAGCCCCTGCATAATAAAAAACAATACAATACGGCTTATAAAAATGTTGATGGGGATCAGTACGACAATGGCCAGCGTCCAGAGAGCAAATCATTTAGCTGCGAGATTTGCCGCCCGGTTTGTCCGAACCCACCCCGGAATGCCAGGGATTAACCTGGACAGGGTTCTCTTTCCCTGTTATCAAATAAGAAAAGCGGACTTGTCTGCGCCTGGGCGTGATGAGTCAATGAAGGTGGTACCGCGGAAGCAAAATCTTTCGTCCTTTTCTATAAAGGATGGAAGATTTTTTTTATGGATTACGTACACGTTATAAAAAAGGTGGAATGCAGGATGGATAGCAACCGTAAAAACCGGATCGTCGTTAAAATCGGCAGCAGTTCATTAACCAATCCCACAGGAGGATTATCACATGAACGGCTGCAGGAGCATGTGGAAGCTATGGCTGCGATCCGGGAGGCAGGACACGAAGTCATCCTTGTCTCTTCTGGTGCAGTTGCGGCCGGATTCACAGCCCTCGGCTACCCGTCACGCCCGGTAAACCTGGAGGGAAAGCAGGCGGCAGCGGCCGTTGGGCAGGGGATGCTCATCCAGGCCTATAACGACTGCTTGCGCAGGCATAACCTTATCGGCGCGCAAATTTTGCTCACGCGAAACGACTTCTCCAAGCGGCAGCGCTACAACAATGCATACAATGCGCTCAGCGTGCTGCTGAAACGCGGTGTCGTGCCGATTATTAATGAAAATGATTCCGTTTCCGTTGATGAATTGACGTTTGGTGACAACGATATGCTCTCTGCACTTGTAGCCGGGCTGCTTCATGCGGACGGGTTAATCATTTTAACAGATACAGACGGATTGTATGAAGCCGATCCGAGAACGCACCCGGGGGCAAAGAAGTTTAGCTTGATTAAAGAGATCACCCCGGAAATCGAAGCGCTGGCAGGCGGTGCGGGCAGCCGTGTCGGCACTGGCGGGATGCGCTCGAAAATCGATGCGGCCAAACTGGCCATGTCGCTCGGAATCGACGTCTTTGTCGGCACCGGGAATGGTCCGGAAAAGCTCCTGCGCATTCTTAAGCGGGACGGAGCAGGTACTTATTTTAGCAACGATATAAAAGGAACCCTTCGATCACGCAAACAGTGGATTGCCTTCCATTCCGAAACTTCCGGGCAAATTCAAATCGATGATGGAGCGGCAAGTGCCCTTTTATATAGAGGAAAGAGCCTGCTTCCCTCGGGTATCCAAACGGTGCGTGGATATTTCTCACCGGGGGATGTCATTGAGGTGACCGACGGCTCAGGCCGTCTACTCGGGAAGGGTGAAAGCAATTACTCATCCGGACAGTTAGAGCAGGTCATAGGCAAATCGACGGCATTCTGCAGGGAAATATTGAAAATCGAACGGGCGGAAGTTATCCACCGTGACAACTGGGTGGCGCTATATATCGAGCATAATACCGGGGAGGGAGTAAAATGACACTGCTGGAGAAAGCAATAAAAGCAAGAGAAGCAGCGGCACAAACGAGTTTCCTTACGACAGAGGAGAAAAACGAAGCGCTCCTCCAGATGGCGGATGCGCTTGAGAAAGAAGCAAAGCAAATTATAGAGGCCAACGCGCAGGATATTCAGGCGGCGGAACAAAATGGCGTCACAGGCACGATGATTGACCGCCTCTCGCTGAACCAGGATCGGATAAGAGACATGGCGGAGGGCCTCAGGCAGGTTGTTTCCCTCCCTGACCCGGTCGGGGAAACACTCGAAGCCTGGGAAAGGCCGAACGGGCTAAAAATCACGAAGGTGAGGGTTCCTCTTGGTGTGATTGGTATCATTTACGAAGCTCGTCCGAATGTAACCGTAGATGCTGCGGGGCTTTGCCTTAAGACTGGAAATGCCGTGCTTCTGCGCGGAAGTTCCTCGGCGCTTCATTCCAACCGCATGCTTATTGCTGTCCTCAGGCAGGCGCTGGAAACAACGCACATCCCTGCAGATGCAATCCAGCTCCTTGAAGAAGGCACCCGCGATGAAGTCAATCAAATGCTGAGAATGAATGAGTATATTGATGTTTTAATCCCGCGCGGCGGCGCTGGTCTCATCCGTTCCGTCGTGGAGAATGCCTCCGTTCCCGTGCTTGAAACCGGGGCAGGCAACTGCCACATTTATATCGATGAATCGGCCCGGCCGGAAATGGCCTCACAAATCATAGTGAATGCTAAGACCCAGCGCCCTGCTGTGTGCAATGCGGCAGAAACCTTGCTCGTTCATGAAAAATGGGCAGAAGCTCATTTATCTTCTCTGCTTGCTGAATTAAAAAACAAAAACGTAGAAATTCATGGCTGCGAACGGACCCGCCGGCTTTCAGAAGATGTTGATATTATTCCGGCCACGGAAGCGGATTGGAAAACAGAATTTCTTGATTACACCCTGGCTGTCGCTGTTGTGGATTCAACCGAAGAAGCCATTCATCATATTAACCGCTATAGTACAAAGCATTCAGAGGCCATTATAACGGAATCGGAGCGAAACGCGCGGCTGTTCCTCCAGCGGGTGGATTCCGCTGCTGTCTATCACAACGCTTCGACCCGGTTTACAGACGGATTTGAATTCGGATTCGGGGCAGAAATCGGCATTAGTACGCAAAAGCTTCATGCACGCGGCCCGATGGGGCTGCCCGCGCTTACGTCTTCCAAATATGTTGTTTACGGAAACGGCCAAATTCGATAAGGGGGAGAATTACAATGCTGCAAAATAAAAACATTTGTTTTTTTGGCGCCGGCTCGATGGCTGAGGCGATGATTTCCGGCCTCCTGGATAAGAAGTTAATCGACTCACGGCAGATTTGTGCGTTAAACAGAGGAAATGAAGCCCGCATCCAGGAGCTTGCCTCCCGCTATGGCATTGCCACTCCAACGAGAGAACGGGCGATACGTGAAGCAGATGTTATCATTCTTGCTGTCAAGCCGAAAGACATTGCCCGCGCCGTTGCTGAAATTAACCAGTGGACCCACCCTGAACAGCTGTTTATTTCCGTACTGGCCGGAACTTGTACTGACTACATCTCTACCCTGCTTGGCCATGCGGCACCGGTCGTGCGAACAATGCCAAATACATCCGCTGCTGTCGGTCTATCTGCTACAGCCATCGCACCGGGCGTGACGGCTACAGAGGATGACATGGACCTGGCCATTGCTATTTTCGGTTCAATCGGAATCGTAGAAACGGTAAAGGAAGAGGAACTGCATGCCATAACAGGGCTTTCCGGAAGCGGGCCTGCTTATGTATACTATCTTGTAGAAGCAATGGAAGCCGCCGGGCGTGAAATGGGTTTGGATGCGGATGTCGCGCGCCGCCTTATTCTACAAACGATTATTGGGGCTGCCCATATGCTGCAGAAACAGGACGTGGAACCGTCCATACTCCGGCACCAGGTTACAAGCCCGAACGGCACAACGGCTGCGGGTATAGAAGTGCTGGAGAAATATAAGTTTCAGGAAGCGATGCGGGCCTGCATTAAACGGGCGGCAGAACGTTCGGAAGAAATGGGAGCCCAGTCCTTACCGACTTCTTGATGGCCGGTTCCAGTTAAATAAAGGAGAGACGGCATGGAGGTTTTTGCACTACACGGACCAAGCGGAACTGGAAAAAGCACAAACGCACTTGCAATTGCCCACAAACATAACATTCCGGCCATTATCGATGACGGGCTGCTCATTTACAGAGGAAGGAAAATCGCCGGCACCTCGGCAAAGTATGAGCGAACAACGATTCAGGCGGTCAAACGGGCGATTTTCTTCGATGAGGCCCATGCCGCCGCTGTTAGAGAATCAATACATGATCATCAAATAAAACGCATCCTCCTCCTCGGCACATCGCGAAAAATGGTGGACCGGATCGCTGACGCTCTCGGCCTTGGCCCGATCGACCATTATATTGCAATCGACGAGGTGCGCTCATCAAGCGAGATCAAAGCGGCGCTCTATACGAGAAAAACAGCCGGCCAGCACGTCATACCCATTCCTTATATCCAGGTAGAACAAGATTTCTTCCGGCGTATTATTTCGCAGGGGAAGAAAATTTTCTCCCCCAAAAAAGAAATTATCGGCGAAACAACCATTGTACAGCCTGACTTTGGTTTTGGCCGTATTCATGTGTCGGAAGCGGTCCTTAAGAAGCTCATTATCCTGAGCTGCAGTGATATTCCGGAAGTTTCCAATGTAACGAAAATCCAAATTGCCTTAACCGATTTGCCAACCGTATCATTTGAAATCGGCCTCATCGCTTCAAGGGAAGCCAACCTTCCTGCCATCGCCCGGTTAGTCCGCCAGCGAGTATATGACACGTATATTAACAACCTGAACATTGAGCTGCATCAAATTCATATTACAATTGGAAAATTGACAATGCCCGGTACCTGAATTACCGGGCTTTTTTTGCTGTGTTATAATTATGTATGATTTAACTAAAGAAAGAAGGTCGCCAATATGATTCGTTATAGCGAGATGTCGAGAGAAGAATTACAAGCGGAAATGCAAAAGCTGCGCGCAGAAGGAATGCGCAAATACCAGGCTGGCTATATCTCTGAGGCTTCTATTTTGGAAACCAAGTTTTTTATGGCACGCTCTTATATGCTGAATCCGGATGATTATCCGAGCGGCCAGGAATATATTGTTGTTGGATATGATGAACCGTTTTTTGTTCGTTATTTGAATGGAGTCATGGCGTGGGGCCACTTCAGCTCGTCCACTGAGGAGAAAGCCTTCCCGATTGGCCGCCTGGAGGAAATTGCACCCTCCTGCGGCGCAGGATGCGGATGCGGCCACACCCACTAATGTTTTTGCCATTCTTTTTTGAGCAGCCCGTACACCTCATGATCAACATAGTGATCGTATATCCACTCACCTTCCCGTATTCTTCCCTCCCATGTAAATCCAAGCCGCTCCGGAATGGCGCGGCTTTTCTTATTGTCTGTCGCACATCGTATTTCCACCCGGTTTAGCCCCAATTCATCAAATACATAGGCGACTAGTCCGCTCACAGCGGCAGTCATAATCCCTTGGCCCTGCATTTCCCCGGCAAGCCAATATCCAATGCTTGTATGATGATTCGACCAATCAATATGGTGCAGGCCAATAACGCCGGCGATTTCTCCCTCGTAACGAATTACGTAATTTCCGCCGTTTTTGATCGCCTGCAGCTGCTTGCTGGCCGCTATAAAATCAGCCACATCACGGGCACTCTGATTGAAATCCACCCATGGTAAATAAGTCCGGAGATGCTCCCTGCTCCGATCGATAATGGCGTAAATTCCTTCCGCATCGTCCGGTTCAATCTCTTCAACTGAAAGTGCTTTGCTAATTTGCAGTTTCACTTCTTGCCCCTCTTTCCATTACGGTGGATTATACCATTTTTTTTACCAATTATTACACGGAACAATTTCTGGGATCTTTCCCATACTATCGATAGCGAAAAATTTTTAATTAAAGGAGGAGACGCTGTATGCGTCGATACATGTTCCACATCGTCTGTGCCCTTCTGGCGCTTGGGATCATTACACAAATTTTCATTGGTAGTCCGGAGGCAAAGGCTCAGCAACGCCAGAATGAATTCAAAGTCGGGCAAACTCCTTTACCCGGCAGCCTTCGCATTGCTGTAAGGGAAAGCCGGCCCGGAGGAGAACCAAACCCGCGCGGACGGATTTTGTATGTCATGGATTATCCGTTTGAAACGTACATCCGCAACGTGCTTCCCAATGAGTGGCTGCCCAGTTGGGAACCGGAAGCGCTGAAAGCCGGTGCGCTGGCCATTAAAATGTTCGCCTGGTACCATGCGCTGAACCCTGTGACCATCGATAACCAGACGTTTGCCGTCGATAATACAGTTAACTTCCAGGTATTCCGTGAAGGAACGGACCTGCCGCGGACAAACGCTGCCTTCGATGAGACAATCAATCTGGCCTACGTCGAGCCCGACAATACAATCATTGAATTGAATTACCGTGCAGGGTATCCGAACAGCCCGAACCCCCAGTACCGAAACGCGCAAAAAATGGCCCAGCACGGAAGCCAGTATCTGGCGGAAACCCAAAACCGAAACATGCTGCAAATTCTCCAGTACTACTATGAAAACAGAAAGCTGGTTCAATTTCAATGAGAGGAGGAGAACGAGTGAAAAAGTGGATGCCTGTCGTTCTGTTGTCACTGGTCATTTCCTCTCTGCCTTTGCAGGCAGAAGCTGTACCTAAGGACAAAGGGGCGTTGCCCGAATACAAATATGAAACGTTCCACCGCCAAAGCAATGATCCGCTTGCCAAGCAGCCGGATGTTAAACCCGGTAAGGACATTCCAGGCTATAACAAATGGGACAAGTGGGCGCTGCTGCAGGTAAGAGTCATTGACGGCAGAACAAATAAACCGCTGCCGGATGCTGAAGTCGTCGTAGCGGAGAACGGATACCGGACAAAAACGGATAAAAACGGTTATACTTCCGCTTTTCCCGCGCCCGTAATACGCGACCCGAGATTTACCGAGACACTTGCAAGGCTGCATGGGCAACTGACACTTCTTGCCTACAAGAACGGATACCGGGATACGATTTATTATAACGTAAGGATGAACGAGGGAACGACCACGACTCCCGAAATGTGGTTGTATCAGATTACACCCGAGGATCGGCGAATCGAACCGTATGTGTATTTCTTTCCGACTCACCGTCTGTTTAGCATAAATCTTGCTGAACAATTCCGCAGCAAAACCCAGCCCGGTGCCGGTCCGGAGAGTCCTAACCGGTAATGAAAAAAGCAAAGTATATGCTTCCGCTTTTCCTTGCTGCACTGAATATCGGCATGTTCGTATGGAATCATGAGAAAACGTCGCAAATACAGGCACGGGCGTCTCAAACGATCATGATTACCAGCCATGGTTTTACACCGAACCGCCTGACTTATAAGCAAGGGGATGTTATATCGCTCGCTATCCACAATACAGACGACAAACAGCATAACTTTGTACTGGGCGATTATTTCATCTTTTCGCGCAATCTCACAAAAGGCGAAATGACAACGATCCAATTTACCGCGCATAAAAAAGGAAGCTTTACCTTTTTCTCCGACTCGCCCGGCCATCCTGAAATCGGGTATAAGGGAGAAATCGAGATAAACTAATGAAAAACATCGTAACCTCATTACAAGGAAAAGGAAGACACCACAGGTGCCTTCCTTTTTTATCGATTGAGGCGGGTTACTCTTTCAACGGCCCAGATTCCTCTAGGCCCCTGGCGTACCGGCTGGTACAGTTCAATCAAAAACCGGCACGGGGCATGCACGCTGTCAACCAGTGCATGATTTAGCCCTGAATCATAGTCCACGTAATAGCCCCGAAGCGTGAATATATCACGGGGGGAAAAGCCCAGATTTGCAGTACCAACCATCCTTGCCGTTTCAACAGGATTCAGGCGCCACGGATTCCCGCCAAGGTCAACATACTGCTGGATTGAAATAAAATCTTCAGGTACAGCCACATGTCCTTGTTTCACCTCGCTGCACGGCTGCCGCCAGTTTTCCTCGTACACCCTCTTTTTTCCCATCCATATCACCTTTTTGAACAGTGTATGCGGTGCTCATAGGGAAGGTGTCCAGCAAATGTAAGAAAAACATCGCGGGCATGCCGCTCGTCCTTTCCCCTTCTGGAAGCTGGACGGCCGCTTAGTCTCACGCCGGGCGGACCGGCAAAACATCTGGGTAGCTCAATGATGGAGACAATTGCCGGTCTTTTTCGCCCTATGTTCGACACGCTCCACAGGGGGGAAAGAAAAGAGCCGTCATCGCCCGCGATGTTTTTCTTGGACGTTGGGACCGCACGGTCCCATGATAGCAATTCCCTTTAACACTTTAAAGCAACATATACTTTCTTTAACGACAAAAAAGGCAGAGTACGAAGCGACCTGTACTCTACCCGTTTATTTAATTTATCCTACATTGCTATGGCCGGCTGTGCCGGTCCTGCCACAATACGGCCGCGCTGCACCTGGCGATGGAAAGCATCCTTTTCAATCACAAAGCCTTCATTCGAGCCCTCATAACGACAGGCGAAAAATAAATGGTCAACATCCTCCACAATAAACGGCTTCATCTCCCGGGACAAACGAAACTGGCGACCTACATGTTGTATCATAACAGAACCCCTCCACACCCGTGTTTTTTGGTATTTGTAGTATAACACGTTCTGTCATAATACAGCAAGTAGTTTTTCGAAAATTATTGTAATACAGTCAACTTGCTTTTTTTTGTGATAATCCATGTAACAATAGCAAGGGGAATAAGGCCTGCAGCCGTAAGAACCCCGAAAAAGGTATAAGTCATAAGAATTCCATAGCGGTCCACAATAATCCCTCCCGCCAGATTGCTCGCCATAGAGCCGAGGCCAAGACCCATCGAAGTATAAATCGAAAGTGCCGTTACCCGCAGTGAATCGGGTGTGTTCTCCTTCACAAACTGGGCGGCTGATGATAGATAGAGCCCGACAGATAACCCCTGGATAAAGAACATAATAAGCAC
The DNA here is from genome assembly GCF_001015055.1 of Aneurinibacillus tyrosinisolvens. GTDB lineage: Bacteria > Bacillota > Bacilli > Aneurinibacillales > Aneurinibacillaceae > Aneurinibacillus_A > Aneurinibacillus_A tyrosinisolvens. The sequence continues at coordinate 186,873 of NZ_BBWZ01000001.1, read as the reverse complement.
AGCCGTCGGTGAAGGGCTGTTTCCATACCAGAACCAGCGCAGTGAGGATACAATACCGGCAAGAAAAATCGTTCTCTCAAGTCCCAGGCGCCGGATAAAATAACCTGACCATTTCATAAAAGGCGCCTCGCTCCCTGCAAACAGCAGAAAAGCAAACCCTATGCCGGCGATCTGCCCGCCTAGCTTCTCGTAGAGCAAACCGAAATATACGTTGTGCGCATTAATAGGGCCGAAAATAAGAAAGGCGCTGAGCAAAAACAGCATGTACCGGGGAATTCTTATAAGCTGCGTGAGCCCTTTGAAGATATTCACAGATGAAACGCTTTTCTCTGCCTCAACGCCCTGCAGGAAGATAAAGCCGGAAAGCTGGGCAAAAGCATACAGGTAAAAAATAACCTGCAGGGAGAATTTCTCCGCCAGCAGCCCGGCTATCAACGTAGCAACAGCAAACCCGATCGCTCCCCACTGCCGGACACGCCCGAATTCAATCCCTGTCCGTGCCGTATAATGGAGGGCCAACCCGTCGGATATGGGAACAATGCCGCTTTGAAAAAAGTGAAGCAATGCATAAAGAGACACAAAAGCCAGGAAATAATGGCCGAACGGCAGCAGCAATGAGGCGCACATAGCTCCCAGGAAAATCCCGCTTAAAATCTGTTTCGAAAGCTTAAACTTATCGCAGAGCATTCCCCAGAACGGCTGTGCCACAATCGCTACAATCGGTCCTGCCGATACAATGAGCCCAATCTGTGTGCCGCTCATCCCGATGCTTTTTAAATAATGGGAAAGCAGCGGGTACAGTGAACCAAGGGCAAAGTAAATAAACATGAACAATCCGCTAATCCGAACGGACTCATAACCGAATACATTCCTCAATCGTGTCTCTCCTTTCCTGCCTTGAATCGATATCTACTTTCCAACGAAAAAAGCAAACCCGACAGGTTTGCTTTTTTCGCGATTTACCCCTTGTACACAGGAAGAATTTTTTTCGGATTCACTGTACGTACTTTTTCCCACGTCTTCGGATCGTTCTCTTCATACTGCTCAAGAAAAGCAATGACTTCCTTCGTTATCGGTGTAGGTGTAGAAGCGCCGGAGGTCACTGCCACTTTGTTTTTTCCTTGTAACCAGTCCAAATTAATTTCGCTTACATCAGAAATGCGGTAGGCAGGCACTTCTGCGATTTCTTCGGATACCTGTGCCAGACGGTTCGAGTTGTTGCTGCGCGGGTCACCGACCACAATAAGCACATCCGCCTGTCCGGCTTGCTCCGCCACCGCTTCCTGCCTGATCTGGGTCGCCATGCAAATTTCATTATGGATTTCGCAGTGCGGATATTTCTTGATGACACGATTCATAATGTGTTTAATATCCCATTGGCTCATCGTCGTCTGGTTCGTGACAATGATTTTCTCATGCGGCAAATCCAGGACATCTACATCCGCCTCGTTTTCAATCAAGTGAATATGGTCAGGTGCGACGCCGAGGGCTCCCTCCGGCTCAGGATGGCCCTTCTTTCCGATATAAATTACATGGTAGCCTTTGGCTACTTTCTCGCGGATTAAGTCATGTGTTTTTGTAACATCAGGGCAGGTTGCATCTACGACGGTAAGCCCTTTTTCCCTCGCTCTTTCCTTCACCTCTGGTGACACACCGTGAGCGGTAAAAATAACCGTTCCCTTTTCCACCTTCTCAAGCAGCTCCATGCGGTCCGCCCCGTCCAGGGTGATGATATCCTGGTCTTCGAAGGCTTTTACAACGTGGCTGTTATGGACAATCATCCCCAAAATATAAATGGGACGCGGAAAATCAAAGTTCTTTGCCGTCTGCTGCGCCAGAACCATCGCATCAACGACACCATAGCAATAGCCGCGGGGTGAAATTTTAATGACTTCCAATGATGAGACCTCCCCACTTTAAAATATAACGTACATGTTTCCCTTATTTAAGCGGCAGCGATAGAGCGCTCCATTCGCGAAGTTCAAATGTGCGGGCGCCGGTTAACACGGCCGGATCATTCTTCGCCAGCTCTACTGCCTCTTCATACGAATCCGCTACATAAATCACCATACCGCCTTTTCCGTCGGTAAACGGGCCTGCTGCCATTATCTTTCCCTCAAGAAACAGCTTATTCACATAGTCCAGATGGGCAGGGCGGTGCTCCGCATTTTTTTCCTGGTCAATAATCGGTAATGAAGCTACATATTGCATTATAATTCCCCTCTCATTATACTGTAATTTTTTCTACATTGAATGTAAAAAAGGGTCGTCAACCTGCACAACCCTCTGCATGAAAAAAACGCTTTGATTTTTCCCCTTGTTTAAGGAGTTCCAAACCCTGTAGCTACAACGAGTACGCTGGCAAGCAAGCACGCTGCTAAAGAAACACCAACCCAGGCGATAGCAAATTTATTCTTTTTCTTTAGTACATTTCTAAAGCCGATCGCCACTAAAATCGTAAACAAAAACATGAGAATATTCATCAGCATGTTCTTTCACTCCTCCCGAATAAAAGTACAGTTATGATTCCCAAAACACTTTCTATTTTATCAAATGAAAGAATAGCGTGGCAATTAAACTTTTTGTATTTTTGTTCACTTCTCATCCGCCTGAACGTTTCGGCTTACTCATTCGTCATCGCTTTCCGTCTTCCCTGCCTGCGCTTTTTCAATGTATACGAGTTCACCAGGGGTCCATTCTGTCTGACCGTTCGTTAAATTGACCATCAGGTTTTTCAATCCCTCTTCTTCGCCTTCTTCCTTCCCTACCGTCACAATCACCTTATCGAGGTACTGGGTATTTACGACCTGATATCCATGTGAGTGGAGTTCATTCTCCACCTTCCCAAGGAACGTGTAATCGAATGAGAAGTGGTGCTCCCTCGTGAGAATCCGTTCAACTACGCCTGCAGCGTTGATACCCGCGCTGGCTGATTTTCCATAGGCGCGGATTAGCCCGCCGGCTCCAAGCTTAATCCCGCCGAAATACCTTGTTACAACAATGACGGTATCCTTTAGCTGTCTCTTTTTAATGACTTCAAGGATCGGCTTTCCCGCCGTTCCGCTTGGCTCTCCGTCGTCATCCATTTTTTGATGCTGGTCATGCTCTCCGACAATATAAGCCGAACAATTATGTGTAGCGTCCCAGTGTTTTTTTTTGATTTCCTGGATAAAGGCAACTGCCTCTTCCTGTGTTTCCACCCGCTTCACATGGCTAATAAAACGCGAGCGGTTAATTTCAATTTCCGTCTGGCCCGATGGCGAAACCGTAAAATACCGTTGCAGCATAAGCAGCTTCCTTTCAATATAAATGCATGTCCTTGCAGGACAATATTGGACCCTTCATAACAATACAGGATATAATAGTATACATACATGATATCATAGGCAAGGTTGGTGTACGATGACGTGGACTTTATTTAATATGGCAGTTCAATCCGGTTTTACCGGCGTAAACGTCCAGAACGGCGACGCCACGACCATATGGAGGGAGATTGAGCCCTATCTTACCTTCCTTTTTTCACTGTCCGTGTTCCTCATCGCTTGCCTCATCGTGCTGGAAAACAGGAATCCATCCCGTACTGTCGCATGGCTGATTATCCTTAACTTCCTTCCCATTGTCGGTTTTTTCTTTTACCTTCTTTTGGGGCGCAATGTGAGGAAACGGAAGCTCTTTCGCAATAAGTTTATTAGCAACGCGGAAGTGCTGAAGAAGCTTGCGACAACACCGAGGGCGATGTGGGAAGAAAGCGATTTCTGGGAATATCCCCACCTCGCTTCTAAGCGGCGGCTGCTAAACTTAATGGTGAATGTATCCCAATCCCCTTTCACTCTGAATAACACGACCCGGATATTGACGAACGGGGGAGAAGCCTTCCGGCAGATGATGCTTGATTTATCGGAAGCAAGGGAGCATATTCATTTCCAGTTCTACATTATCCGGAACGATACGACCGGCAATCAGTTTAAGCAGGTGTTAATCGATAAAGCACGGCAGGGTGTCGCTGTACGGGTTATCTATGACGGGGTCGGCAGTGTGATGCTGGATAGAAAATACATTGTGGAACTGCGGGAGGCCGGGGTTAAGGTTGTTAGTTTTTTCCCTGTCATCCTTCCTTTCCTCAACAATAAGCTGAACTATCGCAACCATCGTAAAATCGTTGTCATTGATGGGAAAATCGGCTTTGTGGGCGGCCTCAATATTGGAGACGAGTATCTGGGCAAGAGCACTCGCTTCGGTTTCTGGCGCGACTCTCATATGCGGGTGGAGGGAGAAGCCGTCTATCTGCTGCAAAACATCTTTTTGAAGGACTGGTTTTTCGTAACAAATGAAAATATTGAGGGGCCGCAGTACTTTCCGCCGATCCGCGGCACGGTAGGCGAGGAGCTGATTCAAATTGCATCCAGCGGACCTGACTCCGACTGGGAATCTATCTGGCAGATGTACTTTTCTATTATTACAACAGCGCAGGAAAAGATTTATATCACGTCCCCGTATTTTATACCGGACGACTCGATTATGATGGCGCTTAAAACAGCCTCGCTGAGCGGATTGGACGTACGCATTCTTCTGCCGAGCAGGCCGGACCATCATACGGTTTTCTGGGCATCCCGCTCCTATTTTCAGGAACTGCTTGATGCCGGTGTCCGTTTCTATTTATACCAGCCCGGCTTTGTCCATGCGAAGATTCTCCTTGTTGATGGGGTCGTGGCTTCGATCGGGACAGCAAACATGGATATTCGGAGTTTTCAACATAATTTTGAGGTTAACGCTATTATTTATAATAGTAATTCCGTATTTAAACTGGAAGAGGACTTTATTAATGATTTAGCAGAGAGCAAGGAGCTGACGCTGGAGGAATATTCGCAGCGTCCGTGGCCTCACCGGATTAGCGAATCGGTAGCCCGCCTGCTTTCTCCTCTACTTTAAAAAAACAGACCTCAATCAAGAAGAGGACTTGGGACGTATCGGTATTTCTCCGCAAATAGTATTTAAGCTTTAAACGCCTCCATTGCCTTACGAAGTTCCTTGAAGGAGGGGCGTTTGCCGTACATCAACACACCGGTACGATAGATTCTCGACGCGAGCCAGCCGATTGCGAACATCGATGCGGCCAGAATGCCGATAGACAGCCAGATTTCCCAGAGGGCAGGACTGCCTAGGCCGATACGTAGGAACATGATTAGTGGTGAGAAGAATGGAATGAACGAGGCGGCGACAACGATCGTTGAGTTTGGCTGTTGCAGACCGTAGCTGGCGATCATGAACCCGCCCATGATTAGGAACATCATCGGCATAATGGCCTGCTGAACTTCTTCCGTACGGCTGACAAGTGAGCCGACGGCGGCGAACATGGTCGCGTAGATAAAGTACCCGAGAATATAGAACATCAGAAAATAGCTGAGCAGACCGAACGGCATGTCGTTCAGCTTCAGATGCATCTTGTCCAGCATTGTCTGGTTCTGCAGCAGGCTCAGGTTTACGAAAGCCGTGCCGATGAATATAAACATCTGCACAAATCCGAGCAAACAGATTCCTATGATCTTACCAAACATCTGTTTAAGCGGGGAGACACTGGAAATGAGCAGTTCCATGACACGAGAACTTTTCTCCGAGGTGATTTCGGTGGCCACCATGGTGCCGTAGCTAATCGTCGACAAATATAAAAGGAACAGCAGCGCATACACGAGTATGGATGCCATCTTCATTTGCGACTCCGTCTTCGACTGCTCTTGGCCGTTGATTGAAATCTGTTCGCTGTCCAACTGCACCGGTGCGTTCAGCTTATTTAGCTGATCGGGAGTAAGACCGGCCTCGCGTACAGTAAATTCTGTCTTCACCGCCTGCAGGGCGGTTTGCAGCATCAATTTAGTGTTGAAATCTCGATTACCATTGTTCTTGTATACCGCCCTAGGGAATTCTCTCTCGTTATCGCTGGTGAACATGATGAATCCTGTCATCGCTTTGTTATGGATCTGCTCCCTTGCCGCCTGCTCATCGGCTTGGTTGCTGCCGGCATCTTTAAGCGGAATAATAGCGATATCAGGCTTCTGCTGGGCCTTGAAATAATCGGCCAGCTTACGTGCGATACCCAGCCTCTCTTCCACAACGCCGATCTTCGTCGGTTCGTGCGAGGATAGTTTGTCAATGATATTCGGCAAATGAATCATTGTACTGATGACCAGCATCATAATAATGGTCATTACAATGAACGGTCTAGAGCGGATGCGTTTAAGAAACGTAAAGCGGATAACAGCAAAAAAACTATTCATTGCGATCCCCTACCTTTTTAATAAAAATTTCCGTCAGGGTCGGCTCCATCACTTGGAAACGGATGACAGCGGTCTGGCTCATGGCGGCGCGCAGCACTTCCTGACCGGTTTCCTCGTTTGCAATGCCAATCTGGTATCCGGACGACATAAGTCGATTGACAGAATGCACACCGGGAATGTGTTCCAGACCCGAGACGTCCGCTTCCGTTTCCAATACGACACGCTCCCGCGGAAACGTCCGCTTGATCTGCTTGAGGTTCCCTTTCAGTACGGTATTAGATTTGTGCAGAATACAGATGTTCTCACACAGCTCCTCCACATGATCCATCCGATGGCTTGAGAAAAGAATGGTCTTGCCTTGCTCCTTTAAATCGATAATCGTCTTTTTCAGCAGCTCCACATTAACCGGATCCAGTCCGCTGAATACTTCATCGAGAATGAGAATGTCGGGGTTATGTATAATCGCTGCTATGAATTGGATTTTCTGCTGGTTACCCTTGGAAAGCTCCTCCACCTTTCGATTGTAATACTCAGGCACCTCAAAACGTTCCAGCCACGCCTTCAGACTGCGGTCGGCCTCCTTGCGGCTCAACCCGCGCAGTTCGGCCAGATACAGGATCTGGTCGCTCACTTTTACCTTCGGGTACAGGCCTCGCTCTTCCGGAAGATAGCCCAATAGCCGCTGCAATTCATTGGAACTCTCTCTACCTTTCCAAAGAATCCGTCCATCATCCGGATAAATAAGGCCGAGTACCATCCGCATCGTTGTCGTTTTGCCGGCACCATTGCCGCCCAGCAGTCCATAAATTTCCCCTTCAGACACTTGAATATCGATCCCGTTGACGGCCGTTTTACTGCCGAACTGCTTGGTTATGTTCTCCAACTGCAGATCTACCATCGGTAAGTTCCCTCCCCGGTTTTAACATGAAGTTCAAAATGCTGTTTGATCTTCTTTAAAAGCATCCTTTCCACCCTTCCAAATCCAAACGGCTTAAACCAGCTCTCATACATTTGGTCGGCTTTATTCAGAGCGTTTCCCGCTTCCGCATATTTTCCCTGCCGGGCCAATCGAATGGCCTGTGTTTTGTTATACGAATAAGGTTCTTTCGGTGAAATCCGGTCTGCAACGACATCCAAATCATTGGGTTCATTTCCGAATACAAAGTGATGGGTAATATAAAAACTGTCGATATTTTGCAGCTCGATCCGGTATTTATGTTGATCCCGAGGCCGATAAACGATTGGCAAAAGCAGTCCAGCGGCGTGTTCCAAATCTCCCCGATCTATGTAAAAGTAGTATAGCTGCATTCGCAATTGAGCCTCCAACAACACATCAGACTGGGAATCGAAGCCTGGTGATGCACTGAGACTGTTTTCCGCTTGGCGAATTAAGGCTATGGGCCACTGGGAAGGAGGGGCGGCAGTATAGATGTGAGGCGACAGGAGAATAAAATGGAGATACTGCTCCGACCGGGTTCCTCCCTGCTGCAGCAGCCGCAAAATCGATCCATCCGAATAATACGTTCCTCCGCGGTTAGGAATCAGCGTGAGAATACCGATTCCTAAATTCAACAAACCAGCCATAAACAGAAAAAAATCCAGGTGCGTGGCCACGGGCAATCTACTAAAGTTAAGGGCAACGAGACCAAAGGCAAGGCTGGTTAGCGGACCCCCGATCACTAGCATTTTCCACTGTTTCATTGTTTCCTGTATGGACATCGAAGTCGGTACAAATTTAACAAGACCACCCATATTCTTCCACTGTTTATTTTCCAGAAACCGCAGTTTACCAGTGGACGCATCTACAGTAAAAAACCCTACAGTGTATTCGATGAACCTCAGCCCGGCTGCCAAACCGAATAAGGTGTGTCCAAGTTCGTGAATGATATGCGCCAGCAAGGCGCTTAGAACCATTAGCAGGATGCGAATCATCTTCTCACGTTTCTCGGGTACATAGAAAGCAATCAAAGTGAGTGCAAGAATGACAATTACATAGACAGGTAAGGGGCGGAATAAGAGATGCTTCACATAAAACAACTCCTTCGGATGATAAAATTATTTTCCTTTCCGATAGATGTAAAAAGCACCTAATATATAAGTCAGAATAAGAAGAATATATAAGGAATTTTCCAGCTGTTCGATCGAGAAGATTCTTACCATTCTCAGAACAAGCAAAATGCCAACTCCGCAATACACAATCTGAAACATAAATTTGTACGTTTGATATTGAATTAACATCCCTCTTTCGTCTTTCCCTTCGGCGCTTTTCTGAAAGTTGTTGTAGTAAATGACGCTAAAGGCTGCCACCCCTATAAATATCAGACCAATAATTTTAGTATAATCCATTAATTTTCCTCCTCTTTATAGCCAAATAAATCTGTCAAAGGCTTTTCGAATGCTTAGGCAATTTCATAAGTGAGGACTAACGACGGAATTAAAAAAGGAAATCACCTCCCGAGCTAACTATATGATATATATAACAAAATGTAAATAAAAACTAACTTAATGTTATAAATACAATACAAAATGGCAGTAAATGTAATATTACGTACTGCCGCAAATCGACTACTTTATTGCTGCTTTTTCCAAAGTTAACACGGATGGGATTTGATCGGGGCGGGCCAAACGCAATAATTGATAACCGATCCCGGATAATCCGAGGAACAGACCCGGAACTTCAATATAACGGGGAGCTGCCGTGCGGTATTTGCCTTCCACCTGTTTTTCCTGAATGACCCTCATCCCTACGGTCTGAGCAAGCTGAGTCCAATCGGCTCGTCCAAGCAAGGTTCCAGCCATATGGAATAATTCGGCATTTCCCAAATCTCCATGACAAAGCGCATGATTACGACCCATACCGCTCCGGGCTGTTGTAGTCACCGCCGTTTCAATCTCGCTGGTCATTATAGGATCATTCACATAGGATCTATACAGCAGCCGGCTTAAGCCTATGCCTGCAGCCCCGTGACACCAGGCAGCGGCACATGTACCCGACTGTTGCTCTTCTCGCAAATCAAGCCAATTACCTTTCTCACTATCGTAAAGAGTTCGGTCATATTGGATGGCCGACAACGCCGTATCGTAATATTCTTCCTTCCGTGTCGCCTGATGCAGCCGCAGCAGCGACCAGGCAATCCCGCTTGTTCCATGAGCAAACCCTCCAAGCATCGACGATTGCATTACCGGTGCCTTCCATCCGACCCCATACTTTACGGCCACCTTGTTCTTCAGTAAATGATCCCCGTAACCCCTGGCAATCAGGAGGGCCTGCTCCGAACCAAACTGTTCGTATGCATTTAGCAGGACCTGAATAATTCCTGCTCCGCCCCCAAGAAGATCATAATAACCATCGTCCTCGACACTCTTGCCTATATTATCGATCGACATCTCCAGGTAGGATTGCCAGTCCTGATGCTCGCCGTACAAAGCGAGAAAATGGGATAGCGTATAAATAATTGATGCGTTCCCATAGAATGCGCTCGCGAAATCTTTAACAAAGATGCGGCCCTGTATAATCGTTTCTACCGTCTCTATAGCTAACTTACGAAATGTCGTCTCCCCGGTCATTTGAGCCAGATAAGCCAGGAACAGGCCTATACCGGAGAGCCCGTTGTACAATCCTCGTTCCACGGCCGAAACCTGCCATTGCCCGTGGTAGTTAGCTTCCAATCCAATCCAGGATGCGCCGTCCTTCTTTCCATACACCGCCTTATCCAGAAGACGGAAGCCAATCTTTTTCGCTTCCTCGACAAACAGTGCGTGATCGGCTTTTATTAAATCTTTCGTCGAGACTTCGCGGGGTTCAAAAGTTATATTTTGTTTTAATTGGCTTACAACAGAAGCTTCGATCCATTCAGCTTGCTCATCGATATGTTCCTCGGTAAGCTTCGTAATCCGGTCTATTGCGATATCGTAGCTCGGCTTGGCGTAAAATTGGGGGAGTCGTTCCCCTCTACTGGATACCAAATCCGTGCTTCCGGGACTCGTAGTGAAAAAAGGAATATCCCCATCGAACAAATCTTGCTGTTCGTAAAAAGTTTGACGAGTATCCAGAATGGTAAACCACAATCGGTCCAACAATTGCTCCCGATCTCTCGCATCTCTCAAATAGTCCGGGTGCTGGGCCTCCATATTGAAATTCATATAATATTGAGTAGGACGTACGATAATTCGTATAACATCTTCTTTGAATTTGTCCATTGGACCTTTTTCACCGATGAACTCTTTTTTATGCTTAATTATGATATGGGCCGCTTCTTTAAATCCTGCTACTATAAAATCAACATATTCAGCAGCATTTGCCGCTTGCGCGTTCAGCTTTGGCACATTCTGTGTGCTCACTTCCGTTTTGATCTTTTTGCGTACAAAGCACATTTCGTCCGTTCCTTCGTTTTCCACCCGCAAAACGGGCATAGGGAGCTCCTGTTCTTTGGCGCTAATCCCACCCATATCCATTCCCTGACCATCTGCTGTTCGAAAATACAGATGCGGGAGCAGCCCGGTGCCCAGCACAGAATTAACTACTTTATATTTAGTCTCTACATCGGCTGTTTCTTCAATGTTCAGTTGGGGAGCATGATGAAAAATGGTCTCCAAATCGATCAGAAACGGGAACTCGCCGCCTGCGATGATATTTTCACTATGAAAGTCTGCTCCGCCCACCACATGAAGAACAGCCAGCAGCCCGCCAAGCTTTTTGTAATAGTACTCAATTTGTTCTTTCTTATCGCACCCTTGATGGATGACGCATTCTTCCCAGGCATAATTCCCACGCTCAATCATACGAAGCCCCTTGAGAGCCGGCTTAAATCCTTTGCCGTTAAACCATGCCAATAATTGATTAAAATGATAGGCTAAAGAGAGCGATTTCGGCTTGTACATTATTTCCTGGCCCGATGCCAATTTACATTTGATTACCGTCCGACCTTGCTGATGTGAATCCCCCAGCCCTGCGGATAAAGATGTAAGAGGAGAACCATATGTCTGTAATTGGTCCTTAATTTGCTCCCAATCCCTAGTAAATCGGGTAAGCACTTCTATGATTGCATTTACGAAAAATTCGGTACGCACCATGAGCAGACGTGTAAGAACGGGATATTCTTTGTATAGAAATTCCAAAGCTTCATAATCCAGCAGTTTGGTTGTTACGAAGGAGTCGTACCTCTGCTCGGGTGAATCGCCTTCCAATTCATTCAATTGTTTAGCAACATACATCTCCAGAACGATGGTTCTGGCCCCAATCTGTGTTAACCCGGCAACCAAGTGTTCAAGAATTGAAGTAAGCAGGGGATTCCAATCCACCCTTTCTGACAGTAAGACTTCTTGATAAAATCGATTGAGCCTGGTTCTTGCCCATATTACAAACGGACGAAAGGCGTAGCTGATATGTAACTGATCCATTTCCGCCAGGGGTTGCTCCCGGTGCAGACGAAAGGCTTCATCCAGCGATTTCATCCAATCCGGCTTCTGTTCTTTGCTCAATACATATGTATATGTCCATTCATCAGTTTGAGAAACTTCTAAGACTTTGGCAAAAAGCTCTTCTGTTATTCCTTGTTTCTGAAGCTTTTCATTCAAGGAACGGTCACTTAGCAGAGCTTTCTCTTTCCACTCCTTCAAACGTCGTTCGATTTGTTCCTTTGTTAATTGTGTGCGAATGTCCAAGTCATGAATCAGTTGAGTTCTTTCCTTCAGGGTTAAGGATTTATATAATTCATCTGAAATAGATCGGGATGCCGTTGCACTGATTTCCATTAATATATTCACTCCCCATTTTCAAGCTGTATGACTTTTAGGAATGAAGAAAACCATAGTGTTATGTACGATCAGCACTATGGTTTTCTTCAGCTCTTGGATTAATTTTTGATGTAGTTAACGATAGTCATACCCGCCACGACACTGGCAATGAACACAGGCACCGTTTCCGGTTTTACATCTCCACCGCCGTGAATTCGTACGAGCTCTTCGGAAGATAGCTCTACCATTTTAGCACCGGAAGGATGATTTTCTTGCAATGAACTTAGAACTTGATAACGATTCATTCTCATCTTGCCTCCTGTAATTTTTAATTTCTTACACTTTAAGACCATACAGGTAAACCTGAAATCAAGAACGCATTATTACAACTTATCTTAACTTAACACCAGAAGTAAGAAATAGCTCCACCTACGACTAATCCTGCGCCAGCCGCACAATTTGCTGAGCTGGCCACTGCTGCTGCACAAACCGGAGTAGTCTCGGCCTGAACATCGCCGCCACCATATACACGAGCCAATTCTTCTGCAGAAACTTCCACCATTGGAGCACCTGCCGGATGATTCTCTTTCAATGCACTCAGAACTTGATAACGATTCATTACAACTACCTCCTAAAATTTGTTATTTTGTCTTGCAAGTTCATTGTAAATGAATTTTACTTTTATAGGCACTTCGCAAAGATGCAGATTTTTCATAGGGCGGCCTCACCCGTCTGGGAACTACCCTACTTCTCTTGGTCCTTGCCATGTCTCTGGTTCTCATCATCAAGCTTGTGGCTGTCCAGCAAATCCAGCGCTTTATTCACATCGACCAAGCCATAGCCGAAGGTAGGATCACTGCCTTTTACGCCTAAATCAATCGCGCTTCCCTTTAGCAGCTTATTAATCATGCGCAGGTTTAGACGCCCTTTGCCTATGGCTTGTTGATGGGCGATGAGCACCCCAACAGCCCCGGTGACTTTAGGAACGGCAAGACTGGTACCGGCACTCAACGTATATCCATTTGGAATTCCAAGTATAGTATTCAATATGGGAAGTTCTAGGTTCGTAGGATACAGTGTCAATACCATATAGCGGGGGTCAATCATTTTTCGGGTCAAATAGTCAGGCCCATAATCTCCACCGGGTGCCGTTAAGGTGATAGGCTCGCCATAGTTCGAATAGAATGCAAGCTGGTCAGCCTTATTGGTGGCGGAAACACTGATTACATTCGGTACGCCCCCCCCAGGAAAATGCATTTGGGCGTCTCCCGGGAAGCCGCGTTTTTCCGCTACTTCTTTCGGATTGCTTAAATCCAAGCCTTCGTTGCCGGCACTGGCTACCACAATGGCACCTCTACTAAAGGCGAACTGAACGGCCCTCCTATAAGCTTCTACCACAGCCCGGTCCTCGCGGTTGCGGAGGGATTTGTAAGTGCCCAGGCTGACATTAATTACATCCGCGCCATCCTTAGTCGCCTGAATGATTGCTTGAGTCACCCATGTCGATTCCGCGCCATCCTCCCAGTTCTCCATGACTTTGTAAGGAATAATACCCAGTTCAGGTCCTACGCCGAGCAATTTGCCATTGGCCGCAATCGTTCCAGCCGCCATCGTTCCATGGCCAAGATGGTCTTCCGTATTATCTACTTGAGGAATGAACGAGCGGCCTTTTGATACGATGTTTGCTTTCAAATCAGGATGATTGAAGTCAATCCCACTGTCAATAACAGCAATTCTCACCCGGTGACTTCCTTTCTCTTTAAAGAAGCTCTGGCCATCTCCGGTTATTTTCTTGATATCCCAGCCGAACTGTTGGTAGAATTCTGCTCTTTGTAAATTCGTACCTGATAGTTGGGAGATGGAGTTGTCTTGAAATGCCATTTCTTTCCGCATGTATTGATCAGGGGAGACCTTGGTGTCGTCGGGCGGCTTAGGCAGCATCATCCTTTGTTCAGGTCCGGTCTGTTCAATGCTCCCCGCATACTGACGTTTAATTTCCTCCATAACTTTATCCGCTTCGCCATCCGCTGTCTCCTCAAATTTGATGGTCCCGATTTCTTGGACAACCGTCGTCTTTAGATGCGGATAGCGTTCATTTAATAAATGGATAATCTCAGCTGGAATCTGTGAGTTCCGAAAAACGATTAAATATGCAGAAGTGTTCTTAGCTTCCGACGACTGGTAGAAAGTTAAACTACTCCCTACTGCTAACAAGGTAACCAGTGCTGCTTTAGATAACCATCTCTTCATTCTCATTCTCCCCTTGTACAGTGTATAAATGGTAGTAAACGCCTCGTTTGGACATGAGTTCCTGGTGGTTCCCAATTTCCTGAATGCGACCGTTTTTCAAAAGGACAATCCGGTCGGCATCTACAATTGTACTCAGCCTATGGGCCACAATGATTTGGGTACACTCAAGCTCTTGCAGATTCCCTTGAATTCTCGATTCCGACAGATTATCCAGTGCGGAGGTTGCTTCATCAAGAATAAGAATTTTTGGCTGTGTGACCAAAGCGCGGGCCAACAGCAGCCGCTGCCGCTGACCGCCTGAGAAGTTGCTTCCCGCTTCCGAAATCATGGTGAAATAGCTCATTGGCTGCTTGAGAATTTCCTCATGAATGTCCGCAACATGTGCGGCCGCGGCCACCTGTTCGATGGAAAGCTTATCATCTAGATGCTGAATGTTCTCCAATATCGTCCCATGGAACAGCCGGGTTTCCTGAAGAACGGCCCCCATTTGACTGCGCAGCCACTGGAGATCCAACTGTTCAAGAGGAACATTGTCAAAGTGAATGCACCCTTTTGAGGGGGAGTACAAGCCAAGCAGCAGTTTGGATAAGGTGCTTTTTCCGGAACCGGATTCACCAACAATGGCCACTTTTTCGCCCGATTTGATCGTTAGATTAATATCAGACAGGATGTCGCTGCCGAAGGAATCATACCGGAAAGATACATTCTTCAGCTCGATTGTTCCTTTTAGCTGCTCTAATCCTATCCCATTTTTGTTCTCAGGCTTGCTGTCCATCACATCCTGCAGACGTTGAATATAGGAACCCAGAATCAGAAAGTGGGAATAGGTTGTGCTCATGGAAAGAATGGGTACAATGAAAGAGGTGGCAAGTGCAGTAAAACCCAGCAGCCCACCGAGGGTCAGCTCCTTATTGAGAACCATACCGGAACCCAGCCACAGCAGGGTCAGCGGAGTAATCAGTTGGATCCCCGATCCGAAGGTGTCCAGAAAAGAAGATAGCATGCTCTGCCTTTGAGCTATGGCAAGCTGTTCATGGAACAACCCCTGCCAATGCTTAAATATTTTCTTTTCAATCCCCAGCACCTTGATGTCGCAAATTCCATAAATGCTTTCCGTTAAGTAACTTTGGGTCTTGGACTGTACTGCTATATTCTGATCGGATAGCCGCTTAATCCATTGGCTGCTGATCATCAAGGCGGCAACTACAAATATACTTAAGGTAATAACTAAGAGGCTAAGCTGCCACTGCAGACAGAACATCGTGATGGCGTACCCGAAAATCAGCACAAGATCGATAACCAATGATATAACCCGGGAGGAGAGTATCTGTCGGATCATAATGTTGGAATTGGCCCGAAATACCAGATCTCCACTCGTTCTGCTCTCAAAGAAATAATAGGGCAAATCGAATAGTTTGGTAATAAACACGGACATGAGAGAAGAGTCCATCTTTGTTTGTAATCGCGCAATCATATAGCTTCGAAGCAGTGAGAAGCATTGGTGGAAAATATACAAACCAAGAACTCCCAGACCGATGGTTGTAATGTAGCTTGCATTGGCCGGAACAATCACCTGGTCAATTATCCACTTGGTGAGTTGAGGAACGATAAATCCTACGCCCTGCAGCAGAAGGGAAGCGACAGCAATCCAGGCGAGAATGTTCTTCTGCTTTAGGATATGGAACAGCAGAAAATTGCTTCCCGACTTCCTCTCCCGGGTATTGAACTGCTCGTTCGGATGAAAGGTCAATAGATAGCCGGAATAGTGATTTGGAAGCTTGTCCCATGCAATCTGTCGTCTTCCAAATGCGGGATCTACAATCGTATACATCTTCTTACCTACCCGCTCTAAAATGACATAGTGCTTATTCTCCCAGAACAGGACGCAGGGTAAGGACGCCTCGTTCAGTTGTGCAGGCTCCGCTTTGTAAGCTTTTCCCGCAAGTCCGAACGAGCTGCCCATCCGGATCAGATCATGAAGAGAGAATCCTTTCTTGGAAGAGCCGAACACGTCCCGAATCTCAGGTAAGGTGGTATGGTAACCATGGTAGCAGAGCAGCATAGCAAGGCAGGCTGCGCCGCATTCGCTATGTTCCATTTGCTCAATATACGGTACTTTTTTCCGCATGGTCATTAGCCCCTATAATATCCTGAATATCAAGCCAGCCTTGATGATAAACCATGATTCCGATTTTCACTCGAGAACCTACTTGATATTTGGATTTGATAGCGAAAATAATTTCTCCCACTCTTCGTCTGCTGATGAACAATTTTCTTGCAATTTCCACATCTGTATAACCCTTGGCAATCAGAATGGCTACCTCTTTTTCACGGTTACTTAATAAAGTTTTCATCATCTCACCCTTTTTCTGAAAGTATCACATGGCAATCAGAGTACGAATTTGCCGAAAGATAAAAGAGAGAACGCATAGGCTTTCCGTCATTACAAGATGAGGAGCTGCGAGATGTGAACGGACACATTAGATGGCCATCTAACAAGAGTAATTGTAATCCTGTTTCTACCGAAAACTACACAATATTACAATCAAAAGTACAGAATCTTACAATTAAAATATAAATGAAAAATGTATTTTAACATAAAGTTAGGTTTTATTTACAAAATGTAAGGTATTGTTTATAATCCGAATAGGTGGTGATCGTTTTGTTAGCGAATCGTATTGTCGTATGCCGGGCAGAGAAAGGATGGACGCAACAGGAATTGGCGGATCGTGTAGGGGTAAGCCGGCAGACGATTGCTTATATCGAGAAAGGCAAGTATAATCCTTCGTTGATTCTCGCTTTCAAGATTGCACAGGCATTCGAAAAGACGATAACAGACGTATTCGACTATAAGAATGAATAAACCGATAAAAGGTGACTTATTCGAATGACCGGTGAGTAATACTTACCGAGAGTTAGGGTGAGATTGTCATTTGCTTCATGAAAAAAGAAAAAAGACGCCCTCCTGTTAAGGTTAGCGTCTTTCGTCTAAAGCAAATAAAAGCCCCGAGCCTGTCCTTCCATTAACCGGTGGGTAGGTTGCGGTTTTCTTGGACTTCCAGATACAGTACTTGAATGAATTTTTTGACATTCACCGGGTAAGAAGGGGACAACCTGTCGTCCTGCATATCTCTCATGGCTCTGCGTATTTGTTGAAAATCAAAAAATTTATGTGCATACTTCTCGAAGACCGGATTGCTGTAATCTACCGATCCAATGGAGGAAATATGCATCAGCGACCGGCTTAGCGCCCTGCGGACGCGCTGCTCACAGGCCTTGATTTCTCTGGCAAGCTCCGAAGGACAACCAGTCTTCCATTTCATTTGAGCCACTTCCTCATACAGTTCCTTAAGCTTCGGGAATTCATCCCGTCTCGGTTCTTTATTTAACAGAACATGGATAATGTCCATCAAATCGTGATATCCCGGTTCTCCGGCAAGTCCGAGATCATGCAAGATTGACTTCACCGCAGGAAGAACATCCAACCTGTCTCGTGACTTGTCTTTGGTCATTATAGATTTACCGGCCAGATTCAGAGCATCCTGAACATTCTTCAAGGCCATCTTTATCCTGTAATTTTCTTGTAGTTTATTGAAGATAGAAAGAACCTCAATTTTATTGATCGGCTTAACTATGTAGTATTCTATACCTTCCATATAAGCACTTGAGATCATTTCTTTGGAATTGATGTGTGAGATCACTACGATCGCTCCCTGGAACCCATGGCTTTTTAACTGACTGATAACCTCAATTCCGCTCCTTCCCGGCATCATCAAGTCGATAAGTAAAATTTCAACTTTTTTGGAAAAAAGCACCTCACTCTCTATATTCCCGTCACAGCATTCACCGACTATGTCCCCCAGACCGCTGTCTTCGATAATGTCACGGAGAATCTGCCTTATAGATGCGTCGTCGTCTGCTATGAAGAACTTCATATTTTAGTCCGCCTGATCAATTCGTTCTCTGGATATGGGATGTTGATAACGAAACGTATGCCTCTTCCAAGGATCGGTTGCTCCACTTTTATGTCGCCTCCCAATTTCTTGACCACTTGTTGTACAAACGTTAACCCGATTCCTGAAGAAGGAGATCCGGTGCTGTCAAACTTTGTGGTATAACCCGGGTTAAAAATAATCTCTTTTTTTTGTTCCGGTACGCCGGGGCCATTATCCTCTACAGAAATTATTAAAGATTCAGGCTGCCTATAAACCGACAACTTTATATAAGAGCAATCCTCTTCGATTATAGCTTCCACCGCGTTGGCGACCAGATTATTCGCCAGGGATAAGAACGTATAAACATATACTTCATAATCCGTTGGCTCAACATCCGTCTCGAATTCAATCCTTTTCCCAAGGATCTCAGCATACTTCTGATTAGAATTGATGACGATTTGAGCCAATTGGTCGATTTTCATATATTCGCTTATTTCTTTTTGATTGATCACCTTCTGAAGTCCGGCATAAATACGCTGGTTATTTTTTTTAAAATCATGAATTTGGCCAACTAACGTTAAGATGTTACTGACCTCTTTATCTAAGTTAGAATCAGGCCATCGAGCCTCTTTTAAAGAATGATAGATCTGGTATCCTCTTAGCGTAATTTCTTCCATAATTTTCAAAGAATTTTTCACATGAACCGTTTCTTCAAACAAGTTGGACACCAGCATTAGGATTTGTTCATTTTTTTTCCTCAGATTTCTTTCTTCCACTTTGGCTTCCTGTAGCTTAAGGAGAGTAAAGAACCCAATAACGAAATAACTGCGAAAAATAGCGATGAACACGATCATATTAAACTTCATAACAGTCAGTTCAGCACCAAACAAATAGGTTCTTGCCAAGAGCTCGCACAGATTTGATAAAACATCCAGAAGAACTCCAGCAAAACCCAGCAGTATTGGCCGGTCTTTGATATTGGATACACGAAACACAACGAATAGCAAGGAAAAGAAAAAGTAAAAGCAAGCGGCAGGAACGTGATTTACGGGTGATGGATGGGGGATTAATAAAATAAAATCGATGAATGTTCTAAAGGCAATAACGGCAGCACACACGACCATTCCACAAAGCAAAGGATTTAGCTTTCGGGTCCAAAGCAAAATAAAGAAAAATACGGATGCTCCAAAGCTGAATCTGAAGTTGTCGTCGAACGGTGAAAGTTTCCATTCTCCCAATATGGAGACGGAAGATATCATTAGAAAGATAAGATAAAGATTATGATATCGGTGAAACAAGCTACCTATCATATTATGAATTATTCCTCATATCCCTTATTTATCCATCCCTTTTTTATTCTATCATAATTTATCTTATCAGCAAACATGGCAGGGAGAAATAGCCAATGCAAAGGAGAAATGTATCCGTTTTACTGTTATTGCTACTCTTCATGACTACTATTTCCGTCCAAGCACAAGAGAGTTCAGCACTTACTGTGGTCAAGAAATATATTGATACTCTAAATCAACACAACTGGAGTGCCATTCCTCAACTTTGGGTTAAGGAACGTAGGAAAGACCTTGCCCAACAGATAAATGATAAGGAATACCAAGAAAAGAAGCTTGGTTTCCTCAATATCAAAAAAGCAAAACTTGTAGCATGGAGGGAGTTACCTTCTCAGTATGGGCAAATTTATATACCTTCGCATTATATAGGTAAATTTGAAGACATGAAAATTTTTTATATTACTGTTGACTACCAAGTACATAAACAAAATAAACGTGGCATTAATGGATTGAATTATTTCATTATTGTTGTGGCTAAAGAAAATGGTAAGTGGAAAATCGCTTTAACCCCAGGTCCACCTGTTACTTCCATTATCCATGCTGGTTATGGATTTGGAACAGATGATGAAAAGACATATGAGGAAAGAAGAGCAAAGGCTATTCATTAAACATATAAACGAAAGCAGACACCACAATTCTTGCTTCGGTATCTGCTTTTTTGTGTCCAGTGATTCAGGTAAATATATGTTCGTATTGCTATTCTGAGAAAGGATGTCTTCCATGGACGTGCAGAATTATATAAAACATAGTCAGTCAACGAATAGAGCAGGGTTGCAACGGGCAGTATAGTTGGACAAATAAATACAGAAAGAATTAAAAAGAAACCCCAAAGATATTTTTAAGGTTTCTATCGTATTATTTATGCTTAATTATCTTGATTATGAAGTCTATAAACCAACCAATTATGAACCATCCAATTATATTTACCAAATACCAAAAGATCATTCCGTTTCCTAAATACATTGTCTCTTATATACCAAGAATAATCTTCTAAGAATAGTAAATGTGGACTTGTAAGAAACAATAGTAAATTCCCATCGTCACGTCCCGAAGCATTAAACACAGAAGTAATGGCAGCAAGTTGAATAAAAGCAAAAAATTTTACAAAAAGATCCAACAAAAAATATTTGATGATATATGTAGCGGTAAAAGAGGTCTTTTTATAGGACAAAAAAGGATAGGTAAAGCAGATAACTACCTGCTTAAGTCTATCCTCTATTTTTAACTTATAATGTGTTAGTTTCTCGCTATTTAAACGCTACATTGACCTGGTATCCGACCGGCTTGTAGATCTGCTGCAGCACCTTCACCGCTCTATCCTCGGCAGCCTGCAGCACCCCGCTCACCGCAGCTTCCTCGCGAATCTGTTCCCGTGCCCGCGTTAGCAGATGCTGCTGTTCCTCAGGCGTCAGCTTTTCCCGAAAAACCTCCTGGCTTGAAAACGTCTTTACTTTGTCGATATCAATGTTCGGTTCCTGGAGAAAATCCGCGCGCGGCAGCAGAACGGTAATCTGCTTGTTACTTCCGTCGATGCTAATATCGGATGGCGTCAGCTTCGTTAAATCAATGCCGACAAGCAGTTTGGCCGGCACATCAATATGGAAGAAGCGCTCCGTCCCCGGTACTTTCATATTGTAAAACTGGTACGCATCCTGGCCTTCGAGCGTGGTGGTTACAACCGCTTCTGCTGTCGTCAGGTAGGATAAATCATGAATCTCCTGCACTACGGTCTGACTTGTAACATCCGGAGAGTTAAAAAAGGTTTTGCCGCTCCATGCACCTGCGCCGAGCAAAGCAAGGACCGTAAGCGCGATAAGAGAAATCTGCCGTCCTTTCTTCATCCACTTCCGTGCCGGGAAGAACGTCCGCCAGGAACGCTTTTTATTCCGCTTCACTTCAGGATAAGGCAATCGGTAAATTTTCGCACCGGTTGATTCCTCGCCGCTATGCCGCGTCTGACGAGCTATTTTATTCTTGTTGTCCACCTATCATTCTCCTCCTGTTACCTCTTTTCGCCGTTTCTTTTCTATGTTTAATTTGACGCGGGACACAGAAAAAAGTCGCTTTTCTTTATTGCTGAATTTCGTTTAGATGGCTTCGGCAGCCATGCGAAAAAGCAAACAAAGAAGCAGGAATAAGAACGAAACAAGGTGCATCATGCTCACCGTTTCTTTAATGTCGTTTGCTTGAATGGGGCGCGCCGCATCCCCCATTTTTGCTCTGTTGGAGGCAATCCCCTGGTAATAATTCACGCCCCCGAGTTGAATACCCAGGCTCCCGCCACACCTGCTTCGGTAAACCCGCTGTTCGGGCTCGGATGGAGGCGGGCGTCCCGGCGAATGACAGCAAAGCACTTCCGCCAATCGAGCCGCATCATCCAGCTGACAATAACGAGGACGATGGCGGCCAGCCGGGCGGGAATATAATTAACGGCATCATCGAAACGGGCGGAGGCCCACCCCAGGTTGGCGTACCGTTCATTTTTATACCCTACCATAGAATCGAGCGTATTCGCCGCGCGATACGCCATCGCGAGCGGAGCGCCGCCAAGCGCCGCATAAAGCAGCGGGGAAACAATGGCATCGACAATGTTTTCCGCTACCGTTTCCACGGCTCCGCGGGAAATTTCCCGTTCATTTAAAACTTCGGTGTCTCTGCCGACAACCATGGCCAGTGCTTTTCTGGCGTTTTCTACTTTTTCCTTCTTCAAATGCCGGTAAATTTCCATTCCCGCCTCTCCCAGCCCCCTGGCGGCGATCGTAGTAGAGATGAGCCAGGCTTCCGCCGCCCAGGCCAGCCACGGATGAATGAAAGCCAGCCCCTTAAGGAAAAGCCAAACAAGCAGAAAGCTGCCTCCAACCAAAACAAGCGGGAACACGATCCCTATTCTTTTCAGTTGATCTTCGCGGAATTTCTGCCTGCGGATTTTTTTCTCCAGCCAGGCAATGCATTTTCCCATATACACAACAGGGTGCGGCAGCCAGCGGGGGTCCCCGACAAGAAGGTCAAGCAAATAAGCGGCCAACAGAATCATTACATGCTCCATTTGCTACGCCTCTCCCTGGGTAACGACCGCTTCGTACACTGTTTCATACACAAGCCTTCCGATCGCGTTGCCAATCGTTGTCGCCGCCCCGGCAAACTGGTGCGGCACGCCATACTCCTGCCGCTGGCTTACAGCCAGAACGACGGCATCCGTCGTCGTTCCCGTAGCCAGTTCTCCGGATTCCTCCCGAATGTTTAAATCCTGGAGAGCAGCCGTTTTTGCCTCTGTTGCCGTGACGATTCCGTTTACCATAGCTGAAGGGGTCATGTTCGCATCCAATAGGAGAAAAACATTAATCGTCCCGCAGCGGTAAGCGGAAAACGTCTCTCTTTGCCTTCCGGCACGCGCGCCGTTTCTCGTTCCCGCCGTGGCACAGCAAATCATCCGAAACTTATCTCCCACGTCCTCAGCAATCGAAGCGTGCGTAATTTTTGCGGCTGTTTGCAGCCCAACCGTTTCGTCCGGAGGGTAGCCCCAGGCAGCAACCTGGCTGTGCATCATGTCAGCCGGGTCCTCAGAACGGTAATTAAGAGGAACTTTCCAGTTTACAAAATGGGAAGCGGTCGCCATCCCACCCTGCCAGAGCGCGTTGCTGAACACCGTCAAAACCTCCGTTGTTTTGAACAGCAGATGGTCTCCTTTATAATGAACAGAAACATCCGGCCAGACAAGGGATGGATGCATGTTTCCCGTGCGGAACGGCTGTGTCATACGGTGACCTTCTTTTCATTCCCGGCACATTGGAATACGTAGGTGGACTGGGTTCGATCCGTAATTTTCTGCATAATATCTGCCGTTTGCTGTTTACAGGCCGGAGATTGTGCATCAAGCAGAATCCCTGCCAGCGTTCCACTGTGCGCAATGACAACGCCAAGCCCTTTTATTTCCCGGCAAAGCGCAGCAAGCTCGGAGAAATACGGATGGCCCAGGTGCTTCTGGTGCATTTCGGCGCTGCGGGTGGAAATATGTCCGATAAGCTCACTATCTCCCATTCGAAAAGCTTCCTGAAGTTTCTGTAAAAGAAAGGCATACTCCCTCTCTTCCTTATATGAATAGGCGATCCGGTTCTTATTAAAGGACACGGTATCTACTTTGCCCCCCTTATCAATACCTACGATGGTAAGCGGGGGAAGAGAACCGAGTGAAGCAAACATCTCTCCTTTATGATGCCGATAGGCAACAATCTCTTCATACATAATTCCGTCTGTAGGTTCAATGGAGACGAGAAGGGAAGAAATATGCTCGGGAAGCAAAGGCAGATGATACGCTCTTGCCACAGCCCGGCATGCCGCCACCATATCCGCTGTGCTTGTGGCAAACCCTTTTCCTTCCGGGAGAGACTGTTCAAGCAAAAGCGTGCCATGAATAGGAATTTCGTATTTTTCCGCCATCCGGCGAATCATGCGCCGTACTTTAATCTTCTGGGGAGAAGTAACGAGTTCTCCTCCGGAACCGGGGTAAAACGTCGCTCGTACATAGCTGGCTACAGGGAGTGAGACAAGGAAGGGCGACCCCTCCAACTGGCCCTGCAGCAGCTCGCCAAACGTATGGCAGGCAATGCCTGTGGTAGCTTTCATATTCCTCTCCTCTTTCCTCTCCATGTTTTTCTTTTCTCTCTAGTTAACGAACAGGTACCCAGCCTGCCTGTTCATGCCATTCTGCTTTCAAAATCTTTCCGTGGCGTACATTCGGAACATACCAGAACCGTTTGCCATCCCCCTCCAGCCAGGCGGCCTGAAACCAGCGAATCGGCCCGCCGTGGCTGACAAGCAGGGCCGTTTCATCAGGCTGCATTTCTTTTTGCAGGCGGTGCAGCCAGTTGTCCAGGCGCTCTCCCAACTGGGATAAGGTTTCTCCCTGGGGGGGAGAAACTTCATATGGATTCCCATACCATCTCTCAATATGTACTTTATTCTCTCTTATGATCTCATCATACGTCTTCCTGTCCCACTCTCCGAAATCCAGTTCCCGCAGCGCACTCGTTAAAACTGGCTTGATTCTCTGTTTGTTTCCTATTGTATGTGCGGTTTCAACACAGCGAAGTAAGTCGCTCGTATAAATCCGGGTTATGTGCTCACCGGACAGCGTTTCAGAAGCGGCGGCAGCCTGCTCTCTCCCCGAAGGAGCCAGTGGGGCATCATAATGGCCGAGGTACCGGCCCTGGATATTGTCTTCGGTTTCACCGTGCCGTACCCAGATCCATCTCATACAAGAAACCTCTCCGCGATCACGATAAACAGCAGTACATTCAATTCTATCCACTCTACGAGCGCGCCGTAACAGTCCCCTGTCAGCCCTCCAAGGCGGCGGGAGACATTCCGCAGAAACAGCCACCCTGTAACAAAAGCGGCAGCAAGCACCGCGCCACCGGCCCATCCGTAGAAAAAAATTGCAAAAATGCTTGTGAAAAGAAACCCGGCAAGAACGAGCCAGCCTGTCAATCCGCTGCGCAGTCCCGTCCCCATTCCCCTCTCTGTAATATAAGGCCAGAACCAGATAGCCGCAACAAGAGAAAATCTTGCAATAAAAGGAGGAAGGATAAGCCAGAAAAAGGAACGGGACGCTGCGATTTCGTACAGTGCCGTTCCCTTTATCATAAATAAAACAATCGCGGCTGTAACGCCCATGGCGCCCACCCGGCTGTCCTTCATAATTTCAAAAATCCGTTCCCTTGTCCGGCTGCTTCCCAGTCCATCAGCCAGATCCATCCACCCATCGAGATGAAGCCCGCCGGTGATAAAAATCCAGAACGATAGCACAATAACAGCCGCCAGCGGGAGGGGAAACACATACTGCGCAAGCAAAAAAGCTCCCCACAGTATCGTACCGATGAGCAGACCGACAACCGGGTAGTAAGCAACGCTTTTCTCCCAGTCTTTCGTTTCTGCGCTCAGGCGTGGAACAGGAATTCTTGTAAGGAAGGCAATCGCGTGAAACAGAGGATTCATGCCGAAGCCCCCTTCAGCTTTACCGGGATTCCTGACAGCACGGCGTATACGTCATCCGCCTGCTCTGCAAGGTGCTGGTTGGCTTCGCCGAGAACGTCCTGGAACCAGCGGCCCAGGCGTGACATAGCGATCCCCCCCAGGCCTGTTTCACTGGAAACGATGACAACCGTCCCCGGATAAAACCGGAGCGCTCCTACCCATTCTTCTACCTGCCGCAGGATTTGTTCTGTCACCTGTTTGTCGCGCCATTTCTCCTCCGGAACCCGGAGCAGCAAATTCGTCACCCAGGTTGATACGCAGTCAAACAAAACAGTGTCATAGGCTTCATACTGTGAAACGGAGCCGGGAACATCATAAGGGACCTCAAGCAGCCCCCAGGCGGCAGGGCGCCTTGTTCGATGAAGGAGGATGCGCTGCTCCATCTCCGCATCCGTATTGACTCCCGTTGCGATATAGAGGACCGAATCCCCCTTCTCCCGTGCCAGTCTCTCAGCGAAGGCACTCTTGCCCGATCGCACCCCGCCTGTAATAAAAACAATGCTCACTTAACAGCCCTCTCCTTCTTCTGCGATGCCGGCCAGAGCGTCCAGCAGCCGATCATTGTCTTCCCGGCTCCGGACAGCGATGCGAAAATCGCGTTCGGTTAACCCGGTATACATGGCACAGCTTCGAATCATAATCCCCTTTTTGCCAAGTTTTAATTGGAGCTCTCCCGCGGTCTGGTGCGGATGAAGGCGGATGAGAAGAAAGTTTGCCTGTCCAGGCCAGACGTGCCAGCCAAAGCTTTCCCGAATACGCCGGGATAAATAGGAACGCTCCCCCGCAATCAGCTCCCGTGTCTTCCTTTCGTATTCAGGCTCCGCACAGCATGCTTCCCCTGCCGCAAGCGCCAGGCCGTTTACACTCCAGGGCACCTGTTTTCGCTTCATCTTTTGGATCAATGAAGCAGGCGCGATACTAAAGCCAAGGCGCAGCCAGGTATCGCATAGAATTTCGTCATAGAGCGAAGCAGGATGACGCTGGAATAGCGGTGAAGTCGATCTATCAATGTGACCTGCCTGTCCGGCGGCAAAAAATCAAGAAACGCCTCATCTACCACCATATAGGTATGCAATTGTTCTGCCCAGTCAGCCATCCTTACCAGGCATCCGTATCGTACATCATGCCGGTTGGGTTATTCGGGTGGCCGATGAACACCATATCCACAGCTTCAAACAGCGGGTACAACTCATCCGGGTCAGGGAGAAATTCTTTCTCAGCCTGTCCGGTGCATCCGTGTACAGAGGCGCCAAACGCCTCCGCCAGCTGCTTATATTCCAGAAATGACGGGTAGATCACCCCTACTTTTTTCGGGGCAAAAGCAAGAAGGACGAGCGAAATGCATTCCGCCGCCCCGTTCCCCACAATCAACATTTCTTTTTCCACGCCGTATTTTGCGGCGAGCAGCGCAGTGAGAGAACGATGAGCCGGATCAGGATAGTGGACCATATGTTTCATCTCTTCCTGTATTCTCTCCAGTACGCGAGGCGGCGGGCCCAGCGGATTAATGTTGGCGCTAAAGTCGATAAGCTTCTCTTTTTCCACGCCGAACGCGGCAGAAGCTGTCAGCAAATCGCCGCCATGCCCGAATTTTTCAATGTGGCCCATTTAAAATTCAATCCCCAGTACTGCCGGAATGCCTTCTTCATAGTAGTGCTTCACCGGCTTCATTTCTGTCACAAGGTCAGCCCTGTCGATGATTTGCTGCCTGGCGCTGCGCCCGGTAATGACCATGTGCATGCCGTGCGGCCGGCTTTCGATCAACTCAAGCACCTCCTGGAGCGGAAGCACGTCTTCGATCGGAAATGTGCTGATGGCCAGGGCATTGTTCAATTCATCAAGGATAACGACATCATAAGCGCCGCTCGTTACCTTTTCTTTTGTAAAAGCCCAGGCCGTTTTCAACGCTTCTCTATGCTCCTCGGGCGTTTTCAGCCAGGTAAACCCGGTGCCCTTCTGATAGATTTCGATGCCGATTTTATCGAATATGATTTTCTCGCCGTATGTCCGCTCCGGCGACTTAATAAATTGAATAATAAGCACACGTTTGCCGCGGCCGGCCGCACGTACGGCGAGGCCGAGTGCAGCCGTTGTTTTTCCCTTGCCATCTCCTGTATATACAAGTGTTAATCCTCTGTTTTTATCCGGTTTCCCCATGCCGTATCCCCCGTTTCTATCGTATCCTTACTGTATTTCGCTGAAGATACTGTATCAAATCCTCAGGTGAAGGGGAATCCGGCAGCCCGCTAATCCGGTATCCTGCCTTCTCCACCGCTGCTGCTGCTTTTTCCCCCATACAGACGATGCATACAGCACATAAAATAGAAGCCGGGTTCACTCCTGCTTCGGTTAAGGAGCTTATTAGAGTGTGAACCGAAGCGGCGCTTGGAAAAACAACGGTATTCACCTTTTCTTCTTCAAGCAGCCGGATCATATTCCTGCTGTATTCTTCGGCTTCTTTTTTCTCATAGATAGCAAGAACCTTGCAATTGCCTCCTGGCGGTGCATACGCATTCAAGCGGCTTACCGTGTTTTTTTCACCTATGATGAGCGCGCTTTCGCCGGATAACTTCTCTTCTATATTGGCTGACGAGAAACCCATCCTCCACAGTTTTCTTTTTGTCCGCTCGGACAGCGTGTAGAAGTGGGCCCGTACCGCACGAATGTCGAGTTCCCGTTCACGCAGCCGTTGAAAGAAGAAATCAACACTCTCGGGAGATGTGAAGAGAATTTCATCATACTCAGCAATCGATGCGAGCACGGCATCCGTTTCTCCTGTGTAGAGGGGGCGGACAGAAAAAGCGGGATATTCGATGACATCGGCTCCTCTATCCATTAGCATGTCTGCAAGGCGGCCAGGTTCCCCGCCCGTGCGCGCCAGCAGAATTTGCTGCCCGAACAGAGGTTTTTTTCAAACCAACTGATCGTTTCACGCAAACGTACGATTTCGCCGACAAGAATGATAGCGGGATTGGAAAAGCCGGACTTGTCTACTTCTTCCACAATCGATGCAAGGGTTCCTGTCAGCGTCTTCTGCCTGCCCATTGTTCCCCAGCGGATAAGCGCAATCGGCGTTTCCGGAGCGCGGCCGTGCGCAATCAGCTGTTCACAAATATGGGGCAAATTCGCAATCCCCATATAAAAGGCGATCGTATCCACCCCGGCGGCAAGAGCAGCCCAGTCAAGGGAAGGCTTGCCGTCCGCCGATTTGTCGTGCCCTGTGACAATAGCAAACGTTGTGCCGTATTCGCGGTGCGTGACAGGAATGCCTGCATAAATCGGCGCCGCGATGCCGGCGGTGATACCGGGAATAATTTCATACTCAACCCCATGTGCCGCAAGCTCAGCGGCTTCCTCACCAACGCGGCCGAATACCCCGGGGTCTCCCCCTTTAAGGCGGACAACACTCTTTCCTTCCAGAGCTTTTTCTACAAGCAGCGTATTAATTGATTCCTGGCGCAGGGTGTGCCGTTTGGGCAGCTTGCCGCAGTAAATAAACTCCGTGTCCGGACCTGCATATTTCAGGAGGCGCGGGTTGGCCAGCCGGTCATAAACCACGACATCAGCGGCCTGCAAACATTCCATTCCGCGAATGGTAATAAGCTTCTCATCCCCGGGTCCCGCCCCCACCAGATATACTTTTCCTGTCTTCATGTTAACCTTCACTGCCTCCCCCTCTATCCGTTTTCACCTGTTCCAGTAAATCCTCCTGCAGCCGCTGCAATCCCTCGCTGTCTTTTCGCCGGGCATATTCCATAAATTCATCGCCTAAGAGCCGCTTAAAAATGATCCGGCGGCTTTCCTGGCAGGGCACCGTTCGCAGTACGGACTCCCTGGCCTGCGCCAGAAAATCAATATAGGCTTCATACCACTCGTCATACCGGCTGCCGAGATCCTGCTTGATTTTCCTTGCCAGTCCCGGGCTTGCCCCGTTTGTGGAAACGGCAATCGTAAGCTTGCCCCGCCGAAAGTAAGACGGCATCGTAAACGCACTGTCCGCAGGGTTGTCGGCAAGGGCGACCAGTTGATTGGGCGCAGCCGCCCTCCGTACAGACAGATTGACTTCTCCATCGTTTGTGGCGGCAAAAATGAGGAACGCACCAGCAAGATCAGCCGGTTCAAAACGCTTTTCTTCCCATACAATGATGCTTCTATGTGCAAGCTCTTGCAGCTCTTCAATAACAGCCGGACTTATTACGGTTACAAGCGCTCCGGCTTCCAGCAGGGAGGAAACTTTCCCTGCCGCTACTTTCCCGCCGCCCACCACGATGCACTTCTTATTCCGTATGTTTAGCATGACAGGGAGCAAAAAATCACTCATACACGATCCCTGTGCACTGTGCTTTCTTTAAAAGACAGGCAGGCTTCCATCCAGCGTTTCACAAATTGCGGCTGGGAGGCGAAATGGATGTGCGTATAGCCTGCCACAAGGTTTTGGATGAGCACCCCTTCCTGCTTGCTCCCGAACCTGCCCTTCGTTTGATAGGCCGGAACGATACCGCCCCCCGGCTCGAATGTGGAATAATGAAATTCGTGGCCGCGGGCGCTTTCTCCCTCTCCAAGCAGAAAATTCCCTTCCATTCCCGTCACTTCTCTGTAGCCGAGCGCTGCCCGTTTCGTCTGCATGCGGGTCCGCCCCGGAATCAGGCCGACCATCGGGTAACCCTGTCCGTCACTTGTGACAATCTCTTCTGTTAAATACATAAACCCGCCGCACTCTGCAAACGCGGGCATGCCTCTTTCAATCGCCTGGCGTATCGATTCCCGGCTTTCCTGCGCACCGGCAAGCACGGCGGCAAATTCTTCAGGAAAGCCACCGCCGATATAAAGGCCATCCGCGTCATACGGTACGGTTTCCCCGGCCAGCGGGCTGAAGAAAACGCATTCCGCACCGCCTGCCTCCAGCATTTCGATATTTTCCGGGTAATAAAAATTGAAGGCCGCATCCCTGGCTACCGCAAGCTTAACAACCGGTTTCCCCGCTGCTTCCCGGAAAAGGGGGGCCTGCACCGCTGGAAGCGGCTGCGAGACGGCCAGGTCAATAATCCGGTCTAAATCAATGCTTTGCGAAACGATTTCGCCGATCCGCTCAAACAACGGATCAAGTTCTCCCCGTTCCACAGCCGGAAGCAGCCCCAAATGCCGTTCCGGAATCGCAATATCAGGCGTCCGTACAATCGTACCGAGCACAGGAATCCCGCATTCCTGCTCTACAGCCGCCTTAATGATTTTGCCGTGCCCCTCACTGCCTGCGTGATTGGCAATGACCCCAACGATGGGAACAGCCGGATTGAGCGCCTGGAACCCTTTGACAACAGCTGCCGCACTGCGGGCCATGCTGTGGACGTTGAGCACGAGGATGACCGGGGTGCCGGTGAGCAGGCTGATTTCAGCCGTGCTGCCCGTGTCCTCTGTCGGACTTTTCCCGTCATATAACCCCATAACGCCTTCTATAATCGAAACATCCGCATCCCTGCTGCCCCGGTGGAGAATTTCCCCCACGGTATCTTCGGGCAGCATCCAGCTGTCCAGGTTGCGGGAAGGCCTGCCGGTAATGGCCGTATGGTAGGCCGGGTCGATGTAATCTGGACCGCATTTAAATCCCTGAACAACGAGCCCCTTTTGCCGCAGGGCAGCCATTAAGCCCAGTGTAATGGTCGTTTTGCCTGCCCCGCTTCCCGTTCCTGCGATAATAATTCTTCTATCTCCCAAAAGGGGACACCACCCTTCCTTCTAGTAGGAAATCAATCCGACCGATATTGTTACATTGCCTGATTTTCTCTTTACGAGTTCAAGCGTATTTGTTCCTGCATATCGTTTACACGCCGGCTCGCTTACCCCGTAAGCCCCCGTATATTTAAACACCGTTTCCGACGGATCTTCTATCATGATTTCATTTAGTTCTTCCGGTGTATAGCAAACAAACTCCCATTTGTATTTGCCGCAAACTTCGATAAGTCCCGCTTCGTCTTTCTTTAGATCGATTGTGCAGATCGCTTTTACGCTCTGAATCGAAATTTGAAGTTCATCTAATGTTGAATGGATGACCTGTTCGATTTCCTCTGCCGACGTCCCCCGGTTGCAGCCCATTCCAAGGACAACGACTTTCGGACGGTATAGCACACCATTGCTCAGAATCGGCCTTTCTTCAGGCGACAGCACACGATGTGTAACGACAAGCGCCGCATTCGGGGCGGCGCGAAGCGCCTCGTTGATCGAAGGATAGACTTTCAAGGAAGCAGGCATCGGCGTATCGTGCATCCACCAGTCTTTCTCCCCTGATTCCTGTACAATGGCGACGTGTTCTTCGTTTACAACCGACGCGCTTACCGGCGTCAGCTTCTTCTCCGATTCAGCATCCCATTCCCAGCCGAACCGCCTGCCAAATAAATCGACCGGAATTGTTTTTTGCACATCGGAAGCCGTTGTAATAACGGGCTGTGCCCCGAGGATAGCGGCTATTTCCTGCGTCAGTTCATTCGCCCCGCCGAGATGCCCAGACAGGACGCTGATGGCAAATTGCGCCCGGTCATCCACTACCACGACGCCCGGATCGACCTTCTTGTCCTTTAACACGGGCGCAATCATCCGGACGACAGCGCCAAGTGAAATAAATACAATGATACCATCATAAGCAGGAAAAAGCGCCGGAAAAAGCAGGCGCACCGTTCCTGTAAACATTTGAATTCCCTTCTCAGCTTCATCCCCGCGTTCGAACTTGCTCATGTAGTACAGGTCGGCACCGGGAAACTTGTTAAAGAGCGTACGGGCCCTTTCAACGCCATGGCGGGTAATCGCAACGATCGCATATCTGCCTGCCTGCCGGATAGAGGGGATTTCTCCCTCCTGCAGCTCGATCATGCTGTTTTTCACTTCGTTCATGACGGGATCCCCCGGCGGAATCTGTGGGTGAACTCTTTATCGTACAATTTAGAGCGGAATTGGTCAGTATCGGTAATGTGCGGATCAAGCGCCCATCCGGCCAGAATCATTGCCTGTGAACGGATGCCGTTCGCCCGCATATCTTCCGCAAGGTGCTCAAGCGTAGAGCGGACAATTTTCTGATCAGGCCAGCTGGCCCGGTAAACGACAGCGACCGGAGTTTCCGGACTCCAGCCTGCTTCCAGGAAATCGTCCACTACTTTTTTTACAAGCGTGGCACTTAAGAACAGGGCAATTGTGCAATGGTGGGAAGCCAAATCCTTTAGCTGCTCACGTTCCGGTACAGGCGTACGCCCCTCCGCCCGTGTTAAAATGAGCGTCTGGGTCAAATCAGGTACGGTAAGTTCAGCACCAAGCGCTGCAGCCGATGCAAACACGGAGCTGACGCCCGGAACAATCTCATATTCCACGCCGCGCTGTTTTAAGAGAACCATCTGCTCGAGAATCGCCCCGTATACCGCCGGATCCCCGGTATGGACACGGGCAACCATTTTGCCCTGCTGCACCCGGTCCGCCATAATTTCCACCATTTCCTCAAGCGTCATTCCGGCTGTTTTTATAACTTCGGCACCAGCACGGGCACGATTTACTAATTCCTCATTTACGAGAGAATCCGTCCACAGCACAACATCGGCCTCTTGCAGCAAACGCAGCCCTTTTACCGTAATTAAATCCGGATCTCCAGGACCTGCTCCTATGATATATACCTTCATTTTCTCACCACCATCAATGTTAAGTACTCTAGCTCAAGACCTTTCAATTCGGCTACGTTCGGCCATACAACCTCTTCGCCTGATGTTACTTTTGTAACGACAGAAGCTTTCTCCGCCAGGCCAAGTTCATTTAACACATCAATCATGACATCGATGACTTTTGCCACCTTGATGAATACGACACAATCGTGGTTCAGCAGTGCTTCCTTCATCTCCTCGCGGTTATCCGTTGCCGGAATGACGGCTACATGCTCATCCCCGTCCGCAAGCGGGAGACCCAGGCGGGAAGCCACGCCGTTTATCGAAGAAATGCCGGGAATGGAAATGATTTTTATTTCCGGGTGCTGCTCCTGCATGAGCCGCATCATATGAATGAATGTGCTGTACAGCATCGGATCGCCTTCTGTAATGAAAGCCACATCACTGCCGGCTGCGAGCCGGTCGTACACTTCCCGAACGGTGTTATTCCATTCCCTCTCTAGGATGTCTTTCTCTTTCGTCATCGGGAACACAAGCCCCAGCATTTCCTTTTCCTGCTGATCAATGTATTGTTCAGCAATAAGATAGGCATAACTCTTGCTTCCCTTGAGCTTTCGCGGATACGCGATAACCGGCGATTCCTTCATCACCCGGTATGCTTTCACCGTTATCAGTTCGGGGTCTCCCGGTCCGACACCTACTCCGTACAGTGTCCCTGTTGCTGCTGTCATTGTTTACTCCCCCTCACGGTTTGCCGTTATGATATAAATAGGATTCAATCCTTCAAATCGGTTCATATGTAAAATAGGTTTGCTGCGCGAGATTTGTGCCAGCGTAACCGATGTCACAAAACCTTCCGCCGCAAATGCCTGCATGGCCTCATACAGCGTTTCAATCGTCGCTGCATTCAGCACGATGCGTCCTCCTGCTTTCAACCGGCTGCAGCATAGGTGGAGCAGATCTTTCATTTCACCGCCACTGCCGCCGATGAACACGGCATCCGGATCGTCGAACGCTTCCAGGCCTGCCGGTGCTTTCCCATGAATGGCGATAAAGTCGGTGCGGAAGCGCCGCATATTCTCGCGGCAGTTTTCCAGGTCCGCCTCATTTTTTTCGATCGCAAAACGGCGCCCTGGCGGCAAATCCGTGCAGCTTCGATCGCCATGGAGCCGGTGCATGTCCCGATGTCCCACACCGTGCTGTCCGGCTTCAGCTGCAGGGCTGCCAGGCTGAGCACCCTGATTTCTTTTTTCGTAATTAATCCCTTATCCGGTTTTCGCTGCGCGAATTGTTCATCAGGTATGCCGAGCGGCCAGGACGGAGATTCATCTGTGCGCTTTAATATGACAAGGTTTAAGGGAGAAAACTCTCGTTCCGCCATTTCTTCGATGGAAAGCCAGGACGTTCTCTCGCCGGCTCCTCCGAGGTTTTCAGCTATGAATGCTTTATATTCATTGACACCAAAGGAAAGCAGGTAGCGGGCAATCGACGCCGGATTGTTCTCCTCATCTGTCAGCAGGCACACTTTATCCATGCCGTCGACTTTCTGGACAAGCCCTTTCATGCTGCGGCCGTGTACACTTAGAAATGCGCAGTCGTGCCAGTTTTCCTTCATAAGGGCAAACGCCTGCTGAATCGAGCTGATGCCCGGGTAAATTTCAACCGGGAGCTTTTTAGCCAGGTAGGAGCCGACTCCGTAAAACAGGGGGTCTCCCGACGCAAGCACAACCGTGTCTTTGTCTGTCTGTTCGATTTGCTGCACAACAGCCGATAGGCCGCCTTTAATCGCCAGCGTTTCCCCCTCATAATCAGGAAAGAAACCGAGGTGTCTTTCCCCTCCTACAAGCAGGTCGCTTTCCTCAATCCACTTCCTATATAGAGGGAGCAGGCTGTCTTTTCCATTGTCGCCGATCCCTATGACTCTAATCGTTCTCTGCAATCCACTCTCTCCCTTCCCAGCATTTCACTTTTCATCGTAATGATGACGGTTTCGATATCAACGCCTCCTCCGACCTGACGCACACTAGAGTTACAAACATGCTGGCATAGCTTTTCAAAAAATGAAGAGTATCCATTTTGATGCATC
This sequence comes from Aneurinibacillus tyrosinisolvens, assembly GCF_001015055.1. Classification (GTDB taxonomy): domain Bacteria; phylum Bacillota; class Bacilli; order Aneurinibacillales; family Aneurinibacillaceae; genus Aneurinibacillus_A; species Aneurinibacillus_A tyrosinisolvens. Next base: position 151,581 of record NZ_BBWZ01000001.1, on the reverse strand, counting down.
ATATCTCCGACCTGGGCGGCTGTATTTGCCTCCCTTATTTCAGAGAGGAGAGGTGCGGGAACTCCCGCCTCTTTCGCCACAGCCGCCAGAAAGCCGAAATCGATCGGAGCGCTTTTCGAGTGGACCATCATAACACCCTGCGCTACCTTGGAGAATTTACCCATCATCCCGACAAGGGTAATCCGCTTTATCCCGTGGTTTTTGCATATTTTCAGCGTGAAGCCGACGAAATCGCCCATTTCGATAAACGCTTCCTCCGGGTAGCCTTCGTACAGCTGCATGGCGAAGTTCTCACTTCGTCCGCCCGTCGTAATAATCAGGTGATCACATCCGCACTCCACCGCCACCTTAATCGCCTGCACAATACTCGCCTTATAGGCGGATGTAGAAAAAGGAACAACGATCCCTCTCGTTCCGAGAATCGAAATCCCCCCGATAATGCCGAGGCGTGCGTTCAGAGTTTTCTTCGCAATTTCTTCCCCGTCCGGTACCGAAATAATGACCTTTACTCCCTTTTCGATGTCGTACTCGTGCAGGACGGAGCGTGCTGTTTCATCTATCATTTTACGCGGTACCGGATTAATCGCGGCCTCGCCGACCGGAACGGGAAGCCCGGGCTTCGTTACACGGCCAACGCCAATGCCCCCGTCAATCTCAACTCCGGGTTCATCCTTCCAGCTAACCGTGGATACAATAAGCGCTTTATGTGTGGCGTCCGGGTCATCCCCTGCGTCTTTAATAATGTGGGCGGACACGCTTTCCCCGTCAAACTGAACCTCTTCCATAGTAAATCGGACATTGTCCCGGGTGGGCAGCGTGATTTCTACTTCTTTCACTTCCTCTTCCCGGATTAAAGATAGAAGAGCTGCTTTCGTCGCCGCCGTAGCGTTTGAGCCGGTTGTGTACCCGTGCCGCATCTGCTTCGGGTCTTTCTCCATCGTTATCCCCGCTTCTCAGCCATAATCGAGATAGCGTTGAGTGCGGCGACAGCGACAGGGCTTCCACCTTTGCGGCCGATATTCGTAATGAACGGAATATCAAGCTTGGCGAGCTCTTCTTTCGATTCAGCCGCCGATACAAAACCAACCGGCACACCAATGACAAGGCCAGGCTTTGCCTGCCCTTCTTTAACGAGACGAATCAATTCAAGCAGCGCTGTCGGCGCGTTCCCGATGGCAAAAATGCCGCCATCTGCTTCTTTCACTGCTTTTCGGGTGGCGATAATCGCACGCGTTGTATTTAAGCGTTTCGCTTCTTCCATAACGTCCGGATCGGAGATGTAGACGTGAACGCTTCCCCCAAATTTTTCAATGCGGGGCTTGCTGATGCCGACCTGCACCATCTGCACGTCTGCTACTACTTTGCAACCCTCTCGAATCGCGCGAATCCCTGCCTCAATGGCATCAGGGTGGAAGACAAGGCTCCGTCCCAGGTCAAAGTCAGCTGAAGCGTGAATGACCCGCTGCACAACGGGGTACTGCTCTTCGGTAAAAGGATGCGGTCCGAGTTCCTCTGTAATGATTTCAAAGCTTTTCCCTTCAATCTCCTGTGGTTGAACCGTTAACGGCTTAAAATCAGTGTGAAAGTTCATTTACTTTTCCCTCCCCTATTTTTTCGTGCAGTGCCTGGACGACGTTCGCAAAATCAGAAAATACAGCCCCATATTCCACTTTCGGTCTGGCAATCATAAGGGTCGGAATGCCGAGCTCGATCGCCGCCTCTAGCTTCTCGTCTACCGACCCGACTTTTCCGCTTTCTTTCGTAATCATAAGGGTGACGTCAAACTGTTTGTAGAGCGCGGTGTTCATCTCTTTGGAGAAAGGCCCCTGCATGGCGACAATGTTTTTCTGCTCGACACCAAGCTGCTCACACTTTTCCATATTGTCCCTGCGCGGGAGCATCCGGGCCACAAGCCGTATATCAGGCAGGCCAAGCAGGCGCTCGGTAAAAACCTGAAGCGTTTTGCTTCCAGTCGTCAGCATGACAGTTCCTTTGTGCTGTGCCGCCGCTTCAGCGGCTTCCGCATAGTCGTCCACCGTCGTAACGAGCGGGTGGGCCGATTCCTGAACGGATGCCCGCTCATAGCGGATGTACGGGACATTTGCCCGCTTCGCTCCTTCGAGCGCATTGCGCGAAGCTTCTTCGGCAAACGGGTGGCTCGCGTCTACGACGGCTGTAAAATGTTGTTCAGAAATGAGTTGGCTGATTTCTTCAGCGTCCATTCTTCCTACACGGACAGGGAGCCCTGCTTCCTGCATGCTTTTTGCTGCGCTGTCCGTCACTACCGTTGTAAGAAGCCCGTACTCCGCCGCCTGGATCGACAATGCCAATTCCCTTGCGTCACTTGTGCCGGCTAGAACGAGAATCATCACTACACCGTCTCCTTTTCCACATGCTCGTGATGATGGTGATCGTGGTCATGATCGTGGTCATGATCGTGGTCATGCCCGTGATGATGATGGTGGTCATCGTGATCATGGTGGTGGTGTTCAAGATGCAGATGTTCCACAGCAAACAATCGGTACTGGCACGTATCACAGTTCATTTTCACTTCATCATTCAAAGCCTCGGCTGCTCGGTCGAGAAAAATCGTGCGCAGCGCCGGATGGAAGCCAAAATACTCTGTCATGACAAATTCACGGTCCGGGTAGCTGGTGCGGAAGGCCGCCAGCTTTTCTTCCATCCGGCTCATCAGAATTCCGGTAAAGAGCAAATAAGGGATGATGATGACTTTTTCTGCTCCAAGCGCAATGCATCGCTCAATTCCTTCCTCTACCGAAGGGTCGGTCACTCCGATAAAGCACGTTTCCACCCAGCGCACATTCAGGCGTTCCCACAGCATACGGGAAAGTTTATATACATCGCTGTTGGCATCCGCATCGCTGCTGCCGCGTCCCGCGATGAGAACGGCTGTCTTATTCGACTCATCCTTCGTATTCAATCCGGCCTCATTCAGGCGTGTTTCCAGGATTGAAAACACTTCGTCATGGATGCCGATGGGCCTTCCATATGTAAATACCACACCTGGATACTGCTTTCTCGCACTGTCCATCGCCGCCGGAATGTGGATTTTCGAATGCCCCGCCGGGAAGAGCATCATCGGGATGAGAATAACGTGCATTGCCCCTCTGTTTATGCATGCATCAATTCCGCTGGCGATGTCCGGGCTGGCAAATTCCAGGAAACATGTCTCAATAATAGGAACGGCTAATTCATCCTTTATTCCCTCAACGAACGCGAGAATTTCCTCATTTCCCCGCGGGTCTTTACTGCCGTGTCCGACAAACAAGATTGCTTTCATTCCATCCCTCTCCTTTTCTGCTTTTCTAGTCTCCGCATACCGCTTCTACCGCCACCAGCACCGGGGCGTCCTGGTGCCTGAACCCTTCGATTTCTTTCACGCGCTTAAAAAACTTGTGGAACCTTTCATTCGGGTGTCCTTCTTCTTTAAACTTTCGCATAATTTTCTCTAACAGTCCGACAATTTCTTCCGGTTCAATGCCCTCCGCTACCGGCTGGGCGACATGCGCATTGCGGCCCGTTGTCTTGGCACCGAGGAACAAATCAAATTTTCCTTTGCGATAAATTAATCCGATGTCGTCCGTTACCGCACCGTAACAGGACATCCCACAGCCATTTATACCGATTCTTAATTCCTTCGGCACCGCCAGGCCGCCAAGCGTTTCCTGAATCTTCTCTGCGTACGGGATCGCGTCCACTTTTTCCCCGTCACAAAAGTCACACGCTTTAATGCTGATTACGTCGCCGACAGGAAGAACAAGCAAGCCTGCTTCCCGGAGTTTTTGTGTAATCGTCTCCGGTTCACTCGTTGGGATGCTCACGTTAATCTGGTGGTGCGGCGTGTATTCTATCGTTCCTTTCTCACCGATGACTTCGGCGAGAATGAGCATCTGAGAAGCGTTCAGCTTCTTATTCGCCACCCCTGGAGAGACGGCAAACTCAAAAATCGATTCCTGTTTAAAAGTCGTCTGTGAAATCGGCTGCGGCTTCACCGCCACTCCAATGCCGAGTTTTCCAAGCGCTTCTTCTGCGAGAGTACGGGAAGAAACGGGTTGTTCTGCACCTTCGTTCGTGACCGAATGCAGAGCCCACGGCTCATTTTCTTCGCGAAGGCGCTGGTGCGGCGCCAGCGCCTGTTTTTCAGCGCCCAGTGTATACTTACGCTGGTAGCCGCGCGGTGTAATCATCTTGCCGTCATACAGCCTTGTTGAGTTGTTTCCGATAATCACAGTCGTCAGCATGCCAATGTCGTGCTCCAGCATATGGGCCAGATCCGTAATCACAACAGATTGTCTGTCACGGTATGCGCTTTTGACCAGGCCTACCGGTGTATCAGGTGAACGGTATTGCAGCAGAATCCTTTGTGTTTCCTCAATTTGCCGGGTACGGCGTCCGCTCTTTGGATTGTACAGGGCAATGACAAAATCCGCCTGGCCTGCCGCTTCCACCCGCCTGGCAATTAACTCCCACGGGGTTAGATGATCACTCAGGCTGATCGTACAGGCGTCATGCATAACCGGAGCACCGAGCAGGGAAGCGCAGGAGTTAATCGCAGAAATCCCCGGAACGATTTCAACGGAGATACCGTCCTTCTCCGTCCAGCCCTGCTCCATCAAAACCTCGTATACAAGGCCGGCCATGCCGTATACGCCCGCATCGCCGCTTGAGATGACGCCGACAACCTTTCCCTGTTCCGCCTGGCGTACGGCTTCCTGGGCACGCCCGACCTCTTCCGTCATTCCAGCCTGAATCACCTGCTGGCCTTCTCTTAACAGCCCGCGGATTAAATCCACATACGTCGTATAACCGAGGACCACTTCACTTTCCTGGATGGCTTCCCGCGCCCGCTGTGTAATGTGTTCAAAGCTTCCGGGACCGAACCCGATGACTAGAATTTTTCCTTTGTGTGCTGCCATGCTTTCACCTCATTATTTTTTAAAATCCTGTAAGTATCGAAAAACCAAGCAGTATACTATAGAGCGCCGTTATGCTGCCAAGCACAATATAAAAGGAGCGGCTCATCCTCGCCCGCATAAATCCCCAGTTGGCGCACAGGGTTACGAGAAACGTTGCACACAGAAGCCCGCTGACAAACAACAGTAATTGAATAACAGCAAGCGCCACATTTCCGCTTCCGCTGCTGTGAGAAAGCATCATGACCTGGGTAGGTGTTTCCGCTCCAATACCGTGGACGATGCCGATAATAAAAGCACCGGCAATCCCAATTCCCGTAATTCTCATTTCTTCTGTTTTCTTGTGGACCACCCGGTTGTACCAGCGTGAAATGAGGCGAAACACAAGAGCCCAGCGGCTTTCATACACGTACTCCTTCGGTCTGCGAAGCATGCTCGCCAGCATAACCGCCCCAAGTACAAGCAGGGAAAGGCCGACAAGGGTTTCCATGGTTGCTGCTATAGATGCAGGGAGGTGCTTGCCTAAGGAAATGGCCAGCAGGCCCATCAGAAACACGATGGCACCGTGCCCGATTCCATACATAATGCCCGCCTTCCACGTTTTCTTGTTCTTGTCGTCCGTACCGACCATATCGACAATCGCCGCGATATGATCGGAATCCATTCCATGGCGAAAGCCAATCAAAACAGCAAACAGTGAAAAAGAAATCCACTCAATCCCCATCTTTTTCCTCCTTTTCCCTATTTAAAAAAGGGCACTCTTTTTCGGAAAAGAGCGCCCTCACGTATAATAAGCGTTACGGCAACCTGAACCGGTTGTGTGCGACGCAATTATCCATGTGCTGCTCATTCCCTGTTCCTCGCAAGACAATGGCCAAAATGAAAAAAGGACATCCCTACCCGGAGGCAGGAGATGTCCTTTTCCTATGTTTGAACGGGAATCCCGGTCTTTCACAGTAAAAAACAGCCGCACACCTGTCCTATATCCGCGTAGGATGGTCTTTCGTAACAGCAGGCAGATGTCCTGGCTCAAGACTCAAACGCTCTCCACGCCTTCCCGGATTGTCCAGTGGCAGATGTGAACAGCTCGTCTCTTACAGTGGCGGGACCGCGACGGATTTACACCGTTCTTCCCTGAAAAATGCGTAACGCATTTCACTGCTGTTGTAAGTTATTTTACTTTTATCTATTTAATCATAATTCAAAACAGGGTGCGCGTCTATATAAAAAGTTCAGCTACCGATGCGTTTCCTGCTTTTTGCCCAGTCCAACAATCTCATACATTCTATCCATGTCAAGGTGTTCTCTAACAAGGGAAGCCAGGGCCGCATAGCTCGCTTCCCTGCGCGCCGACTCACTTTCCACCTGTATGGAGAGCAGCGGCAAGCCCCGCTCACTGCGGATTTGGTTTAACCACCCGCGTGTGAAAGAACGGTTATGAAAAATACCGTGCAGGTACGTTCCCCATACTTTCGCATCGTGCGAAATCGTTCCGTCCGTATGGCCGTCCTCCAGCGTAAGAAGCGGGAGGGCCCCTTCTTCTCTCTCCGTTCTTCCCAGATGAATTTCATAGCCGGATACCGCTTCGTTTTTCGCAAAATCCGCACCGCTTGCTTTTCCTGCCACACGTATCGTTCTCTTTCCTTCCTGAAACGCCGTATGTATCGCCAGCAGGCCAAGCCCGCGGCTCTCTTCCCGGTCCGATTCCACTTTATCGGGGTCGTGAAGCGTTTGGCCAAGCATTTGATACCCTCCGCATATGCCTGCTACGTATGCTCCCCGCCGGGCGGATTCCTGAATCAGCGCTGCAAGACCCGTCTGCTCCAGCCACTCTAAATCATCGATTGTGTTTTTCGTACCCGGGATAATGATAATGTCGGGGTTTTTCCACTCGGCGGCCGAAGCGACGAGCCGCACATTCAGCCCCGGCTCATCATACAATGGGTCGGCATCTGTAAAATTCGAGATACGCGGCAGCCGAATCACGTGCACCTGCAGTGAATCCGGCTGTTCATCCTGTTTCTTTAGCTGGAGCGAGGATAGAGCAAGCGAATCCTCCGCCTCAATCCCTGTATCCGCGTACGGAATCACACCGAGCACCGGAATTCCCGTGTGCTCTTCCAGCCAGTCAAGACCTGGCTTCAGAATCGAAAACTTACCGCGAAACTTATTAATAATAAATCCTTTCACACGGGCACGCTCTTCCTCATCAAGCAGCGCCAGCGTTCCGACAAGGGAAGCGAAGACGCCGCCCCGGTCAATGTCCGCCACGAGGAGGACAGGCGCATCTGCAAGCTGCGCCGCTCTCATATTGGCGATATCCCGATCCTTCAGGTTGATTTCGGCCGGACTGCCGGCCCCTTCCATGACGAGGATCTCGTATTCCTCGGCCAGCCGCTCCAGCGACTCCCGCAAAATCGGAAGCGCGGTTGGTACATAATCATTGCGATATGCACTCGCCTCCATATCGGCGTAATGTTTTCCCCTCACAATGACTTCTGCCACCATGTCTTTTTTTGGCTTCAGCAAAATTGGATTCATATCGGCTGTCGCTTCAACCCGGCACGCTTCCGCCTGCACGCCCTGTGCCCGCCCGATTTCTTCCCCCGCTTTTGTAATATAGGAATTCAACGCCATGTTCTGCGATTTAAAGGGGGCTACCTTCCAGCCATCCTCATAAAATATACGGCATAGTGCGGTACAGAGTACGCTTTTCCCAACGTCCGATGAGGTTCCCTGCAGCATAATTGCTTTCACTCTCTCACTCCCTTTTCCCGTTACCATTTATGTATATCAACAAAAAATTGCGGCAGAAAATTATTATTACTTTATAGCACAGAAGGGTATTTTTAACAATAGAAAAAAAGGTATTGGATTACCTCACGCCAATACCTTCCCGTTCATTTCATATTTTGTTCCTTGCCTGATTATTTGGATGCTCTTTTACGAAAAAGACTAATGATAGATAACAAGAGGGCAAGCCCTGATAAAATAAGCGGCAATGTGTTACTTGATGCTTGTTTCGTTTCTGCCGCCGGTGCTGCCGGTGCTGCCGCCTTTTCGTTTCCCGGTTCTACAGCCGCTCCCGGCTTTTCTCCATGCTGGTTGTCTCCTGGGTTTGATTTTTCTTTCAACGTGGTTACCGAAGCTGGTTTGTCTGAGCCTTCTGCTCCTGTCCACTCTACAACCGAGTTATCTGCATACGTTTGATAAGCTTTCCACGCCAGTTTGCCGGGCTGATCCGGGTTTTTCCCACTGAAGGAGAACTCCATAAATTCGTGGGGCTTAATGCCTTCAGCGGTCGTCGTCCAGGTGAGTGCCTTAAAACGGCCCTCTGTATCTTTCTCGAATTCGTACTTCCACCCTGGTACGGGCATGACTGTGCTTACTTTTACTCCTGGCGGAAACTCTACCCTTACCTTTGTTGTATTGCTATCTTTCTCTACCGGCACGCGTACGGTATACTTCTCGTACCCGCCTGCAGTTGCTTCTTTCGGCGAGACGGTGACATGTGCACTGGCACTGCCTGCAAAAGCCAGCAACGCCCCCGTTAGAGTAAGTGCGCCTATCCATTTTTTTATCTTCATTTTTTTGTTCCCCCCTGTAGAATTTGTATCGTGTTATTTATTGTGTTATCTATGGCATGAGGATATGAAATCTGGCTCATCCATACACCGGCCAGTATAATGACAATCCCTATGAGCCACTCCCATTTAAGCTTATCCCTTAATAAAGAATGCCCGTCTTTTGCCCAGTGCAAGGTTTGCTTCAAAGCAAACGCCAGCATCATACAAAATAAAATGACTTTTAGGAGCAGCAGAACACCCCAGGTCCTTCCTTCATTCAGTACAAATAACGACCAGCCGGTTTGTACTGTTGCCATGCCTGCTCCCGTAACAGCAGTCCCACAGGCCGCAATCAGGGCCATTCGCACAAAAAAGGAATGAAATGCGGCACGGTTTATTTCCCGACCGCTTCTCTTCTCCCACTTAAGCAGAAGCACCAGGTACGTCAATCCCCCGAGCCAGATTGAAATGGCAAGCAAATGCAGAACGCGAAGCATTATAGCCGCCCATACGGGTTCAGTTCCCCACACATGTCCCCCCAAAGCGAAAGCGCTTATTAAAAGAGTCCATACAAAAAGATACCAGCCCTCCACCATGCCGGGAATGACAAGAAGAAACAGCAGCACAAACTGAACGAGCAGCATCATAGCAAAGGAAGATTGCCCGATCAGTTCCCACCTTCCTGCAAGAAGAGAGGAAAGCAGGCTGTCTCCCGGAAGGGTAGCAGAATAAACAAACCACTCGGTTATCGAACCAATCAGAAGGATGGCCCATCCGAAATAGCAAACTTTGCCGAGAATATCCGTAAAGGCAGGGAAACCACGCTTTGCTGCATACCAGGCCAGCCAGTACAATCCTCCGCCGAGCAAGATGATACCTTCAACCAGAAAACGTAAAACAATAAGAAGTGCTGTTAACCCGTTATAGGAATGCTCACCAGGCGCCGGTATTTTTCCTGGGGTCATTTTACCAACGGAAAAAGAATATGAACCTTTTACCGGGTGTCCATCTTCTGATACCACACTCCACGCCACCGTATAAGTACCTTCACTTAATCCAGGGACTTCCGCGTACATCTGCGAAGCGTTACCCGGTGTAAGCTTCGGCCCTTTTATCCTAATTTCCTCGCCATTCCAGCCATACAATTTCAGGCCAATTAAATCAGGTTCGAGCGGTTCACTGAACTCTAAAGCGATTTTATGCGGATTGTTTTTTAGAACCTCGCCGTTCGATGGTGTTGTACGTAAAAGGGCGGCATGAGCCGATGCGAGAGTCGTTCCCAGGCAAAAAACCAGCAGTAAGCTCAACCACCCTATTCTGTATCTCTTTAAAGCTTTCATTCTTCCCCCTTTACTGTAATGAACAAAGCTGTACCATTATTTTGAAGAAATATATAAAAGGTAGTCGACCCTTACATTTTAAATGTGTAATAACAATAGGGAAATGGCTCGAACGAGTCATCTTAGCATCTGTATCCATTTATTCCGCTGTCAAACCATGCCGAACAGCATAAGCAGCCAGTTGCACACGATTATCCAGGTGAAGTTTTTCCAGCAGATTTTTTATATGGTTCTTTACGGTATTTTCCGCAATCACAAGACGATGGGCAATTTGTTTATTCGTCTCACCTGTCGCTACCCAGGAAAGGATTTCGCGTTCTCTTGGTGTCAAAGAATTCGGATCGGGTTCATCCGACATGTTCCCCGTACGAAAACGATATAATAGCCGACTGGCTATTTCTCGTGATACTTCTGTATCATCCCCAAGCAAAGCATGAAGATACTCTATCCAGTCATCCGGCTCCATATTTTTTAGCAAATATCCCTGCGCACCAAATTGAATGGCGGTAAATAGATCTTTTACATCATCCGAAACCGTTAGCATGACAACATGGATTTGAGGATAGGCTCCTCTAATTTTCCGGACCGCTTCCAGTCCGTTTAATCTGGGCATATGAATATCGAGAAGAAGCAAATCAGGCTGAAGCTCACTGCAAAGCTCAAAGGCTTCCTGCCCATCTGCCGCTTCCCCTACAATGATAAAGGACTCGTCCCCCTCCAATACGCTTCGGATGCCTTCCCGTGCCAGCGGATGGTCATCCGCAATAACGACGCTATATTGCTTCATTTTTGCCGCTCCTTCGTTACAATTAATTCTGTCCCGCACGTCTCCCGCTTAGAGAGGTGGAAGCTTGCTCCTAACTGTTTTGTTCGTTCCTTCATCATCGAAATTCCGTATTTTTTTGCAGATATCGCGGTGCTATCAATCCCGCAGCCGTTGTCGGCAATCTTCAATTGCCACCCGTCTTCTTTTCCTTGTAATTCAATGGTTGCACGGGAAGCTCCGGAATGCTTTCGGATATTAGCGAACGCTTCCTGGATAATAGCGAAAATCTGCACTTCCTCTTTTGGCGTGAACAATTTAGCAGGAAGCTCGATTTCTTCCTCCACATCGATTCCTGTTAATGAACTCCATTCAGAAAGCCACTTGGTAAGCCGGGAGGGAAGTGAATCCCCTTCTTCAGGTGAAGAACGAAGATTGAAAATCGCCTGGCGCACGTGGTTATCAATCATTGAAACCGCACGGGAGGCATCCTCCAGCTGGCCTTGCTTGAGTTTAATATTGAGGAAGAAAAGGGACTGCGCAATCCCATCATGCAGCTCACGGGCAAGTCTCTCCCTCTCTTCATATACAGCCCGTCTTGCCTGTTCCTGGGCCAGCCGCTCATTCGTTGTGCGGATAATGCGAAACACCCAGGAAGAGAACAAAAAGGAAAGAATAAACATAAGAACAGTAATATACATATTTCCTGTTTCCATAGACAGGTCATTAAGCAGGAACTTATGGCGAATATATTCAAACCCTCCGATTAACAGGGTGGGCAGAATAACGGTAAGCACTTGTAAAAGACGATAAGACATAGAGGTCCTCTCCTTATATTTTCTTCTTAATATTAACTTTTACCTTAGCCTATTTTATATAACATCAAGCATTTGTCTATATCACTGGTTATCTTGTTCTCATATGTTGGTCGTACGAGGTCATGAAAATGGCATCAAGTACCGTTGAAATCGGATCAAGGTGTATTATTAGAAATCAGGGACGCTTTTTCTTATTGGCTGAGATTGAAGCGAAGGCTCCTGGTGTAGAAATCGACCCAATTATTATTATTCGGCTTACAAATGACCAGGCTAGACGACTTCTTCGTGGAGGATTAAAACTATGTCCTATTAGAAATACAAGACCACGTTCCACTCCGGGTCTTAAGGTGGAGTTCAAGTGTATCTTCATCGATAGAGGCCGCGCGTTTTCCATTTTTGATGTAGAGAATAGCACAGACAATGCGGTACTTGTACGCATTTCTTTACAACGCGCACGAGAATTGATTCGTCGTGGTGCTCGTCGCTGTACCGTAATTCGCCGTCCATTTTAAAGCGTATCCATGTTATCCGAGATTCAATATCTTATAGGGTTAATTAGAAAGAGCCATTCACTATAAAATGGCTCTTTCTTTTGCTTATATTTTATTTAAACAATTAGCATCTGCATCTTCTGCGGGCTCTTGCTTTGCATCTGCACCTTGTATCTTCTCCTTTTACCCTGGCACACATACATTTTGAGAGAATACCGGCTTTTTCGGATGCTTTACTCCTAATATAACGATGTGTGCCCTCTAAAAAACTTCCTATTTTTTCTATCACATTTACCCCTCCCTTTTAATTTTTGCGGTTTACCATTCATGAGGTTTCATCATATATATAATATGGATGGAAAACAAGAAAAGTGATGGGGCAAGGTCTGGTTAAAAGCATTATTTTTTGTCCACAAATGAAAGAGGAGGAGAGAAATTATGTCCTGGTTTCTTTGGCTGCTGCTGGGAGTTAACCTCATTGCCGGTGCCTGTTCTTACCTTTTTCTGACGAGGTTTCGCGAAATTATCGGCTGCCATATTGGAATGAACATAACCATGGCAGTAACCGGGCTTCTCGGAACAGCGACGGGCATTGCACTCACATATCAATTTCCTTCTGCTTATACCATTATTACTATCGTCAATATACTTGTGGCCGTTCTGATTGGTGTTTTATTTGGGATGCTCGGTGATTCCCAAACGGTAATTAGCGGGGGAATCAGCGGTTTTATGGCGGGAATTATGGGTCCGATGCTGGGCGCTATGGCTGACAGGCCGTTTCTTTTGCTCATATTCATTACAGTATTTAGTCTCTTTTCCTTTGCGGTTATATGTTTCTCTATGGGCCTGGAAGAAGAAGAGCAAAAAGAAACACCCTGAAATCTCAGGGTGCTTTTTTTATACATAGCTTTCCTTCCTAAAAAACTAGTTATGCATTCGATACGCTCTTTCCGGCAGGCTGTTCTCCTTCTTTCCGCTTTGGCAGCAAGAGCGTTGCGATAAACGTAGCCGCTGCGATAAAAGAGAGGGTAATGAAAATATGGTGCAGGCCGTAAGCAAGCCCTTCACGCATGACCTGGACGAGATGGGCCGGCATCGCTTTTACCTGTTCAGGATTGAGCAGCCGGTTCATGTCTCCCCCCTTCGATATGCCCGGCTCCTGCGCGTGCGCGGACATGTACGTTGTAATCGCATTATTAAACAACGTACCGAAAATCGCGATCCCGAACGTTTGCCCCAGCGTCCTGACAAACGAGTTCGAAGCTGTCGCCGCTCCCCGTAAATTCCAGTCTACCGAAGACTGCACAACGACAGTAAAGATTGTAATCGAGAAACCAAAGCCCAGGCCGGCGATGAACATAATGGCAGCAAGAACGAGATAGGATGTTGTCATCGTAATCGTGGAGAGCCAGACGGATGCAATAAAGATGGCAACGACACCAATGAGGGAGGTCTTACGTGCGCCTCCTTTAATCAGCATTCTTCCGCTTAGAACGGCACCAATCGGCCACCCGATAGACATCGGCGCAAGTGTAAGACCTGCGGTTGTCGCTCCGGCTCCATATATTCCCTGAACCCACATTGGCAAATACGCGTTAATGGCAATAAGAATCGCGCTCGCCAGGAAGGAAGCAAGGTTGGAAATAGAAATCTCTCTGATGCTGAACAATTTGAGCGGAAGCATCGGTTCCGGAGATTTTAATTCAATAAAAGTAAACCAGGCCAGGAACACAGCCGCTGCGACAAAAAGACCGAGAATGATAGTTGAATCCCACGCATAATTCTCCCCCCCGGTAAGAAGGGCATATAACAGAGCGGTCGTCCCGATTGTGAACGTAACGGCACCCGCATAATCAATATGCTTTTTCCGCTTCTCAAAGTTTTCTTTCAAGGACACCCACACCATAATCATAGCGATAATACCAAATGGGACGTTAATATAGAAAATCCAGTGCCACGATATAACGTCGACAAAGAACCCGCCGACGAGAGGGCCAGCAATACCGGCAATCCCCCAGATTGCGCTGAATAGCCCTTGAATTTTGGCACGCTCCTCGAAGGAATAAATATCCCCGATGATCGTAAAAGTAACCGGGAGCACGGCACCGGCGCCAATTCCCTGCAGCGCGCGGAACCAGATGAGCTGATCCATCGACTGTGCCATCCCGCACAGCATGGAACCGATGAGAAATATAATTGTGCCGATTGTGAAAATAATTTTACGGCCGAATAAGTCCGCGAGCTTTCCGTAGATAGGTGTTGTTACCGTCGAAGTAAGCAGATAGATGGCAAACACCCAGCTAATGAGTTTGATGCCCCCGAGATCGCTCACGATTCTTGGCATGGCTGTGCTGACAATCGTGACTTCGATTGCAGCCAAAAAAGTTGCTACCATCATAGCAATGGTAACAATGCGTCTGTTTGTTTTCATTCTCTCCGTTTCTCCTTTGTTATAATTGTGCTGCTTGTTGCTCCAGTCTTTCTATTACCCGTTCGAGCAAAGAAGCAAGCTGGTTTAGCTCTTCCGGTTTAAGGGCACCGAATGTTTCCCCATTGCTTGCCTGGCTAATCGGCCGCAGGATTTGCAAAACGATCCTTCCTTCTTCTGTCAGACGAACCCGGGTCACGCGCCTGTCATTTGGATCGTTATATGTAGTGATATACCCACCCTGCCGCAATCGTTCCACCATGCCTGTAATATTTTGCTTTGTTACAAGTGTACTTTGCCGCAGTTCTTTTAAAGAAATACCTTCCCTTCTTTCAATATCCCCCAAAATCAGCCACTGCTGCGCGCTCGCCAGGCCTCCCTGCGCCGCCATTTTTCCGCCTGCTCTTGCGAGAAGATTGGATGCGCGAAAAATATCCAGTACAACCTGAACCCTGATATCCATTCCTGCCATGAATGTTCACCTCGTAAAAGTCACTAACTGGATATTTATCATAAAAAAGATTGCTCAAAAAGTCAATATATTGACCTTTTAGAGGAAGTTGGGGAAGGCTCTCTATTAGGCTGTATTAACATCAAGAAAATCCCCCAGCTTTTCACTATAGCTGGGGGATCTATTGATAGAAAGTCTTATTGGCTAAACTCTAAAGCCAACATGATGTAAGTCACGTTCCGAGTCCCATGTTTGTTTCATCTGTTTTTTGTTAGCAGATTGCAGTTCTGAACATAGCTTATCTATATGTACCTCATGTTCATAATGCCATTGTAAAGCAATCGAAGTGTATAATTCATTAAGCTGGGCAAATGAAAAACCTTTCGTTGCATTCACGATCCTTTCTACATCCTCCAACGGCATAAATTGATCGATTTTTTTCTCCAGTAAATAGCTGAACCGCAGATCATTGGTTGGCAATTTTATCTCATAGGCTCTATCAAAACGGCCTGCTCGATTAATCAGGGCCGGGTCTATCTTTTCAGGATAATTAGTAGTGCCAATTAAGAAAATTCCTTCTTTTGAAGTGGCTCCATCGAGAGTGTTTAAAAACACGGATCGGGCTGCCTCGGGCATGGAATCAATGTCTTCGATAACTAGAACCATCGGTGTCATTCTGGCTACCGATGAGAAAACTTCCTGGATGGAATAGCTGGATGTATACTCTGTAATCTGCCAGTAGGCCACAGGAGCTGTGATGCTATTGGCAATTGATTTAACGAGAGTTGTTTTCCCATTTCCGGGTTTCCCATGAAGGAGAATCCCCCTTTTATAAGGAATGTTGTATGTTTTAAAAAACTGACCGCTCTCCGAGAAGAACTCATCTATTGAACGGTAAATTTCTTTTTTTAAATGTTCTTCTAAGAAAACTTCATCTCGTGTTACCAATGTAGTGATTTTCTCTTTTTTGCTTTCAACGCCATCCGCAGTGTCTGTAAATACAGTCACATGGTTTCTAATATACTCTCGTTTTCTTCTTAAAATATACTGAAGAAATTCAACTAAACATTCATTATTTTTCGCTAGAATAAAATCATGGATGTTTTCACTGTGGCTTTGAAAAACAGGGGTTCTGGCTAAAGCTACCTGGTAGTCCGGATAGTAATAAAATGCGTTTGTTATTCTTGGTTTAACGATAAGTTCTAACGTTTTGTCATTGTCATTGGAAGAAATCGTGGAGGTTTCAATTCCATCGAATATATGTGAAAGCAAGCGTACCTTATCTGGATTAGCCTGAAGGTCTTCCTCCAGTACTTCCCAAATCTCATTTGATGTCTCATCATCAGCGTACAGCTTAAAATCGAAACCAAACTCCTGAACTATTTTCGTTTTTATACTATTAATCACATATCCATAGTCATAGTAGTTTGGAATCATCGCAGGGTCTATTTCGTGAAAATTAATAAGATAATGTGTATCGCTCATCTAAGTTCCTTCTTTCATTTACTCTCATTAAAAGTAGTTATCTGAATGATACTATTTTACTTTAGAAAGAGAGTCTGGTAATAGCTAAAAATATTACCAAAAAGAAATGACGTTTCTCACCAGCCTGAAAGGGGCTTCCCCATTGGTAGCGGAAGCCCCTTTATTATTTGGATTGCTTTACAATCCCATGTCAGCGAAGGTTGCCATCTCACAAAGCATAGCAATAGAAGCATCAAGCAGTGGAAACAGGAGGACCGCTCCCGAACCTTCGCCGAGTCGCATGCGAAGATGCAGCACCGGAGCAAGCCCCAGATAGTTCAGCGCCACCATTTGAGCCGGTTCTTCCGATAGGTGGGAAGCAAACAGGTAGTTTCGGGATTCAGCAAACAATTCACTCGCAATGAGAGCCGCCGCTCCCGCAATGACCCCATCTATAACAATTGCCAGCCCGCACGCCGCACCGCCTATAATAACACCGGCGAGCCCGGCGATTTCCAGGCCTCCTACTTTTGCCACAATGTCGATGGCATCGAATTGCCCGCGCCAGTCAGCAGCCAGCCCGTTCACCTTAAGCGATTGTTCGATAATCCGGGCTTTCGCCTGCCGTTTTTCTTCGTCTATGCCTGTTCCTTTTCCCGTAATTTCAGCTACAGGCGCTCCGGTAATCGCAGCAGTGATAGCGGCACTCGGTGTCGTGTTTCCGATTCCCATATCCCCCAGCGCAACCGCTTTATATCCGTTTGTTGCAAGTTCTTCGGCAATTTTCATTCCCGTCTCAATAGCAGCGATTGCTTCCTCCCGGCTCATTGCCGGACCTTGAGCCATGTTGTTCGTTCCCGCCTTTACCTTTAGCGGGCGGATCCCTTCCGGTGTCTCGGCTTTACTGCCAATATCAACAACGATGACGCCGGCGTTTACCTGCCGGGAAAATGCGTTAATCGCGGCCCCGCCACGCGCAAAGTTCTCCATCATCATCCCTGTCAACTCAGAAGGAAAAGCGCTAACTCCTTCTTCCACGACCCCATGGTCTCCGCACATAACAACAACCGCTCTTTTCGATACGGAGGGCACCTGTACGCGCTGGATACCCGCAAGGCGGATAACCATTTCTTCAAGAGTGCCAAGACTGCCGGGGGGCTTTGTCAGATTGTCTACCTTTTTGCTGACCTCTTCCATAATAAAATAGTCAGGTTCCTGAATTTGCTTGCTCATTCTTACAATCATCGGGCTTCTGTAGTTCATCTTTTATCCTCCATTTTCTTTATGATTATGAAAATGATCAGGTACGTAAGGAAGGAACACAAAAAAGCCCAGGTCAAATAAGACCTGGACTTGCCATATCCGGTTCGGTGTTTCGTTTGTTCCTCGCAAACAAAACGATTGCAACAATAGGCAGGTCTCCTGGCTTCCGGATCTTCATTGTGCGCCGCAGCCTTCCCAGAACGTATTCCAGTGGCTGCGGCAACTCCCCGGTTACAGTGGCGGGCCCGCGTGTTTCCTTCCCTATTCTCCTCTAAGCGAGGCACCTATTGCGTACGATGAATCATTTTATCACCAGCATACAACGCTATTTTTATTTTTGCAATACCTGGCGGATTTTTTCAATAGCCCAATCTAAATCCTCTTTAGAAATAACAAGCGGAGGAGCAAAGCGGATCGTTGTTTCATGCGTTTCTTTGCAGAGAAGGCCAAGCTCCTTTAACTGTTCGCAATACGGGCGTGCTTTCTCCGTTAATTCCACCCCGATAAACAGGCCGCGTCCGCGCACTTCACGGATCGCAGGGTTGTTGATTTCCTGCAGCTTTTGCTTGAAATATTCTCCTAATTCCGCAGATCGTTTTACCAGTTCTTCTTCTTTGAGGACGTCAAGCGCCGCAATGGCTACCGCACAGCCAAGCGGATTTCCACCGAAGGTAGAACCGTGGGAACCCGGCTCAAATACGCCAAGGATTTCTTTATTTGCTGCAACAGCGGAGATTGGGAATACACCGCCGCCAAGCGCTTTACCCATGATGTACATATCAGGCTTCACGTCTTCCCAGTCAGATGCAAAAACCTTACCTGTTCTTCCGAAGCCAGTCTGAATTTCATCAGCGATGAACAATACGTTGTTTTCTTTACAAAGCTCAGCGGCTGCCTTCATGAATCCTTGCGGCGGGATGAGGATCCCGGCTTCACCCTGGATCGGCTCCATCATGAATGCTGCTGTGTTTGGCGTAATCGCCTGCTTAAGAGCCTCCAAATCACCGTAAGGGATAATTTTAAACCCAGGTGTAAACGGACCGAATCCGCGCTTGTAGCTTTCATCGGAGGAGAAAGACGTAATCGTTGTTGTGCGGCCGTGGAAGTTCCCTTCGCAAACAATGATTTCCGCCTGGTTTTCCGCAACCTTCTTCACGTCGTACGCCCAGCGTCTTACAGCTTTAACTGCGGTTTCAACCGCTTCCGCTCCTGTGTTCATAGGCAGGATCATGTTTTTCCCTGTCAGCGCAGCTACTTTCTCATAAAATACACCAAGCTTGTCGCTGTGGAACGCGCGGGAAGTAAGCGTTACTTTGTCCGCCTGGTCTTTTAACGCTTGAATAATTTTCGGGTGTCTATGGCCCTGGTTGAGCGCGGAGTATGCGCTCAACATATCCATATACTTGTTGCCTTCCGGATCCTTTACCCATACACCTTCTGCTTCTGAGATGACGATTGGCAGCGGATGATAGTTGTGTGCACCGTACTTTTCTGTTTTCTCAATGATCGCTTCCGTTTTATTTACAGATGTTGAACCATTCATCATAATCCCCCTCTTCTTCATGTTTTACAGCAATTCAGACGATAGTTTCGGTTGGGTGAACAGCAGCAGGTAGTCAGGACCGCCCGCTTTGGAATCTGTACCCGACATGTTAAATCCGCCAAAAGGATGAACCCCTACAAGGGCGCCCGTGCATTTGCGGTTGAAGTACAGGTTGCCTACGTGGAACCGGGCTCTTGCCCGTTCGATATGTTCGCGGTTGCGCGTGAACACCGATCCTGTTAAGCCGTATTCTGTGCCATTCGCTACTTCCATAGCATGGTCGAAATCACGAACCTTAGTGATAGCAACAACCGGTCCGAAAATTTCGTCTTGCATAATGCGGGAATTCGGATCCGCATCTGCGAAAACGGTAGGCTGGATGAAATATCCGTTCTCTCCTACTTTCTCTCCGCCAGCTACAAGCTTTGCTTCTTCTTTACCGATTTCAATATAGGATAAAACTTTTTCATACGCTTTTTCATCGATTACCGGCCCTGTATAGTTAGAAGCGTCACGTACATCTCCGACTGTTAGCGCTTTTGTAAGTTCAGCTACACGGTTTACAACCTCATCATATACATCCTGGTGAACAGCAACGCGGGAGGCTGCGGAACATTTCTGTCCGGAGAAACCGAATGCAGAAGCTACGATGGCGCCTGCTGCCAATTCAAGATCAGCGTCTTTATCTACGACGATACAATCTTTTCCACCCATTTCGGAAACGACGCGCTTCATCCAGATTTGTCCATCCTGTGTTTTCGAAGCCCTTTCGTTAATGCGCAATCCTACAGCGCGGGAGCCCGTGAAATTAATAATGCGTGTTAATTTATGGTCAACGAGGTAATCCCCAATTTCTGCATTCTCACCTGGTAGATAGTTTACGACACCTGCCGGAACGCCAGCTTCTGTAAGCAATTCATAAAGCTTATAAGCGATAATTGGCGTTTGCGGCGCCGGCTTCAGGATGACTGTGTTTCCAGTAACGAGCGCGGCTGTCGTCATTCCTGCTACAATCGCAAGCGGGAAGTTCCATGGCGGGATTACAAGAGACACGCCGAGTGGAATGTATTCTAAGTGATTGTCTTCTCCCGGAAGAGACACGAGCACCTGTTTTCCGCGGTCGGCAAGTTCGATTGCCTGGCGTGCATAGTACTCCATGAAGTCGATGGCTTCCGCTGTGTCAGCGTCTGCTTCTGCTCTGCTTTTTCCGGATTCCACCATCAGCCATGCCGAGAATTCATGCTTGCGGCGGCGAAGAATGGCTGCCGCTTTAAACAGGCAGCGGGCACGCTGCTCCATCGGTACGCGAGACCATGTTTTGAATGTATTATAGGCTGCGTTCATTGCTTTGTCAGCCAATTCCTGGCTTGCACTGGAAACGCGTCCGATGACTTCATCCTTTGCTGAAGGGTTAATTGAAGTAATCTTCTGATCTGTAACGATTTTCTCTCCGCCGATAATGAGCGGGTAGTCCTGGCCAATTTCAGCCATTACTTTTTCGAGGGCTCTATTAATTGCTTGCATATTATTTTCATCATTGAAATTTGTAAATGGTTCTGGAGCGTATGGAATCATAGTCACTTTCCCCCTGATGATTAATTTCTTCTGCACTTCATTGCTATACCTCTTTGCACTTGCAAATTTGATGCCAAGTTTAAAATACCATAATTAGACGTTTTTTCTCGTTTATACATGCAAATAAATTTAGCATTTTAATTTTTTTGCATGTATAGAGCAAAAAATATTTGCACACCCCCCTGTAATTCATTACAATCGGTACAGGGGTGATCCTATGAATAATAATCATGAAACACCGAACAACACCGGACAACTATTGAAATTATACGAGATTTTGCTTGATCAGATGCATGAAGGCGTCCACGTTGTAGACGAAAACGGAGTATCTATCATATATAACCAGAAAATGTCCGAGATTGAATCAATGGATAAAAATCGTGTTCTGCAAAAAAACATTATCGATGTATTTACCTTCCCGGAGCATGAGAACAGCACCCTTCTCCAGGCACTGCGAAACGGAGCATCGACAAAAAAATGTAAAACAAACCTACTTTAATGATAAAGGAAAAGAAATCACTACAGTTACCAATACGTTTCCAATTAAAGATAACGATATCATTATCGGCGCAATCGAAATTGCCAACGACGTGACGAAGATAGAGCACATGATGCGGGAGACGATTTTAAAGAAAGGCGATACCCGCTACACATTTGGCAGCATCATTGGGGAAAGCAGCGCTGTTCAGGAAGTTATTGAAAACGCCAAGCGGGCAACCCGTACCTCCTCGTCTGTCCTCATTGTCGGGGAGACAGGAACAGGAAAAGAATTGTTCGCCCAGAGCATTCACAATGACAGCGCCCGGTCGTCCGCTCCTTTCATCTCACAAAACTGCGCCGCCCTTCCTGATACGTTGATTGAAAGCATCCTGTTTGGTACCGCGCGCGGCGCTTTTACCGGTGCGATTGAGCGCCCCGGTCTGTTTGAACAGGCGAAGGGCGGAACACTCCTGCTTGACGAGATTAACTCCCTGCATCCGAATTTGCAGGCAAAGCTGCTCCGCGCAATTCAGGAAAGAAAAATCCGTCGCATCGGTGATACGAAGGACATCGACATTGATGTACGTATCATCGCGACCATTAACGAAGACCCGATTGATGCGATTGCCGAAAATCGACTGCGTAAAGACTTATACTACCGCCTTGGCGTAGTCAGCCTCTTTATTCCTCCTCTGCGGGAGAGAAAACGGGACATCATTGCACTCGTAAATCACTTTATTAAGAAATATAACCGGATGTTTCAGATGAACGTGGAGAGAATCAGCGAGGAAGTACTTCAATTCTTCCTGAACTACGACTGGCCCGGTAATGTGCGGGAACTTGAGCACGTGATTGAAGGTGCGATGAATGTGATCATGGGTGAGGAAGCCATTGAATACTCACACCTGCCGCTCCACCTGCGCCGCAAGTCTACATTAAAAGAAGAAGAGAATCCAGTCTCTTTGTTCCAGTCGTTTGACAGCAGTGAAAATTTCATACCGCAAGAGCTAAAAGAGAAGGTGGGCGAGTTTGAGCGGTACTACATCCAAAAGGTCATTGAGAAAAACTCTGGAAATGTATCCAAAGCGGCAAAAGTGCTTGGAATCAGCCGGCAGAGCCTTCAATACCGCCTCCGCAAATATGAAATGAAGCGAAGAACCCTCTAGGAATGAAAAAAGCAGAAGAAACGGTGCTCCCATTTCTTCTGCTTTTTTTACCTATCGGCTGTTGTCTTTGCCTTTTACATTTTTGAAGTTGTCCATCACATGCCGGGCTTCTTCAACCTCTTCCTGCATGCCCTGCTTGATTTTATTTATATTTTCCTTAATCGATTGCAATCGTTCATCCGTCGTTTTTTCTTCTTCGCCATCCTCTGTCCTCGCCCTGTCAGCCTCATAAACCCCAGGCATTTCGGCCCCGCGTCCCAATCGCCTCTGCGCTTCTTCAGAATTGGCAATTTGCGGGGTATCAAGGGGGTTCCACTGAAGATCTTCAGACGTTTTCTTATCATCACTCATCTGTCCTGCCTCCTTTTTGTCCTCTTATGCTTATGTACCACCCTTTGGCCGAAGACAAAACACCAGCGATTCACTGCACGAGGTTTTTAAACTCAGCCAGCGCGTTGCGAACAAGGGTAACCTGGGAGAAGGCGGAACCGCCACGGAGCGCAGCCGTAACCTGGAGCGTCTCGTAGATTTCCTGCTGGGCAGCTCCCTTATGCAGTGCCTCCATCGTATGGTATAAAATGCAGTATTCATCCTGGGAAGCCAGGCTGATCCCGAGCGCAATTAAATGCTTTTCCTTCTCTTTAATCACTCCGTCCGAGAAACATACCCCTGTAAAATCGTTATATACGCGTGTAAATTCCGGCTGGATTTGCTGAAACTCGCCAATGCTATCTTTGTAGTCCTGAACTGCCTGTTGATAATGATTCATTTTGTTCACTCCATCCGTATTTTGTAAAAGCACTCAACCATAGTATGTGCTGCAAGGTATAAAAAATGCCGGAGCAGTTATAAACCGCTTCGGCACTTTTTCTTAATCCAATATAAGAGCATGCACGATTCCGGGTCCATGCACACCGATGGTCAAATCATTTTCAATATCGGAGGAACGGCTCGGGCCGGTAATAAAATGAATCCCGGCCGGAAGCTTATGGCCAAATCGCTTCTCTAAATCCGTCATAACTTCCCCCATGCGTGTTTTTATATCGTGTGACCGCACAATGGCAATAAAAACGGTAGGCAGAAGGCTCACAGAGCGCCCTTGCTTTTCCCCTGATACAGCAACGACTGTACCGGTATGGGCAATCCCATAATCTACGACGGCGATTCCAATATCAGCCCCTGCCGCCTTCGCCATTAAATTCTCATCCGTATCTTTATTCCAAACCGTGATCTCTACGCCGGGCAGGTGTGGCTCAAGCCCGATTTCTTCTAATAACGGGTGTTCAAACCGAACCATATATTTGGCCTGCATCGTCCGGGCAAATTCCGCAATATACAATCGCAGCGCATCCTTGGTTGGGAATCGCTCAACCGCTCCTCCAAGGTTCTTCCAATTCGCCATAAACAATTCAACCCGCTTCTCTCCATCCAGCTCATAGGAATTCCAGAACGCAGGAGCCCCCCGGAACGGATGATCCGGCGCTTTTGTTACGCGGGAGCGCTGCAAGCGGCTGGCAATATGGTCAAGAAAATCCGCTTCCTTTTTTGCGGCTTGTTCATCTAACTGGCGGATGATGTCTGTGCTGTTTTTATTCATCGCTTTTCCTCCCCCCGGTTTTTCATAATCTCCTTCATGCGCTTCATAACTTCCGGATCCATCTCGGCAACTTCACGGCTCAGATCATGATCGAGCGCCTTCCAGGAATCGCGGAATGACTGATCCGCCAGCTTCGGTGCATGGCGGTACGAGTTCCAGCCCTTCAACGGACCAAGTTTCGATTTGATGACGCCATCCTGCACAATGACCTTTTGTCCCAGCTTGCCAAGATTCATGGAACGTTTAAAACGCCGGTAGTCAGACATAAGATATTTAAATCCTTTAAACGCCATTCTTTCAGATTTCGGCGTATAGCCTTCCTCCACTTTCTGGCGGCGGATATATACGAGCATATCGTGGAGCGGGATTTTTACCGGGCACGCTTCGTGGCATGCCCCGCACAGACTGGATGCATAAGCAACATCGCCCCATTTTTCCACGTCCTGATTGAGCCTTGGCGTAAGCACGGCACCGATCGGACCGCTGTATACCCATCCGTACGTATGCCCGCCGACATGGCGGTATACCGGACATGCGTTCAAGCACGCGCCACAGCGGATGCAGTTCAGCACTTCCTGGAATTCAGGATCGCCAAGCTGGGAGGAACGCCCGTTATCAAGAATAATAATATGCATCTCTTCCGGTCCGTCTGAGTCTTCCGTGCGCTGCGGTCCTGTAATCGTGGACATATATACGGTAAGCTTCTGCCCGGTTGCAGAACGCGGCAGCATCGTTGCCATCACTTCAAGATCGTCCAGAGAAGGGATAATCCGCTCCATTCCCATGTACGTAATTTGCGTTTTGGGAACCGTGCTCACCATACGGGCATTTCCTTCATTAGAAAACAGCACCATGGACCCGGTTTCAGCAATCGCAAAATTACACCCGGTCATTCCGATATCCGCCTCAAGGAATTTCTCGCGCAGCTTTGCACGCGCAAAACCGGCAAGAACTTGCGTTTCAGGCGGAAGCGTTTCCCCCGCTTCCGCGGAAAACAAGTCAGCGACCTGCTGCTTATTTTTATGAATGGCAGGAATAATGATGTGGGAAGGTGTTTCCCCGGCCAGCTGGATAATGTATTCGCCCAGGTCGCTCTCCACCGTTTCTATTCCTTTTCCTTCAAGCGTATGGTTAATATGGATTTCTTCCGACACCATGGATTTCGATTTAACAACGGATTTGGCGCCCTTGGCTTCAGCGATTTTCATGGTAATTTCTACTGCTTCTTCCGCAGTGGAAGCAAAATGAATATGGACACCGGCAGCCCTTGCATTTTCAATAAACTGGGCAAGATAATAGTCAAGGTTTGCGATCGTATGCAGGCGAATCTGGCGGGCTCTCTCGCGCCATTCTTCCCAATTCCCCTGTTCTTCTGAAGCAAGCTTTTTGGCCGTACGCAGCTTTTCTGTTGTATATTTAACGGCGTTGCGCAAAAAGGCGTCATTCAGGGAAATTTCAGCCCGTTCTTTCAATGTAGTGGTAGGGTTAAATGTACTCATACGCTCTGTTTCACTCCTTCATACAGCAGCTCAGCAATATGCATCACGCGCACTGGCTTTCCTTCATAGTGGAGGCGCCCGGAAATATTCATCAGGCAGCCCATATCCATTCCCACGAGCACTTCTGCTTCTGTTTCGAGAACATGGTTCACCTTTTCCTCTACCATCGCGCCGGAGATGTCGGCCATTTTCACGGCAAACGTTCCGCCGAACCCGCAGCAGTCTTCCGCATAAGGCAGGTCGACAAACTTAAGCCCCTTTATGTTGGCGAGAAGGGCACGCGGCTCATCCTTAATTCCGAGCAGGCGGCTGCCGTGGCAGGACGGATGGTACGTGACTTTGTGCGGAAACGAAGCCCCGATATCTGTTACACCGAGAACATTAACAAGAAACTGAGAAAATTCGTATGTTTTTTCAGTAAACCGGCGGACCCTGTCCAGCATAACTGGATCATCTTTAAATAAATCCGGGTAATAGTGGTGGATCATGCTTGTGCAGGAACCGGAAGGAGACACGACAAAGTCACTGTCTTCAAAAGCATCAAGCAGCGTTTGCGCGCTGGCTCTGGCTTCATCCCAGTAGCCGCTGTTAAAGGCCGGTTGTCCGCAGCACGTTTGTGTTTCAGGGAAATGCAGCTTTACACCGTGCCGGGCCAGCAATTTTGCCATCGCTTCGCCCACACGGGGATAAATGGCATCCGATAAACAGGTGATAAATAAAGAAACTTTCATGATGTTATCCTCCTGGTAAATAGTAGTTGTAAACGGCAAGAGGGAGAACCACCGCAAACTGCACGATGACCTCTCCCTAATGCTGCAAGGAACATGTTTAATTTGGTAAGGCTGCTTTGGGTGTTACGGAATCATCCAGCTTAGGTGGTAGGCCTGAATGTACGTAATAAGCCCGACAACAGTAGCAAACAACAAGCTATGTTTGACCGTAAAGCGGAACAGATCAGATTCCTTTCCTGCCAGCCCTACGGCTGCGCAGGCAACCGCAATCGACTGAGGAGAAATCATTTTCCCTGTAACCCCGCCTGTTGTATTCGCGGCAACAAGCAGTGTTTCTTTCACACCGATTTGCTGTGCCGTTACGTTCTGCAGGTTAGAGAACAACGCATTGCTTGATGTATCGGATCCTGTCAGGAACACCCCGAGCCAGCCAAGGAACGGCGAGAAGAATGGGAACAATCCACCCGTTGCCGCCAGGGCAAGCCCAAGTGTAGAAGACAGGCCGGAATAGTTGGCGATAAAGGCAAAACCAAGTACCATTGCAATCGAGAAGATTGGCATTTTAAGCTCGAACAATGTTTCCCTGAATGTCTTTACGCCGTCTTTCGCACTCATTTTAAGAATAACCATACTAATAATAGCCGCAATGAGAATGGCTGTTCCC
Source organism: Aneurinibacillus tyrosinisolvens (assembly GCF_001015055.1). Taxonomy (GTDB): domain Bacteria; phylum Bacillota; class Bacilli; order Aneurinibacillales; family Aneurinibacillaceae; genus Aneurinibacillus_A; species Aneurinibacillus_A tyrosinisolvens. The sequence continues at coordinate 124,808 of NZ_BBWZ01000001.1, read as the reverse complement.
GTTGCAGAAACAAAATCTAACTTAAGCACCGCATCATACGGAGTAGGCTTGTTTACGATAGGCTGTGCCTTAATCACAAGCTTGTCAAGGAATGGTACGTGAATATTGTACACGAGCGATGAAAGAGAACCGGTTTTGCCGAATAAATCTTTAAACGGTTTCACGCTCCAAATGGTTACCATAATTGTAAGAACGATAAAAGGTGACCATGCTTTGAAAATCTGTCCGCCTGTAAAACGGGTTGCCTCTACTGCAGCAGCTGCTTCGCGGTGTCCGGTTGTTTCCTGCTCAAAACGGAAAATACGCTTAGGCTGCCATACTTTAAGGAAAAGGGCCAAACAAATAAGGCTTACAAGTGCAGACGTAATATCCGGCAGTTCAGGTCCAAGATAATTAGCTGTAAAGAACTGCGTAATGGCAAATGCTCCGCCGGCCACCAGAACCGCCGGCCATGTTTCACGAATGCCGCGAACGCCGTCCATAATGAAGACGAGCCAGAACGGAACAATGAGTGACAGTAAAGGAAGCTGGCGCCCTGCCATCTGTCCGATATGATGCGGATCGATTCCCGTTACCTGCCCCGAAACTATGATCGGAATCCCCATGGCTCCGAATGCTACCGGAGCTGTATTGGCGATTAAGCAAAGGCCCGCCGCATAGAGCGGATTGAAGCCTAATCCTACAAGCAGGGCTGATGTAATCGCTACCGGAGCACCGAACCCGGCAGCTCCTTCGAGGAACGCGCCAAAAGAAAAACCGACAAGAATCATCTGCAAGCGCTGATCTTCTGTAATCGAAACAACAGACGCACGAATAATATCAAACTGGCCTGTTTTTACTGTAATCTTATAAAGGAATACAGCGGTTACGATAATCCAGGCAATGGGCCACAGACCGTAGGCAAAACCATATCCTGTCGCCGCCAGCGCCATGCTGATCGGCATTTTGTAGAAAATAACTGCAACTGCGAGAGAGAGAAGAACAGTGATTACCCCCGCGGTATGGCCTTTCATACGAAGAACCGTTAGGGCAAGGAAAAAGAAAGCAATCGGAATGAGTGCTACTATAGCGGATAGCCATAAACTGCCTAGCGGATCGTACACTTGTGTCCATGTTTGCATTACATACACCTCTTTTACTCAGTAGTTATATATGGTCAGCCTGTAAGGCGAAAACCCGGTATTATTCAGGTGATCTGATGTTTTCCTGAAAAAAAAATTAAGTAAGCATCTTTTTCTCCACGCCTACAAGATGGTACAGCATCGCTTCCGCTGCGCGGCTTGTATTCTGAGAACAAATCGCCTGGTAAATATCCACATGCTCCTTGTAAAGGCTTTCAGGGTTGCCGCTCGTTTCATACAGCGTTAACCGGCTGGCATGCAGCGAACGTTCCATTGTTTCGGAAATGGACAGCATAACGGATTTAAGGATTTCGTTATGTGATGCCTGGGCGACCGCATAATGAAATTTCCAATCCGCCAGATCCCCCAATTCGCCCTTAGCAAGCGCTTCCTTCATTTCACTGAGCGCCTCAGCCAGCTGAGCCATCTCTTCCTCTGTCCGGCGCTCGGCAGCCAGGCGCACCGTTCCCGTTTCAATAATTTTACGAACTTCAAGAAGTTCAACGATGTCCTGCTTTGTCATCGGACGGATCGCTTCAAAGGCAGAAAGCAGTTCTTCAGGATTATGGCGGCTGACAAACGTGCCCTCCCCCTGCCTAATCGTGACCAGGCCTATCGTTTTAAGGGAACTGATCGCTTCCCGAACGGTAGATTGGCCAACGCCTAAAGCCTCACCCAGTTCGCGCAGAGAAGGAAGTCGTTCGCCTGGATTATATACACCGGTAACAATTTGCTCCCGTAAATAATCCGCTACTTCTTCATACGTCTTTTTTACCTTAAACTGTGGCAACGCTTTCATCAGTATTCTATTCTCCCATCAGGTCATCAGATGTGTGACTGAATGATTACATATTACGTAGTTTTCAGTCTTTTGTCAATATTCTTTGTCGAAATTTAAAAAATAAAAAAGTGCGTTGTGAAACGACATGTTCACCAACACACTTCTTCTATTTTATGTTAAAATGCTGTCCTCGTTCAAATTACGCTGCAGTTTCATATAACTAAAATACATCGCGATGCGCCACGGAACAATCATTCCGAACGCTAGAATAAAGAAGAGGCCGCCTGTTTCCAGCACGTTGATATACATGCCAATGTAAGATTTTAGAGCTACTCTCAATACGACCAGGCCAAGCAGAATAAAAACAAAGGCTTTGGATCGTTTTAAATATATGTCATCGCCTACAATTTGAAATTTCGAAGTTGCGATTAACGGATAGGAGAGTAAAGCTCCAACAAAAAAGGCCGCTATCGCGTATTTTATATGCACCTGCACTCCCGGAAATAAAAACATGAGAAAACCGGTACTCATAAAAAAAGGAGGTAAAATGATTTTTTTTAAGGATGCCGGCTTTTTAGAAGCACGCATACGAATGAAAAACATAAACGTCGCCATTAGTAAACCAACAACAGTACTGATAACCGTTATATTCATCGATTATCCTCCTCTCCCGTTTCATTATATCACATTAGGCCCAGGGTACATACAGCCTCTCTGAAATCATTTGCTCCAGCCATCACGGCTATTTTTCGTCATCTTCAACAAGTAAGTTCCTGAGCACAGGCGTTTCGTACGTTACCGATTCATCGACTACGCCGCCCCCGTCGTCCAGCATGCGGTCCATCCCTTCAGCCACATCTTCGATAAACATCATTTTCTCCCTCTCTTTCCCTTTGCCCGGGGCGTTCCCATTTTCACCGTTCACCATAGCACTTCCTCCTGTCAGCTTAAATTTCTTTTCATTCCTTTAGGATAAAAAAAGCACGGCCGATTATACGGCTCTTTTCCCTTTTTATTCATATCCCATAGTAAATCGCACATACTAAGGCTGCAAACCTAAGGCAAACGGAGGTTTTATTCGTATGACAGTCAAACAGACTTTACCGCAGCTGTGCCGTACCCGCCTTGATGAAGGGCAATATTATTACCGCCTGCAGACACTGGAAGAGCACGGAATCGGCTGCGTAGCCAGGCTTCCCTTCTCGATAAAAGTTCTGCTGGAAGCTGTGCTGCGCAAAATGGATGGAAAAATGGTCACAGAAGAATATGTACGGCGCCTTGCAAACTGGAATCCAAATCCGGAGCCAGAAGACGTCCAGGAAATCCCTTTTATGCCGGCACGCGTAATTCTTCAGGATTTCACCGGCGTCCCTGCAGTGGTGGATTTAGCCGCCATGCGGCAGGCCGTAAACGATATGGGAATGAACCCAAAAAAAATCAACCCGCTCATCCCGGTTGAGCTTGTGATTGACCACTCCATACAGGTTGACCAGTTCGGTTCGGAGGATGCCCTTCGCTATAATATCGAGCGCGAGTTTGAAAGGAACACAGAGCGTTACACATTCCTGCGATGGGCGACGAAAGCATTTACTAATTTCCGCGCCGTCCCTCCTTCTGTCGGCATTATCCACCAGGTTAATCTGGAGCACCTGGCGACGGTTGTCCGCCAGAAGAAAGTCGAAGACGGGATTGAATTGTTTCCTGACTCTCTGGTGGGAACGGATTCCCATACAACGATGATTAACGGGCTCGGCGTGCTCGGATGGGGTGTAGGCGGCATTGAGGCAGAGGCGGCCATGCTCGGACAGCCGCTCTATTCCCTTACACCGCGCGTAGTCGGGTTCAAAATGATTGGCGAGCTGCCTGAAGGGTCCACCGCAACGGATCTTGCCTTAACCGTTACGAACATCCTCCGCAAAAAAGGCGTGGTCGGCCAGTTTGTCGAGTATTTCGGTCCGGGTATTGATTCGATCACACTGGAAGACAGAGCCACCATCGCCAACATGGCTCCCGAATACGGTGCGACGACCGGATTTTTCCCGATCGATGACAAAACGATCAAGTATCTACGAAAAACAGGCCGGTCAGAGGAGCTGATTTCGCTCATTGAAAAATACACAAAAGCCCAGGGGCTGTATCGCACTCCTGAAGCGCCGGAACCCGAGTTTTCCGATATTATCACGCTCGATCTGGCAACCGTTACGCCTACTCTTGCCGGACCCAAGCGCCCGCAGGATCGAATTAATTTAACCGATATGAAACAAGACTTCCGGGCGATGGTTCGCACACCGGTTGCGAAGGGCGGAACAGGCCTCTCGGACGAAGAGGTGGAGAAGACGGTGGAAGTTACGCATAAAGACGGAACGGTCGCCCCGTTGAAAGCCGGTTCCGTCGTGATGGCCGCCATTACGAGCTGTACCAATACATCCAATCCTTTCGTAATGGTAGGAGCAGGATTGCTTGCGAAGAAAGCGGTAGAACGGGGGCTAAAGCGCAATCCAAACGTAAAAGTAAGCCTTGCCCCCGGCTCCCGGGTCGTTACGGAATATTTAAATGATGCCGGCCTTACCCCTTACCTGGATAAATTAGGCTTCCATGTTGTAGGCTACGGCTGCGCGACCTGCATTGGCAATGGCGGCCCGCTTATTCCTGAGGTTACAGATGCTGTGGCGGCAAACAACATGACCGTTGCCTCTGTGCTCAGCGGAAACCGAAATTTCGAAGGCCGGATCCACCCGCTTGTGAAATTAAATTATTTAGCTTCGCCCCCGCTTGTCGTTGCCTATTCCCTGGCGGGTACTGTGGATATTGATTTGTATGAGGAACCGCTCGGTCACGGTGAGAATGGACAACCGGTATATCTCCGCGACATCTGGCCAGGTTCAGAAGAAATCCGGGATATCATTGACAAAACAATCGGCCCGGACGTTTACCGGAAAAGGTACGAAAATGTCCTGGAATCGAATGAGCAGTGGAATGAGCTCCCCTTCCCTCACAATGAAAGCTATGAATGGGACCGCGAGTCCACCTATATTCAGGAGCCGCCTTTCTTCACCGATTTCTCAAGAGAAACGGCTCCGATCAAAGAAATTCGCGGCGCCCGCCTCCTTGCTCTTCTCGGGGATTCTGTAACAACCGATCATATCTCACCTGCCGGGGCAATTAAACCGGAAGGGCCCGCCGGGAAATTCCTGCAAGAAAAAGGCGTGGAGGTCAAAAACTTCAACTCCTTCGGGGCCAGGCGCGGGAATCATGAGGTAATGATGCGTGGTACGTTCGCCAATATCCGCATTCGCAACCAGCTCGCCCCGGGTACAGAGGGCGGAGTTACCACTTACTTCCCCACCGGTGAAGTCATGCCGATCTATGATGCGTCGATGAAGTATCAGCACTCCGGTACACCCCTGCTTATTATTGCAGGCAAGGAGTACGGAACAGGCAGCTCCCGTGACTGGGCGGCAAAAGGCACGCTTCTTCTCGGAGTAAAGGCCGTCATTGCGGAGAACTATGAAAGAATCCATCGCAGCAACCTTGTGGGCATGGGCGTGCTTCCATTGCAATTCCAGGAAGGAATGAATGCGGAAACCCTCGGAATTCAGGGGGATGAAACATTTGACATTGCCGGGTTAACCGACGATGTAAAGCCCCGCCAGGAGATTACCGTTCGGGCAACGCGCACAGATGGCACGCAGTTTGAATTTCCGTGCATTGTCCGCCTTGATAGCGATGTGGAGATTTCGTATTACAGGAATGGTGGGATCCTGCAAATGGTGCTCCGCAATCTGATCACGGAAACGGCCGAAACCTCCCCGTCCCTTATGTGACACGCACAGCAACATATAAACAAACAAAAGGAAGGGCAGTCCACGCAGACCGGCCTTCCTGACCTAGCGGAACCTCCCGGAGAGCAGAAGAAGCCCACCATTGTCTCCCGCCCCGAGCTACCCAGATGTTTGGTGGGCGCTGCTCGCAGGGAGGTGGAGCGGACAGTACCCCCTTCCTCGCGGAAGGGAAAGGCAAGTGGATTGAACTTTCTTTTTTCTTGCCTTTATACGAGGATTTCCTGTGCTTTGTTTTTCTTCACTGCTTTATCAATGGTTGCCCCGCCGAGGCATTCATCGCCTTTATAGAAAACGACAGCCTGGCCCGGTGTAATGGCGCGCTGTGGTTCATCGAAAACAACCTCACATGTGCCGTCGCCTCTCGTATGGACCGTTACCCCCTGGTCCGGCTGGCGGTACCTGAACTTAGCCATGCACGTAAAAGTAGACGGATGCTCCTTCTCACTAATCCAGTGCAAATCAGTTGCGACCAGGCTGTCCGTATACAGGCTGTCATGGTCCGTTCCCTGGGCCACATACAGAATGTTGTTCTCCAAATCTTTACTGACAACAAACCACGGTTCTCCCGTACCCGAGCCGCCGCCAATACCCAGTCCCTGGCGCTGTCCGAGCGTATAGTACATCAAACCATCGTGCCGTCCCTTTACCTCTCCGTCCAGTGTCCGCATCTCTCCCGGATTTGCCGGCAAATAATTCTGGAGGAATTCTTTGAAGTTGCGCTCACCAATAAAGCAAACCCCGGTACTGTCCTTCTTCTTCGCCGTTGCAAGTCCCGCTTCAAGCGCGATTTCCCGCACTTTCGTCTTCGGCAGGTGTCCGAGCGGGAACATCGTTTTCGAGAGCTGATACTGGTTCAGCCGGTTAAGGAAATAGCTTTGGTCCTTTTTCGGATCGGCTCCACGCAGGAGACGGTATTGCTCCTCATGATAATCCACGCGTGCATAATGCCCGGTCGCAAGGTAATCAGCGCCAAGATCGAGCGCACGCTCCAGGAACGCTTTGAACTTGATTTCCTTATTGCACATTACGTCAGGATTTGGTGTACGGCCTTTCTTATATTCATCGAGGAAGTAAGTGAACACTTTATCCCAATATTGTTTCTCGAAATTGACTGTATAGTAAGGAATGCCAATTTGTCCGGAGACGCGTCTGACATCCTCATAATCTTCTTCCGCTGTGCAGTGGCCGAATTCGTCTGTATCATCCCAATTCTTCATGAATATACCGATGACATCATACCCTTGCTGCTTAAGCAGCAGGGCTGCAACGGAGGAATCGACTCCGCCAGACATTCCAACAACTACCCGTGTATTTTCAGGTGATTTATTCATATTATCGCTTCCTTGCTGTTATTGGCCAGAATGAATCTGGTATTGCCCTATCCATTATTATACCAAATGTTGTGCCGCTCAAACAAACGCGAAATGTGACGGCTTATTTTTTAAAAAAATTGACTCCAATTGCGCGAGCAATTCCCTCGGCTGTTGCCCGGGCAAGCCTGTCCAGAAACAAAGCGTCCTTGAGTAAGGAAGCGTCTTTTTCCTTATCAATAAACCCATATTCGAGAAGCACGGACGGCATGCGCGTCTCCCGCAGCACAGCGAAATTCGCTGCCTTCATTCCTCTATCCGGCAGCCCTTCTCCTGTAAACACAGCCTTCACCTGCCGGTGAACAATTTCCCGCCTCCGCCCCGTCTCCTCACTTGCTCCCCTTTCTGCAATATAACTTTCAAATCCGGTGCCCCCACCCGAATTGATATGAAGGGAAATGAAATAACTCGCATTTATATTGTTCGCAAAGGAAACGCGCGCATGCAAATCGGCCCGCTTATCGTTGCTGAACACCCTGTCCGCTGTCCGCGTAAGGCGGACGTCCGCTCCATATCCGCGCAGGAAAGCAGCCGTCCGCAGTGCTATGCCCAGCGTCAAATCTTTCTCCTGTATTCCGTTTCCTATTGCCCCGGGATCCACTCCTCCGTGCCCAGGATCAAGCACAATTATGTTCGCCATTCTTTCTCCTCCTTTTTGTAATCATTTACTTTTTCTGTCATAAGTCGCATTCTAACTGCATACCTATGTATAATGGAGTGTGACTTTTTCACTAGTCTGTGTTATACTCTCCGTATGAAACCCATAATCCTGAAGGAGGTCGTCCATGCCAAAGAACGATTACTACTCTTTATTCAACCAGGAAAAGGCTTTCAAGGTACATACCCGTCCACTTTTTTTAGGTCTCTCAGTCGTTGGTTTATTTCTTCTCGCTTATGTTTTTAGTTCTCTTGCTGAAACTCCTCATAATGCTAAGAAAGATGACATCGTTTTTCTGAAGCACAGAGACACACTTGAACCCCTGGCTTTATCGCAAACCGGAGAAGTCTCAGCAAAAGAACTAGTGCCGCTCGGTCTTGTGCAAGAAGAACAACGAGAAAGCAGCTTACTTGCAATCGCTTCCAAGAAGAAATCGTCACGCGCGAAGGCGGTACAGCGTACGAAAAAGACGTCCCGGGGTGAATCCCGCTCTCCTGTGAGGACAGGAACCGAGTTTACCGCCAATGCTTCAGGTTACACGGGACCCGGTACTACCAGATCAGGAACCAAAGTGCGCCCCGGTATTGTAGCCGTAGATCCGGACTACATCCCGCTTGGAAGCGTACTGTGGGTGGAAGGATACGGGACGTGCCGGGCTGAGGACACCGGCGGCTCCATTACAGGAAATCACATCGATCTGGCGTTCTCCACGGAAAAAGAAGCGTTAAAGTGGGGACGGCAGGACGTACAGGTAAAAGTAATAAGCACTCCGTAATAGCGGAACTGGAAAAGGACGCATAAGCTGCGTCCTTTTTTTGCTGTTAAAGAAAGTATATATTGCTTTAAAGTGTTAAAGGAAATTACTATCATAGGACCGTGCGGTCCCAAAGTCAAAGAAAAACATCGGGGGCGATGACGGCTCTTTTCTTTCCCCCCTGTGGAGCGTGTCGAACATAGGGCGAAAAAGACCGGCAATTGTCTCCATCATTGAGATACCCAGATGTTTTGCCGGTCCGCCCGGCGTGAGACTAAGCGGCCGTCCAGCTTCCAGAAGGGGAAAGGACGAGCGGCATGCCCGCGATGTTTTTCTTACTGTTTTTATTCATTAACCTGCGCATAAAGCCCGGTCCTTATATCAAGCCTATACATGCGCCAGCATACAAGCAGCGAAACAATAAAACAGGACACCCACGGAAGGAGCGGCCACTGGATGCGTAAGCCTGCATCATAAAGCCATCCCCCAAGCCCTGTACTGAGCGCTCCTCCAATGGCAAGAGAAAAGGCGTTGAACCCGTAATAAGAGCCGATGAGTTCTTTAGGGGCCAGCACCGTAACAATGTCCAGTACAGCAGGGCCTGTTATCATCGTGCCCAGTGAAAAAAGAATGCCGGCTGCTATAATTCCCGTCGTGGTTGTAACAAATCCCAGCAGAAGGAGACCGATTCCCATAAACAGCGAACCAAAACCGATCAGGGAGAAACGATGGGAAACAGGCTGGAGCAGGCTTGTGACTTTAAGCTGGAAAACAATAACCGTTATCGAAATCGTTGCGTAAATGAGTGCAACCCCGCCCCGCCCCCCGGTGATTTCTTCCACAATGCGTGGGATGGTTAGAAACAGCTGCATATACAAGTAATAGTACCCAATTAAAATAATCGTATAAGTAATAAACGGAGTATCTTTTACAATCGTATGAATGTCCTGCATCCAGCTCTTGCCTGTCACTCCTATTTTTATCCGGGGAAGCCCTATCCACACAAGCACCGCTACAAGGACAAACAAAATACCGGAAAGAAGAGACAGGTAAAAAAAATCGACCCCGGATAAAAGGCTTCCGATGAGCGTAGAAAAAATAATTCCCATATTGATCACAACGCTCCGGAAAGCAAAGATCTCCTGGCGCCCTTCTTCCGGCGTGAGACGGGCAAATGCTGCCTGAAAAGCAGGTTCAAACAGCGCCCCGCCAAGCCTGATAAAATAGCGGCAATGACAAACTGCCATATACTGTGGCAAAAAGCAAAGCTCAAAAACCCCGCAGCACGGACCAGCACCCCTGCAACAAGTGTCTCCTTACAGCCAATCCGATCGGCTACCAGCCCGCCAAGGAAAGAAAAGCCCTGCTGGGAAAACTGCCGGATCCCAAGCAAAATACCGGCCATCGCCATGGACCAGGCAAAATCCCCTGTCAGGTAAAGCGTTAAATACGGAATTAACGCATAGAAACCAATGTTCATTAAGAAAGAACTCACAAATAAAATCCGAATGGTTTCCGGCGAGTTTCTCCAAACCTTCATAGAGTAAAATTCTCCTTTGCTTTATTTTTCCTATTCATTACAATAAAGGAGAAAGAGTTATTTGTATAACGAATTATATTGATGGTAACAATCGGAGAATCCGATAGAAAAGATAAGGAGAAACGCAATGATGGATATTGAGCAGCTGCGGGCTTTCGTTACACTTGCCCAGTATAAGAACTTTTCTAAAACAGCGGAAGCCCTTCACCTTGTCCAGTCTACAGTATCTGCCCGCATTCAAGGATTGGAAAGAACAGTCGGAAGCCCGCTCTTTGTGAGGGATAACCGCAAGGTAGAAATTACATCGACCGGACGCGCTTTGCTCCCGTATGCGGAGCGCATTCTCCTGCTCAGTGAAGAGAGCCTGTTGAAAATCAAATCGATTGAAAAATACGAGGATCAATTATCCATCGGCGCCACGGATTCAATTTGGCGGTATCTTCTCGGCCCCGTGCTAGAAGACTTCTACCATCTTCACCCGGAACATGCTCTCATTGCGAAAACAGGCCATTCGTGGGACGTTAACCAGCACCTTTCGGATGGTGTTGTCCAGCTTGGGTTTGTTTATCTTCCGGCAAACCTTCCGGGTTTTGACGTCATTCCTTTTTATGAAGAAGAAATCCTTCTTGTCGCCCATCCGGAACATGAAGCGGCGCTGCTTGGGGAAATCTCGAAGGGGCAGCTTTCGGATATTCCCCTGCTCCATATTAACTGGGGAAGCCCGTTTCACGAGTGGATTACCGAACTTCTCCCTCTGGATTTCCTACCCCACCTTCACATTGATAATGTGCCGCTTATCCTCTCTTTTCTGCAGAAAGGCATGGGGGCAGGGTTTATGATTAAGTCTGCTGTGCAGAAAGAACTGGTCGAGGGAACGCTGACGGAAATTAAAATAAAAGAGGGGATGAAGCCGCCTAAAAGAACGGTTTTTATGGTCGTACACAGGGATAAACTCACCCATCCTTCTATTGAAAAGTGGATAAGCATTATGAAGGAACACCGCTTCTTTACCCAGTAGAAGGTTTCTGTTGATTCAGAAGGCTCATCATTCGAGCCTGAGAAATATTCAACCTATCAATGAGTTCAAGACATTCATCAATATTATCAATCCCAGAGATAATTCTCCCAATAATTTTTATCTCTGCCATTAATTCATTAAGGTTTGAACATTTATTTATTCGTTCGTTAAAGTCTTCGTTAACCACGCAGATCACCTTCTGGGGGTTTTCCTGCTGCGTTTGCATGCAATAATTCATGTTTGCCCTGTCTATATTCACGAACCCATCTAGATACTGTAAGAGAGCTCAATTGAAATCTCCTGGCCACCGTTCCAAATGTCTCTGTTTCTAGTGCTTGTATAATAACATTGTGTTTAAATTCTAATGAATATATTCTTTTCATAACTCTCTCCTTCTTGCTGCAGCTTTAAAATCTTAAGCAAATACCCCTAATTTTTCTTCAGGTATTCCCTATTTCCCCCGGCTATATAGTTTTATTGAACTAACATAATCATAATTCGGAAAAGGATTATGGTAACCGAAAATAATTTGCGTAGCCACGCAAAAATTTTGCGGTATTTTGCAAAACGCTGTCGGTTTTTGTCGAAAAAAACCGTATCACAGTGTATTGGATAACCTTTTAGGATAGCAATTGGCTAAAGTCTGTATCCGTCAACAAACCCATTTCTTTTGCCTTTATTGCCGCTTCAATCCGGGATTTTACATTTAGCTTTTGAAAAAGGTTAGTAAGACAATACTCCAATGAACGTTGACTCATGATTACTGTCTCGGCAATTTCCTTATTACTTTTTCCTTTTGCTATTTCTTTCAATATTTCATGTTCCTTGTTACTAATTGCCTGAGTTTCAACGCCGCTTTTTGCTTCAGATATGTGGACGGTTGTCCTTCTCAGTTGTTTTACCAGGGATAGCGGCAAGATGACTTCGCCTAACAGGGCACAGCGAACTGCCATTACGAGTTGTTCCTTGTTTGCAGTTTTTAATATAAATCCGGATATACCCGCTTCAATCATTAAGTTAAAATGGTTTTTAAATTCAAATCCAGTGTAGATTAATATGATAGCATCGGGAACAATGCTTAACACTTGTTTGGCAAGGTCTACCCCGTTAATGTCCGGCATATGCAAATCAAACAACATGACATCAAACTGTTGTGCTTTCGACATCTCCAAAGCTTCCTTACCGGAGTACGCCAGGAAAACTTTTATATCCTCTTCTTGTTCAAGTAACATTTTTGTGCCTTCCATAACAGAAGGATGATCATCAACTAATAAAATTCGAATCATAATTAAATTACCTCGGATCACTTTATGATTTCTGTTCTGTCTGAAAGAATGGGAATTGAAATAAAAACGGCCAATCCTTTGTTTGGTGATGAATGGAACTCAATTTCCCCGTCCATACTGCGAACCCGTTCCTTCATTCCATACACTCCCATACTGTTAAAGGAGTCTTCCATTTTGCTTGCATCCACGCCCACTCCATTATCTTCATAGATTAATTGGAGCTGGTGAGGATGACTGGACAGTGTAATATGGACCCGGCTTGCGTTTGAATGTTTAGTTGCATTGGCCAAAAGCTCCTGTACAATGCGATACAATCCAATTAACAAATCGTCATGTAAAGTATGGTAGAAATCGGAAGCATTGAATTCGATACAATAATTGGTGCTCATCTGTGTAAATTCAAATAATGCCTCAAGGGAGGATACGAGTCCTTCTTCTTTCAACATAGGCGGCCTTAATTCATTACATGTGATACGTATTTGATAAATCACATCTAATAGTCCTTGCGTAATGTGTTGAAGCTGTTCCCGGAGATACTGGGGAACGGAGCGATCCCTTGAGAGTTGATCAAGCTTACGATACCAGATAATTTGCTCTTGAAGCGCAGCATCATGCAAATCCTGGGATAGATGTTTTCTCTCGTTTTCCGACAAAGTAAACAAAAGCCGCAGAAGCCATGAAGGCGCTACCTGGCCGGAAGCAATCTGTTCAAGCTCCTTCGTTAAGTCCTCGATTAATCGGAAGTTATCGTACAGAACACTCACATAACGGGTAATCGTTTTAAGCCACACTCTTTTGGAAGTAAACATTAAGGATGGTAGTTTTTCACCGATACAAAGCAAATAGCTTTTTCCTCTGATTTCGCCAATCTTTAAAAAATAACCGTCTGGTGTATCAATGATTTCACATATTGGAAGCTGCCTGGGATTACGTATTACGACATCTTCCAGTAATTTTTCCGGTATGTCATAACTGCCGCTTTTTATTGCTACATCATTGTTTCGGTGTACTTCAAGCAGGCTTACGTTAACGGCCTTCAAAACGTCCTGAACTTCTTTGACCAGTCGCCGCTCCAATTCAGATACTTTCATAACACCAAAGAGGTCGTGCGAAAACCGGTCCAGACTTGTCTGTAAGAGGAAATACCGATCTGCGGTTTCGCGAATGATTTGCTCCATAAATTTTCTCTCTTCTTCTGCTTTTTTTCGATCGGTAACATCACGAAGCAAGGTTAGTCCTGCATTTTTCCCCATATAGGGAATAGGAGTGGATATTACTTCAACGTCGATGTTTGTGCCGTCGAAGCGTACTAGCTTTTGTTCGACAATGGAAGTCGTACACTGCATCTCATATACCCCGGCCAGGCATAGAGCGGTTTCTTCTTTATAATCGGGATGGACAGTATCTAAATAAGAACCGCCGATCATGTCGCCTAGGCTTGACGCGCCGAATAACGCAATGCCGGCGGGATTGACATAATTAAATTTATAATCACAGTGAAGGACAATCGCTTCCGGAGATAATTCAACCAGACGGCGATAACGTTCTTCACTTTCTAATAAGGCCCGTTTTGCTTGCTTCCGGGCCGTGATATCTTCAAACACAAGCTCTACCAGGGAGGATTGGGAATCATAAATAGATGTTACTGACACATCCACCACTTCGCCATTCAAACGAAAGATTTTATATTCCACAGGAGAGGAATACCCGTTAAGCATAGTATTTTCTATTAAGTCTCTTGCTAAATTTTTATCGTCTGGATGGATCCAATCCAAAAGGGCTGTTCCGATAATGTCTTCGGGGCGCTCCGCCCCTACTACATTCATCCCGGCAGGATTGACATAAATAAATTTATCATTTCTATAAAGAGAAATAGCCACGGGAGAGAGTTCCACCAATCTGCGATAGCGTTCCTCACCTTCGGCCAGCGCTTTCTCGATTATTTTTTGCGATGTGATATCAACAACGATACCATCAAGCCGGGTCATATTATGAACTTTGTCCATGGTCGGTAAGATCCTGTTTTGAACCCACCGAATTTTACCGTTCGCATGAAGTATCCGGTATTCGCTAATATCCGGTATTCCTCGCCGTAAATTCGCTGACAATGTTTCAAAAATGGGGACATCATCAGGATGAATGATATCTTTCCATGAGTTTTGATCGGTAAACATTTCGGACGGATACCCCGTAATTTTCCCCAGCCCTTGTGAGATAAACGGAATTTTTTTCAATTTTCCATCATACCACCAAATGGCTATATCCAAGTTGTCGAAAATGTTCTGGATCTGCTGTTTACTCTGAAACAATTCCTTGTTAAGCTGAGCTAGTAATTCTCGATTTTTTAATTGCTTTCTATTAAAAATAGAAGCGGTTTGAACTGCTCCCAGCAGGCTCAGGATAACCAAAGTAATAAATATAGTTAAGGTTCCATTTGAAACGTGAATTTCCATTAATCGTGCAATTACCTCCGTGGTTTATTTCGATACTTATTTTTATATCGGTCTTTTGGTGTAAGTTTTTAACATTTATACAATGGAAAAGGCATTAACCAATTAATGGATCCTATCGGAAGTATACACGGATGGGATTTATAAAAAAACCGCCCAAAAGTTAATCTCGGACGGTTTATCTGCTCTAGAAACTTCGTTCGGACATCGTGTGAAAATTAATATCCGACTGCAGCACCGTCTCCACGCGGATCAGCACCACCATATCTGATATTGCTGGAAGGATCAATCCAAATCGAACCAGCATGCCCCATAATGTCCGAATAATCAGGATACACATTTACAGGATAGCCACGTTTATGCGCTTGAAGATCAGCAACGATTTTTTTCGCGATTTCACCTTAAAAGCACCTGGTTCGGTCACAGACCTGGAAATATCCTGGGCCCCTTTGTTCACCTCCTGGATCGATTGAATAAAAAGAGAATACCAAACGACATCCTTAACACATGTCATTCAGTATTCCCTGGTTATTTCACAGATGAAAGTTAGCCTTTAAGCTACAGGAACGGAAAATACCATCTCGGCAACCCTCTCTTTTATTTCACGGAGAATTGGGCTGCCGGCTGCTTTCTGATGGCCGCCTCCGCCGAAAAAAGCAGCTATTTCTCCAACGTTAATATTATCCTTCACTGTGCGGTAGCTTATCGATCGTGACATGTTCACAATCGCAATAAAATCGACCTGCCGGTAGCTTTCCGCAAGGGCGTTGCCTAATTCTGATATGTACTGTTCCGCGTATACGATCCCTACTGTGTACTCATTTATTGGGCGTACCATAACATCCTTAGACCGCGCTTTAATATATCGGTCTATCTTCTCCTGCTCAATATCCAGCAGCAGTTGTTCCGCTTCTGTAAAATTCGGGGAACAATCAGCAATAAAGCGCGCAACAAAGCGTTCGCGTCCGAGAATATAAAAGAGATCATTTAACTGTTTAGCATGGTAATTCTCTTTTTCTTTCCATTCCCATGTATCATACTGGCGCACCAGTTCCACATAATCAGCGATACCGGTCTGATTCCCAAGACGTCCTTCCTTTTGCAGAAACTCATAAAACAGGCTGGTTCCGCTGGCTGCTACTCCATTCTCGCTAACTTTTACATCTGCCCACTCGTAGTCATTCAGCCATTCGGCTGTTATATGGTGATCAAGCAGGGTAAACTTATCCTTTATGTATTGCGGCTTCTTCTCAATCGCACTGGCCATTTCCTCGTTCACCGACAAATCGGTAATAAAAATTTTATCGTACTTCTCCACATATCCGTCGATAAGCTTGCCTACTTTCTCATTGATATCTTCATAGCTGCAGTAATCAATATCAATATTGTCCTTAAAGGCAAGCTTTCCCAAAACTCCGCAGCTCACTCCGTCTGTGTCGGTATGTGTAAAAAGCTTTACCTTCAACTCCTGCGATACCCTCTGGGATTCTCTGTCCGGCTTTTCAAACAACCGGCTTGCTTCCTGTGAATGGAGCGTTACTTTAATGCCCAGGTTCTTGGCTTTCGCAAGGAAATCCTGCATTTGCTGGTCATAATCAGTTTTCATTGTTCGTATCCCTTCTATGCTGTACACGTCCCTGTCATTATAGCAGGATATAACTTATTTGACTTATGTTTTTAACAGCCCGGAAACAGGGTATCTTTCTTTATTAAAGAAAGGAAGTGTAGAAATGCCCTATAAATCAACGAACGATTTACCGGATAGTGTGAAGGACCACCTGCCATCGCACGCACAGGAGATTTTCAAGGAAGCATTTAATTCGGCGCTGGAAGAGTATAAGGAGGAAGAGACCGCGTTCAAAGTAGCCTGGAGTGCTGTTAAGCATAAATACGAGAAAGACAGCAATGGTGACTGGGTAAAAAAATAAAAAAAAAGAAGCCAGGTAATCCGTAAAAGGAACATCTGGCTTCCTTTTTTCTATTCTTTGATTTCTTCCACCGCACCAGAATTCGGTATGGGCTGCAGGGCAGGCGCACCCGGCTGTACCTTATTTCTGGTTAGTCCTTTAATCAACTGCTCCAGATCGATTCCAGAGACATCCTTCACCATCTGCGGCGCTGTTGCCATGAGGGAAGTCACATAATTGCTCACACGGGCCGCTCCTTCCCCTTTTCCGGTATCAACCACAGTTAATTTATCGATGCCTCCGAGCGGCTCTGCAATCTTGCCGGCCAGCTCAGGCAGCATTTTCACGATGATGTCGAGAACCGCAGCTTCGCCGAATTTCTGGAACGCTTCCGCCAGTTTCTCTTTTGCCTCCGCTTCCGCCAGCCCGCGCAGCCGGATAACTTCTGCTTCCGCCGTACCTTTTGCGCGCTCGGCTTCCGCAATCGCCAGCCCGTCAAGCCGCTTCTGCTCCGCCATCGCTTTTGCTTCCGCTTCAATCTTGTATTTCTGCGCATCTGCTTCCCGCATCCGTTTTGCTTTTTCCGCCTCCGCAGCCTGTTCAACCGCATAGCGATCGGCATCCGCTTTCTTCTTCACTTCTGCATCATACTGCTTCTCGCGGCGAAGAATCTCCTTTTCTTCCAAGTCGATTTCCCTTTCCTTACGGACAAGTTCAACCTGCATTTGTTCTTCCACTACTGACTGCTTCGACCGCGCTTCCTGAATAAAATACGCCTGGTCTGCTTCCGCTTTCGCCATGTCCTGTTCCCGTTTAAAGGAAGCTACTTTCAATTCCTTTCCTTTTGTTGCCTCGGCGATGTTTGTATCCCGCAGCAGTTCCGCCTTCTGCCCTTCTTCTTCTGCGAGGGCCTTCTTAATCCGCGAGTCGCGAATCGCTTCGGCTTCCGCGATATCCGCATCACGCTTCACGGCAGCAATTCTTGGTTTCCCGAGTGCATCAAGGTACCCGTGCTTATCCCTCACATCTTTAATCGTAAAAGAAACGATCGCAAGGCCCATCTTGCGCAAATCCTTAGCAGCAACCCCCTGCACTTCCTGGGCGAATCGGTCGCGGTTGCGGTATACTTCCTCCACTGTCATTGAGCCGAGAATCGCGCGCAGATGGCCTTCCAGCACTTCCTGCGCCTCTCCTTTCAGGGCCTCGATTGGTTTTCCCATAAATTGCTCGGCAGCAGTGGCAACATCTTCCGTCGTACCACCGATTTTAATAATGGCTACCCCGTCTGCCATAACCGGAACCCCCTGCTCCGTATAGACTTCCGGCGTTGAAATATCGAGCTTGTGAGAAAGCAATGAAATAAATTCCGCCTGCTGGAAAATCGGCAGGATAAACGATCCTCCCCCTCGCACGATTTTGATGCTGCTCCCCGACTCGTCTGTCTGCACATTCTTGCTTCCCAGAAATGTACCGGTCACAATCATCGCCTCGTCAGGCCCTACTGTTTTATAACGCGCCCAGAAGGCCAGGCCCAGGATGACGAGCACCCCAACAACAACAACTGGTATTACTAAAAAACCAGGCATTTACCTCTCCCCTTTTCTACATGTCCTCATAACGTGAAACAAGAAGGGTGTCGTCTTTTACATCAATGATTACAACCCTTGTTCCCGCTTCAATTGCTTCTTTGTCAAAGCTCGCAGCGATTTGGTGTGTATTCCCCGCTCCCATTTTCACAAGAATTTCTCCATACCCGGCGGGGGGAATCGGGGTCATGACTTCTCCGATTCGGCCGACGAAATCCTGAATGGAGAAACCGGTTGAATTTTCGGTATTTCTCATTGGTTTCACATAGAGAAAATAAATACAGATGGAGAGCAGAACAGCAAGCAGCAGGGAGAGCAAAACAATCACGCTTATACTCAAAGAAGAATATTCCGTCAGTACAATCCCTGCTCCCCCAAAAACGGTAACCGCTCCCACCACTACGGTTGGCTGAATAAAATGCACACTGTGTCCTGGCAAGAAATCGAACAGTCCGCCAAAGAGATGACCGATAAAATCACCAAAAATAATAGCAACAATAGCGAAAAGGGCACCAAAAATGAGGCATCCCCAATAAACTTCAATCATTCGGCTATCCCCCTTCCCGCTTTTCTGTCAGGCACCCGCCTAGCTACCATTATATACGCAAAACAAAAACAATAAGTTCCAAAAAATTAACATTTTTTCTAAGAATAGAATTATTTTCCCCTCTTTCCATTCCTTAAATTTTGGGTAAAGGAGAATAAAGGATAAAATAGACAGGAGGCGGAGACATGGCTTCTCCATGGGAACTCGTGAAAAAAGGAAACGCAACGTCGGCAGCGGCTGCTGCAGGAAATACAGCGCTCGCGCTTGTCAAAGGAGTGGCGGCTTTCTACAGCGGAAGCGGGACAATGTTTGCCACTGCTATGCATTCTGTCGCTGATGCGGTCAACCAGGGCTTTGTCTTTACAGGGAGCGTGCTGGCAGAACGAAAGCCTACCCGTCGTTTTCCGACCGGGTTCGGGCGCGTAATTAACATTTTCTGTATGGTTGCGGTTATTGTTGTAACCATTATGGCCTACGAAACGATTCTTGAAGGGTTTCATTTACTGAATCACCCTGCACAATCGAGCCATTTCTGGCTGAATTTCCTTATTCTCGTTCTTGCAATCGGAACCGATGGATATGTATTAATTAAAGCAATGAGGGAAATTGTAGAGCAGTCCCGTGTAGACGCGAAGGGCCTGGGCATCGTTCCGGCTGCTTTTCGGCACGTCAAGCGGGCGGCACCGCCGACAAGGCTCGTATTCTATGAAGATCTTGTCGGTACAAGCGGTTCTCTGCTTGCCTTAATTGCCATCATGATCGGGCATTTCACAAATATAGCCATACTTGATGGAATCGCAACGATTCTAATCGGCTTTCTTATGGTAGGCGTGGTCTTTCGGGTAGGTTATGATAATATGGTGGGGCTTATTGGCGTTGCTGCTCCGCGGGTTGTCGAGGAAAAAGTCGCGAAAATCATTCTTTCAGATTCCTGTGTGACAGATATTAATATGATGAGAATTACACAGGAAGGCCGGTTCTATCATGTTGAAAGCTATATGGAGCTTCAGCCCGGCCTTTCACTGGCAGATGCCGATGATGTAAAATTCCGCGTGCAGGATAAACTGCTTAATGATGCCGATATTGCAGATGTAACGCTTGGAATTATTGAAGATAATGGGGTGAGAGACTGGACCCCGGAAAAATTAAATGAATTGGAGTAAACGTATGCCGGCCCTTCGAAAAACGTTTGTGCTTATTATTCTTGCAGTCGTATGCTTGCTGTTAATCCCGTATACAATCCCTTTTCTTCTTGCTTTGCTGACAGCGATTTTTCTGGAACCGCTCGTTAGCTTTGCTATCCGCACGTTCGCTATTAAAAGAATTCTGGCAGTTACACTCGTCTTTCTTTTGTTTTTTGCTATTTTTGGCATAGGCGGCTATCGTCTCGGATCCGTGCTCGTTATACAGAGTATGGAATTAGCCGGGAAACTTCCTGCCTTCTTCTCCAGTTTGTCTGAGTTTATAGACAAGTACACAGGAAAATGGGAACGGTTCACGACTTCCCTGCCGTTTGATGCGATATCTACAGTACACCAGCTTACAGAAGGCCTGAAGAATTCTGCGACAAATGCAGCGGGTGCGATTACAAAGTTTGCCCTCGGCGGAGTTGCCAGCATCCCGGGCCTCCTCATCGTTTCAATTATTTACCTGATCTCTCTCTTTCTTATCAGCATGGATTTGCCCCGCCTGCGGAGAAACTTCATGGCTCTTTTTACCGATTCTGCGCGCGAAAAGGTGGAACTCGTATTGAGCCAGCTTTTCCGCGCTTTTATCGGCTTTCTTCGCGCCCAGGTCATTTTGAGTTTGCTTACGTATGTGCTTACTCTCATCGGCCTCTTAATTCTCGGTGTCAACTATGCGCTGCTGTTCTCGCTCATTATTGTTATTGTGGACATTTTGCCTATCCTGGGCGCAGGTTCTTTTCTTGTGCCGTGGGCAATCTACAGCTATGCGAACGGCGATACACGATTATGCATCGGTTTGCTTATTCTGTTCGTCGCCATCACGGTCATTCGGCGGGCGGTTGAACCGAAGGTGCTCGGTTCCAGCCTCGGAATCAGCGCACTGTCCGCACTCGTGAGTCTGTATATCGGCTTTCAGCTTCTCGGCTTTATCGGCCTCATTCTTGGCCCGGCTCTCGTTATTGTTTATGTATCGCTCCGCAAGGCCGGTTTTCTGAAAATAAAAATTGATTTTTAAAAATGTCGAAGGCAACCCGGTGCAGCACGCTAGACAATTTGCAGCCACGGACGCCCTTTTTGCCATCTTACTTCTACCTTTGTATCAAAAAAGTTGGTAAGACTTTCTCCTGTTAAAACATCAGATGCCAGGCCGGCAGCGAAGACCTCTCCTTGCTTTAACAATAACGCATGTTTAAAGCCGGGGGTAATTTCTTCAATATGGTGTGTAACGTAAACGAGCGTCGGCCCTTCCGGCTGCTCTCCCAGCTGTTGAATCGTCTGGAGGAGTTGTTCCCGTGCGAAAATGTCGAGCCCTGTGGCTGGCTCATCAAGAATGAGCAGCTGCGGGGAAGCCATAAGGGCACGGGCAATAAGCACTTTTTGCTTCTCACCCTGTGACAGAGTCTGATATAGCCGGTCCTTCATCGGAAAGCATCCCATCTGCTCCAGCAGGGCTTCTGCCTTTTCCACATCTTCTTTATCCGGCCGTTCATAGAGAAGACCCATGGAGGCAAGCTTCCCGCTCAGCACAATGTTCGTTACAGCTTCGTTCCCATAGAGCTTTTCCTGCATGGAAGAGCTGACCCAGCCGATCGATTTCCGCAATTCACGCAGATCATATTCGCCGAACTTCTTCCCCAGCACACTGATTTCTCCTGTGGTGGGCCATATGTATCCGTTTATAATATTAAGAAGGGTCGTTTTCCCCGAACCGTTCAACCCGAGAATAGTCCAGTGCTCCCCTGGCTCTACAGCCCATGTTACCTGTTTCAGAATCGCCTTCTTATCACGCTTCCAGCTTATATTTTTACAGTCAATCACCATTTTCCATCCTCCCGTTCCTCATTATGCGGCAATATTTAGAAATTTTTTGAAACAAGTATACCTTATTAGGAGTTTAAAACCGAATCAATGAATACGGTTGTCTCTTTGCTTAAGTCTACTTCTTTCACTTCCGGCTCGTCATATTCATACTTTCCCCTGTCCTCCCTGTTCTGCTTAATCACGCGGATAATCGGACGGGACGGCAGGCCTTTGTGCTGCCCCACAACAACGCCTATCTCTCCGGTGCTTAAATTCACCGAACTTCCGGTCGGGTACAGAGCAATAGAGCGAAGGAATTTAATAACAATATCGTGGTCAAACCGCTTTCCGGCCAATCCCATTACATATTCACTCGCTTCATAAGGAAGCATCGTCGGCTCGGCAGATAACCCGGAAATCAAGTTATCATAAAAATTCGTCACAGCAACGATTTTGGCAAACTCGTGTATTTCAGCACTGGAAATCCCCCGCGGTTCCCCTGTACCGTCAATAAATTCATGGTGCTGGAGGGCAACATGCGCGGTTGCAAGACTTAGTTCGTGCTTTTTGCGCAGTACGTTAAACCCGATCCACGCATGATGATCACCTTCCTGCGTATAATGGTGACGAAGCGGATCGTCGCTCTGAAGCGCTTTTCCCGCATCATGAAACAGAGCGCCAAGGGCCAGTTCTTTTAATTTCGCTGTGTTGTAACCCATATTCATACCGATAATCGTAGACATGATACATACGTTTAACGAATGCACAAAGAGCTGGTTATCCTTCGTCCGAATATCGGTTAAGTTTAGCAGCACGTTTTTCTGCCGCAAAATCTCATCAACAAGGTTTGTCATCGTTTTTGATACCGTCTTGGTGTCAAATTCCTTTCCTTCCTGTACACACTGGAGGGCATCCGCCACATTAGAAATCGCTTCACGCCTCGTTTCTTCGGAAACAACGTCTTCGATAACGATATCTTCAAACTGTTTATCCTTTATGTAAAGAACGGTTACGCCGATGCGATGGAGCTTCGTAATCATACCGGGAGTTAACAGAACCCCCGCATTCAATAAGGTTCTCCCATCACTCGTATAAATGCTCCTGGCAAGAACCTGTCCAGGTTCTACATAATCTAAGCTGATTTGGCGCATGAATTCCTCTCCCCCTGTACAGTTCTTTGTATAGCTTATTATATCTCACTCAATCAGGCAGTGTCAGGGGGGAGCAGCAGGCTTGCCGCAAAAAAATACGAAGACCCTGTCTCTCCTTCATTGCGGAGGAAACCAGGGTCTTACGCTGCTTCTTTCATATCCACTTTTCTTGCAAACGTCCTTTCATACTAGCAAGCATGCCGTGCATGCTTCATTCGATATTTCCAGTTCAGTAAAATCCCACATGCCCATAGCTATAAGAACAGCTGTGTATGGCATGCTTCGCTTACTTATGTCACCGGACTATCCCCTTTCCGATAGAGTTATCATATCAGCTCAGGATTATGGTCCTTTTTATTAAATGACAGACAGTCGCAACAGGTAAGGGAAGCGCTGTTTCTGCCCGGTAATGATCCCGAACTGAAAGCTAGCATGTCAATTGCTGTTTGCCTTCCTTTCTTTTTGTTTTTTCTTACCTGTCTTTAGCCTATATCAATCCTTTTGTAATGTAAATATTCATATAATTTCAATTAAGCTGATGTAAAGATATTATTAAATGTAAACGCTTTATACCTCGCCTATTCTTTGTTTTTCGTCCATTATCTTATCGATTTAAACTTACCTGAAGCAAATCATGTTATTCTAGAAAAAAAGAAAAAGGAAGTGAGTCAGCTGAAGCGATTTGTAAAATGGTTTTTAAACGGATTACTCGTTATCGCACCTATCGGAGTTACGATTTATATCGTTGCCTATCTCTTTACTTTGATTGACCGGCTTGGAAAAAAGCTGCTTATTTATTTTTCTCTCCCCACTGTTACCGGCATGGGACTCCTCATTACCCTGCTCCTCATTACAGTGGTTGGTTTTTTCAGCCAGATGTGGCTGAGCCGTAAGCTATTAGAGTGGACGGAAAAACTAATTGAACGATTTCCTGGGCTGAAGACCATTTATGGGATGGTAAAAGATACCGTTGAATCATTCATCGGAGAAAAGAAATCCTTCTCCCAGGTTGTTCTCCTGACGGAAGAAGACGGGGCGAAAAGAGTGGGATTTCTTACAGCGGAAAACGTAACAGCGTTGGGGCTTGCTGAGTCCTATGTTGCTGTCTACATTCCCCACGGCCTGCAGGTCAGCGGAGAATTGAAGCTGTATCCGAGGGAAAGGATTGAATTCATTTCCATGCCCGTGGAAGAAGCGATGCGATTTTGCCTGACCGCCGGTGTGGCAATGAAAAAGCAACCGGCCAGCAAGCAACATTAAAGTAGAAACGTTTCCTTCTCTGAAGTGGTTTCCATTTAAAGTAAAAGGGGTAAAAAAAGCACATAGCCCTGCATACGTTATATGGAATCTCAACACAACAAGAGGAGACGTGATTCACCGTGCAGAGAACCCTAGAGCACCAAGAAGAAAAAATATCGATAACGACGGTTGCCAGTTTAGGCTTTGCGATTTTATCCCTTGCTCTTTCTATCGTTACGTTTTTTACATACTATTCCGCTTTCCTCTATCCTTTACTTATTCTGCAGTGGGGATTTGTCATCGCCGGCATTTACCTGGCCGTGAATAACTACGGCATAGTTAAGCAGCATTTCGGGTACAATCAGCTTTTGCTCAACGCTTCACTGGTAAGCATCGTCCTCGGCGCCTTTAGCCTGTTGCTCATTAGTAGTTTCTCTTATTTGTTAATAAAATTTTAAGCGAGAAAAACATCGCGTTCATCGCCCGCAATGCAAAAGTCTAAAACGAAAAACTTGATTTTATCCATTAGTATAGAAAAAGAACTTACAGGATATGTAAGTTCCTTCTTTTATTTATCGGCTTTGCGTTTAGCTGCTTTGTCCGGCCTGGCTGCTGTTCTTACCTGCCACCTTGACCGCCACCGCCTTGACCGCCTTTTTGACCACCTTGACCGCCTTTTTGGCCGCCGCCCTGGTTGCTTTGTGATTTCGTGCCGCTTTTACCGGCGTTTCCATTATTGTTGTTTCTTCCACATCCCGTGGTAACTAGCGAGAAAACCATAATGGTCGCAACGATATATGCCATCCATTTCTTCATCTCTACCCCTCCTTTCTATGATGTCTCTTTGTAGTATGAGCGTCCAAAAGAATTTTAAAACATACAGAAATAATTCCGTCCGTTTACGTGCGATACAGGGGTGGTAACGAGTACAGTAACTACATAAGGATAAGAAAGGAGCACCTGCGGGAGGTGCTCCTTTCTCACTGTTATACAGTTACCGTTCCGTTGTTTAAGATTTCTTTTACGTTAACATGCGTGTAGCCAAGCGCATCAGCCACCGCTTTGAAGGTTACTTTTCCTTCAATAACGTTAATGCCGCGGGCCAGCGCCGGATTGGCAAGCGCCGCTTCACGATATCCTTTGCTTGCGATTTGTACAGCATAAGGAACCGTAACGTTTGTCAGGGCCAGTGTGGAGGTACGGGCTACAGCACCTGGCATATTCGCCACAGAATAATGAACAACGCCATGCTTCACATACGTTGGATTGCTGTGTGTTGTTACTCGGTCAATCGTTTCAATCGAACCGCCCTGGTCAATCGCAACGTCTACGATAACCGAGCCCGGTTCCATTTCTTTTACCATATCCTCAGTTACAAGACGCGGTGCGCGTGCACCCGGAATGAGAACCGCACCGACAAGAAGGTCTGCTTCCTTAACGGCCTTAGCGATGTTATAGCGATTTGACATAAGCGTCTGAACGCGGCCCTGGAAGATTTCATCAAGGTAACGCAGTCTGTCGGGGCTAATATCAAGCAGCGTAACGCGCGCGCCCATGCCGAGCGCGATTTTTGCTGCGTTCGTTCCTACGATTCCGCCGCCAACAATCGTAACACGGCCTGCTTCCACGCCAGGCACCCCGCCGAGCAGTACTCCTTTTCCGCCGTTGGACTTCTCAAGGAACTGGGCACCGATTTGTACAGCCATGCGTCCGGCTACTTCACTCATTGGAGTCAGAAGCGGAAGCGCACCGCTGTCTAACTGGATTGTTTCGTAGGCGATAGCGATGACCTTGTTGTCAACGAGCGCTTTTGTCAGATCAGGTTCCGGAGCAAGGTGAAGGTACGTAAACAACACTAATCCTTCTTTGAAATACTGAAATTCTTCAGCGAGCGGCTCTTTTACTTTCATAACCATCTCAGCCGACCAGGCTTCTTTTGCAGTGGAAACGATTTCCGCCCCTTCCTGCGCATATACATCATCCGCAAAGCCGCTTCCAATACCTGCTTGCGTTTCCACAATGACTTCATGTCCTGCATGTACGAGCGCAGCTACACCAGCCGGTGTAATCGCAACACGGTTTTCGTTATTTTTTATTTCTTTAGGGATTCCTACTAGCATTTATATAACCTCCTTATAATAAGCAACGGTGCATGTCTTACCTTATCTATTATTTTATGTAT
Organism: Aneurinibacillus tyrosinisolvens; assembly: GCF_001015055.1. Classification (GTDB taxonomy): domain Bacteria; phylum Bacillota; class Bacilli; order Aneurinibacillales; family Aneurinibacillaceae; genus Aneurinibacillus_A; species Aneurinibacillus_A tyrosinisolvens. The sequence continues at coordinate 98,389 of NZ_BBWZ01000001.1, read as the reverse complement.
TTTTCATGAACTTTTCTTTGTTGTAAACTGTAAAAATGCCGTTTCTTATTTGTGGAATTCCACAACTCCCTTTTTCATAAACGCCGCTACGTTTAGAATGTCCTGCCTAAAAAAAAGAATCCCACCACAAGGGATTCCTGTCATTTATATTTTCTCATCTTTAAATCAAGAAAAAGCATGACCCGATCATTTGGATCATTCAAATCGACGCCGCCTACTTCTGTAATGCGCTTAAGACGGTAGCTCAACGTGTTCGGGTGGATATGCAAACGCTGTATCGTTTGGTTTATTTTGCCCGTCGTCGCAAGGAATGCCTCAAGCGTATCTACAAGGTTGCTCTGATTTTCCCGGTCATAAGCAAGAAGGCGCTCAAGCTTCGTGTTTGTATAATTCATTTTTTCATTCCATTTCTTCATTTCGGGGAAGAGGCGGTACATACCAAGTTCATGATAGCCTTGCACCTCGCCCAATTCCTCTGGAAGCGCCTTTTTTAAGTGGATGACTTCAAGCCCCTGCTGGTAACTCACCGCAATCTTCGTTACATCACGCACCGGCTGGCCGTGCCCCGCTATCATGCTTTCTTTTCCGAAGCGGCGGTTAAGACGCTTATGAAGCTGCCCGACAAATGTTTTACTTGCCTCATGCATCTTCTCCTCCTCATCCCCATTCATACCCGCCAGAATGATAAACTGGTTCTCATCAAAAACCCACATCGGAATATAGCGGACCGGGAAAAAATCGCCGAGATTTGAAAACAGGTAGTCCAGTTCCTTTTGCAGGCTATGCCAAACCTCACCTGAAGAGCGAAACTCGAAGACGAGCACCTCCATGACCGGCGGCAAATACACCTGCAGCTGGGCTGCTCTTTTTTCAATCTCCCGCCGTTCCGCCGTTCCGCCGGACAGCACTTCCCAAAAAAACTGCTGCCTCTTTTCTTCATTCTTTGTTTGCCTGTCTTTGCGGTGAAGCATGCGCGGCATCGCCAGCCGGGCAGCCCACTTTAGGATGGAGAAATCATGCTCCGTTAATGGACGCACCGCCTCCTGTACCCAGATATAGCCAAGAATCTCCTGGCCGCGGCGAATGGAGATAGCTACACGGTCGTTCAGCCCTACATCCTTCATGGCCGGAATACGAACCGGCTCGTCGCTGTGCATAAGGGACTGGATGACGCCATCCTTCCAGAAACGTACAAGAACCGCTTCCGGTACCTTTCGCCTCATGATCGTTTCCATTCGAACCGGGTCGGTCGTTTCCCCGTGCGTGCTGTACGCTACGACATGGTGATTCATGTCTTCGATTGTAATTGGATTGTCCAGCCGCTCCGTAATCATATCGGCTAATTCCATCAAATCGGTGAATTCAATATGTTCCATCCAGCGTCCTCCTTCCTTAACACTTTAAAGCGAAATATAATTTCCTATACTAAAAAAAGCCGCCATAACAGCGACCTTTTAAACGTAGTATGTATTTGCTATGGTGCATCTGCTGTCAGCAGATACTACTGATGTCATTCTAGCAGGAAGTAATTCAACGTAGTTAGAATGACAATTAATGGTGCGGATGAAGGGACTTGAACCCCCACGATATTGCTATCACTAGAACCTGAATCTAGCGCGTCTGCCGATTCCGCCACACCCGCATATAATGTGTTATAGTTCTTTTTTATCATTTTCAAAAAATAACAAGGGAATTTATCACACAAATCGAAAAAATGATCGTAGAATGATAGTACCACATAAAATCAGTGTCGGTCAAGTAGAAAGATACGTGCATTTTCGACACCTTTCTTTTTCCGGCACAGTGTACTAACTACATAGACGAACAGCGATCTCATAGGATGTGAAGATAATGGACAACGAGAATAATCGTGAATTCTTTCGGCTTGCCTTTCCGCACCCCCTCGTTTCAAATGTAACGATCATACAAATAAAAGGCAATGCAATCGATTCAGGCAGCACAAAAGTCCTGATTGAAGATGTTAGCTTCGGCGGCCTCCGCTTTATCTCCCCGATGAAGCTTCCGGTAAATCCGCACGTTATCTTAGAGTTTGAAACGATTATCCTTAAACAGGAAGTGCAATTACCTGGATATGTCGTATGGAAAAAAGAAGGCCAAAACGGTTTGCATGAATATGGGGTAAGATTTACGATTGATGACAGCGAATTCCCCGGTATCATTCAGCTTTTTAATAGACTGGAAATTCGCATGCGCCGGAACCCGCTGGTATCCGATTGCTGGTTTACGACGGAAAGTAAAGAACAATTCTTTAACGATGAACCGTCTTCTGTTGAATCTGGAAAGTGAGCAAGGGGGAAGACCGCTCTCCTCCCTTACTCCCCGCTCAGCCGATTTAAAAATCGCAAGGTCCGTTCGTTTTGTGTCTGCTCAAAAATTTGCTCAGGGGTTCCCTGCACTTTTTTCCACCGTAAACAGAAGGGTAAACCACTCATCATCCATTTGCCTGCTGCGCAGGGTAAATCCGGCTTGTTCATAGGCGATCCGAACCTGTGGCTCCACCCACTCTACAATACCTGAAACGATCGCCGCTCCTGTACCCTTTATGAGCCTCCGGCATGTCTGCACCTGGCGAACCGCTTCTTCTCCGCCGATGTTGATTACGATCAAATCGTACATGTTCTCACCTTCCAACCGGTTGCCATCCCCTTCATATACTTCAATAGTATGGATACCATTCAGAGAAGAAAGATGCTGAATCTCGGAAGGTGAAGAAGGATTGATATCGGCTGCCAGAACGGACGCCGCCCCCCTCATGGCGCAATAGACCGAAAGAATACCGGACCCCGCCCCGATATCAAGGACCGATTTGCCCTGGATATCAAGCTGCTCAATATACCGCAGGCAGCTCTGTGTCGTCGCGTGCTTTCCTGTACCAAACGCACCCCCCGGTTCGAAAATCATCCGGTAGCGCTGCGGGTATTTTCCCTGTGCCTCTTCCTGCCTCCATACCGGAATAAGCACAAGTTCATCCGAGATGACTTCAGGCTGAAAATACTCCTTCCAGTCGTCTGTATGCTGCAGTTCCGGCTCCTTCCATCGGACAGCAATGATCTCGAAAGAACGAAGATGCTCGCGAAGTACGTCCATTGATTTCCCGGCCCTTCCCCTATCGCTGCCCCTTCCGCAATAGCTTCGTATGTAGTCACAAAGACGTTCGTATCCTTCACCTTATAGTCATAGCCATCCGAAATCCGCACAACCTCAATCGGGTTATCCACCCAGCTGTTTTCAAATCCTATCTCAGCAAGCAAATATAAAACCGACTCTGTATCAGTTTCCGGAGGCAGCTCCACGCAGTACTCAATCCAATTCATCCTATTTCTCCTTCTTCGTTTTCTATTTCTTCCTCTATCTTCGTCAAGTATTTTCCCATTCAATCTTAAATGGAAGCAAAAAGACCCTTTACCATGTGATAAAAGGTCTTCCCCTTTGTTATTACAGCGAATCATTCACGAGATTTCTAATGTCATCCACAATATCATCATTGTTCATTTCACTGCCCATCTTATAAATCCGCCGGATGTTTTCATTTCCGTCTACTAAGAACAACTGATTGGAATGCATGAAAAGCCCGCCCTGCTGTTCCTCGGCCAGCACTTTAAATCCGTCAAGCACCTGCTTCGTCTGCTCCGGGGTGCCGCGTAAAAACAGCCAGCCATCCGGCTGAATATTACGGGCATCCGTATACTTCTGCAGTACTTCTTCTGTATCCCTTTTCGGATCAAAAGTAATCGTCATGAGAAGCGCCTTCTTGTCCAGTATCGCTTCCTCTTTCAACCGCTTCTGAATCCGCTGCAGATTGACATTGGTCGCCTGGCAGATGTCCGGACAGCTCGTGTAATGGAAGGAAACCAGACGCACCTTGCCATCTGAATCGTGCAGGGCAACCCTTTTTCCGTGCATATCACTTAAAGTAAAGTCAGGTGCCCGGTCAACGACAGGCAGGCGGCTGGCTCCCCACCACAGCTGGTAGCCGATGGTGAGGATGACAGCAGCAATAAGAAGGGTAGCGACGAAGGCAAACCCATAGCGTTTTATAACAGCCGACATGGCTTCATTCCACCCCTTATTCTCCGGACTACTCCCTCGTTGTCAGCCTGGATAAGTACATGAAGAGGAAGAATAGAGCGATTGGAAAAAGCATATATCCCATTGCGTAAAAGATAATCCCCATGCGATTCCCTCCCTATGGTTATTTACCTAACTACCGAAGCTTCAAACCGCACCATTCAGCAAACTGTCCGATCTGGATGAAATCACACTGGATGAATACGAAAAGCCCCATAATAACGGTGTATATCCATACTGCTGTAGAGGCAGGAATGAAACGATTCAGCGCTGCCTCATCCTTTTTCATCATGAAGAAAAAAGCGCGAAGGTATAATACAACACTAATCGCAACAAGAATCGCCATAAAGGATTGGACCGTTACATATACTGTCCAGGCAGCCGGCCCAATCGCTCTGTACTGCTGAATCAGCATCCAGTCAAAAAACAAATACCCAAGCGAAGCCAGCATAGCCAGCCCTAGAAACGCCCCTGCCGCTGCGGTTTTGTGCTTCTTATAGCTAATTCCCCCAGCGAGCGTACACACGCCGATAAGCAGGAGCAGAATGACATTATAATTGACTAGATTTTGTACCCCTGCAGGCAAAGTAATCGTAAATACGTCCGGCGACCAGCCGCGAAGATATACATTCGATACGATGAACACGGCGAACAGAAATGTGAAAGAAATCAGTCCAAGCCATATGCCGAGCTGAGCGTCGTCTCTTATTCCTTTTTTCGGAAGCTGATTCTCATGAGAATGTACAGCCATTTCTATACCTCCCTAAGGCAGTGTCCGGATGCGCTTACACCCGGTCAATCATGACAAGCACAGTAAACATAACGAGGTAAACAAGCGAATAAACGAAGGACATACGTGCAAACTTCATTGTGTCTTTCATGAAAAGTCCGCTTACATTTAAGGCTACATACCCTGCTCCGAGCAGACCCATGCCAATGAGATAAACCCTGCCGACTTCGTGCAGTCCATAAAACAGCAATGTAACGGGCACGAGAGCCGCTGTATACCGGAGAATGTGACGTTTGGTTACCTCAAAGCCGCGAACCGCCGGAAGCATCTGAAACCCGGCATTGCGGTATTCGTCGGCACGGCGCATGGCGAGTGCAAGGAAGTGAGGGCACTGCCAGATAAACAGAACAGCGAACAGAACCCATGCCGTTGCGTCCATTGTCCCGGTAACAGCCGCATAGCCCATAACCGGGGGCATCGCGCCGGACACTCCACCCACGAGCGTATTAAGCGTTGTTGTCCGCTTCGTCCACATCGTGTACACCACTACATAGAAGAACAGGGCAACGATGCCAAGCAGAGCGGTTAACGGATTAAGGGAAGCGAGAATGAGCGTTCCGACAATCCCGAGAATAATCCCCATCCGGAGTACAGACTGCGCTGAGATGCGGCCCTCGGGCAGCGCCCGGGTTTTCGTGCGCGCCATAAGCACGTCAAGGTCCCGCTCAATGTAGTTATTCAGGGAGGTACCCGACATAATCACCAGGGCGGAACCGAGCATAGCAAGAAGAGCTGTCCCAAGAGGAAGCGGCCCATCGCACGCAATCCAAATCCCGGCGAATACAGTCATTAAATTGGACACTGTAATTCCGACTTTTGTTACAGATAAGTAATCCCGCCAGCCGCCTTTCGGCTTTCCCTCGGAGAGCGAAGCTGATTGAGTGGCTTCTTCTGCGGAATTTTCATAGGAAACAGTTGCTTCTGTTAACGTGTTTTCAGAAACAGGAGTGTCCATGTAAAAACCTCCCTTGTTGATGTAACGCTAGCTAATGTTTTCTCTCGATTTCTCATTATCAGGAACAACGACTAAATTCCGGCGCCCGACAAGTTCAGCGCCTATCTTAGCCTGGGCGGTCATAAACACGCCAACACCAAGCATAAGGGCACCGAGAGCAAGGTGCACAATATCAGCCACAACAGCCAGCTTGCTTATAAGCGTAATAAACCCGGCAACAATCTGAAGGGTAAGCAGCCCTGCCATTGCATAGTTTAGCTCCCTTGCTACCTTCTTCTGAAGTGAATAGAACAGCGTAAACATAACCGCACCGGATATGATAAAGGTCGCAAACATGTGAGCATATCCGAACCCTTCTGCCACAACAGAAGAAGAGACGATGCTATTGAGCAGTCTGAGTTCGCCTTTCACCCAGATTGCACCGGCGTCACTGTGCTTAATAAAAGCCCCTAACACGAATTGAACATAAATAGCGATCGTTGCAACAAGGGCCGGTTTATAGAGAGAACGAACTCTTTTATCCGGATGGAATTGATTTGTCTTTCTACGGTGTTCGCTTAGTGTAACCGCTGTAAGCAGAACATACGTCGAGAATAGCAGCATCGCTACACTTACATCCATAGACGTAAAACCTGGCGGCAATTTATGCAGAACATTTACGCCGCCAAGCACGGCGACAATAATAAGGAGAACAACAGACAAGTAAGCCAGCTTACTTGCAAGGGGGCTTTCCTTTCGCTTCCGCCATCCGGCATACAGATTCCCAAGAATCATAAAACCGATAACAGTCGACAGCATCCGATGTGTATACTCAATAATGATTTTCCCTTCCATTGGCGGAATGACCTTGCCGTTGCATAACGGCCAGTCAGAGCAGGCAAGGCCCGCATCAAAGCCTACAACGAGGCCTCCGCCAATAAGAAGCAGAAAGATGGCAATTGTGGTTGCGAAAGGTAAGCGATATCCCATAAATAATTCCTCCGTCAGGCTCCGAAGGACTTCTTGGCTGTGTATTTCTCCTGCGGCGGCTCCCCAAACTCATACGGCGCCGCTGTTACATATGGCATCTCAATGAAATTATGCTCTGGCGGCGGAGACGAAACCGTCCACTCGAGCGTTTGTCCGCCCCACGGATTGGCAGGTGCTTTTGCACCTGCACGCAGGGCAACCCCCATCGTAACGACCATCAAAATCGCAGAAAAACCGATTAAATAGGAACCATAGGTGGCGATATCGTTCGCCATCTGCAGCCCTTGCTGATAATCAAACACACGGCGCGGCATTCCTTTCATTCCAATATAGTGCATGGGGAAGAATGTAAGGTTTGTGCCAATGAAATACAACCAGAAGACCCATAAGCCCATTTTTTCATTATATATTCTACCGGTAATTTTCGGGAACCAGTAGAAGATCCCGCCAAGCACAGCCATCATACTTCCACCAAATAACACGTAGTGGAAATGCGCAACAACAAAATACGTATCATGCATATGCATATCAATCGGCACGGCGGCAAGATAAATTCCGCTTATTCCACCGATTGTGAACAACCCTATAAATCCAAGCGTGACGAAAAGCATCGGTGTGGCGTACCAGTTCGCACCTCTCCACAGTGTAGCCAGCCAGTTAAATATTTTAATGGCCGAAGGCACGGCAATGATCATCGACGTTACCATGAAGGGTACACCCGAAGCGAGCGGCATTCCCGCTACGAACATGTGGTGTGCCCAAACGAGGAATCCGAGGAATCCGATGGCAACGGAAGAGTAGGCAATCGCATGATACCCAAAAATCGGTTTCCTGGCGAATACAGGAATGATTTCCGAAACAATTCCCATCGCTGGAAGAACCATAATGTACACGGCAGGATGGGAATAGAACCAGAACAAATGCTGATACAGCATCGGGTCACCCCCTGCGGCTGCATCATAAAAATGCGTGCCAAAGTGGCGATCGAATAACAGTGTGGTAATAGCCCCGGCAAGCGCAGGGGTACCAAACAGCTGAATAAACGATGTAATAAGCGAAGACCACACGTACAGCGGCAGACGGTTAAACGTCATGCCGGGGGCACGCATGTTGAAGACAGTCACAATAATATTAATAGAACCGAGGATAGATGACAACCCGAGAATGTGAACGCCAGTAATCCAAATATCTAAACCCAGACCCTGCGTTTGGATGCTGTATGGCGGATACGCAGTCCAGCCAATATCGGGCATTCCGAAGTAGAAACTGCTGATGAAGACAGCTCCCCCAAGAATAAACAGCCAGAAAGCGAGGTTGTTCATCCGCGGGAAAGCCATGTCATGGGCCCCGATCATAATTGGCACAAGATAGTTACCGAACGCGGCCGTAAGCATCGGAATCATGAAAAGAAAAATCATAATGGAGCCATGCATCGTAAACATCTGGTTAAAGAAATCAGGTGACTTAACGAAATCCGGCATCCCGGGCGTTAACAGCTCCGTACGGATAATAAGGGCACATGCTCCCCCTACGAAGAAGAAGAGAAGGCAGGCAATTCCATACATAATCCCAATCTTCTTGTGGTCAACAGTCAGCAGCCAATCGCGTACAAAGGACGGTTTTCTCGTTTCAACAGAAGCCTCCATTCAAGTCACTCCTCTCTACTTAAGGGTTTTAATATAATCTGCAATCGCTTTTGCATCCTGCTCCGTTACCTGCTGAGGCGGCATTGGCCCCGAGAAACCTTCAGGCAATTTAGCAGCAGGCTGCATAATCGATTCAATGATATATTTCTCATCGTATTTGACAGTACTTCCATCAGCGAGTTTGTGGTCTGTTCCAAACTTGCCGCCCCAGCCCGGGCCTACTAGCTTATTCTGATCCGTTGCGTGGCAGGCTAAGCATCCCTTTTGTTCTGCAAGCGCTTTACCTTCACTGCCTGCTCCTCCGGCCGGTGCACCTGCGAGAGCTGACTTGCCCCCTGATTTCACAAACTTGTCAAAATCACCCTGGCTTACAACGCTTAGCTTGGACGTCATCATGGAGTGCATGGTTCCACAGTATTCGGCACAGTAGATTTTATAGTTTCCCACTTTCGCCGGACCTGACCAGAGCTGTGTTTGCCTTCCCGGTACGGCATCCTGCTTAATCCTCATTTCCGGGATCCAGAAACTATGGATTACATCCGCTGAAGTGATTTTAAACAAAACATTTTTCCCTTCCGGAATTCGCAGATCATTTGTTGTTTTAAACCCTTCCGGGTACTGGAAGTCCCATCTCCACTTGTGACCGGTTACATTAATTGTGTAAACATCTTTTGGCGGGGTTTGAATGGCGTACGTCATCTGTGAACCGTATATCCCGATTGCTACAAGAATAAGTGCGGGAATAACCGTCCAAATAATTTCAATCTTGGTGTTCCCATGAAGGGCGACCCCCTGTTTATCCGCTCTTCTTCTGCGGTAACGAAATAGAAAGATAAACAGAAGCATTTCAACCAGAACAAAAATAAAGAGAGAGATCCACGAAATGAAAACAAACAACGAATCTACTTGTTTGGCCATTTCATTAATGGCCTCGGGGAATAACCAGCTTAAACCCACCCTGCACACTCCTTTCCTCATCATCCGCATAAATAAAAAAACAAATCCATTTGTGTATAATAAATAACACTCATACAGTGAATACCATATAAATGTTATCAATTTTCCATTATTTTGTATAGTGCTTTCAACATATGAATGCCTGGGTAGAATTATGTACAAAAAAAGCAAAGGCCGTGTTATACCTTTACTTTACCATTTTTCTAAATTTTTAAACAGTTGTCTTCTCTACTAAATTTCATAAAATAGCCACATCTCTTTTTTTGTTCTCTTCTATTTTATTAACGAAATAAATTCATACATAATCCGCGCTGTCAGGCCCCAGATAATTCTCCCCTCATACCGGTAAAAAAATTCAGGCAGCCGGGTCGTCCGCCACTTGTATTCCTTCCCGTCCGGTATGAGTTCAAATGGAAAGTCCTCCTCCGGCTTTACCCCGAGACGAATATAATGCACTTCAGGTTCTTCCTTGAGGAAAAAATCAAGCGGTACATAGAAGACTTCCTCGACTTCTTCTTTATTAGGTGAGATTTTTTTGTGATCATTAATTTTGCCGACAAAAGAATAGATGGAGGAAGCGTGGGGAGGAATTAAGACGCCAAGGCTTTCAATAATTTGTACGTCCTCTCTTTCAAGCCCGAGCTCCTCACACGTCTCTCTAATCGCCGCGTCCTGTTCTGTCGCATCGGCTTCATCAATCTTCCCGCCGGGAAAGCAGATCTCGCCTGGCTGTCTTTTCAGTGTATGAGCCCGTATCTCGAACAACACATGAAGCTCTCCGTTTATTTCGACCAGCGGGATCATGACCGCTGCCCTCATTAAAGGAGCGAATCCAAATAAATTAAAAGATCGGTTACTAATCCGGTTCTGAATCTTTTCAATCATTGCTCTCCTGCCCACTCCTTTTCTTGTTATAGAATCATGGCTTCGTCTATTTCTATATGTGCATCCCGTAAAACTTTCGCTAAATACTCGTACGGTGTGCGGGCGATTTCCGCATAGCTTTTTCTTGTATAGAGATGGCTTGCATTTGGAAACTCCTGCTTCAACTGGTCGCGCAGCTTTTGTCCCGATGAATCTTCGTCCACAAATATGTAGACGTCAGAATCACCGGTTTGTGAATAAAGATCCTCAAGCTTTTTGCTGCCCAGCGTTCCATACGTACAAATAATTTCCACAGGCTCAGCAATGATTTTCTCAAGTCGTTTTTTATCCGTTTTTCCTTCCACGATAATTACCTTATTGATCATCATCCCAATCACCTCGCCACATTATCGCCATCTTTTCCTCTACTCTTTTATTATAAGGCTATTCCGCTGCGGTAAAAAGCGAAACCGCACATTACTTTGGATGGATTTCAAAGCTTCCCCCATTAATAAACCGCACGCCGTTTGTTTCTCCCTCTTCCTTTACCCACTGTGCCAGCCGCAGAACAGCATCGTCCTTTTTCTTTGCTTCCACCATGACATCTACGCGCGGAGTATACCTGGCAAGCTTATGCAAAAAAGGAAAAAGGTCATCAGGGTTTATGTAATCGGCGTGGCTGCGCTTATCTTCCGGACCTCGCGGGCTTGAGATATGCATCTTCATCGGTAGGGGAGAACTACTCCACCTCTCAACAATCCTGGGAAGGAGATGTAAAATATCATCCTCTTCTCCCTGATGATTGCAGCGATGATGATGAATATCGAGCACCATAGGAATTTTGAGCGACTCGGACAATTGGAGAGTGTCTTCTGCGGTGAATATTTTGTCATCGTTTTCAAGCATGAGACAGGAGCGGATTTCCTCTGGAACCTCTCCCCAGTTATCAATGAACCGCTGTATTGCCTTCTCCTTATTATTGTAGGCGCCTCCAACATGAAGCACGCAGCGGTGGCGGGGTGGAATGCCCATCGCTTCCAGCATCCGGATATGATGGCGCAGAACCGCAAGCGACGTTTCAAACACCGGCCGGCGCGGAGAGTTTAATACAACGAAATGATCCGGGTGAAAATCCGCGCGGACATTGTCATCCTTTATAACAGTTCCCAACTTTGCAAAAGCATCGGCCAGAGGCTTCATGTAATCCCACCCTTCGGTCAGCTCGTGTCCAACGAGCGGAATCAGGCGGGAGGAAAGGCGGAAAAATTTAATATCATGCGCTCTGTTATGGTAAAGCAGGCGAATGCAGCTCTCAATATTCTGTTCCGCCAGATGCTCAAGCTTTCTTAACCCCGCCTCCCTGTCGGCAATCGTGGCGAACCGTTTTGCCGTCATCGTTCTGGAAGGCGAGGCGTTGGCAACATGTACACTCATTGCCACGTGACCGAGATGAACTTCCATACATATCCCCCTTTTTTCTTTAGCATACCCTCGCTGGGTTCATTCACACGCTTTGAAAATTCGGCCCCGTTGTACTAAGCTTAATAAAGGAACTTCTATTGATGAATAAAAAAACGGAAAGGTCGGGATCGTTGATGAGCCATACATATCACACCTATCTTGCGGAAAACAGAAACACGCATCTTGGACAATTAAAAGATTTACTCAGCATTCCAAGCATCAGCGCACTTTCTGAGCACAAAACAGACATTAGCCGGGCAGCGCAATGGATAGCGGAGGCGTTAAAAGCAGCCGGCATGGAAAACGTGAAGGTTATGCCGACAGCCGGAAACCCGGTTGTCTACGGCGACTGGCTCCATGCGGATAGCGATACGACCGCGCTCGTATACGGACACTATGATGTACAGCCGGTTGATCCGCTGGAATTGTGGCAGACGCCGCCATTTGAGGCGGACATAAGGGAGGACAAGATTTACGCTCGCGGAGCTACAGATGACAAGGGTCAGGTGTTCATGCATATTAAGGCTGTAGAAGCCCTGCTGAAAACAGAAGGAAAGCTTCCGGTTAACATTAGGTTCTGCATCGAAGGGGAAGAGGAAGTCGGCAGCCCCACTCTCGAAAGCTTTGTTAAAGAAAATAAGGAATTGCTCACAGCAGATGTGCTCGTCATATCCGATACCCCGATGCTTGAAAAAGGCAAGCCGGCGATCTGCTACGGCCTGCGCGGCCTTTGCGCGATGCAAATTGACGCAAAGGGAGCGAAGGGAGATTTACACTCCGGCATTTATGGCGGAGGTGTGAGCAACCCCCTCCATGGGCTCGCAAACATTCTCGCTTCCTTTCACGACAATGAAGGCAGGGTCGCAATTGAAGGATTTTATGATAAGGTAACGCCGCTGACGGAAGAAGAGCGTGAAGCATTCCGTGCACTGGGCTACGATGAGGAAAAAGTAAAAAGCGAACTCGGTGTAGGTGAATTATATGGTGAGCAGGGCTATACTTTCCTTGAGCGCACCTGGGGACGCCCGACGCTTGAGATCAACGGGATGTACGGCGGTTTCCAGGGGGAAGGGATTAAAACCGTACTTCCGGCGGAGGCGCACGCTAAACTGTCCTGCCGCCTTGTAGGCGAACAGGATCCTATAGAAATCCAGCAGCTAATCGAAGAACACGTGAAAAAGCATACGCCGCCGGGTGTTGAAATTAGTTGTACCCGCATGGATACCGGGCGCCCTTTTATTACGCCGCATGATCATCCCGTCATCCAGGCGGCAATGCGTGCGTACGAAAGTGCGTACAACGCTACGCCTGCCCTGACGCGAATGGGCGGCTCCATTCCGATTGTGGAGGCGTTCGGGCGCCTGCTGGGATTGCCTGTCGTATTAATGGGCTTTGGCCTGCCGGGAGAGAACTTCCACGCGCCGAATGAACATTTCCACCTGGAGAACTTTGATAAAGGCCTCCTTACGATTTGCGAATACTGGAAACAGCTTGCCCAGACACAACTCAGGTAAAACAAAAGGCGCCGGAATTTCCGGTGCCTTTTAATATGGTCTGTTCTAATCTTCAAGAGGGTGGAGGCTTTCTTTTCCGGTTAATCCGGTAATCATGTCGGTTAACAGCGCAATCTCTTCCTCCACGTCCTTCAGGCTGGCTGTTTCGACAGGTGAATGCATGTAGCGGAGCGGAAGAGAGACAAGCGCCACCGGCACCCCTCTGCCGGTCAGCCGCAATTTATCCGCATCGGTCCCTGTTGTTCTTGGAGTTAGCTCATATTGCAGGGTTATGCCTAGCTTCTCTGCGCTTTTTTCCAGCAGGCGGTTGATTTTAAAATTAACCGGCGCACCTTTGGCAAGAACAGGGCCGCCATCAACATCGATTTCACCATGTTTATTTGTATTCACCCCCGGATAGTCGGTGGCAAACGTTACGTCGCAGGCAATGGCCATCGTAGGCTGGATGGCTGCCCCGGCGAAATAAGCACCCCCCATGTTCGTTTCTTCGTTAACGGTGCTCACTGCGTAGACACCTACGCTGCATCCTTTTTCGGCTACACGTTTTAACACCTCTGCGACGATGAAAGCACCGGTCCGGTTGTCGAGCCCTCTGCCGCTAATCCTGTCGTTCAATAAGAACTCCGGCTCCCTTTTATAGACGGCAAAATCACCAATCTGCACATACTGCGCGATTTCTTCTTTACTTCTCGCCCCAGTGTCGATATATAAGTCTTCCATCTCCAGTTCGTCTTTTACCCCGCCGTGGTGCTCCGCGTTTGCTCCGATGACTCCTATGATTCGTCCGTTGTAGCCCAGCACCTCCACTTTCATGCCAATGGCAGGCTTCGGGCTGATTCCCCCTACTTTATTTACGTAAATAAATCCCTTGTCATCAATCCTGCTGACAATGAAGCCGATTTCGTCGCAGTGCCCGGCCAGGAGGACTTTAAACGGAGCTTCGGGATTGATAATACCGATGGCATTGCCGGCGGCGTCTGTTGCGATGCAATCCGCGAATTTTTTTACATAGGCAATCCATTTCTTTTGGATCTCCATCTCTAAACCTGATGGTGAAGGTGTTTGTAATAGCTCAACAAGAAATTTCCTCGATTTGTCGTCCATCATTTACCTCCTTATATTCCTTTACTAGTATTTCACCACAAAAAGGGGAGTCTGACCAGTTTGGCCAGACTCCGGGTTCCCTAGTTAGCGACCACAATTTTTTTGAACACCTTTCTCTCCCCCTTTTGTGAAACATAAACTTATGCTGAAGTCGTAATCCGTTCATTTACCTCACGATAGCTTCCAAGGTGGGGACCTTTAAAACTCTTCCGGGCCCGAACCGCATAAAGGATTAATAACAGCACAATTACTGTGCCGAAAGTTTTCCCGGTTGCATAGTGCAGTGTATAGTTCTCTGTTAGCGGAATGTCACTCGGAGCTGTTACAAATAAAATCGTAATAAAAGCAATCCATGCAACCGCAATCAGATTAACGAAAACACTCCAGCTTCCCAGCGACCATGGCCCATTGTCCTCTGCCGTCCACACTCCCTTGTATTGGGCCCGCAGCTTAAGGAACAATGGAATGGCATACGAACTATGAAGGCCGATTACGCTTAAAGAAGTAACCACAGCGTATACATTATCGAAAAGACCGCAGCAGAAGGCTAATAGCGCAGTAAGCCAGATGGCATTGGCAGGCGTCCGGAACTTCTGCGATACTTTCCCCCACAGGGTAGACAGCGGCAGTCCTCCGTCACGGGAGAAAGCATAAATCATACGTGAAGCCGACGTAACTCCGGACAGGCCGCAGAACCACATCGCGATCGTTACCATCCAGAGCATAACGCGGCCGAATGTTCCGCCCATTGCCTGTTCAATAACTACGATGAAGGCACTTCCGCCCCCGGCTGCTACTGCATTCGGATCCTTAATGGACATCGTGACAAGGGCAAGCATAAGAAAGCCGAAAATACCGGATACGGCAACGGACAGATACACTCCCCAGGGAGCCCGGACTTTGGCATCGACGGTTTCTTCGCTTGTATGCGCGGACGCATCATAGCCTGTTATTGTCCACTGCGCTTGAAGCAATCCAACGAGGAAAGCAAACCAGTAAGGTGTAGCACCAGCGCCGGTAGCGACTGTAGAAAAGCTAGTGTCAAATAAATAGCTAATGTCATGGGCAGGGCCATAATATACAAGTGCGGCGATAATAATGCCGACCCCAACCATATGATAGATGGCTGAAACATCATTAAGCTTAGCAACAATTCTAATTCCAAAATGATTTAAAAGAGCATGGCTCGCAAGAATGACAGCATACACAAGCAGTGTTTCGCCTTTGGTAGGCTCTCCAAACAGGAGGGAAGAAGCAAAACCGGCACAGCCAAAATCAATCCCTGCCACAACCGTCACTTGCCCGACCATATTAAACCAGGCCGAAAACCATCCCCAGCCCTTCCCGCCAAGAATCGAAGCCCAGTGGTAAATCGCTCCTGATGTTGGGATGGCAGAAGTTAACTCGGCAAGAGAGGCGGATAAAAAAAGAACAAAGATCGTAACAAGCGGCCACCCTATGCCCATGACGGCCGGTCCTCCCTGGTTAAACCCGAATCCATAGAGCGTAACAGCTCCTGTCAGGATGGAAATAATAGAAAAGGAAATGGCGAAGTTGGAAAATCCGCCCATATCCCGCAGCAATTCCTGCTTATAACCGAAGGCGTTTAAATCGTCACCTGCACTCCCTTTAAGGCGGGCCAGCTTAACCCCGCTGTTTGCTTTCATAAAAATACCTACCATTACGATAAGAGCAACAGCAATCAGCGTAAATCCTACTATCATTGTCTAACCTCCTTTTTTATTTCGCTATCATTTATTACGCCGCTTTGCATACGCGATGCCGCTCGCTTTATGTCCGAGGATTTCTCCAATGATGTCAGCAAGATAAGCTCCAGCTTCTACAGGGGACAGGCCGCCTTTATGGATATTGGAAATAACCGTCCGATCGGCTTCTACTGTATTTTCGTTTGGACGGTAGATAATATAGGCACTGACACTCTCGGCTGTAGCAAGCCCGGGACGTTCCCCAATTAATGAAATGACTGCATCACAATCAACAATGGAGGCGACATGGTCCTGCACCCACACGCGTGCCCGCCTGACAAACAACGGCTTTCCCATCGTTATCTTTTTCAGGTTCAGTCCCTGAATGAGCGCAGGAAGCAAATCCTGGACAGTCGCTTCTACTGCGAAAGAGCTAAGGCCGTCGCACACGAGGATTTGAACGTTTTTTCCCTTATCCCCGTTTTTGCTTAGCCACTCTGCCGATTCTTCCGAGAGCCTTCTCCCCGCATCAAGATTCATCAGGTACGTTCTCATATCACTTGCCCGTGTTTTTACTACAGGGAGGACAAGGTCGGCTATGACCTCTTCCGGCACATCCCTCATGACCGCATCCTGTGCCGCGGCGTGATCAATGCGAAACTGGAGATAGCTTGTTGTTTTCATCCGCGTCCCTGTCCGGCCGATTCCGATACGGGCGGGCGTAACCTGCTGGGCCCGCTGAATGATAGCCGGATTATGCGGAGCGTCCACCCCCATTTGTTTATGTTCAGGGAACTGTATCGGTTCACTGCCGGCGCTCTCCTCTTCAGGAATAGAGGATGCAGCGGGCCGTGAGTTTTCAAGCTTTTGTGTGAGTTCCTTTAACACCTCACGAACAATCTCTTCAATTTTTTCGTTTTGCACCTCAATTCACCTCCTGTTCAATCAAAAACAGAAAGGTCGCCAGCCCGCTCCGTTAGGCGCCCGTCTTCCATTACCCCTATTTTTTCCAGCCACTTCTCAAACTCTCTAAGCGGCCTTAATCCAAGCATTTCCCGCAAACTGGCATCATCATGGAAGCTGGTGTCCTGGTAGTTTAACATCACATCATCCCCGGCAGGAACACCCATGTAGAAGTTCGCTCCTGCAAGGGCAGTCAGCATCCCGGCAATTTCCTGATCATTCTGGTCTGCGTACATGTGATTCGTATATGTAGGGGCGATTCCCATCGGAAGGCCGTGCATTTTCCCCATAAACAAATCCTCAAGGTCAGCCCGGATGACTTGCCTCCCGTCGTACAATGTCTCAGGTCCAATGAAGCCGGACACGTTATTTACCATGTAGGGCTTCCACTGTCTGGCATAACCGTAGGTACGGGCTTCGAGCGTCTGCATATCGACACCAAGGTGGGCATCTAACGAAACTTCTGAGCCCTGCCCTGTTTCAAAATACATTACATTGGGACCCGCAGCGGTTCCATATCGGTACATTAATTCAAGGCCTCTGTCGAGAATTTCCTTTGATACACCGAAAGCCTCATTTGCTTTTTGCGTACCGGCCAGACTTTGAAACATGAGCGCAATGGGCGCTCCCTTCTCTAACGCTTCGATCTGGGTTGTAATATGGGCAAGCACACAATTTTGCGTCGGGATGCTCCACTTCTGGATAAAATCATGCGACATATGGAGAAGGCGGGAGACGGAGTCGACGGTATCGATGTTAGGGTTAATTCCAATGACAGCGTCACCTGACCCGTAGGAAAGTCCTTCCTTTATCGAAAAGAGAATCCCTTCCGGCTCATCGTTCGGGTGGTTCGGCTGGCAGCGGAAAGCCAGCCTTCCTTTCTCTCCGATCAGCGTATTGCAATGGGCGGTAGGCCGTATTTTCTGCGAGGCCATGACAAGGTCAATACTTGACATCAGCTTGGCAACAGCCGAAATCATCTCACTCGTTAATCCTCTCGTTAAACGTAGAAGTTCATGGGATCCTGTATTGCGGGAAAGAATTATGTTTCTTAATTCCCCTACCGTCCAGTCTTTTATTTCATTATAAATAGCACGGTTGATCCCATCGTAGATAACCCTCGTCACTTCATCTTCTTCATAAGGAATAGTCGGGTTTTCATAAATATCCTTTAGCAGCGTTTCGCTCAGAACGACTTTTGCCGCCATCCGCTCAAGGGAAGATTCAGCAGCGATCCCGGCCATATTATCCCCTGATTTTTCCTCGCTCGCTTTAGCCAGTACTTGCGTGAGCGAAGAAAAAGAATAATGTGTTTTCCTTATTACACAGGATAATTTCATCACCGTCCCCCTCCCCTCATTTGTTCAGCCTCTACTGTTTCTTCAATATACTATGAACTTCATCATCCGGACGCGGAATGATATGACAGGCTACGAGTTCTCCAACACGCTGGGCAGCTGCTTTTCCTGCTTCCAGGGCCGCCTGCACCGCTCCTACATCCCCTTCAATTAAAATGGTCACGAGGGCGGCGTCCACTTTCTCCTGCGAAATAAGCAGCACATCCGCTGATTTCACCATCGCATCCGCTGCTTCAATGGAGCCGATAAATCCTCTTGTTTCTATCATTCCCAGTGCTTTTGCCATTTTTTACTCACCCGCTTTCTACATCGATAGAATCGACAATCCCGATGACAACTGCATCAATCGGCAGGTCTTTATCTGTAATCACAAACCGGGCCGCACTTCCCAGCGTTACCATCACGCGATCACCGATGCCGGCTCCAATTCTGTCGGCAGCAATAACCGGGACATCAATGGGCGCCCCTGCCGTATCTTCAAGCTGTACAAATAAAAACTTCAATCCGGTCAACCCATCCTCTTTCCGGGTGGCCCAGATATTTCCTACGACTGTACCGATCCGCATGTTTTCACCGCCTTACTGCTCTTCGATCCGAAGCACGATTCCTTTATCCCTAGCTGCATCGCGCGCCAGGGGAGTAATAACAGTTGAGCGGGAGACCAGCAGAACCGAAGCGCTTATCTGCTGGATTTCTCGCTGTGTAAGAAGCTTCCCTTGAAAAACAGCTTCTTCTTTTATAGAAACGGGTTCCTGATTGATCCGGCTGCTTATTTCTTCCTCATCCAGAAGCAAATCTGAAATGGCACCCATCGACGCACCGAACGAGGCAAGCGTTCCGACTCGTTCCCGGATATGCCGTCGATATCGTATCGCTGTTTCCGGCAGAACAGCTTCACCCGCCTTTGGCCGGAGCAGCCATTTTAACGAAGAGCACGGCACAAGTGTTACAGGCAATCCGCGAAGCAGGGCATCAGCCAGCAGTTGGCTTGCGCCTGTATCCGTTAACCCGAGTGCCCCGCGCACAATGAAATCCTGCCCGACATTCAGAAAGAGGACTCGCTCTATATCCATTGTAATTGCTGTCTTCTCCGGACTATTCGTATCCGCCTGACAAATGTTCCACTTCTCCTGTAAGCTCATGATGATAGCTTCCAGCGCTTTCTTTTCAAAAGCGCCGTCATGTACCACGAGCAAACCAGGCTTTCCCGGAACAAGTTCCTCCTCTCCAGGAGAGCCGAGCCTTTGCAGAACCTCCATTACAACCCTTTCAATGGTTTCACGGTCAATGGTTCCCATATCGCGCTAACAGGACTACTCTTCGAGATTGAGCTTAGGCAGAATGCTTTCCAACTCATTGTGCGGGCGCGGAATGACGTGAACGGATAGAAGCTCGCCTACGCGCTGGGCAGCGGCTGCACCGGCATCTGTTGCCGCCTTTACCGCTCCTACATCACCGCGAACAAGGACCGTCACAAGGCCTCCGCCCACATGTACCTTGCCGACCAGATGAACGTTTGCTGCCTTTACCATAGCGTCTGCAGCCTCGACCGAAGCAACCAATCCTTTTGTTTCAATCATGCCTAATGCTGTTAATTCTCTTGCCATTTTCTATTCCTCCTCAAATTTTGTTTAGTTTATAGTTTTGCAAGCACCTGGGTAACGAGCTGGGCTACTGTTTGCTTATCTGCACTGCCGATAACACCGACCTGCGCCAGCACCTTTTCGACCACTTCTTCGATTTGCTTCTCCTGACCCATTTGCTGTGGTGGAGGGACGGAGACGTGAGCCTTACTTCCAGGTTCAGGAATCACGACCTCTTTTGTGCCGTATGCCATCCGTTTGATGTTCATTAAATGGTGGGCGGTCAAATTGTCGGAGGTGATATTCCCACCAAAGGTCCCGCAGCCAAGAGTGAGTGAGGCCATCAAACCGGTAGTGGCGCCTACTGCACCGAGTGCTGCCGGGGTGTTCACTACAATTCTGGATACAGGCGAGCGGAGAGCGAATAAGGTAGCGACTTCATCGTCTGTTGTGTGAAGGGCTAACGTATGGCCCCGGCCCCCTAATGCAAGAAGCTTCTCGCATACATCTACGGCTTCCCGCGGGCCATTTACCGTATAGAGAGCGAACACGGGAGACAGCTTTTCAAGCGAGAAAGGAACATCCTTTCCTATGCTTGTTTCTTCCGCAATTAGTAAGCGTGTGCCGGGTGGAACCGTTAGGCCGGCCATGCCTGCAATGACAGCTGCCTTCCTGCCCACAATTCCAGGGTTTAATTTGCCCGGGGCGGGTGAGATAACCGGTTCAAGCTTTCTTTTCTCTTCCTCGTTCAGAAAATAGGCGCCCTGATTTTTAAACTCACGGATGACCATCTCACGAATGTTGGAATCTACTACAATGGCCTGCTCCGATGCGCAGATGGTTCCATTGTCAAACGTTTTGCTGTCTACAATCCGTTTCACGGCTTTGGCGATTTCAGCCGTTTTTTCAATATATACCGGAACATTCCCCGGTCCGACACCATAGGCGGGCTTCCCGGAACTGTACGCGGCCCGGACGAGCCCGCCGCCGCCTGTTGCTAAAATCAGGTTGACGTCTCGATGCTTCATCAGGCATTCTGTCGCTTCCATCGTAGGTTCCTCGATCCATCCAATCAGGCCATCCGGCGCTCCGGCTTTCACAGCAGCCTCCAGGCACACCCTGGCTGCCTCCACCGTGCACCTCGCTGCGGAAGGATGAGGACTAAAAACGATCGCGTTACGGGTTTTCACTGCGATGAGACTCTTGAAAATAGCGGTTGACGTCGGGTTTGTTACAGGGACAATGCCTGCAATGACGCCAAACGGGGAAGCGACTTCGACCATTTTCTTTTCCGGTATTTCGTTAATGACGCCCACTGTCTTCAGGTGACAAATCGAATCGTATACATCCCGTGAACCGACCTGATTTTTCACCGCTTTATGTTCCGCGATCCCAAGTCCCGTTTCTTCTACCGCAAGAAGGCCCAGCTCGTATGCTTTTTCATAAGCGGCATCTGCCATTGCTTTGACAATGCGGTCTACCTGCTGCTGGGAGTATCCTTTAAACTCCTGCTGTGCTTCTTTTGCCCGCCTTACTGCGTTTCGCATTTCCTGCAGTGACTGCAAATCCCGATCAAGCTGCATTGCTATCACTCCTTTCTGCTGCTCGTCTGTCCGGGCAGCTTATACCTTATGGCCAGGGAAGCGGGTTGCGGGCGATTTCAATAATGCTGTCGCGAAAAGCCTCGGCCGCTGCCCGGCATGCTGACTGTGTTCCTGTAAGCAGCCCCCCGCCGAAATTTGTTTCGGAAGGCGGACCGTAGAAGCTGACTAGCTCTACATCTGCCGCTTTTAAGGCGGCATCCAGGCCATACATCGCCTCCAGGGGAGGTGCAATTAGATAAGCGAGCGGTTCTCCTTCTCTGATTCCTGCCGTTTTGGAAAGGTAGCTTCCCGTTCGCGCCACGACATGGGCATACAGGGCATGGGTTCCGTCCTCATTTAGGGATTCGAAGTGGGCATCGTATTGAATCGTGTTTTCCGCCGCCTCAATCCCGCTCATTACTTCATCCGGATTGGGGCCGGCCAGAATTCCCATGAATTCACCGGAGAGAGGTCCGGATGCACAGGCTGCCCCCGCATAGAAGGAACGGGCATACACGACTTCCACTTCCGCCCGTTTCGTCGCTTCGTCGAGCGCGGTATAGCCTACGTCGTCTATCGTTGTTGTGATTAACCCTAAGCTGCGCTGCCCGGGCTTCAAGTTAAACTGGGCTGCCAGCGCGGCGTCCACATTCGGAATCATGCGAATGGCAAGCACCTTAGCCTGATAGGAACAAGTTCCACGGCTTACTCCCTCCTTTTCCTATGTCTCTTTCTGAACAAGCGACACGCCGCTTGCTTCGTATTTAAGAATCTTTTGCACGACATTCCCCAGATAAGCGCCTGCTTCCGCCGGCGGAATGCCTCCTGAATGAATGTTTGAAATGACCATCCTGTCTGCCTCAATCGTTCCTCTCCGGGGTTTATAGCAAAGATACGCGCTCAGCGATTCTGCGCTTACAAGGCCCGGGCGCTCTCCGATAAACAGAACAACCACTTCCGGCTGCAGGGCCTCTCCAATATCATCCATGACAGCTACCCGCCCTTTCTCAACAAAGAACGGGGTTCCGTCTGTTAGGCCCAATCCATTTAACGATTGCTTAAAGGATAGGTAGACATCTTCCAGATTTTGTTCGATTGCCTGCGAACTTAAGCCATCCGATACAACGATTTGCACTTTAGGAGCCATTACACAGCGTTCGCGAATCGTTTGAATGGACGCCTCCGTGAGGCGCCTTCCTAAATCCGGACGTAAAATGTATTCTTCTTTATTTTTCACCTGTGTTTTTACTGTAAAAAGCTGAAGGGTTTCGAGAAGTTTCGCTTCAACCGTTCCGTATACTGCGTCCACCGCTGCGGCGTGGTCTGAACGAAACTGGAGCCACGTATCGGTTTTCGGCCGTACTCCGGCCCGGCCGACTCCGATTCTTGCCGGCGTCTTGTTTACTAATCGGTCCAGTACCTCTTTATTAAACGGCTTTTTAATCCCGGCTCTCTTCCCTGTTTGCTGTACAGGCTTCTCGTCCGGTTCCGCTTTCGCCGGCTGCGGGGCAGGTGGCTGTGCCTGTTCCTCCCTGATCGGTTCCGGGGGAGAATCTACGTAGCTCCATACTTTTACAGCCCCGTATCGGCTCGCTTTCTCCGGTTCTTTCGCAGGAGTAGGAGACTGCGAAATTTCCTGGTTGTTTTTCAGTTTCTCAAGCACGATACGGGTAATCGTTTCGATAAGCTGAGTTTCCACGTTTTCCCCTCCTAACGTATGAAAATAGTTGGATCGCCGGCACGTTTCGTCAGTTTTCCGCCTTCCATAATTCCGTTTTCCTCCAGCCAGGCTTCGAACCTGGGAGCCGGCCGCCGGTTCATGGTCTGGCGCAGGGCGGCAACATCGTGGTAGCTTAGCGATTGATAGTTCAGCATACAATCGTCTCCCATCGGGGTTGCAATAATGAAGTTTACGCCTGCCGCTGTGAGCAAAACGCCTAAATCCTCAATATCGTTCTGATCCGCCCGGATATGGTTCGTGTAGCACACATCAACACCCATCGAGATGCCGTGCATTTTCCCCATAAAATGATCTTCCAGCCCTGCGCGGATGACCTGTTTGCTGTCGTACAAATATTCGGGCCCGATAAACCCAACAACCGTATTGAGCATATACGGGTTATACCGTTTGGCGAATCCATAATTGCGTGCTTCGAGCGTCATCTGATCGATGCCGTAATGTGCTTCCGCTGACAGCTCCGATCCCTGTCCTGTTTCAAAGTACAGTCGCTGCGGACCGGTGCTTGTTCCAAGCACCCGCATCATATCCTTCGCTTCATCGAGCATGGAAGCTGTAACGCCGAAGGAACGATTGGCTGCTTCCGTCCCTGCAATGCTTTGAAAAATCATATGGGCAGGCGCGCCCTGCTCGATTGCTTTCATCTGGGTCATCACATGGGCCAGCACACAATTCTGTGTCGGGATGCCCCAGTCCTCAATGAAAGCATGGGTGGCATGAAGCAGACGCTTTACACTCTCTACTGAATCATCTACTGGGTTAATTCCAATAACCGCATCACCGATTCCGTACGATAGTCCTTCCTGGAGAGAAGCGAGCATACCCTCTACACTGTCCGTCGGGTGGTTGGGCTGCAGCCGTGAAGCAAGCCTTCCTTTTTGCCCAATGGCCGTATTACATAGTGAAAGCACTTCAATTTTATTCGCGCCATGAATGAGGTCGAGGTTCGACATCAGCTTCGCGACAGCGGCAATCATTTCACTCGACAACCCTCTGCTGATCCGGCTTATCTCCTGTCCCGTTGTGCCATCATCCAGGATGTATTCTCTAAGCTCAGCTACCGTCCAGCCTTTTATATCCTTGAATATGGTGTCGTTTATCTGCTCTTCGATAATCCGTGATACTTCATCTTCTTCTGGGGAGAGCAGGGGATGGTCGCGGATATCCCCGAGCGTCAATTCGGCAAGAACCTGCTTGGCTGCGATGCGCTCCTGGACCGACTCCGCTGCAATCCCTGCCAATCTATCGCCGGACTTCTCTTCGTTTGCCTTAGCAAATACCTCTTTAATGTTTTTAAACTGATACACTTGATTGAGCAACCGGGTTTTCAGTTCCATACACCGTTCATCCTTTCTCACGATTGAAACGCAAGCGTTTTAACAACAACCGGCACGACCTCTGAACGGAGCATGTTTCCAATATCAAGGTAATCGCCGTGCTCGACTAAAATTTGATCAATACAGACAATGCTGCGCCCCGGGTTCATCGCCTGCAGGGTTTGCCCGAGTACTTTGGCCATATCGTTTGATACGACGATAATTAAAGGGTGGGCCGGCTCCGGCTGTCTACTGAAAGCAGTAAGCAGCGAGGCTGCCAATTGCTGGACTTCCCGGAATTTGAGAACAGGCAAATCGGACAAATAAAGGGCGAAGTTGCGGCCTTCCCGTGCCGGATCGTACATCGTTATCGCCTGCTCGACGGCCTGGATGACTTTTTTCTCCGTATCGGCTGTATCCCCCCGCATAGGCAGATGGTAGACAGGCAGGTTTTTTACAGGCAAGCAGGAATTGTCGACCTGAATGGTCGCCCCGCTCAGTTCCGTCGTTTGCATGCCGGCGCCGAGTACGGTGGCTCTTACCGTTTCCAGCGGGCGAATCCAGTTCCACTGGCGCAGAGCAGGGCTTTCCCGGAGGGAGGCAGCAAGCTGCAAGCCGATATCATCATAGCCTGGCTTCTCTTTCACGGAGTCTTCTTCTTCCAGCCCGTATATACATTCGCTTACACCACCCGAGAACATAATGTCTTCCACGGGTATCCTCCAGTCGGGTTTATGGCCGAGCAACAGCACCTCGTCTTCCGGCTCTATTTTTCCGCTCAGAATATGGGCAAGCGTTTCTGCCATGGCATCTGTTATTTCTGAAATCGAATCCCGAGAAACCATATCTCCTGGAGAGATGGGAATCTGCTTCTGTTTTATAAGCTTCTGAATGGGCGGTGAGATTTTCTCAACTCTGCTATTTCGATACTCGATTAACCGGCCGCCAATATGCAGTGTGCACGTTCCGCGAAAGGTACCGGCCTGGTACACTGCGATGTTGGCGGTTCCCCCTCCGATATCAATGTTGGCGACAGCCCTCCCCGTTTGGCGGGAATGCTCATAGGCACCTGAGCCTTTCGCCGCGATAATTCCCTCCAGATCAGGACCGGCCGTCGCTACGAGAAATTCTCCGGCCTTATCAGCCAAACTATGAACCATCTCTTCCGCATTTTCCTTCGTAGCGGTTTCACCCGTAATAATGACAGCTCCTGTTTGTATATCATCGCGGTGAACGCCCGCCTTTGCGTATTCTGTTTGTACAATAGAAAGAACAGCATCCATGTCGATTCGTTCGATTGTTCGAAGCGGCGTACGGTAAATCGGGCTTTTATAAATCACCTGTTTATCAATAATCTCAATCCGGGGCACATGGCTTGTGCCTGCTGTATTCGCAAGAGAAAACCGGCTGAGAATAAGTTTGGTCGTACTCGTTCCGATATCAATCCCGGCGCTCATAATTTCTTCTTTTTCCCGTCCGGGTCGCAGCATCTTTCGTTCCCCCCTCTAAAAAAGGGCGCCTTACACAACGGTTTTCATTCCACGTCATGTAAGGCGCCTTTGCCTTGATTTATTTTTTTGTTATCCGGGTAACGATACGGAATTTCTGTCAAGCGTGCGGTGCTGAATGATGGAAGCAGCCACTTCGCTCATCGTCTTCCTGTTATTCATGCAGTACGTACGCAGTGCCTTGTATGCGTCTTCTTCATTTATGTTATGTACATCCATTAAGATTCCCTTTGCTTGTTCAATCTGTTTGCGGGCTTCCAGTTTGTGTTCCATTTCCTTAATGCTGTCAAGCAATCCATGCAGCCGCTTAGACTGCCCGAGGGCCATTTCAACGGCAGGAATCAAATCTTTTTCCGTAATGGGTTTAACTAAATAACCGAAAATATGGGCCTCTTTCGCTTCCTCGATGAGTTCTGCCTCCGTATATGCCGTAAGGAGCAGGATTGGAACATTGAATGATTTCTGGATAATCCGGCTGGCCTTCAGCCCGTTCATCCGCGGCATCTTTACGTCCATAACAATGAGATCGGGGCGGTGAAGCGCGGCCAGTTCAACCGCCAGTTCGCCGGTATTGGCTTCGGCTACCACATCGTAGCCCGCTTCAAGCAGCATTTCTTTTATGTCCATGCGCAGAATCGATTCGTCATCTACCACAATAATGCGCCCTTTGCTCATTGTTCAATCCTCCTTCGTTATAGGGAAAGACACATGCGCTATCGTGCCGCCTTCATCTTTCTGAAATATCGTAAATGCCCCATAAAGATCGAACTGGGTTAAATTCCGGACAATTTCTAATCCCAGCTGGTTTGTTTCGGATTGCGCCTTAAACCCTGTGCCGTCATCCTCTACATGTAAGTGCAGCCGCTCCCCATCAGCATAGAATTTAACATCAATCCGTCCCTTGGAACGCTCCGTGAAACCGTGTTTCAGGCTGTTCTGTACGAGTTCGGTAAGAATAAGCGCCAGTGAAACTGCCTGGTTCGACAGGAGTTTAATGCTTTCGACTTCCATATTGACATCGATGCTGCATTCTTCCGAAGGCATATTATAAACGAGCATTTTTGAGATTTTTTCAATGACCTGGTTCATATCTACTTCTTCAATTCCACTATAGGAGAGCACTTCATGAACAGTAGCAATACTAATAATCCGGTTCAGGCTTTCCTGATACAGCACCTTCGCTTCATCAGGAACGCCGCGCCGCATTTGTAAGCGCAGCAATCCGGCTACCGTTTGCAAATTATTTTTCACCCGATGGTGAATCTCCTGAATCACAGCCGATTTGACCATTAACTGGCGCTCCTTATTCCGCAAATCAGTTACATCCCGCAGATATAGCAGCAGGCGTCGTTCCTTTTCCTTTTGTTCCAAACAAATGCTGCGTAAAATATACACCATTTCTTTGTAATGAACTTCCCGCTGGATGACACCGTTATGCAAGTAGTCACTTTCATTAATAAAAGGAAACACGTGTTCAATGCTTTGCCCTGTATAATTCTCCCTCGTGAGTTCGCTATGGGATTCAATCAGCCCGATCGCAAAGTTGTTTGCATACAGAATTCTTCCATCTTCCCGCAGCAAGAGAAGCGCCTCTTCAATCACATCCGGGATCGACCGCTCTTTCATAATTAAATCCCAGAATGTCCGGCTGAACTCTTCCGCAGTTTCCGACAAAAGCGCAAGTTCGTTTTCGTGCTTGACTTGCCGTGTAATATCCTGTTCCAGGATAAGCACGCCGATTGTGTGACCGTCATGGTTTTTAAGCGGAATGACATTTTGTTTTACATGCTGTCCTTCCTGTGTCAGAGCCCGGTTCATAAGGGCCGGTTTGCCCGTGCGATAGGCACGAAACACACCCGGTTCGTATGATTCAAGCACCCTCTTTCCGACTACATTTTCTTTATAAAGGGAATGAGTCGTAGTTGGAACAGCTTCAGCGACAACAATTAGCGTGTTGTCACCTTTAACAGGGCAGTCAATAAAAACATTGGCTTGCGATACATCGGCAATCATTTGCAGCGATTTGCTTTTGTCCGCAATTACTTGCGCATCTTCCATGCTTAGAGGGGTATATTCCTCGCATAAACGATAAATACACTCGATTTCCTTTGTTTGAATCACGTGTGAAAGACCCCTTTGTTAATAAAAAAGGCTCCCTCAACACAATGATTCTCCCTGTTGATAGGCGCCTTTGCCTTTTAATATGAATTTTAATATTATTATAATAATTCAAAATAAAGTAGGTGTAAACCCTCTTAATTAAAAAAAACATTGTGAGATAAGCTATCAAGAATCCACATTTTCATTTCTTCGTGTGAGCGGCATGCTGCCAGCTCCCGGATTTCTTCTATTCCCTGGCCACCCAGAGCAGATGAAAGCACAATGGGGCCTTGCGGCATTGCAAGCTTTAGCTGCCGGATGGCACGCTGAGCATCCGCCTTTGCATCATCAACCTTCGTCACAATCCCTATCGGTATTTTTGGAATTCCGCCGGCAAAACCCGGTGGGAAAATTGTCTTTGGATTGGTTGCATCTTGAATAAACAGCACATGGGTAACCTCAAGCGCAGTCGCCATAATGGATTTATAAAACATAGGGTTCTCCACATACTCTCCCGGTGTATCAACAATCCAATCGTAGTAGGTAAGCGACTGTGTTTTTACGGCGGCCACCTTGCGGCCAAGCAGGGCGTTTGTCAATGTGGACTTGCCTGCACCGATAGCGCCAATGAGCATCGCACGATGTCGGTTCTGCAACATGCGTCCCTCCTCTATGATTTTGTGATGCGCGCCGGCGTGTAGCCCAGTTGTTCATGGAGAAACGTGTTAATCTGGTGCATAGCCGTTTCAACTTCGGATACACTCCCTACAAGAACCAGGCTTCCGGTAAACCGATCGAGAAATCCAATCGTAACATGGGCTGCTTTCGTCGCCAGGTCCCCCGCGATAATGACTGTTTCACTGGGCGTTAAGGTGAGAATGCCAATGGAACCGCCATGCTGGATACCTAATTTATCGAATAAATCGCTGTCAGGATTCGCAATTAAGTGACTCAGTGTCACCTGTTTTCCGGGAACGAATTCCTGAATAAATCGCTTTTTTTCCTCGGCCATTGTTAATTACCTCCTCTAAAACAGATAAGCCCCTGTCATAATGCTCGACAGGGGCTTCATTGCCTCAACTATTTTTTTACATTATACCACGCAGCACAAAATTGCGTAAATTGTTTGTTTAAAAATCAAGCTTATCCGGATCCTGGCCAAACCGTTCGTTCCTGTTAAGCCCGTCAATCGCCTGCATATCTTCAATGGAGAGTTCAAAATCAAAAACATTCGCGTTGTCGATAATGCGCTCCTTATGAACAGATTTCGGAATCGTAACTACTTCGTTCTGTAAATCCCAGCGGAGGATTATCTGCGCCGGGGTTTTCTTATACTTTTCCCCGAGCTCCACAATCACCGGATCGGTTAGAATGCGCCCTCTTCCAAGCGGGCTCCACGCTTCGAACTCAATCCCCTGTTCCTTGCAAAATTGGTGCAGTTCTTTCTGCGTTAAATACGGGTGGTGCTCAACCTGGTTTACCATTGGCTTCATTTCACTGTCGGCCAGCAAATTCTGCAAGTGGTGAACGTGAAAATTGCTTACACCGATAGCTCTGGCTTTCCCTTCCTTACTTATACTTTATTTTAAGTACCTTCTGGCTCCCGCGTATTCCTGCTTATACGGTGCTGTTGCCATCGGGATGATTTCTACGCTCCGCGCCGAGTTGGGAGAGTGGAGCATCATTCCGTTTCCCGCGTACATGGCAACATGGTGCACTTTACCCTTCCCATTATTATAGGCGAAAAACAATAAATCACCGGGCTGCAGCTTGTTTTTCGAAATCGGTGTCCCCTGTTTCGCCTGCTCCGATGCATCTCGCGGAATCGTCATTCCATAATACTTATAAATAGAAGAAGTAAAACCGGAACAATCAAATCCAAAGCCGGAGACGCCGGACCACAGGTAGGGCAATCCGAGGAATTGCTTGCCTGTCGCTACAAGGTCAGCCGGTTTGGCCGGGCGTGGAATGGCCGATGCATTTTCATAGATGTTGATTTCTGATTTTTTTACGAGTTTTACTTGATTAGCAGGTGTGAAAACCTGAATCCAGTCACCATCCTGCTCTACTAAAGGTAATCTTGTGTTAAAGCTTACTTCAAGAAAATGCGTCTTTTTATCTGGATTATATAAGTAAGCCGTTTTCGTTTTTACGCTGGCTAGAGCCTGAGAGTGAGCATCCGTCTGCTGCGTAATTACCTGGGATTTGGGCATCCAGCCGGGATAGCCTTTCGGATTTTTTGCAGTAACCTGTCCCTTAACGGCTACCTGAACCCAGGATCCCTTCGTTTGCAGGATTTCTACCTCCTGCCCATATAACGCTTCCGTCTCGGCTTTACCTACAAGCCAGTATTTGTCCCGAAGCGTCATGCCTCCGGTCCAGCCTTCCATATTCACCGGAACAGACATCACCGCTTTATCCATCGTGCGCGTTCCGCCGGGCTGCTTCCAGAGCGTTGCAACGGCTACGTTCACGTATATCTTTTTGGACTGGGAAGCTGCCGGTGCCGTTGTACCCTGCGTACTGGCCTGTACTTTTACCGCAGGGTAAGCGGACAGTAGAAGAACAAGACACAGGCAGAAAGTTAACATAGCTTTTCGAGAAATGTTCATCATACAGCTCCTTGCCTTTTTTCTTTATATCGGCAGATGAGACTTGAAAGATTACCTTTTTATGTAATAAAAGCCTGTACCATTCGTGCGGCACAGGCTTCCATTACATTAAACAGTGGGCCCCGTATATTACTCTTTCCTTTGAAAAAGGCTTGCGTATTGTGCATAGCCTTCTTTCTCCAGCTCTTCTTTCGGAATGAACCGGAGCGCGGCGGAATTGATGCAGTAGCGCAGTCCCGCCGGACCAGGCCCGTCATCAAAAACATGGCCGAGATGGGAATCAGAGTCCTTGCTCCGCACCTCTGTCCGCACCATAAAATGGCTGAAGTCCGATTTTTCTTCTATATTCCCGACATGGAGCGGCTTCGTAAAGCTTGGCCAGCCGCACGCGGAATCAAATTTATCAAGTGAACTAAATAGCGGTTCTCCTGATACGATATCGACATAGAGACCTTCTCGCTTGTTGTCCCAGTACTCATTATTAAAAGGAGGCTCTGTTCCATTATTTTGCGTAACCTCATACTGCATCCTTGTCAGCTTGCTCTTTAGCAACTCCTTGTCTACCCCTTCGTTCCAGTGCTTTTTAATGAAGGCGTCACGGCCGGACCCTTTTCGATACATGCTGTAATGGAGCGAATTTTTCTTATGGTAATCCTGATGATATTCCTCCGCCGGATAGAAGGCAGTTGCCGGCAAAATTTGTGTGGCGATCGGCTTGTCAAAACGCCCGCTTTCTGTGAGCGCTTTTTTCGAAGCTTCCGCCTTCTGCCTCTGTTCTTCATTGTGGTAAAAAATAGCCGTTTGGTAGGACTGCCCCCGGTCAAAAAACTGCCCGCCTGCATCGGTCGGATCAATTTGCTGCCAGTATAGCTCCAGCAGCTTTTCATACGGGAACTGCTCCGGGTTGAACGTAATCTGAACCGCTTCATAATGGCCGGTCGTTTCGGAACACACTTCTTCATACGTAGGATGTTCCTTGTGTCCGCCCGTATAGCCGGATACGACCTTAATAATGCCCGGCATTTCTTCGAAAGGGGATACCATACACCAGAAGCACCCTCCGGCAAACGTCGCGAGTTCAGATTTTTCCTGGTTTGTATTGCTGTTCATACACTCACCTCATTTTTGTATTTTTACATAAAAGGTACGCTTGCGCGGCCCGTCAAACTCACAAAAATAA
Organism: Aneurinibacillus tyrosinisolvens; assembly: GCF_001015055.1. GTDB lineage: Bacteria > Bacillota > Bacilli > Aneurinibacillales > Aneurinibacillaceae > Aneurinibacillus_A > Aneurinibacillus_A tyrosinisolvens. Next base: position 66,393 of record NZ_BBWZ01000001.1, on the reverse strand, counting down.
ATGCCCTGCCATCTGCCCAGAACAAGGCGCCCGCCTGAGAGGAACACAGACTGGGACGCCCCCATCGTGCTTGCTTTCAGATGGGACGCTGAAGTTACGATTTCATTCGTGCCACGAGCTCATTCATCGCCTGCTTCATTTCCGGCTCCGGAAGGAAAATCCGGTCCCCGTGGCCGGGCAGAATCCATTCGAAGCGTTCCTGAGCCAGCCTCTCCATTGATTCCGTCTGCACGCTAAAAGAATACCAGCAGTATTCTTCATCCGCATCCAGTGCACCGGCTATCCGGTCCCAGGCCAGATGGTCGCCTGTAAATAGAAACTTCTCGCGGTACTGCAGTGCAATGTGGCCCCGTGTATGTCCGGGAACAGGAATAATGCGAAAATCAGGCTGCCACTCTACTAATTCTGTCCCTTCAATTAAGTGTTCAGCATCCGGCTGCGCACTTTTCTCTAAAACATGAATGATTCGCTGCGCACCGAACTTTGCCGCATATTTCTCGGCATCCGCCACGTCGTCACGATGAGTAAGCAAAATATACTGAATTCCGCCCATTTCCTCGATTCTTTTTGCCAGTTGCGGCGCCCAGCGTGGTGCGTCAACCATCCAATTCCCCTCCGGATGTACAATGAGATAAGAACTGGATCCGTAAGAGTGACGGGAAGTAAACCCGCAATAATATACCTCTTCCGCTATAGGCAGCGGAAAATCCTGTCCGGCCGCCTGCAGCCCTTCCTTGTTCTCACTGCCGATAGCCCCGGTCGGACAGGCAAATAACGCATGAAAAGCCTGCCGCGCTTCCCCGGCTGTCTCCGGCTGTTTTACAACCGCTGAAGCATGGCCCACTTCAGCAAATACATCCGGTGATAACTGGCGGCACTGATCGCAGTTAATACAAGAGGATGTGACATAATAATTGCCTGGAACGTTCGTATTCAACCGACGGTTCGCATCCATCTGCTTCCCTCCCAGCATCGAATCTGCTTATATATAAAATACCAGAAATAAAAAGGAGATACACCTTTTAACTCTCTTCACAGCGAATAAGGACAAAATCCGGGCGTTATCTGGCGGGTAACGAAAGCGCAATAACCATCTATTGTTTCCGGTTATCTCTCACTTTTATTATTCTGCGAATGAGAAAAAGACTGAAACGCACTTCCCAAACCGATTCCAAGCAGGCCAGTTGTAAAAGGGAAAACAAAAGCTTCCCCCCGTTGGATAATGAGCAGCAAGAAAAACGCTGCTAAATATCCGAGACATCCATAGCGAATGGACAGCATACAGCACAACAGAACGATAGGCATCGTGCTAAGCGCGCTCAGTACGTACCCAATTCCAGGGAAGAAATTCCCCATCGACTGCAGAACCGCTGCAAGCAGTGCCAATAAGCTTGTAAAAACAACGCCTCTCGCTCCGGACCCTCGCTGATAAAACAGGGTTCGAAGCTCCTTCACATGAACGCTGACATCAGCAATCCAATACATCACTTCGTGTCCCTGGAGTTGAGACGTGTGGAGGGGTGTTGTTTCTCTTTATATGTGAATGGAACAAGGCGGGGAAAATCGGTGCGCGGTTCGTTCCTGGTAAGAACCTGGCTAATATCAGGACTCGCTTTGTCACGTCTGGTTAAGCTTGCTAATCCCCAGCGGTTTGTTATCGTTTTGAGAATGGCTGTATGATCAAGAGGAACATCTACCTCCTGCCGGCCCACTCTCTTCTTGGCCCGGAACACAGTTCCCTTTTCGATATAGGGCGAGATAAGCAGCGTACAAACGCGCACGCCCAGCCTGTCGAATGTAAATCCGTAATGGCCTGCTTTGCTCCTGCTGTCAGGTGGTACAGCCGCAGGCGGGGAGACATGGTCATAGCAGCCGCCATGTTCATCATATGTAATGATAAATAGCGTACTGTCCCAGTTTTTCCCCTCCCTTAGCGCATGGTAAATATCATGAATAAGCTTTTCCCCCTTTAGCATGTTGTGGGGAGGATGCTGGTCATTTGCATCAATCAGATAACGGGGTTCAATGAAAGAGTAAGAGGGGAGGTTTCCTTTCCGCGCATCCTTGATAAATTGCTTCATGGAAAAGAAGTGGCTGTTCCAATAATGCTGGAGCCTGGAAAAGTGAATCAGCAGCGTAAGCGGGAGTATATCGGTGGTATCGTAATACACCTTCCAGGTTAAATCCGGTCTTTTCGCCTCGCTTATCCTGTTAAAAACCGTATCAGTGCCGTTGTAAAGCATCCAGTTAATATACGGCTCATTATTAACGAGGCCGTTTGATGTGCCGGCGTGCAGAAAGGATCGGTTTGCCCATGTCTGGCTGGGCACGGAGCAAAACCACTGGTCACAAATGGCATATTCATGGGCAAGCGTACTCAGTATGGGAAGCATGTCGGGCGTGAACCCATCCATAATTTGTTTATAATCTCTGTACTGGACATCCCTGTTTTCCTCTCTTAATACCTGGATGTAATCTTTCACAAAACCATCCATCGGCGCCTTCTCCGGAAGAGACTTCATCGGATGATTTAAAAAGGGGGACAGGCTATTGGAATGTGGCGAATCTATCCCATACAGCTGGGTCATAACGTGTGAATATTCCTCTCCCGGATCCGCATCAGGGCTTACGAATTCAGAAGCCTTGCCGACCGGTACGGTTTTTCGCTCCGCTCCTTCAACCCCCTGGGGAATCGGGTTGGATAGATTTTTGCCGGAAACCCCTTCAAATGGCTGGTTGCGAGGCACTGTATGAAATGGCGGCTTGTTTTGCGGGTCATATAGCCAGCCTGCCACATTATCAAAAGAGCGGTTTTCCAGCATTAACACGACAATATGGTTAATTGCCTTTAGGCGATTAGACATTCCCTGTCCCCTTCCTGCCTGTACTTCATGGGCATTCATTTCCTATATGTATATGAAGGAGAGAGGATGTGCGTACGCTAAAAAAGCTTTTAAAAAAACAGGAGTATAAAAGTGTGAACAGGTTCTCCCCGTTCCACGCTTTCATACTCCCTTATCCCTTCTTACAGCAGTACGCGGCTTTTCTCGTGCACGTACCTCGTCAAATCCGCTGTCATCTCATAAAACGAAAACGGCGTAATCAAATAAATTCCTTTAAAATACTCCATCGCCACATCCACCAGCTCACGGGCAATCGCCACACCTTCCTGCCGCGCCTCCGCTCCCGCCTGGAAGCGGCTCATCCTCTCGCGGGCCTCATCCGATATTTTAATGCCTGGAACCTCATTATGCAGAAACTCAGCATTCCGTGCACTGCTCAGCGGCATGATGCCGATGAAAATCGGAATATCGAGGTGCTTCGTTCCCTCATGAATCATTTCAATCGTTTTCTGGTCATACACCGGCTGCGTCATAATAAAATCGGCACCGGCTTCCACCTTCTTCTCCAGCCTGCGGACAGCGGCATCAAACTGCCGGACGTGCGGGTTAAATGCCGCTCCGACCACGAAATTAGCCTGCTGCTTCAGCAGCTTTCCGGAAAACGTAAATCCCTCATTCAACTGCTTTATCATGCGGATTAAATCAAAGGAGGATACGTCAAATACCGAACTCGAACCCGGCAAATCGCCAAACCTTGCAGGGTCTCCCGTTACGACAAGCACCTGGTGAATACCCAGTGCATGCAGCCCCATCAAATGGGACTGCTGGCCAATTAGATTTCGATCCCGGCAGGCGATGTGAAGCAGCGGTTCGGCCCCCAGCCTGTTTTTCATAATCGAGCCGAGCGCCATATTGCTCATTCTTGTTGTCGCGAGCGAGTTATCAGCCAGTGTAATCGCGTCTGCTCCCGCATCCTGCAGGCTCGCTGTCCCCTGGAGGAATTTTTCCGTATCCAGCTCTCTTGGCGGGTCAAACTCAACAATAACCGTATGCCGTTCCGTTACCGTCTGCAAAATCCCCTGCTTACTCTTCTTGTCAGGCGAAGAAACCCGGATTTCCGTATGGATTCCTTCCTCTTCTTCGATTTCCGGATTGATTCGTGGAAGCGGTTCTCTTTCCGCCAGCACCTGCGCCATCATGCGGATGTGCTCGGGGGTCGTGCCACAGCACCCCCCAATAAGACGCGCGCCCTGTGCCCGGAAGCGGAGGGCGCTGTCTCCAAAATACTGCGGAATGGATGCGTAGGAATACTCCCCATCCGCCAGCCCCAGCCGTCCCGCATTCGGGAAAACAGACAGCGGCGTGTCATCCGGAACAACAACCCGTTCAATCGAACGGAGAATCTCTGCCGGACCAAGCCGGCAGTTGAGTCCAACAACGTCTGCTCCTGCCTTCTTTAGCTCTCGGAACGCCTGGCTGAGCGTATATCCGTCCCTTGTTGTTCCGACCTCCATTGTCGCCATTTGTGCCACAATCGGAATGTCAGTGAGCGGACGGATGACATCAAGAGCAAGCAGCAGCTCATCCAGGTCAAGGAACGTTTCCAGTAGAATGGCATCCACGTCAGCAAACAGAAGGGCGGACGCCTGTTCTTCGAATTGCTCTCCATATCCCTTCATGTGAATGTCCCGCACCCTGCCCGCGTTGATAGAGCCGATGCCTCCCGCAACATAAGCATCTTCTCCGACCGAGCTGCGTGCAATCTGGGCGGCTGCCCTGTTTATCCGGGACACTTTATCCTGCAAGCCGTGCTTGGCAAGCGCATCCCGATGGGCGCCATATGTGTTTGTCTGGATAAATCGGGCGCCTGCCTCATAATAAGCCTGGTGCACTGTACCAATAAGTTCGGCGTTGGATAAATTCAATTCTTCATAACTGACGCCAATCGGCACCCCGAGCCGATACAGCCAGGTGGCCATTGCACCATCACCAATCAGGATATTTTTCTCTAGATGTGTTTTTAAATTTTCCTTTTTCATTTCCGCCTCTCCCTTCTGTCCTGACTGATTAATCAGCGTTAAAGTAACGGGCCTCCGGATGGGAGAAGACCATGGCTGACACGGATGCTTCCGGCTCCATCATACAGCCTTCCGTCAGTTGAACATCAATCTGTTCCGGTTTCATAAGGTCAAACAACGGCTTCTGATCTTCTAAATCAGGGCAAGCAGGGTATCCGAATGAAACGCGAATGCCCTGGTACCTTGCACCGAAACGCTCCAGCATCGTCATCTCAGCCGGATCCGGGAATCCCCATGCATCACGCATAATATGGTGCAGTCTTTCGGCAAAAGACTCCGCAAGTTCAAGGGCGAGCGCCTGGAGAGCATGGGAACGAAGGTAATCCCCCTTGTTCTTCCATTCCTCCGCTTTTTCCCGCACGCCTTCCCCAGCGGTAACGACAAGGAATCCCACGCAGTCCATTACACCGCTTTCCACAGGCCGGACGAAGTCAGCCAGGCATAAGAACGGTTCCTTTTTTTGTCTCGGGAAGGTAAATGTTTTGATTACCTTTGTATGATCGGCCGGATCATAAATGTAAATATCATTGCCTCTCGATTGGGCAGGGAAGAAACGGTACATTCCCTGCGCTTTCAGCAGACCGTTCTCCTTCGCTTCTGCGAGCAGTTGATCAATGACCGCCTTCAATTCAAGCGTTTTCTCGTCTCCCTCGGCGATGAGCTTATCGACATTGCCACGAATACCGAGATGTTTTCCGAGCAGCATGCGCAAATTCAAATACGGCTGAAGATAGGAAAGCGGGTAGTCCCGTAAAATATGCTGTTCGAAATCCGGCGGCAGGTACACAGGCCCTTCCGTACTAATGGAAGAACGTTTCGGTATGGCTTTTTCCTCCACAGCTTCCACCACACTTGCCGCAGCCGCTTCATCCAGCCGCTCCTGGCGGGCAGCCTGCAGCTCCTGGGCAAGCGCTTCACGCTCGGCCGGGTTCGCTAATTTATTGGCTAGTTCAAGGCCATACATCGCGTCCTTGGCATACAGAACGAGTCCGTCGTATTCCGGTGTAATTCGTGTATCCGTAAATTTGCGGGTAAGTGCAGCACCGCCGACCATCACAGGAGCGTCAATTCCTGCCGCTTTTAAATCCTGGGCCGTCGTGACCATTTGCAACGCTGATTTCACGAGCAGCCCCGACAACCCAATCATGTCAGGCTTCTCCTTGCGGTATGCCGCAATGAGCTGTTCAGGCGTTACTTTAATTCCAAGGTTTACAATGTCATAACCGTTATTTCCAAGGATGATTTCTACTAAGTTCTTCCCGATATCATGGACATCGCCTTTTACCGTCGCCAGCATTACTTTACCTTTTGTCGCTGACTCGTTTTTCTCCATGTGCGGTTCAAGGAAAGCAACGGCGGCCTTCATGACTTCCGCACTCTGCAGTACTTCCGCCACAATAAGCTGATTGTCGTTAAACAGACGGCCTACCTCTTCCATCCCCTTCATTAACGGGCCGTTAATGATATCAAGCGGTACGTATTTTCCAAGCGCCTCCTGTAAATCGGGAAGAAGCCCTTCCTTTGTCCCTTCTACAACGTAATAAGCCAGGCGCTCTTCCAGCGTAAGGGTGGATACCTCCTCCGTTTTCTCTACTTTCTTCTCGCGATAGAAAGCAGTAAAGCGGGCGAGTGTCTCATCATTTGTATTAAAAAGCAGCTCTTCCGCCTGTTTCTTCTCTTCATCCGGAATGGAGGCAAATCTTTGCAGCTTTTCCGTATTGACGATAGCGTAATCGAGCCCGGCCTTCGTACAGTGGTACAAATAGACGGCATTCAACACTTCACGCCCTGCAGGCGGCAGCCCGAACGAAACGTTGCTTACGCCAAGAATGGCCTGGCATTCAGGAAGTGCTTCTTTAATCAGGCGAATGCCTTCTACCGTTTCTTTCGCCGAGCCGATATACGCTTCATCCCCCGTTCCGACCGGGAAAACGAGCGGATCGAAAATAATGTCCCTTGGGTTTAATCCATATTTGTTCACGAGCAGATCGTGCGAGCGCCGTGCCACTTCGAGCTTTCGCTCCCGGGTAACCGCCATGCCATCCTCATCAATCGTACCGACAACAACCGCTCCGCCGAATTTCTTCAGCAGGGGAGCGACCTCTTCAAAACGCTGTTCCCCGTCTTCAAGGTTGATCGAATTGATAATCGCTTTTCCTTGCGAGTATTTAAGCGAAAGCGCGATGACCTTCGGATCCGTAGAGTCGATCATGAGCGGAACCTTCACCTTTTTGGTCACAAACTGGAGGAACGCTTCCATGTCTTTTTCTTCATCCCGATCCGGATCCGCAAGGCAAATATCGATAACGTGGGCGCCCTTCTTCACCTGGGCGCGCGCAACTTCCGAAGCTTCTTCATATAATTCGCCTTTAATTAAATCGCGGAATTTCTTCGAGCCGATGACATTGGTCCGCTCCCCTACAAAGAGAGGGCGGTTATCCTGCTCCAGGTAAACAGGTTCGATTCCTGACACCACATGTGTTTGCAATCCTGCCGGAGTGCGCGGCTCGTAGTCCTTCAGTGCCTCGGCGAGCGCGCGGATATGCTCCGGCGTTGTTCCGCAGCAGCCGCCGGCTACGTTAATCCATCCTTTTTCGGCGAAGCCGCCAACTTGGCTGCCAGTGCCTGCGGGGACTCATGATAATGCCCATCCTCATCGGGCAGCCCCGCGTTCGGGTAACAGCTTACGGCGCATGATGCCATGCCGGACAGCGTGCGGATGTGATCGCGCATAAACTCAGGGCCGGTCGCACAGTTGAGACCAACCGATATTGGCTGCAAATGCTCGAGTGAAATGTAGAAAGCTTCAATGTTCTGGCCGGCAAGCGTCGTTCCCATCGGTTCAATCGTTCCGGAAATCATGACAGGTATCCTGTAACCCAGCGTTTCAAACGCCTTCTGAATGGCAATCCCGCCCGCTTTCACATTCAGCGTATCCTGTGCCGTCTCAAGCAGGAGAACATCCGAGCCGCCTTCAATGAGAGCGAGCACCTGTATATAGTAGGTATCTATCAGCTTCGAAAGTAACCCCGCCTGTCACGGACAATGTTTTGGTCGTCGGTCCAATTGAACCGGCTACAAAACGGGGCCATTCAGGCGTTGACCATTTGTCCGCGGCTTCACGGGCAAGCTTTGCCGCCACCATATTGATTTCCCGTGAGCGGTCCTGCAGATCATACTCGGCAAGAACGATAGACGCTCCTCCGAAGGTATTCGTTTCGATAAGATCGGCGCCTGCTTCAAGATAGATCTCATGTATATTGCGAATGACATCAGGACGGGTAAGAGTGAGCATCTCATTACAGCCTTCGTATTCCTCACCGCCAAAATCTTCGGCCGTTAAATTGGCCTGCTGCAGCATCGTCCCCATCGCACCGTCGAGTATAAGAATTTTCTTCTTTAACTGCTGTTCAATCGTTGTCTTTGTTTGGATCGCTATGTCGCTCATCATATCTTCCTTTCTCGGTGGCATTCCGCGCTACGCAACTAGAAAAGGCCTTCCTAATAAGGAAGGCCCGGATCGTTACCGTTCGCTCTGCGCATTCCTTATCTTCCAGGAAAAAACTCCTGCTGGAATTAGCACCTTCCCACAATTGGGGGGTTGCCGGGCGTCATCGGGCCAGTCCCTCAGCCTGCTCTCGATAAGAGTAAACTTTTTATTTTCTTAATTATTATTCAACATAGAAAAAGAGTCAAGAGAAATTTGTCACACTTTCGTCAGAACAAGCCCAAGAAGTGCTGTACAAATCCCGAACAGCTGGTACAGTTTGAGCCTTTCCTTAAATAAATAACAGCCGGCCAGAATAACGACCAGACAGTTCAAGCTAACGACCGGAAATACAATGCTTGCCACCCCGGATTGCAGGGCATAGAAATAGCAGCTGAAGCCAATGATGCTCAGCATACCGACACAGGCGCCGATCCTTGCCTCGTTCCGATCCGGCTTTTGCTTTCTCAGCCCGGCGGCCAGGTATAAGCCTCCACCGCCGTACATGGCCACAAGCATGTCCATCGAACCGATGTGCAAGTACGAAGAGCTCTTCATCAACACGCCGAGAATGCCGAAGGATAGCACAGCAAGTATGATGCGGACAATCCACGGAGCATACTCACTTGTCCCCGCTCCGCCGGGTGTGTACTGAATCACAACGACAGAACCAAGCATGCACAGAATGCCCGTCCAGTGCAGAAAAGGAATCTGTTCATGAAAAATCACGCCCGCCGCCAGCACAGGAAAAATCGCATTCGCAGCAATCAGAGGTGACGTTAAGCTGGCCGGCCCCTTCTCGAACGCACGCGCCATCTGAATGTTCCCGTTGGCGTTCAACACACCGATGGCGGCCCCAAGGAGAATGGAAACGATGTTAGGCTGAAGAGCGTGCACGGCCAGTCCATATATAAGCGTTAAAAGAAATGCGGTCAGATAAAAGAAAAACTGGATGTTTACTTTTGACATTCCACGGCCTGTACTCCATTTAAATATCGTGTTGTTCACACCGAAACAAACGGCCGTCGTCAGCGCTGCTAAAAGCCACATATACTGTCTACCTTCTTTGCCTTATTGTTCGTCGAATTCATTTAAATCTACATAATACACAAGGTTTTTATCACTTGCCGGATGGGCAACCGTCACTTCTGTCTTCCCACCGTCAGCCGGGGACAGGTGAATCTTCATTTCGCTTTTTTCTTCGATTCCCAATTCCTGATATGTATCAAGCACCCATTCGAGCGCTTCCTCCGTTAGCGGTACCCCGACGATGCCTCCATCGGCTGCCGGGAGATGGACAAGCTTCTTATTATCAACAAAACCGCGCACCGTGTCGAGCAGAATCTCCAATTGAAGAGCTGTAAGCGCAATGGGATACGTATCTGTCATTTCTCTTTCCCTCCTTTCCGTCAGTTCAGCATCATTTCCATTCTCTTGGCTGCTTCTCTAATAACCGGAACATTTTCTTTCATTTTTTCAATGGTGAGCCGGTTCGATGGCCCTGATATCGATAAGGCCACAGCAAGCTCTCCTCTGCGGTTGAGCAAGGGAACGGATACGGCGGCCGCGCCTGCTTCCCGCTCTTCTGAACTCGTTGCATAGCCATTCTGCCTGATCTCCTCAAGCTGTTCGAGGTATATCTTTTTATCAACCGAAGACGGCCAGTTCGGGTCGGACAATACCTGCTTCTGCACCTTAGGCGGAGCGTAGGCAACGAGTATTTTGCTGGAGGCTCCAACTGATAAAGGAAGATGGGCGCCAATCGGAGCGACGCGGCGGATCGTTTCGTTGCTTTCTACCGCCTGGATACGAATCCGCTCATTTCCATTGCGAACATACAGGCTAATCGTTTCGCCCAGTTTATCGCGCAGCCGGGTCATTTCAGGAAGCAGAAGTGTTGCCGGGTCATCCTCATGTGCAAGGTTTGCCGACAGCTGCCAGATGCGAAAGCCAAGCTGGTATTTTTCTGTGTCCGGATTTCGCGTGAGAAATCCCCTTCCTTCTAACGAAGCCAGGAGGCGGTATACCGTGCTTTTATTAAGGCCAACCTTTTGTGAAATCTCCGTAAGCGTAAGCTCTTTTGCATCAATAAAGCTGAGCAAAATATCCAGCGCCCGGTCCGCCGCTCTCACCGTCATTTTATTTTCCTGCGTATCCACCAACTTCACCTTCCCGAATGGCTCAATGTGTCGTTTCATCAAATGAAACGTTGTTGCAATATGGACAAATTATACCTTATTATAAACCGCCCCGTAAACCGCGGATATGGATGATACTCTCCTTATTATATAGGAATTTTATGTCTTAAAAAAATCAAGAAAAAAGTTAAAAATGGGAGTGTACGCCGGAGAAAAAAAACGTTATAATAGTATCGTTAAGAGAAACAGGGTTTCACTTGATGAAACAAATTGAAACTTACGGGAGGTCATCGAATTGGCAAACAAAGATGCTTATTCTGTACGTTCTACCTTACAGGTAGGAAATAAACCTTATACTTACTTTTCATTAAAAGCACTGGAAGAGAAAGGACTCGGTCCGGTTTCTAAACTTCCATTCTCCATCAAAGTATTGCTTGAAGCAGCCGTTCGTCAGTTTGACGGTGTGGCGATTACAGACGACCACGTGAAAAAGCTCGCTACATGGACGGAAGAGCGTGATGCGAACCAGGAAGTACCTTTCACGCCTGCACGTATCGTACTACAGGACTTCACAGGTGTACCTGCGGTCGTTGACCTTGCAGCTATGCGCCTTGCAATGAAAGAAATGGGCGGAAATCCTGAGCGTATCAATCCGCTTGTTCCTGTTGACCTTGTTATCGACCACTCTGTAATGGTTGACGACTTCGGAAACCCGGATGCGCTTGAAAATAATATGAAGCTTGAATTCGAACGCAATGGCGAGCGCTATCGCTTCCTTCGCTGGGCACAGACTGCATTTGATAACTTCCGCGCAGTTCCTCCGGCAACAGGGATCGTTCACCAGGTAAACCTTGAGTACCTCGCTTCTGTAGCAGCAACAAAGGAAGTAGACGGTGAAACGCAAGTATTCCCTGATTCTCTTGTTGGTACTGACTCTCACACAACGATGATTAACGGCCTTGGCGTTGTTGGCTGGGGTGTTGGCGGTATCGAAGCAGAAGCAGGAATGCTCGGACAGCCTTTATATTTCGTAACACCTGAAGTTGTTGGATTCAAATTAACAGGCAGCCTGGCAGAAGGCGCAACAGCAACAGACCTTGCTCTTACTGTTGTTAACATCCTTCGTAAAAAAGGCGTTGTTGGTAAATTCGTTGAGTTCTACGGCCCTGGCCTGGGCAACATCAGCCTTGCCGACCGTGCAACGGTTGCAAATATGGCTCCTGAATACGGCGCAACGATGGGCTTCTTCCCGGTTGACGAAGAAACATTAAACTTCCTCCGTGCAACAGGCCGCAGCGAAGAGCAGGTTGCCCTTGTAGAAGCATACTATAAAGAACAGGGAATCTTTCGCACGGATGCTACTCCAGACCCTGTATTCTCTGAAACAATCGAGCTTGACCTTGGCTCAATCGTTCCGACACTTGCCGGTCCGAAGCGCCCGCAGGATCGCATAGAACTGACAGCAATGAAGGAAGCGTTCAACGATGCTGTTCGCACCCCAATCGACAAAGGCGGTTTCGGTTTAAGCGATGAGCAAATCGCTGAGAAAGTAACTGTAAACCACAAGAACGGAAAAGTATCCGAGCTTGCAACAGGTGCGGTTGTTATTGCGGCTATCACAAGCTGTACAAACACTTCCAACCCAAGCGTAATGCTCGGTGCAGGCCTTGTTGCGAAAAAAGCGGTTGAAAAAGGCCTTGTTAAGCCTGAATATGTAAAATCAAGTTTAACTCCGGGTTCCCGTGTTGTAAGCCAGTACCTTGAAAAGGCAGGTCTCATGAGACCGCTTGAGCAGCTTGGCTTCTACAATGCAGGTTACGGCTGTGCAACCTGCATCGGTAACAGCGGTCCGCTTCCTGAAGAAGTAGGCAATGCCATTGCAGAAAACGACTTAACGGTTGCTTCTGTTCTTTCCGGTAACCGTAACTTCGAAGGCCGCGTACATGCTCAAGTAAAAGCAAACTATCTTGCTTCTCCTCCGCTTGTTGTTGCTTATGCACTTGCAGGTACAGTGAACATCGACCTTACTACAGAGCCAATCGGCACTGGCAAAGACGGTCAGCCTGTATACCTGAAAGACATCTGGCCAACAAACGATGAAATTAAAGAAGCAGTTAACCAGGCTGTTCGTCCAGAAATGTTTGAAGAAGAGTATGGCAATGTGTTTACAGCTAACCCTCGCTGGAATGCAATCGAGTTCCCTGAAGGCCAGCTGTATGAGTGGGATGGGAAATCCACTTACATCGCGCATCCTCCGTTCTTCTCCGGCCTCGATTCCGAGCCTGGCAGCATTGCAGAAATCGTTGGTGCAAAAGCGCTCGCTCTCCTTGGAGATTCTGTAACAACAGACCATATCTCTCCTGCAGGTAATATCAAAGGTGACAGCCCGGCTGGCCTGTATCTGCAAAATAACGGCGTAGCTGCGAAAGACTTTAACTCTTACGGTTCCCGTCGTGGTAACCACGAAGTTATGATGCGCGGAACATTCGCGAACATCCGTATCCGTAACCAAATGGCTCCTGGCACAGAAGGTGGCGTAACGACTTACCTTCCAACTGGTGAAGTCATGCCAATTTACGATGCGTCTATGAAATACCAGGAATCCGGCACTCCGCTTGTTGTTATTGCTGGTAAAGAATACGGTACAGGAAGCTCACGTGACTGGGCTGCCAAAGGTACTTTCCTCCTTGGCGTAAAAGCAGTTATCGCTGAAAGCTTCGAGCGTATCCACCGTAGCAACCTGGTTGGAATGGGCGTTCTTCCGCTTCAATTCGCAGAAGGAACGAATGCTGGAACACTTGGCATTATCGGAACAGAAACGTTTGACATCTTCGGTATTAGCAATGATGTTAAGCCGGGTCAAACGATTAAAGTAACGGCTACTCGCCAGGATGGCACTTCCTTCGAATTCGAAGCAATCGTTCGTCTGGACAGCACAGTAGATATTGAGTACTACCGTAACGGTGGTATCCTGCAAACCGTTCTTCGCCAGATTGCACAAGAAGAAACAGCAAATGTATAAAAAATAAAGGAAAGAGCCAGTCTGATAAACTATTCAGGCTGGCTCTTTCCTTTATACTCCTCAAACTGTGCGGTTGTTCTGTTTGGGCTGTCCGGCGAAGGATTGGAATTGGTTCATTAGTTTTTGGCGGGATTCTTTATTTCTGAGCAAATATGCCGTTCCGAGTGCAAGGGTAGTCATCATCATTTTTTTCTTGTCCATTATTTTTGCCTCCTTAGTATATCTAGGTGCGTTTATATAGGAATACCCTCTCCCGACAGAACGAAAACATCATTTATTTTCTCCGTCAAGCATATCGTCAATCCGCTTAAACAGGCTGCGGATAGAATCCTCGTCAAATTTCTTATCCTTCTTAAAGTCATCCAGCATGCTGGACAGTTCCCGGCCCGCGCGCTCGTCGTCGATACCTTCGCCCACTCCGGAAGGATCAAACCATAAATACGGCTCCCCATCGCTGCCGCGTAAATACATTTGATTCCAATGCTTTGGATATTCATACTCCTGCTCGCCGAGCGCAACGGCAATCACATCGTCGGTTTCAATTGGGAGGAGGTGGTCATACACCTCTTCTACCCCGCCCTCCAGCAGATTGAGGTGGCGCAGGGTGTACCGGACATAATGTTCTCCTGTTTCGCTGTCTTTGACAATCGCATACCGTTCATTTTCTTTTACAAGCAGCTCTTTTGTTTCTTCCAGCCGTTTCTGCAGTTCTTCATGCGGTATGGCTTTTGCTTCTTTAAATGAAGAGTCCATATAAACACGCCCTTTCCTTTCTCTCAATAAATAAGATACCATATTAAGTAACACGCTACGAATTTCAAATAATCCAGAGGAGGGAATTTATTATGAGAGCTATACTTGTTGAACAGGAAACAAAACGCCTGTACCTTGGAGAGACAGAAAATCCTGCCGTATCGGAGGACGAGCTGCTCGTCAAAGTAAAAGCTACCGCGCTGAATCGCGCCGACCTTCTACAGAAACGCGGACTCTATCCGCCCCCGTCCGGAGCCTCCCCGATCCTTGGCCTGGAAATGGCCGGCGTTGTCGAGAAGGTCGGCAGTAACGTAGAAGGCTGGAAGGCGGGAGACAGGGTGTGCGCGCTGCTGCCTGGCGGAGGATACGCAGAGTATGCAGCCATTCCTGCGGGCATGGCGATACGCATCCCTGAAGGCTTCTCCTTTGAAGAAGCCGCTGCGATCCCCGAGGTTTTCCTTACCGCCTATCTGAATCTTTTTCTCCTGGGCGGCCTGAAGCCCGGATATACCGTCTTGATTCACGCAGGGGCAAGCGGTGTCGGAACAGCCGCCATCCAGCTCGTCCGCGAAGCCGGCTCAGCCGCCATTGTCACGGCAGGCAGTGAAGAGAAGCGAGAAACCTGCCTGGCACTCGGTGCAAGTAAAGCAATCGATTATAAAGCAGGCCCGTTTGCCCAGAAGGTGAAAGAAGCAACGGATGGAAAAGGCGTCAATATCATCCTTGATTTCATCGGTGCCTCATACTGGGAACAGAACATTGAATCCCTTGCCGTAGACGGCCGGTTAATCATCATCGGTACGATGGGCGGCGCAAATGTAAAGGATGTCAATCTCGGCCAGCTGCTGTCCCGCCGCCTGCAGGTCATCGGCACCGCCCTTCGTTCGCAGCCGGTAGAAAACAAAATAGATTTAACGAAGCAATTCTGGGATTTCGCCTCTCCCCGTTTCACTGACGGCCGCTTAAAGCCAATCGTGGATTCCGTCTGGGATTGGACAGAAGCTAACGAGGCACACCAGCACATGGAGCAAAATAAAAATACAGGAAAAATTGTTCTGCGCGTGAACGCTTAAACAGCAAAAGGGAGCCAACCGGCTCCCTTCTCTTTTTTTCTTGCCCTTGCCTTACTCTCCAAAGAGGAGCGGCTTCCTCTTATCTCTAGGCGTTTTGCGGGCAACGCCCGTTGCAATGGCTGCCTGTACGACGGCATCGCGCACGCTCTTGACCACTTTATCATTAAACACGCTCGGAATAATATACTGTTCATTTAATTCCTCATCCGTAATGATAGAGGCAATCGCATGCGCCGCCGCTACTTTCATCTCTTCGTTAATATCGATAGCCCGGCAATCGAAAGCACCCCGGAAAATACCAGGGAAGCAGAGAACGTTGTTAATCTGGTTCGGATAATCAGAGCGTCCGGTCGCCAGTACACGTACGAGGCCAACCGCATCTTCCGGATCGATTTCAGGCTGCGGATTGGCCATCGCAAATACAATCGGATCCTTCGCCATCGCACGAACCATGTCCGGTTTCAGAATGTTTCCACGCGAGACACCGACAAACACATCCGCATCGACCAGGGCGTCCGCAAGCTCTCCCTTCATATCATCCGGGTTTGTAATGTTTGAGATTTCTTCCCATACCGGGTTTTCATACGTCGTAGAGCGGGAAAGAATTCCGTCCCTATCTACGCCGATGACCTGCTTAGCTCCTGCATTTAAGAGAATTTTTGTGCAGGCTACACCGGCTGCACCCATCCCGGTCACAACGATTTTGCAGTCTGAAATGTTCTTGCCGACAATTTTCAGCGCATTCAGCAAGCCGGCGAGAATGACGACCGCCGTCCCATGCTGGTCATCGTGGAAAACAGGAATATCCAGGCGTTCACGCAATGCTTGTTCAATTTCAAAACAGCGGGGAGCGGAAATATCCTCAAGGTTAATCCCGCCAAAAGCCGGGGCCATGCGGACAATGGTATCAATAATTTCCTGTGTGTCCTTCGTATCAAGGCAAATCGGGAACCCATCTACCTGGGCAAGCTGTTTGAAAAGCATGGCTTTCCCTTCCATGACCGGCATTGCCGCATAAGGCCCAATATCCCCAAGTCCAAGCACGGCCGTTCCATCGCTTATGATGGCAACCGTGTTTCTTTTAATGGTGAGTTTATATGCTTTTGATTCATCATCCGCAATGGCCTCGCAAACTCTCGCTACGCCCGGTGTATACACGCGGGATAAGTCGTCACGGTTTTGAATGGGGCGCTTTGCTTTAATTTCAATTTTTCCCCCGATGTGCATGAGGAACGTCCGGTCGGATACGGTAAGGACTTTAACACCCGGAATTTCTCCTACGCTTTTCACAACTTCGTTTACCTGGGCCTGCGTTTTTGTGTTGATCGTATAATCTCGTACCGTGGTCGCTTCAGACGATTCAATCACGTCGATCGCAACGATGTCTCCCTGCTCGTTCCCAACCGCTGTCGCAATATCGACGAAGCTGACCTTCTGCGGATCCATTTCTAATCGCAAAATCGCACTTGTACCTGAAGTATTAAATGATTTCATACGCGTCCTCCCTGTTCTATGAACCTACATCTCCTATTAAAACTATAATTAGTGTATTAATTTATTATATTACAAAAGAAACTTACACAAAAGAAAAGATCAGGTGCTTTTGTCGCTTACCTGATCTTTCCATTTCCTATTATCTTATATCTCCATTGTCATTGACCGGATTCATACCCGACTGGCCTGCCTGCTGTGTCAGTGATTGGAGGCTCCCCATAATCGAGTTGATTTTCTCCAAGTGCTGCTGCACTTCTCCCGGAGAAGTAACGTTTGTTTTTAGGCTTTTGGCCGATTGTTCTAACTGCTCCGCCAGCCGGTGGGTTAGCGTTACATCAAACGGTTGATTCATATTTCTTCACTCCTGTTATATTTTAGCTATCCATAGTATTTGAGAAAAAGCAAAAAGCATACCCGGCTTTTCAACTTTATCGGTTTAACTGCATAAAGGCGAATGGTATAATGCTAAGAGTAGGAACCATTCTTACTACATTTCTTGACATATTGCCACTAATGAAGGGAGCAAATAGCATGAATTTAATGGACGCAAATCAAATTATTGAGTTTATCCAGAAGAGTGAAAAGAAAACACCGGTAAAAGTACATATCAAAGGGGATTTAGAGGGAATCAACTTTGGGGCCAGCACACAATCTTTTATCACAGGCAACGTAGGTGTGCTGTTTGGTGATTGGAAAGAGATTCAGCCCGTCCTTGAGGCAAACAGCGCTAAAATCGAAGACTACGTAGTGGAAAGCGACCGCCGTAATTCTGCGATTCCTCTGCTTGATACAAAAGGCATCCAGGCGCGCATTGAGCCAGGTGCGGTGATCCGCGACCAGGTGGAAATCGGAAACAATGCCGTCATTATGATGGGTGCAATGATTAACATTGGCGCTGTCATTGGAGAAGGTACGATGATCGATATGAATGCGGTTGTCGGCGGACGAGGCACCATCGGGAAGAACTGCCATATCGGTGCCGGTGCGGTTGTCGCGGGTGTAATTGAACCGCCTTCCGCTACGCCTGTTATTATTGAAGATGATGTCGTTGTCGGAGCGAACGCGGTGATCCTGGAAGGGGTTCGCGTAGGGAAAGGATCCGTTGTTGCCGCAGGGGCAATCGTTATCGACGACGTGCCGGAAAATGTTGTCGTTGCCGGAACACCTGCCCGCATCATTAAGAAAATAGACGAGAAAACAAAGTCAAAAACAGAAATTAAGCAGGAACTTCGCCAGTTATAAGAAGGGATCGTTATGACAATAAACATCCAGCCTTTTGTTGAGATTCGCAGACAGCTCCACCGCATACCGGAACCTGGATTTGCCGAGTTTAAAACCCAGCAATTTGTTCTCGATACTCTCGCAAAGCTTCCGCAGGAAAGAATCGAGATTAAAACCTGGAGAACCGGGGTTCTTGTCAAAGTAAAAGGCACGAATCCAACAAAACGGATTGGCTATCGCACGGATATGGATGGCCTGCCGATTGCGGAAGAAACCTCTTACGAATTCCAATCCACCCACCCCGGGTATATGCATGCATGCGGGCACGATATGCATATGTCCATCGCCCTCGGCGTGCTCACTTATTTTGTAGAAAACAGCGTGCGAGACGATTTGATTTTTATTTTCCAACCGGCTGAAGAAGGTCCGGGGGGAGCCCAGCCGATGCTGGAAAGCGAAGAGTTTGCTGCCTGGCGTCCGGATTATATTTTCGCGCTGCACATTGCACCGGAGTATCCGGTCGGTACGATTGCCACGAAGCCCGGCATCCTTTTCGCTAATACATCGGAGCTATTCATCGATCTGATTGGAAAAGGGGGGCACGCCGCTTTTCCGCATACTGCCAATGATATGGTCATTGCGGCTGCACACCTGGCGACCCAGCTGCAGAGCATTGTCTCGCGCAATATCGATCCCCTTGATTCAGGTGTTGTGACGATCGGGAAAATCGAGGGCGGTACAAAGCAAAACATCATCGCGGAAAAAGCGCGCCTGGAGGGAACAATTCGGACGCTC
This sequence comes from Aneurinibacillus tyrosinisolvens, assembly GCF_001015055.1. GTDB lineage: Bacteria > Bacillota > Bacilli > Aneurinibacillales > Aneurinibacillaceae > Aneurinibacillus_A > Aneurinibacillus_A tyrosinisolvens. The sequence goes on along the minus strand of NZ_BBWZ01000001.1, from coordinate 47,489 downwards.
TCTATGGAGTCCATGAAGAAAATCAAGTCCCGTATCGAAGCTCTCGTAAAAGGCATTGAAACCGGCTTTGAATGCAAAGCGGAGATTGATTATGGTTCGAATTACTGCCAGGTGTACAATGAGGAGACGGTGACCCGGGAGTTTATGGAGTGGCTCCCGCAAACCGGACTGGCCCGCCTCATTGAATGCAAGGAAGCGATGACCGGTGAAGACTTCGGCTATTTTCTAGAGAAGATTCCTGGCTTTATGTTATGGCTTGGTGTCAATACACCGTACGGTCTGCACCACGCGAAGATTGAGCCAGATGAGAAAGCGATTGAGGTAGCCGTCAATATCTTTACCCGTTATCTTGAATGGAAAGTGAATGCACAAGAAAAATCCCCGTCCACTTTAAAGTGAACGGGGAGCTTTTTTAATTCTTATTTAGCATGTTGTTAATCATTACAGCGGCTTCGGCACGGGTTGCTTTGTTTTTAGGAGAGAATGTTGTTGTCGTTGTTCCATGTGCAATTCCTTCTTGCAACAATAAGGCAATCCCTTCTTTTGCATAAGGAGCTACACTGTTTTTATCCTTAAACTTAGCAAGCTTTGCATTAACATCTGCCACTTCTTTACCTTTGGTTACTTTAAGAGCATTAGCCATCATCGCTGCCATTTCCTGGCGAGTAATTGGTTTATTCGGTGCAAATTGGTTGGTTCCCACACCGGAAACAAGCTTGTTCGCATAAGCGGATGCAATGGCTTTGTGGTACCACTGGTCTTCTTTGACATCACGGAAGGAAACCGTTGCATTCTCGTCCATCAAGCCTAAGGCATTCACAAGCATAGCTACAAATTCAGCGCGTGTTACCTGCTTAAGCGGGGCAAATTTTTCTCCGGATGCATCTACTCCGTGAATAATCCCTTTTTCAACTAAAGTTTCAATTGCTTTTTGTGCCCAGGCGACAGGAGCTAAATCCTTAAATACAGGTGTTGCCTTGTCACTGCCATTTTCCGGAGCAGCAGTTGAATCTCCCGGTTTTGTTGCAGGAGCTGGTGTAGCCGGTGTAGCCGGTGTAGCTGGTGTAGCTGGTGTAGTAGCTGAACCACCGCCACCACCGCCGCTGTTTCTATCTCTGTCGTTGCTTGGTGTGTTCGGTGCGCTTGGCGCTCCTGCACCTTCCTGTATACGATTTTTAATCGTGTAAGAAAGTGGACTATGAGTTTTCGCATAGTTTACAAAAGCATCAATATCAACTACGCCACCATCAACTTTCTTCCAATTCTTAAGCATAGTGAAGCCATCTCCACCATACCAGCAGAAATCATTTACTGTCATCGTGTACGTTTGATCATCTTTGATTAGTGTTCCATCTTCTTTTGTCAGACTCGTAATTCTCTGACCTTCCGGCTTGCTTTTATCATACGTATACTTAAAGCCTGAAATCTGCCCTAGTGATTTGCCTGTTTTAAACGGCGTTTCTAGGAAACTGCGCAAGTCTTTACCCGTCATTTGCAATTTAACCAGGACGTTACCAAATGGTTGAATCCCAAAGAGAGTTCCGTATGTTACATTACCAGCTTTGAGATCATCCCGAATTCCACCGCTGTTCATGAAGGCAAAATCCGAGTTCAGGCTTTCTTTCATCGCATCTGCGATCATATCTCCAAGTGCAGACTCTCCTGCTGCTGTTGTCGTTCTTGTAATATCAGTAGTTGCTGTTCCCAATTTCTGATCCCGAATCGGAGCAACCGTATCTATGAAACTCTGTACCATAGTAGCAATCTCGGCATCAGGTTGAATCTTAGCCTGGTATACGCTTTGAACAGTTGCGTTGACACTTACAACATCTTGTGTTTTTGGATCTACTTTTAGATCCACATCACTGAAAGCTGTCCCGTAAGAATAGGCTTCAATAATCTTAATTTTCTTGTTCGGATCATTGTCATTTGGAACATCTGTAGTAAAGCCTGCGTGATCATGACCACCCAAGATCAAGTCGACATCAGGGTCTACCTGTTTAGCCAACGCTGTCGCTTCATCCCTACCAGAGTGATCCAGTACAACGATCGTATGAACCCCTTTTCCTTGTAACTCTTTTACATATTTATTAACAGCTTCTTTTTGAGGGATGAAATCTACTGTACTAATTCCATCTTGTTTTACAATGTTAGGCGTATCCATCGTAATGACACCAATAAAACCAACTTTCACTCCACCAATCTCTTTGATTACATATGGATCAACGATTGGATTACGAGTTGTTTTATCTACGATGTTTGCACAAACATAAGGGAAATTAGCACCCTCAAATTTATCATTCGGTCTTTTAGGGTTTACACCGCCATGGATAAGACGCTGAAATTCAGTAGTGCCCTGATCTAACTCATGGTTTCCAATTGTTCCAACACTAAGACCCAATTTGTTAAGGAACTGGATGGTAGGTTCATCCTGCAGTAAGGATGATTCTAAATTACTCGCTCCTACAGCATCACCTGCATGAACAAGCAAGGTATTTGGATTGGCAGCTGCTTTTTGCTTTAAATAAGCAGCTAGATACTTCACGCTACCGAGTTTGGTTCCATCTTTCAATGTACTCGTGTAATCAAGGTGCCCGTGCAAATCATTGATCCCAAGCAGCTTAATATTCACATTACTCAAATCAACAGAGTATTTAGCAAACCCGCCCGTTGAATCCCCTTCATATTTAATTAGCCCATTCGTTTGGTTTGCAAGTTGTTGCGCATTCGGAGAAGAATCAAACACTACTTTGGATTTCACTTGTGTCGGGGCAAATGACCAGTTGTTGTCGGCACTTGGGTCTATCGTTCCCTTCGTTGTAATGTAATCAATGATAGCCTGACGGTTTTCATCCGGGGCATTTAATATGATATTGTTACCATCCGGATTTGCAAACTTACTTCCCGCACGATAGTTGTTCGTTGCAACAACAAACTTTATATCATCAGTAACGTCGTTTCCTTTGTATTTTAAATTTTTAATACGGTGATAACTGTCATCGATGACAGCATTATTCGCATCATATCTCGCCGGCTGTGTTACATCAATTTGGTAGGTTACTCCATCAATAATATCGAAATTGTATGTTGGGAAGCTGGTATTAACAAGCTGCTGTTCATCCGTTTTATTAGGATCAATTTTATTAAATTGGCCTGCAGACCACTCCAACCATTCCTTCAACTGCTTACCGTTAATAAGAGTTGCCTTTACAGTGTTAGGGTAAAGATATAAGTCTGCTACGTTTTTAATTGCAATTGTACCAGCCGGGATATCGGTGTAATATCCTGGTCCTCCATTTTTGCCACCGGCCTTAAATGGAGCAGCAGCAGAAAGAACAGGGTATTTTTCATAGTCCGTTCCCTGGAGTTTATTTTTTACATACCATGTTTGGGCATCCGACACGATTTGTACGGAAGGATCATCTTTTGCCAGGGCAAAAAAGCTGTTGATTGGTGCTGTCGTTTTTCCAACCGGTCCGCGCACATAATTCAATGTGCCCTGATGCTCAGCTTGAACGACATCAATAATCGCCTGGTCAGGTGCTACATTGGCCACTGCATTTTTGTTCGCGTCCTTATACATTGAACCATCCGGGTTTTTCTTGTATACGGAACGGTTCTCAGAATGGGAGTCTGCTACTGTCCAATTCCCGTTTGTTTTCTTTAATGTGAGATCAATGATTCCAAGGTGGTTTCCCCAGAAACCTGGTTCAACAGCTGGAACACTATTAATTGTTCCCTTTACATTGTCTACTCCCGGACCACTGAATCCTTCTGAGGCGAGGGCGGTTGGGAACACTTTATGGGAATGTCCAAACAGAATGGCGTCAATACCGGGCACCTGGGAAAGTTGGTATACGGCGTTTTCTGCATTCGGAGATGGATTAATATCAATTCCTGAGTGAGGAACTGCAATGATAACATCTGCACCGGCTTTTCTCATTTCAGGGATGAATTTCTTTGCAGTATCCACCATGTCTTTAGCGATAACTTTTCCCTGTAAGTTATCTTTATCCCACTGCATAATCTGCGGCGGAGCAAAACCAATAACTCCGATTTTAATCGTTTGATCTTGTCCGTTTTCATCTTTGAAAGTTTTTGTTACGATTTTGTAAGGATTCCATCTGTTCTTATCGTTATTAGGATCGTTATCATGATCGTCATTGTATATATTAGCATTTACATAAGGGAATTTAGCTCCGCTAATCGCCTTGTCTAAATAGTCCAGTCCAAAGTTGAATTCATGATTCCCAATATTTCCGGCCTCATATCCTAACAGATTCATAGCCTTATACACAGGGTGGATGTCATCATGCTTATAGAAAGGATCTACTTTTGCCTCATAATCACCCAAGGGATTTCCTTGAATCAAATCCCCGTTATCAATGAGTATGTTGTTTTGCACTTCATTACGTGCGTTTTTGATTAGAGTGGAAGTCAAAGCCAACCCGTATTCATTCGTGGAGACATCTTTAAAGTAGTCATAATTTACTATGTTTGTGTGTATATCTGTCGTCTCCATAATACGGAGTTTGACGGTATCAGCAGATGTAACATTAATTACTGTAGAATCACTAGTTGCAACTTGGGAGCTTTCGCTAGAAACCCCAACCACAGGCTGTGCTGGTGCTGAATTAGCCGTTTGTGCGTAAGCTGCCGGAACAAACAACTGTGCAGAAAGAATTCCAAAAGAAAGTGAAGAAGCCATCATTCCTTTTAACTTCTTCTTAAAAAGACCATTCATATAAAACCTCCTCTTCAAATATACGAAAATATAAATATACTCATAGTTTCAATAATAAACATGGCAAGTTAACTTAACATGAAGTAACTTTGGTATATATGTAAATATTCACTTACACAAATAACACATTTTAGAACGAATTGCTCTGTTGACATACTCATTTTTCCATTAAAACAAGCCATTTGTCTTAAATTAATTTAGTCAAATACATCGTTTCTGATACCAAAAAGAGCCTTCACTCAAATATGAGCAGGCTCTTTTTGGTATAGAATTATTTCATATCTAGCACGTTTTTAATAACAACCGCAGCTTCTGCACGGCTTGCTTTATTTTTCGGAGAGAAGGTTGCTGCTGTTGTCCCATGAACAATGTCTTCCTGCAATAACAAAGCAACTGCTTCTTTTGCATAAGGAGCTACATTGTTTTTGTCCTTGAACTTGGCAAGCTTCCCATTAACATCCGCTACTTTTTTACCCTTTGTTACCTTCAGGGCATTTGCCATCATAGCGGCCATTTCTTCACGGGTAATCGGTTTTTTCGGCGCAAATTGATTCTTTCCTATACCGGACACAAGCTTGTTTGCTGTTGCAGATGCGACAGCCTGGTAATACCATTCGCCTTTCTTTACATCCTTAAAAGAAGCGGAGGCTTTCTCGTCCATCATTCCCATTGCGTTAACGAGCATCGCAATAAATTCTGCTCGCGTAACCTGCTTGAGAGGTGCAAAGCTTCCTGATGCATCGACACCATGCACGATTCCTTTTTGTGCCAGGTGTTCAATCGCTTCTTTTGCCCAGGATACTACCGGACCCAGGTCACGGAAAGAAGGTGCAGGCTCAGGGCTAGGATTGGCGGGAACTGTTGGCGTTGGAGCGGGTGTTGGTGTTGGCACTGGTGTTGGCTTCGGTACGGGAACTGTTGGCGTTGTAGAAGGAGCAGGAGTTCCACCACCGCCACCTCTATCATTACTGCTTCTATCATTGCTTCCATTGCCAGCGTTCGATACTGTAAATTTATCCGTTGCTACATCTGAACCGCTCCCGGCAACAATTGTATATTCACCTATTGGTGCATTGCTAGCTTCTGTAGGCATCGTAAACATAGTAGAGTATTTACCGTCTGGAGAAGGCTTTACAACATCAAAATATAATACGGTATTGTCCGGTTTTACTACTTTCACAACAACATCAGGTAAACTGCTCGTTCCCTGAATATTTACGTTTTCGCCAGGTTTTGCACCTGCTACATCATTTACTGTGATGTTAGCATTAGCAGCTAGTACATTAAAAGGTAAAGATGCGGATAACAACGCAACCATTGCTGCAGTACGAAAGAATTTTGCTTTCACTTTTTTTACCCCCACTTTATTGAGGTAATCAGCCCGGAAGCCTGCTTACTTTGCTCCGGGTCGATTACACGAATATAGTAAACTTACTTTAATTCTTGCGGATTAGCCAGGCTTGTTCCAATATCGCTTATATCGCTGCCGTATTTATCAACAACATACGTTCTAACACTATACCCTTGACCGGGTACATTAAAGTGTGCTGTTACATTTTGCGCTTTGTCGATATCAGACTCCGTCGCAACGATACTGACAGGTGTTGTTCCCTTCATCAATTGGAATACGACTGCTTCGGTTCCAGCATGCGGTTTTGTTGCAGAAGGTGTCACGGTTACCGTCGCTTTAATGCCGCTTTGCGTTTCTAATTTAGCGTTGCTTATTGTAAACTCTTTTTCTGCTTTCGTGTCTTCTTTCGGCATGGTTAAAGAAGGAAGACCGCTGATGTATCCTACCATTCCCGCTTTTTTATTGTCATACGTTTCGTCAATATATTTTCCGATTTCTGCCTTGAGAGCATCAGGAACTGCTGGTCTACCTGCCAATTCATCACCCGGATGCTGCAGGTTGCTCATGATGTAGCTAAAGCCGTTCAAATTATCAACCGCCTGCAGTCCGGTTGCTTCAGCCCCTGCCGGAACAGAAAGAATGCGGGATAATTTCTTGGTATCTACGTTATACGCCCACACAAAGTTGTTCGTATGCATTCCGCTGTCTTCTCCGATAAAGAGCGTTCTTGTTTCTTCAGAGAAAGAGAGGTTATCCGGATTGGCAACCTTATCTACGGCAGCCGTGTTCCCTACTGCATCCGGAGTCGCTAAATCTTCCCCTACAACAAGTCCGCTCATTGTAGCCGGAACATAGTTACTGTCAATAGAGTTACCATCTTTGTCCTTATGTCCTGGCTGCAGTGATAATTCGTAAGTTACACCGGAAACGATTTTTGGAAGCTGGATATCGTCCTGTGCTTCTCCTTTTGTATCCTTTTCCATTCCTTTTTCCATATAGGACATGGCGATGTATACTTTATTATCTTTCGCGTTGAGCGTGACACCTTCCATTTTATTGAATTCAGAAGTTGCGCCAAGAAGAGCTCCATAACGGCGGGATTCAAGGAATGCTGCCGCCGTCTCCATACCCGGCTTCACTTTCAGCCATTCCTTTTTACCGGAAGGATACGTTTTAATATTTTTGAAACCTAACGTGTCCGAAGTTGTCGTGATGTTTATGGAATCTGCTGTTGTTTCGAAGATGTCACTGAACTTTATGTCCTTATCAATATATGATTTCAGTTCACTATCTGAAGCATGGCCAAGTTTAATCCACTTTAAATTAGCAGAACCGCCATTTTCAGTGCTCGTTTGAACCCACTTACCCGCATACAGTGTACCGGCTGACAAGTCTCTCTCTTTGTCCGCTACGTACATAAACAGCATTGTATTGCCGCCATCATCACCGAAAAGGACGGTTTTATTATCAGGCATGACTTTAGACAACTCATGGGAGAAGCGGCCCATACTGTAATGTTTCACTACACTTGTTGTATTGTCCGCCTTCACGGTTACTTCCGGAATATAGCCGTAGGCATAAGGATTCCCTTTCTTGCTGGCATCCTGGAAGTAGTTCTTGGTAAAGCTGGAGACATACGTTTGTGATGGATCGGCTTCAAAAGCGCGTGCATCCGGCTCGTATTCTTCACTGCTAAGGTGAGTATTCCAAGGTGAGAGCGAACCGTTACAAGGAATCCAGAGCCCGCCTACACCGGCATAATCGACTTTTTTCAAACCGGTTACGGATAAATCTCCGGTCTTCTTGTCCTGATTAATCGTGCTTAAGCTCATGGAAGCAGGAACAAGGCCATATGCGGATTTACCGGAATTATCGCTTGTAATATATTCGTAATGTGTGATAAGAGAAAGAGGATTTCCTCCTTGTCCTGTCGGCTGTGCACCATCGACTTTAAGTAAGCTGTTGGAGTCCGGTGCATCGGAAACGAAAGGAACCGGGTTTCCTGGCGTACTGTTATCCATAATCGGCTTTCTATTTACATCAACCGCAAGCCCAGCAGGTGTTCCATTAATGCTGTCAGTTGATTTAAACAGCTTTTTATAGGAAAGCGGAAATAATTTTGTTGTACTATCACTATATGTTACTTTTGCTTGTGCCGTCGTATAAGCACTTGCCATGTCCTGAGCGTTTGTTGGTGCTGCCATCCCAACAAACTCAACCGATTTCACTGTAATTGCCGGGCTTTCCACAGCTAATACAGGTGACATTGAAGGAATTAATAAAGCCATGCTTAAAGCAGCGGCAAGTTTTTTCTTGAATCCTTTTTTCTTCATGATGAGACCTCCCTTTACTTGTTATAAAAATTCATTTTACTCTCTTGTTATGTAAGTACAGAATTACTATATTACAGGTTCATTAATCCTCTATAAAGAAATCGCTTCTTTTCTTAAATTTATGTATACTTTCTATTAATCTAGTATTTTTTTATTTTAAGACTATAGAAAAATATCAGTTAAAAAGAGAGCAACCCATAAAAATCCAGGTTGCTCTTCTGTGATTCACTTTAAAACTGCCGGTTCAGCAAGACTTATTCCAATGTTATCCAGGTCATTGCCGTACTTGTCCACTACATATACTCTCACAGTGTAGCCCTCACCCTTAACATTAAAGAGCGCAGAAACCTGCTTCGCCTGTTGGATATCCATTTCGTGGGCAATCAATCCTGCCGGCACCGTTCCTTTCATTAACTGAAAGACCACTACTTCTGTTCCTTCATGCCTAGCAGCCGAAGGCGTAATCGTAACAGTTGCTTTCATATCACGCTCAGTATTGAGTAAACCATTCGTGATAGAAAAAGGTTTGGTGCCCGGAGCCGGTACTTCTCCTGCAATATTCAATTGCAATTGTGCTTCTCTCCATCCGGACTTTACGGTAATGGTTACATCTCCGGCTGCCTTCCCTGTTACTGTTCCAGTTCCATCCACCGTTGCTACGGATGGATTACTTGAAATCCATTCCTGTTTAAATGGAGCTGTAATGGGCATCGTAATTGGTATATTGCTGCTCGTAATAAATGTACCGGAAGCATTCAGCTTAACCTGTTCATTTATCTTAATAGTAGAGGGGGCATTCGTAAATGTGATGGTGTCGAGCAAAGGAATAGCATCCCATGTCATTTTGTCACCGTCTACCTTAAGGTTCAGATAATGGTAGAATCCGCCCTGTTCCGGTGTTACATGGGTATACTTTCCGCCGCCGCCGGTGATGACATAATCAACACCCTGGACTTTCTTATATTCGTACGCATGCAGGTCCCCGCTCAAGACAATTATGTTTTTTTCCGGATGACCGCTTTTATATGATCCTAAAAGATTATAGAATCGCTGTGCTTCCGCCGCATTTAGAAACCCGTGGCCGGTTTTAAAATCAACGCCGTCTGCGCTCACTTCATCCGGCGGAATATGCATAAAGATAATAATGTTATTTTGCGCTGTTTTTTCGAGCGTTTCTTTAAGCCACGGCCATTGGGAAGCATCGGACGGCGTAATTCTGCCGGATGCCGAGTCCAGACCGATGATTTTGGTGTTGCCATACTGGTAGGCATATGTCTGCTCACCAAAAGCGCGTTCGTAATCAAGCCGCGAACCGGTACCGGATACCTCATGGTTTCCAATTGTTACAACGTAAGGTGCTTTAAACGCGTTCAGACTGTTTATCGCTTCCTGATAATTGGCCGGCGTATCGTTTTCCACAATGTCACCTGTATAGCCGACTAATTCGGATGATTCCTTGTTTATCCGGTTAATTTGCTCCCGAAGGAGTACATCAGCAGCTGTGCCCAGCTGTCCTGCTGTATAGTAACCGCCATCTCCGATGACGCTCATTTGGAAATGATTCGGATCCTTTGGCTGGCCTAACGGGTTTCCAATAGTGAAAGACCAGGTTTGTTCCGCCGGATTTCCGCTCTTGTCTACTGCAACCACTTTTACTTGATGCTCAGAACCTGGCACCCATTTTGTTTCCGGCATGTAGTAAAGCATATTACTTGCTGCATCTAGCTGGTAGGCCACTTCTGTGCCATCTACTTGCATTTTCGCCTTGATAAAGTCGACACCCGTATAATCATCTGTAATTTTTACGGCGATTCGCGGTTCATCCGTACGGGTCGTAATTCCGTTCATCGGACTGATAATTTCAATGGACGGCGCCTTTGTATCCGGACCTGTGTCTACTGTAAAACTCCATTTTGCCGAAGGAACGGCCGGATTCCCCGCCTTGTCTGCGGCGTTAATTTCTACCGTATGCTGTCCGTCTGCCAAAACCGCAGAAGGTTTAAATGTAATATTTGCCGTATCCGGGTCATAGGCGAAAACGACTGGATTTCCATCCAGTGTGACTTTAATGGAAGCACCGTCCACTCCTGATTTATCATCCTGGATTGTCGCCAGCATATTTGGCATGTTATTGTGAATCACTCCACCTGAAACCGGTGTAAGGTTAGTAAAAGAGGGCCCTGCTAAATCCTCATTTGTCTCCCCGTAAACAGCCCGAATGTTATCAACATAAATGGCACCGCTGTTTTTATTGTTATTGCTCGTTTCCATAACGCGGACAGCAAGATCTAATTTTAATGGTGTTGGTTTTGCTGCAGGAATTGTGGCTTCGACATATTTCCAGCCAATCCAATCAACCCCGGGAACTGAACCTGTCAAATCAATAGCAATGGTGCCGTTATTGCCGTCTCTTAATTGTGCACGGAGCCAGTGTCTTTTCCCGTCACCATAAACCCACATTCCGATTTTTTGCGGGTAGCCATCAAGCGTGATTTTTGTTTTCGGGAGGGCATACGCACCAGATGTTCCTGTTTTCCCAGTGAAGTCATAAGAAAGCTTTAGAGCATGATTACCGAAACGAACAGGGTCCGGAGCGACAGAATCACTAATATCTATCGAATTGAATGCAGCACCGGATTTCGTCCACTGGCCAATTCCATTCTCAAAGTCTTCCAGAATAATAGGCGGTTTACCTACATCTACTTTCACAGTTGATTCAATATTTCCGAAACTAACCCGGATGCTTCCCGTTCCTGTTTCATTCTTCGCAGTAAATTTTCCGTTCCCATCAATACTTCCGATGTCACCGATGACTTCCCATTTAAAAGCATTAGAATCAGCGGTTACAGGCAGCCCGTTTGCAAAACCAGTAGCATTAACCGTTACCGTCTGTCCAGGATTCACCGTTAGAGGCGATGGGAATATCGAAATACTCGTAAGTTTATCTACCATTTCAACAGGAGCACTCCCTGTTCCAGAACTAGAGGCGGCTTTGATGCTTCCTTTCGCAGCAGCATTGCCTGCAGTGAAAATCCCTACCGAATCTACCTTACCAATCCCGCCTTCGGTTGACCATGCAATTGGATCTTGAATGGCTACAGGGTTGTAGTTTTCATCCATTCCCTTCGTTAAAAGGTTCATGTGGCTTCCCGTGAGAATTCTTGCGTGAGCCGGACGGATTGCAATTTTACTTAACGAACCTTCCGGAGCCGAACTTACTACTAAAAGTGAATTAGCAACCGATCTTTCGCTGCCATCAGAAGGAGAATTCTGAACAGTAACACTTGCGTCCCCGGGCTGGCGTGCAACAAAAGTTGTAGACCCGCCGCCATCAAGGTTAATCGCATCTACCGCACCCATATCTTTCATTAACTGGGCGAGCTCAGGTACGGTAACCCCTTCGCTATAGCCAGGCTGGCGTCCATCGATAACGACAAAGAAAGGAGTTCCGTCAGCTTTTACCCCAACTGCTGTCCGTGGATGAACACCTGTATTAACAGGGTCACTTAAATTGACGTTAATGCTGCCGTTGGTCAACATAACGTGTCCACCAACAGCCTCCTTCACCTGATCCCAGGGAGCCTCCAGCTTTGTAGAAATTTTAATTTCGTCCCCTGGCTTAATCGTGTTTAAAAAGTCTTTGGCTATGCCGTGCCCCGATAGAACAAGCATACCCTCTTGAAGTGGGGCCTTTCCCTGATCCTGGCGCTTTTCGATTACTGTAGCCGAAATTGTTCCATTAGAATTTTCCTGATTGCCAACCACAGGAGGGATTGTATCTCCCGTTGTTACAACCGTGTCACCGCTCGTGGTACCGGTATTTTCTCCAGCAGGGGATCCTGCCATACTGCCTGTACTTGTGGTCTGAGACGTATGTAAAATAACTTCCGTACCGAAATCATTCGTTCCCGTATCCGCAACATATTCCGGAGTATAAAGAATTAACTCATCTGCTCCCCGCCCGCGATTCACTGCGGTAATAGGCCTTTTCTGTCCGTTGACCTCAACCGCACCTGTAAAACCGGGGTTTCCTATCACAGCATGTCCATCCGGCTTAAATCCTACCGCGCCATAACCGCTTGGGCTTTGCAGCACTTTTCCTTCATGCATCATGAAGTCAATTGGAATGCCGTTCGTCATATCATAGAAGTCTCCGTTTATTCCTCCTACGACAACATGGCCCGGCCGGCTGACATCTTTTGCCTGATCGCTTACCTGTTCCATTCCCGCTACTTTTCCATGGGTTGACCCCGCTTCAATATGAGCAAAAGAACTGCCGGGTTGTATTTCCATTTCAAATAGCTGTTGTCTTCCCCTCTGGCTCTGTAATTCTGCTTTGGTCTCCATTACACCGGATGCAATGTTTGTTGTCCATTGATCCGTTACTTTCCCCAGGGTTACATTCTCAGGTATGATAGTTTCCGCTTTTACGATATTTGTATGCAATAAATCCAAAAATCCCGCATTACCAAGAACTAAAGAGGCAAGAGCAACAGCGAACCAGCGTTTCACTACTCTATTCTTCCCCACAGATTCTCCTCCTTATAAAATTGCAAATAATCCAATCTAACAAACAAGTTGGTAGAATATGCATATTTAATAGGTTAGCAAATAAATATTTTTGCAATATAAAGCACATGATAAATTTCCCAACAAGTATTTAACACAAGTTTAACAGTGAAGGTTATTGACTTGTTTCCCACTGTCCACAGGACGAATAATTAAACCAAACTTAATGTAGGTAAAAACCACTATTTAAATAGAAAAAATTACATTATTTTTACCAAATTAAAATAAATGCTGTCACTCATATTTATATTTATACTGTAGATTCAAACTATCTGAAACTGTTTAAAAATACATATAAAAGTAGTGAAAGGTGGCCAACAATGAGACGAATTATCAACAAGGGGTTAAAGCGAGTGTCAGTTCCTTTATTAGCACTCAGTATGATTCTGGTTTCTACCCCCATGGTGTCTGCGGAAGGACAATCATTGCCGGAAAAATCATTTCAAATTTTAAACCCGACGATGGATACGAGCACTGGGGTCAAAGCAACGGTTAAAATTTCCCCGATTCAGGGAAAAAATCATGCAGGCGAAGAAGTTGTCGTTTTTGAACTCATGAATGGAATAACGCCGCTGAGTATTGCTGCAACGGAGAAAGACATTGAAAAAGAGGAGAACTTTACAGTCCACTTCAATGTAACCGGTTCGAATTTGACTGTTAAGGTGTTTGTTGTTGATCGATATGGTGATATTACGAACATAGGAAACAGTCTTGCCGACCCTGTCGATATTAAAAATGGAGCAGGTGGACAGCTTCGCTCTGCAAAAATCGCTGTATTATCTGATACGCATCTAATGGATTTATCTTTAGGTACAAGCGGAGAAGCATATGAGGAATATTTAAGCAATGACCGTAAACTGCTGGGAGAAAGTGATGCCATTCTCAAGTCTGCGGTTGCTTCCCTGAAAAGCAGTGGTGTGCAAATCGTTCTTGTTTCCGGTGACCTGACAAAGGATGGCGAACTCGTTAGCCATAATCGCTTCGCTGCCTATATGACAGAGTTGGAAAATGCCGGGATAAAAGTATATGTTATGGCAGGAAACCACGATATTAACAATCCGGATGCGAAGAGGTTTGACGGGCCAAATGCAACCCCTGTTGAATATGTGTCGCCGTCCAAATTCGCGGAAATTTATAACCAGTTTGGTTACGGGGAAGCAATTGCCCGGGATCCTCATTCATTGAGTTATGTCGTTGAACCTACACCCGGACTGTGGATCATTTCAATGGATTCTGCTTTGTATGACACAAACATTGCAGACCATACCCCTAAAACTGGCGGCGCATACTCCGAGCAGCGCTTTGCCTGGATTAAGGAGCAGCTTGAGAAAGCCCGCCAGCAGGGAAAAACCGTACTTGGAATGACACACCACGGTATTGTTCAGCACTTTGATGTGGAGGAGGCAATATTCCCGGAATATGTGATTGATGACTGGAGAAATGTTTCCAAGGAACTGGCAGACTTAGGCATGAAGGCAGTACTGACCGGACATTTCCATGCCCAAGATATTGCCAAGAAGGAAACAGATAAAGGAAACTTTATTTTTGATATTGAAACCGGTTCGCTCGTAACTTATCCAATTCCGTATCGTATTCTGGAATTCACCCCGGAGAAAAAATTAGTTATCAACACGCAAACCGTACAGTCTATCGATTACAACACAAATGGAAAACCTTTCCCACAGTATGCTAAAGATTTCCTTGTTCAAGGACTTAATGGGCTCGTGCCAAAGATGCTTGCCGGAGAGTTCATGAAGCTGGGTATGCCGCAAGCTCAAGCTTACCAACAAGCATTACAGACATTCAATACACCTGTTGCCGAAAAGGTCACGCTCGGAAATGTTATTGTTAACGCCATGGCCAGCCATTATGAGGGAGATGAAGCCGCTGATCCTGTTGCTACAGGTGTGGCCACGAATCTTTTAAAATCAACTAACCCTGTACAGCAAAAGCTTGGCAAGTTTATTCAGTCACTCATTACTGATTCCTATCCAAAGGATAAAAATATCACCATTGATTTAACTACAGGCCAGGTACAATAATAACGAAAGCTCGCCTCTGCTAAGAGACGAGCTTCTTCTTTACTCATTCATTTCTTGGAATTCATGAACCCATACCTTCATATGCGGAAGCCAGGGCATGCCCGGATGCATAGAAAGAATGTAATTTTTATACTCCTCCACACTTCCGTATCCCTCTCTTTGAATCTCCTCATCATTCAATTCACCAAGAGACTGCTGATACACTCTAGACACCTTATATTTCTTTCCCTCCAGCTCCATCACTTCACCCGGATCCGCATACCTCCCGTTCCGTCTTGTCGCTGTTTTCTTTCCCTGTAAAACCAGTTGAACATCGTCCGGCTGCGTAACCATGCGATCGATCGTACATGTTTTTGGCGGTAAATTCTCCATTGAAACAAATCCCCCTTCATCCTATAACCCTTATCAATACTATATATTAAAATACCCTTTTCCTGTATGCAAAATCAAGTTATAAAACGTTTTCAACTTATTTTCGCAAAAGAAAATGAAAAAAAGAGGGACGCCTGCGCGCCCCCAAAATTGTATATTTTATTGTATCCGGGCAGAATTGGCCGCCGCTACTTTATTTTCTTTCCGCTGCAGCAGCCAGTACAATGGCAATCCAAGGATAGTCAGACCAATCGCAAACAAGGAATCGACCGGTTTGTTGAGGATGGTGCTGACAACGATGTACCCTGAACCTATGATGGCGATAAACGGAATAATCGGGTACAGCGGAACACTATAGGCACGAACCTGGCCGGCATTTCGTTTGCGCAAAATGAAAACGGCAAGAAAAGCTTGAATGTAAAAAATATAGACCGAGAAAATGGCAATGTCAGACAGACGATCCGGGTTACTGACAATCATCATGATGGTGGCCAGAACAACCTGCAGGATAATAGCAGGGACAGGCGTCCCGAATTTCGGATGAATACGCGATAAAGTGCCTGCCGCCGGAAGCTGATTACGCTCTGCCATCGCATACGGCACACGCGGAAAGGTGAGAATTTTTCCGTTTAAGCAGCCAAAAATCGAAACAAGAATTCCAACGCTGATTAACTTTCCGCCTATATCTCCGAAGAGGAGAGAGGCAGCCGTTCCTGCGGAGTTTTCGCCGAGTGAAACAATCTTATTTGCAGGCAGAACATGGAGCATTGCAAGATTGACAAGCAAATAGGCGGCAGTTACGATGGCCAGCCCGCCAATAATCGCGCGCGGCAGCACTTTGGCCGGATTCTTCATTTCTCCAGCGACAAAGCCGACCATCATCCAGCCGTCATATGCCCACAGTGTAGCAAGAATGGCTGCACCCATACTGATGGACGCTGTCGTTACACCGCTGGACATATCAAGAATCTGACTGTTTCCTCTTAGTATGCCGAACACCGCAATCAGCATTATGGGGATTAGCTTTCCGATCGTAGCGGCCGTCTGAACAATCCCGCCGTATTTTGCCCCTAAGCTATTAACAATAGCCAGAAAGAGAACCGTCCCGATTCCCAGCACTGTCTTCCAACTGTCTTCAATCCCCAATAAATGGGCCAGCAGTGATCCAAAATAAAGACCTAAGGCTGCAATGAGCGCAGGACCGTAAATTACCGTTTGGACCCAGCCGCTCAGATAGCCCCAGAATTTCCCGTATACTTCTTCTAAGTAAACATACAATCCGCCGGTCTTCGGAATTTGTGTACTTATTTCAGCAATCGTTAACCCTCCGGCAAGCGTGATAATTCCGCCGAGCACCCATGCCCACAGCGCCATTGTTGAGCCGCCGGCAGATTCAATTACTTTTCCGGGCTTCATAAAAATACCTGAACCAATGACCGTCCCGATAACGATAGACATTGCCATCGTCAGCCCGATATCTTTCTTTAACTGCTTTTCTGTAATCGCTATGATGTCCACCCCCAAAATACAGTTGTCTTTATCAACAATACCTGCATGTATCATATCATACTTTTTCTACAATCTATTTTTTTGTTATGTTTATAGTATTTATATTTGTCAGAACAAAACTGCTTAAACGTTTGAATTCAGAAGGGCAGCCCATTAAACAATCAACAAAATAGGACATATTACCATTCTCGCAAAAGACTATGATAGAGCAATTCATCTTTATACGCAAAATTTATGTTTTATACTAACAATCCATTTGTCCTTTGGTGGTGGACAATATTTTATGCGACCCACTACTCAGGATTGTAACCGATACGGCCAAAATTACGAAGGGCCAGGTGATAAGCCCGCATTGCGAATGACATTCCACGATTTGTTTATCATGCGTTTTTTCTCCCTGTCCAGAAGATGGTGGCCATGCATAGTACGGCCGCCCCCCCGGTAATGACAAGCAGCATAAAGAGTCCAACAGCTGCCATGAACGTGTCATCCCCTGGAAATTGAGGCTCTAATGTCAGCAGCCGATAAACGGCGAACGCTGCCAGAAGCCAGTAGAATCCGCTGCCTGTGGCGGCAATTTGCATTCGTTCCTTAAACGATCCGCTCCAGTTTTTTCCGAACCACATCCAGCCCAAAATGCTTGCTGCAACGGCAAAAGGAGCATAGATGAAAATAGGAATAGAAAGATGCGTTTTTGAAGCAAGGAGTATATTACCGAAAAATAACAATGCGACCAGTCCAAAAAGAGCGACATTATATAAAAATACGGCCGCACCACACACCCAGGCATTCGTGAAAATTATACCGTCCCCACCTGCCCATTTTCCTTGAGAACGGTGAAAGTGAGGAATGTGTTTTCGAAAAAGGAACACGAGTAAAATCCCAATCACACTGCTGATAAACAATGTTTCAATCACCATTGATTCTCTTTTTCACCTTAAAACCGTACTGGCGTCCAAGATAAATCCCCATAAACAGCAGGAGAGAGCATAAAGAAAAAGGAGGATCACTTTTTTCTCAGCGAACATGCGCCAGGTGACCTCTTTTATCTCCGGCTTCAAACGGTCCTGCAAATAGAGAAATGCAATTCCGGCGAGGAAAAAGAGACTGTTGAGTATGAACAGAATGAAGGTTAGCTTTCCGACAAACAATGGCCTGGCTTCTCTGTAGCCACTGGCAATTTCCTCTGGATTCCCGAGATCTTCAACGGCCCGGGTAAGTGCGTGTTGGGGCGTCACTCCTTTGGCTTCATAGCTGGCAGCAGCTTCTTCAATATGTATTTGGAGCTCTTTTTTTACCGCTTCTGGTGAAATCGCGGAATTATTCGCTTACCCGCATAAATGGGGCAAGTATGTAGAACGCTTGGCTACTAAGCGGCGTAAGAATGGAGTATAAATCTCATTATCGACAAATGGAAGGGGACAAATGCTATGCAAACCCAAATGAGGACGCCTGACTTTCAATCGCTGCTCGGTAAAACAATAAAAATTAATAAAGGAGGATCTGAATCCAGGACCGGGCTTCTGCTAGCGGTCAAACCGGATCACCTCGTCTTACAGAGTGCTGAAGACGGAATCTTGTACTACCACACCAATCACATTAAAAGTGTAATTGGTCATACGAAGGATGAGTTTCATGCCGCCTATGTCCAGAAAACAAGCAAAAATAACGAAAATACTCCAGAGGCCGCAGCCGCACCGGATGCTCCGGTAGCAGCCGCCCACATTGATGCATTAAACTTTCAGGATTTGCTTATAGCTATGGAAAATGAGGATATCCGCATCGATCGAGGAGGACCTGAATCAAGAATCGGCCGCCTGCTGTCTGTGCAATCCGATTATATTATCCTTCAAACAGAGCAAGAGGGGGTTCTGTTTTACCTTACTCACCATATCAGAAACGTAAGTATAGTCGTGCAAGAAGCAGCAGCCTCAGGGCAGCCGGAAGCTGTGGCAGCAGTCCAGGAAGCCCCTGTATATCCAAAGGCCGAGAATTATGCGGGACTGCTGCAGGGACTCCAGTATTCCTGGGTGCGGATTAACCGAGGCGGCCCTGAGAGCATTGAAGGCGTTCTTGTAGAAAGTACAGACAGGGAGCTTACACTCGTTGTAAACCAGGAAGTATATCGAATTCCTGTTTTCCATATGAGAAATATCGGCCAAATTGTAGCACAGGCTCAGCAGGCGCAGCAAGAGAACACTGAGGATGCATCAGCCGCAGCAGGTAATCAGGAAAACCAGGCGGAATCTTCAACGGAATCAAATGACCAACAATCCGCGAATGAAAAAAGTCGAGAGAAGAGAAGCCGGGACTACATCCGGGCCAGCAGCCGGAGCAATCTCTTGAACAGCAGAAGCAGCAGAGAACAAAGTGAAAGTACTGCCAACCTTCCGCGAAGGCTATCTCAGACTCTTCACTTCTTAAGTGATACACTAAGCGTTCCCCTCGACGATCTCGCAGCGCCTTACCAAAGACGCCGCTTCTAACGCTCTCCACAGCTTATGACCTTATTCGCGATTCTTTTTCCCGCCAATTCCTTTATTTGTTCACAGGTGCACTGGCTGCTATTGCATCCAGTGCACAGATTGGCGTCAGCAATTTAGATGGAATGGCTATTTTATTGAAGGGAGGCCTAATTTGGATAATTTAACATGTCTCCTCGGAAAAAACATTGAACTAGAACTTTCAGGAAAGATACAACACATCGGGATTTTAACCGATTTTGGAAAAGACATTCTGGTTATATATAACGGTGAGAAATTTCTTTACATTCCCCTTACCCATATCCACCATTTCCAGCTATACCAAACTATGGACAACAGTCTGGATATTGAAGTTCCTGAAAAAAGCGGACTCGAAATGCCTGCAGACAGGATTTCTTATCGAAATACACTCTACAATGCAAAAGGAATTTTCTCTGAAATTTACGTGGCGGGAAACCATTCGTTCCACGGGTATGTAAGAAATGTACTGTCCGACTACTTCGTATTTTATTCCCCTATTCACAGAATGGTGTTTATTTCTCTATACCACTTAAAATGGCTAATCCCTTATCCGGACAACCGAATTCCTTATTCACTTCATACCGATCGGTTTCCTGCCGATGAGTCCGCCATAACGTTCGCCCGAACATTTAAAGAACAGATAAAAAAAATGGAAGGAAGAATGGTTATGCTTGATCTGGGGGAAACCGCAAATAAAGCGGGCCTGCTTAGCAAGGTGGACGATACGATTATTGAGTTAGTTATGCCGTACGAACAAAAGCTGTATTGGAATACACAGCATATTAAAACGATATCGATGGCATAACAAATGAGCCGGGGCGCCGAAAAAAATCACAGGGAACGCAGTCTTCTGCATTACACGGCAGGCTGCATTTTTTTTATGAAATTTGGCCCTATTTTATAAACCGCCTTCTCAAATACCAACCCATCCACCATGACAGCACAACTAAAAAAATAAAAATTGCCAGCGTGGTATACGGAGAATGTTGAAAAGGCAGCGGCACATTCATGCCAAAAAACCCGGTAATAAACGTTAGCGGAAGCATAATGGTAGAGATAATCGTAAGGATATTTAAGTTTTCCGTCGTTTTGGCGCTGACAATCGAATAATACGTATCAAGCGCACTGTTTACAAGTTCCTTAAAGGTTTCCGTAGAGTCAGCGATCCGCTCCAGGTGATCCTGCAGGTCAATATAGAACGGCATATTTTCCTCACGGATATCAAAAAGCCAGCGACCGCCTACATTTGCGAACACCCTCTTCTGCGGGAGAATGACCCTCCGGATTAAAATGAGCGTTCTTTTTAAGGCCAGGAATTCTTCCGTAACAAGCTCCATGCTATGCTCATACATTTCATCTTCAATTTCATCAATCCGTATACTAATCCGATCCAGAATAGGGAAGTATTCATCCGTAATTCCATCGATAATCGAATACAGCAAATAATCCGCGCCCTGGTTCATATAATTTTTATTTTGTATACAGGCCGCCGCGACTTTTCCAATCGACGTCATCGGCTGTTTATGGATCGTTACTACATAATTACGACCTACAAAAACATTAAGCTCAATCGTCGTAATCTCATTGTCGCTTTCTTCATGGTAACGCAATGCGTGGAAAACAAAGAAATGATAATCTTCATAAGCATCCACCTTGGCTCGCGGACTGTGGTGGAGGCAGTCTTCAATCGCCAGGGGGTGAAAGTTGAAAAGCTGCGCGATATACTGAAGTTCCTCATTGCTAATATTGAACAAATCAATCCACAACAAATCTTCATTTGAAAGAAGAAAGTCATGGAGTGAATTCAAATCCATATCATGATGCATTTTTTGTTCTGAATGATTGTAGAAATAGGTTTTGATCACATTGTTTCCCCCCTTATACGTAAAAAAGCCTCTCCAAAGGTATTATTGTCACCGGGAGAGGCTTTTTATCACAAGTAAAAAGCGCAAAAGGAAAAATATACGATAAAATAGCGTATCGCATGATTTCCCACTCCCCCTGGTTGAGCTTTGGCACAGAACAACGTAGAGTAAAAAATACTCAGCTACCTTAAGTAGAGCCTTAATCCGGCAATACCTGTTCTACCCATTGGCGTCTTTCGACGTTTCCGGGCAGTAGCCTGTGTTTGAACTGGAGCCTCGCCTAACGAGAATGGTTGTTTTTTCTCTATTATATTAAATTAACTGCCGATTTTTGATATCCCAAAGCAAACAACAAGAAACGCGAAATAAAAAATACCCATATACCCAAAAAGCTGTAAAATTCCTCCGAGCTTATTCATGCTTCCCTCTATCCTTTAAAATACTTAAATCCAAATGGATTATAAAACTTTTTGTCCCTGCTGTCTACATCTAATTTTATCCTCTATCCCTGTTCGCGCTCCCCATAAATCAAGCACTGAAAATTTTTTCTCTTTCGTGATCCAAACCGGCCTCTCTATAGTCTAATACATAGAAAAGAAAAGGAGGTACGGACAGTGGACATCGATTTCTACGAGGCAAATGTCGCGCAAGCGCAGCAAGGTGACAGAGAAGCGTTCGTACGGCTTGTCAAAAAGTGCGAAAGCACGCTCTACAATGTGGCCCGCTCCATATTAAAGTCCGACGCGGAATGCCTGGATGCATCACAGGAAGCTATCATAAAAGCTTACACTTCGCTCCAAAACTTACGTGAAGCACGCTATTTTAAAACATGGTTGATACGAATTTTAATTAATGAGTGCCAGCGTCTTATCCAGCACAAGAAGCGGGTCGTTCCGATGGGAGAATTGATTGAACAGCAGGTAAGCGAACGGTTCGAGCGCGACGTCGAGCTGCAGGATGCGATTCAGGCGTTGGAAGAAGATCTGCGCGTCGTTATCACCCTTCATTACTTTGAAGACTTACCGGTCAAAGAAATTGCCCTGCTTCTTGAAATACCGGAAGGGACGGTAAAATCCCGTCTCATTCGCGCACGTTCAAAGCTAGCGGCATCGATTGCTGCCGACAAAAAGGAAGGGAGATTGTGCCATGAATGATAAGAAGGTAGATGAAATGCTACGCCGATTTGGAGCGGAAAACAAGACTGAAGTTCCCTCCTTTTTCAGTAGCGGCCTTGATGAAATACTGGAAAAGCTGCCACAACACTCCCCTGCTGCGGCCCCGGTTTCACTGCATAAAAAGAAGCAGAGAAGAAAGCTGCCTTATATAGCGGGAGCCGCAGCCGTTACCGCCCTCTGTATATTCGGATCCGGCTTTATCTCACCCGCCATGGCGCAGGTTCTAAGAGAGGTTCCTCTTATCGGTTCTGTATTTGAAAAGGTAGGCGATCCGATTCTACAGGATATGAGTAAGCAGGGCCTCATCTCTCAGCCGCAAAAAACCGCCACCGATAAAGGAATCGAAATGAGGATTACCGATGTCTTTTATGACGGCTCCCGGCTTGCGCTCGGCTATAAACTAAAAACGGAAAACAACCAGCCGCTAAACAAAGTAGAAAACCAATCAATGCCTTTACAATGGAGCTTAAGTGTACCGGAAACGGACAATGTCCAGTGGATCGGTGATGTGACCGAAAAAGCAGGGAAAGATGGAGAGTACTCAGGAAAAATTGACTTTAACTTTGATATAGAAAAGAGATTCCGGGAGAACTTCACGCTGCAATTAGCTGTAGAAGCCATCCATGGAGTGAAAGGAAGCTGGAAGTTTTCGATCCCCATTTCTACCAGGAAAGTAGAAAAAGCCAGCACAACCTTCCAGCCAATGGTAACGAAAAAATGGAACGGCATGACGTATACGGTGGAAAGGGTGACCTTCTCACCGGCAACGACCCAGGTCATTGTTAACCGGACGGTTCCGAAAGAAAAGATGCAGGACTTCTTCTATATCGGATATGACGAATCGGGAACCGTCATTTCCGGGGGGCCAAGCTCGGGCGGTGCCCCAAAGGATGAAGGAAACGGTATGGTAACAGTAACGGATACGCTCCTGTTCGAGGCGATGAAAGATATTCCGAAAAGCATTACCCTTGAAGCGGGAATTCCCGGTCAGTTAAAAGCAGGAGACGATCCGAGCCTGAAAAGATATTCCTTTGATGCCAAGGGCAAATTCCCTGTCACCATTCCACTCGGGGGCGGCAATTCAATCACGGTCCATGGCATTGAGTTCTTGCCTGATAAAACCATTATGAAGTATGAGGTGAAAGGCAATCCGGTGTTCCAGACCCATTATTTTATGCTGGAAGATGGGACCGGAAAAATGTACGGCTCTGAGAAGAAGCCCGTGCGCATGGCGAAGGATAAGTATTTGTTTACAACAGAATTCCCGAAGTTAGATTCGAAGCAAACGATAAAATTAAAAACAGAAGTGGACGAAGCGGAAGGGGCCTCACGCCAGTCTGTCATGATGGACATTCCGCTTGCACAGAAAAAGTAACCTCTCTCTTCTATAAAACGGGCCCGCTGCTATTCTCAAAGAGGAAAATAGCAGTGGGCTTGTTTATGCGCCTAGCGCTTTTGGCTTCCGGCTCTTCTTCGTCGCAACCGGTTCGCCTTGATAGCGAAGATATTCCTTCAATCCGCCATCAAAGCCAACCGTATACGCAATCGCATCTGTCGGACACGCATGGATGCATGCCGTACAGGAGATACATTCTGTGGACAGCACCCGCTTGCCTTCATACATGTAAGACAGCAGCTTGATATCCATCGGGCATTCCCTTTCGCAGGCAAAGCATTCTATGCATTTATCCCGTTTAATGTTTATTTTCATGATGGAAAAGCGGGAGCCAATCTTCTGGACAACAGGAATAGGGCATACATACTTACAAACCGCGCGATTGTCTTTCAAAACAAAAGCAAGGACAAACCCGGCCCCATAATAGACAAGGTTTCCAATTAAAAACCAATACATCTCCCTGGCCGATTCCAGCTGCGGGGCATCGTGAAGAACATACATAAAATAAAGGACAAGGGCGAGTGAGCCAAAGAAATGAACATAACGGAAGGCTCCCAAATAGCGTACCCGCCCTTCCTTCGGCTTTTTCCACGGAAGCAAATCAAGCAGCGTCATGGTCCAGCAGGCATACCCGCACCATCCCCGGCCAAAAATAACGGTACCACCGATTTTCGCCACCAAATAATGAATGGTCGAGCCAATGAAAATCCCCATGAATAAATAAGTGAAAAAACCTTCGATCTGCATATTTTCCTTTCCGTAGATGCCCAGAAAGACAAACATATACACTCCAACGAGAAACTGTGTGACCAGTCTCCCCTTCTGTTTTTCCCGTTTAGGGAGGGCTGCACCTAGGAACGTACCGACCGCAACCGAAAGACCGATATACGAAAAGTTAAAGAGATAAAATAGGTTATTTTTCGTTAGCCATAGCGTAACAGCAATGGATAAAAAGATGACAAGAAGTATAGAGGGAAAAACAAAATGCTTCCTTTGAAAATCCCATGTTTGCTTTTTCTTTTTCATGTTATTTCCAGCCTTCCCCCGTATACTTGCGGTAAATCTCCTCAAAATTCCGGCCATACCTCTGCTCCATCTCTTCCTTCATATCATTCATAATTTCATGGATCACAACGTCGTGGAAAAAATTATTGAGGAGAAGTTTAACTAACGCCGGATGTTCTGTTACAAGAGTTTTCGTAGCGAATCGGTCCCCACGGACCCCAATAATGGCCACCTTCCTATCAACCACAAAGGAAAATTTGCGCCACCCATTGTCCTGCCACGATTCCTCACGCTCATCCATCAATACGGTGGATAACGGTAATTCCACCGCCCCTACTGTAGAAACAAGCACCCTGATTCCGCGTTCTTCGCTCTCTACAAGGAGGGAGCCAAACAAATCCGCTTCCTCCGTCCACATATCCGCAATCACTTCTTCTTTTGCATTTTGTAATTCATATGTTACACGTTCAACCGTCTGTTTTTCTCCTTCGATTGTAAAGAAGTCATCCAGCGTTCGAAGGTAGACAGGAAAATGCTTTTCAAGAAACGAAAAAGAATCACTCATTTTCTGCTGAATTTTTTGCTGAATTTCCTCCAAGGGGATGGCCTGATAATAGGCGGGTTCCCCTTTCGAGATAAGCAGCATTCCCTTGTCCAGCAATCCCTGCAGAGAGCTGTACACATTGGAACGTGATGCCCCTAATTTTTTCGCTGCCTCATACCCGGTAAGACGATTGTTTTCGGCGAGGACTACAAGGCATTTGCTTTCCAATTCCGTAAAACCAATTTCACATAATTTCTGAACCAGACTTTGCATAGAAATCGCTCCTCAAAAAATAGTGGTTTTATCAAATACTACTATAATTGAAATAGAAAAATTTGTCTATCCATTCCATGTCTCCTTGCGTTCAAGCAAAAACTCATCCGGATTAACATCGTGGACATAGGTTGTACTACGAAATTCAAGGTCCGATAGACACGTAGCATCTGATAAGGTAAACTTTAGATATTCAAACTGTTATAAGGAGAGAATTCTATGGAAAAGTCACTTGTTTTCGGGCATAAAAACCCAGATACAGATTCAATTTGCTCAGCGATTGTGTATGCGGAATTAAAGAACAAAATAGGAATGAATGCTGAACCTGTCCGTTTAGGTGAGATAAATGGGGAAACACAATTTGTGTTAGACTACTTTCAGGTAGCGGCACCCCGTCTGGTTGAGACGGTTGCAAACGAAGTGAACGGTGTCATTTTAGTCGACCATAACGAACGCCAGCAAAGCGCAGATGACATCGATAAAGTTCGTGTGTTAGAAGTCATTGACCATCACCGTATCGCTAATTTCGAAACAAGCGATCCTTTATATTACCGCGCTGAACCAGTCGGGTGTACAACAACGATTTTAAATAAAATCTACAAGGAACACGGAGTAGCAATAAGCAAAGAAATGGCTGGACTAATGCTGTCAGCGATTATTTCTGACACTCTTTTGTTTAAATCGCCGACATGTACAGAACAGGATGTAGCAGCAGCCCATGAATTTGCTAAAATTGCAGGAGTGGATCCACAAACCTACGGATTAGAGATGCTGAAAGCCGGAGCCGATTTGAGTGACAAAACGATTGAACAACTCATTTCCCTTGATGCAAAAGAGTTCCAAATGGGAAGCTACAAAGTTGAAATCGCCCAGGTAAATGCAGTGGATACAAACGATGTCCTTTCACAGCAGAAGGAATTGGAGGAGGCACTTTCACAGCGGATTGCTGAGAAGGAATTGGATTTATTCTTATTTGTTGTTACAGACATTTTAAATAATGATTCGATCGGACTCGCACTCGGCCGCCAGGCGCATGCGGTAGAACAAGCTTATAACGTGACCCTTGTTAATAACACGGCTACCCTTAAGGGTGTTGTATCACGCAAGAAACAAATCGTTCCTGTTTTAACCGATGCTTTTAGCAAGTTATAATGTAAAGGATTTTCAAACCGCTATTTTGTAATACCACTCGCTGGTTTATATTTAGGTAGAGCACGATAAAGATGTATAAATAAAAGAGGGCGTCCCAAAAGCAGCTTGGGACGCCCTCTTTTAATAATTTCAAAGTGAACAAACATTTTGTGGCTTCATAGGTCTTCTTACAAGTTCTCCTCTTTATTAATTCCCGTCAGTTCAAAAAAACAGTTACTTGGAGATACCAGTTATACACTATTTCTATACTTTAAGTAATTTCTTTATATTTAACTAAGCATGGTTTCTTTTATGCCCAACCAGTGTAAACCAGGTTACACCGGCAATCACTAATACAGTACCAATAATTTGTGCTACGGTGACACCAACTCCTAGTAATAAGAATGCTAATATGGCTGTAAAAATGGGATTGAAATTAAGAAATATTCCAGCTTTTGTTGGTCCTACTTCTTTAATCCCAATGTTCCAAAGTATTGTAGCGATGACTGTTCCGCCAATAACGGAATACAACATGTAACTCCAAAATGCAGCATTTGAATGTGTGAGGTGAATAGGTAAATTAAAAGGAAGCATAATTAACACGCCAAAAATGGATGCCCAAAGTGTGGACATATAGGGCGAAACATATTCCATCGCCTTGCGCCCGGCCACTGCGAAGAGTCCCCAGGTAACCACGGCGGCTAACATCCATAAGTCTCCTACATTAAAACGGAAATGAGCCAATCTGCTCCATTGTCCATTGGAAATAACGACAATCACCCCGATAAGAGAGATCAGCATCCCAATAACTTGTATCAGAGATAATCGTTCTTTAAAAAACAAGTATGAAGCAATAGCAATGGCAATCGGATTTATAGCGGTTAAAAGACCGACATCATCTGGTGAGGTCCATTCTAATGCTATATATGTGAAAATGTTGAACAAAGATACACCTGTAGCTCCCATGACAAAAAGAAACGGAATGCTTTTAAGGGGCGGGAGCAGCCTACGCTCTTTCCACCATACAAGGGGAATCAACAATGGTATCGCTAAGAGCAATCTAAGATCGGTGACAGTGAGAGGTGTTGTATACCTAACAAGAACCTTTCCGGAGACAAAGTTACCGGCATAAAGCAGGCTGGTGCAAAGTAAAAAAAGATAGTACAAATTCTTTTGCCCCCCTTTAATAACTTTCATTTAATCCAAAATCGTACATTTCTTTCTCGTTTTCCAGACCCTACTGGCCCCTAAATCATAAGTTCTGATTGTAAAACAGGAAAGATGGTAAATGCCAGAATAATGGTTATTATAGCTGCAACAATCATAGCTATACTTGCAAATGTCCCTTCCAACTCGCCCATCTCAAATGCCTTTGATGTTCCTGCCCCGTGTGCACTCATACCAAGCATTAGTCCTTTAGCTGTTGATTTCTCAATATGAAGTATCCGAATCAGTGAAGGGCCGACAACAGCACCCGTTATGCCAGTAATAATGACAAAGACCGCCGTAAGGGTTGGAATACCTCCAATGGTCTTGGAAATGTTCATTGCAACAGGTGTAGTTATGGAACGAGGCACTAAACTATTGGTTAGTGCTGTACTTAGGTGCATCCACATGGCATAGAGGAAGGAAGATACGATGGCCGCGGCAGAACCAACTGTGACACTGGAAATAACTTTAAACAAATGTCTTTTCAGCAAATTAATGTGTTTGTACATTGGCACTGCAAACGCTACAGTTGCAGGTCCCAATAAATAGGTCAACCATTTAGCACCTTCAATATATGTATTATAAGAAGTATGCGAAATTAGCAGCAGGACAATTAGAACAATCGGGCTGATTAAAATAGGTGATAGTAGAACTATTTTCCAGCGAACGTAACATTCCTTACTAAGCCAATATACTAAGTAAGTGATACCGATACTAACGATTTTTGGCACGAGAATCATGATATCCACCTTTCGTACGTTTCGCTATGAATTGAGCAGTAATACCGGTGAATGCCATTACTGTCAATGTACTCAAGACAATGACTGTTATTAACTTAACTCCTTGTGAGCTTATCACTTGCTGATAATTCACTACTCCAACTGCCGAAGGAATAAAAAATAGGAGTAATTCTGCAAGAAGCCAAGTAGCCCCTCGCTCTATCCATTCAATTTTGACTACCTTAATTTGAAGCAACAGAAACAAGATAACCAACCCTACAATACTTCCTGGTAATGGGATGTGCAGGTATTTAGTTATCAGATTACCTAACCAAAAAAGGACGGTTAAAAAACAAATTTGTAGAATTGTCACAATAAGGTTCATGGTATATACCACCATTCTAAAACATATAGGTTAACTTTAGAGTTTACGATTAAGGAGCCGCATATTCAGAGCGGCTCCTTGATTTAAACTTCCAGCTTTACATGGCCGGCGAGTCGCTATGCAGGTATAGAAGCTCCTTCGCATTGCCCTGTTCCTTCCACTGTTTTACATCCTCCATCCCGTTATACAGCAGCACGCCTGTCTTTTTCTTGTTCCACTGAAATGCTTGATTTGCTATATAAATAGCTTTGCTCCGATCAATATAATACGGGTCCAACTTCGGATTTTTAACGAAATGATAGGACGGGTTTATATTTCTTTTGGTCAGCTATAGGCATGTAAGGGATCACGATAATGTCGGGACTCTTTCCTAATAATTGATCCATTTCTTTAAAGTCAGTGAAGTAAATCTTTCTTAAATAGATTTTTTGTAAAATGAAACCCCAGGAATTTCACCCATGCCAGGCGTACAAGCAATAGGGTGTTTCAGTAATCTGAAACACCCTTCTTTTTTATTTTAGAACTCCTTTTCTACATTCAACTCTGCATCCATCATCCGCTTTTTTCGTCGTTTCACAATAGTTAGGATTTGAGGAAGTAGAACGACCAGGAAAATTAAAATAAGGATGGTCAGGGATATAGGACGTTCAACGAAAGTTATAAGATTCCCATTTGCAACATTCATCGTTCTGCGAAAATTTTGCTCTAACATCGGTCCCAATACAAGGGGCACCACCCACAGCCGCATTATTTGCCGTCTCAGGTCCGGCTACCCCTTCTATGGCTCCCTTTCCAAACTGATTCGGATGCTTCGAGAGTTTACGTTCGATAACATAGGAAGCAAACGAAGAAAGGGTGGGCCCGATTCCCGGAAGCACACCGTGTAAAAAGCCGAGAACGGATCCTCTTCCGTAGGGGCTAACGGACCTGCGCCAGTCCTCCCGCGTCATTCGAAGGGATCCTTGAATTTTCTGGGCATCCACAGTGGATTGGCCTTTGGGTTTGGCTAGATTCATCAACAAAGCCGCTTTCACTTTTTTTGAAGTGTGAACGGCTTTTTTACATGACGTTACTTTTGCTCTTTATCCTGATTGTCAATTACATCCAGAGCTCGTTCTAGATTTCTTTTTTCTACATAGATGCAGCGCATAAATGGCTTATCCATTGTTTCTAGGCTTTTGTCCAAGTCCAGTTTTACATGATTATGAAATCGTACACGAAACGGAATATCTACTGTACTTAATTGATTGGCAATGGAAAACAATTCTTTGGCATCTTTCGTAGCATAAACAAGGTAGCTGTATTTTCTGTTTTTAAACCATAACAAAATTGATGTGAGAAGCTCAAAACCAAAGTAAACAAACAACAGTACTTTGCCGACTTCCCCTATCACCTGGCACTGTCCTCCCTTCTATAAACAAATCAACGGTTTCTTTATTTTATAAAAAGAAACAAGCCATCGTGAATGTACAATCACTTTGGACTGGTACATTGATATTTGACACACCTACCAGCCTACCTAATAGCCCTCTCTTTCCCCACGAAACGCAGCATTGCTATAGGACTATTCATGGAATCATCCATTAGAAGGTATACTGTTATCAAGAACCTGTAGAAGGACAGATATTTCATTACAACCGAGGGAGATGAGGGATTTGGAAGTAAACGCAGAACAAAAAAAGAAGGCAAACGATCTTACCTTTAAAACACGTCACCAAGGTAACCTAGAACTAACCCTTAAGGATGGGACGCCCATTCACATGACATATCTATCAGGCACCTATTTCATTAACGGATTGACTGAGGATCAAATTACCATAGATAGTGATCATGATTTTGACGAGCTGGTTAAAGACATCATTCATCTGATTTCCTGAGACCCTTTTCTATTCATGCTCCATACATAAAAGAGTGTCCTTATCAATCGATATCCATAATGTCATTTGCTTGTACATTTCTTCTCTACAGAATTGCCATTCATGAAACCGCCACCAGGTGTAGAGGTGGGTGTTCTACAAAAATAAAGTATTAGACTCACGCCAATAACAAAAGCAGCTGAAGCCAGGAACAAGAAAATAATGTTCCAGACTGGCGCTGCTTTTATTGCGCTAACGATTCCCGTTAACCAACCATGCTGCTGACGCAGTACCACAGATTGCGGAAGATTTACGATTCTTCCATAATTTGAACAATCATCATGTTACCTCTATACTAATGGGCTAAGGTTGCTTTATCTAGTATTTCCATTAACAACTGGAGCGCCATTAATGAATGGTGTTACTTGTCTTCTTGCTCTTCCCTGGCCTCCTGCTTAAAATCATCAAGATAATGCAGGCACGCCTGCTTCAACCCTTCTAGCTTGCTTATTAATCCATCTATGTCACACGTATGTATTGTATCAACAAGTACGTTGTCTTCCTCTGTTTTTGAACGTATGTGTATTTCCATACATCCATCCCATCTAATATTAGCATCAAACGTACCGTCTTGATCTTCTAACTCCAGCGCAATCGTTCTCTCTTCTTCATTTTTATGCTTTGATTTAATGACCCAATTCATTCTCACACCGCCTTGATGATTGAAAACTCTCATGTACCAGGAGTTTTTGTCTTCGGTTTGTCCCATCTTAATGCTGCTACGTAACGAATCAAACAGAATTGCGGAGGAAAGGCGAACGCAGCGTTTACCTTTTCTCCTTAATTGATGAATAGCAGAAGTCTTGCACAAAGTCTACAGCTCTTTCTTCCATCCCCACAGCCTGCTTACATCTAACGGAACATCCGTTTCACTCCCATTTATGTTCCGCTGTAATAAAGGCTTTTCAAATCGTTCCTTCGCATAGGGATCCTCTTCTTTTCTTCTGGCACGAACATCAATCCCCAGGATCGTCTTTATAGAATGCGTAAACATTGTATGTATCCCTCCCTTTCTCTCTACCTTGCTGTTTTTATTGCTGTTTTGCAGCCAGTATTTGGTTTTCCCGATAATACAAGCATTATTCTCTCCAGGTAGAAATATTTGGTGTATAAAAATAAAAACCATGGACATTATAAACTTGTATGTTTACTACAAATACAAGGAGGAATTACTATGCCACAACGTATTTACCAAGCAGCTCAACAAGCGCAGCAATCACTACAACAAATTCAACAGGTTGCACAGCAACTGGCTCAGCAAGGACAGCAAGCTAGAGGTTTTGCAGGGGCTCAGTCTATGATGCAGCCTGGATTCGCAGGCACTCAATCCATCATGCAGCCTGGCTATGCCGGAACGAACCCACAACAGGTAAGACAGCAAATTTCTAATGATATCCAGCGTGAAGCAATGCAGAATAACTTTGGCCAACAGGCTGGCTTCTCTGGAATGCAGGGCGGGTTTGCTGGAACTCAATCCATGATGCAGCCTGGATTTGCGGGAGCGCAATCCATCATGCAGCCTGGATTTGCCGGAACGAACGCACAGCAGGTAAGACAACAGATTTCAAACGACCTCCAGCGTGAAGCAATGCAGAATAACTTTGGCCAGCAGGCTGGATTTGCTGGAATGCAGGGTAACTTTGCAGGAGCTCAATCCTCTATGCAAGCTGGTGGATTTGGAGGCGCTCAGTCCTCTATGCAAGCTGGTGGATTCGGAGGAGCGCAATCCATGATGCAGCCAGGATTCGCCGGAACTGAGGCCCAGCAAGTAAGACAGGATATTGCTAACGATCTTCAGCGTGAAGCAGCACAGAATAGCTTTGGCATGCAAGGCGGGTTTGCAGGAACTCAATCCTCTATGCAAGCTGGTGGATTCGGAGGCGCTCAGTCCTCTATGCAAGCTGGTGGATTCGGAGGAACTCAGTCCTCTATGCAAGCTGGTGGATTGGAGGCGCTCAAGTCCTCTATGCAAGCTGGTGGATTCGGAGGCGCTCAATCCATGATGCAGCCAGGATTTGCCGGAACGAACGCACAACAGGTAAGACAACAGATTTCAAACGACCTCCAGCGTGAAGCAATGCAGAATAACTTTGGCCAGCAGGCTGGATTTGCTGGAATGCAGGGTAGCCTTGCAGGAGCTCAATCCTCTATGCAAGCTGGTGGATTTGGAGGCGCTCAGTCCTCTATGCAAGCTGGTGGATTCGGAGGCGCTCAATCCATGATGCAGCCAGGATTCGCCGGAACTGAGGCCCAGCAAGTAAGACAGGATATTGCTAACGATCTTCAGCGTGAAGCTGCTCAGGGCGGATTTACCCAGTAACCTTATTACGTTACGATAGCGCAGTAAAAACAACAGTGCCCTCCCACTCAATACAGTGGAAGGGCGTTTTTATTCACGAATTCCCTTAAATGGATAGGAATATTCCCTCTTATTTGGATAACAATAAGGGCGGATAGGAGGTGGACCTATGGAGAATCGACAATTAGCTCTGCATGAGACACTGGAAAGCCATGAGCTGCTCTCTTTTCAAAACCTTTGCTGTACAAAATCCTCTATGATGCAGCTGCTCGCGTCAGATGAAGGACTAAAATCAATTCTGCAGCAGGATGTAGAAATAACAAAGCGGCAAATCAAGGAACTACAAAGCATATTATCACGTGCTAATCTACAGTAAAGGAGGGTCACAGAAGTGAATTCAGTTATCGAGAATTTAACAGGCATGAACACAATGACAGACCAGGTCATCGAATTCGATTTATTGTTCTCGGCTAAGACTGCGGTTAGAAACTATGCAATAGCGGTAACGGAAGCAGCAACCCCGGAAGTTCGTGCTATTTTACGTAAGCATTTAGAAGAAGAAATTGCGATGCACGAAAAAATTAGCACTTACATGATGGCCAGAGGGCATTATCACGCTTATAACGTTGGGGAACAAATCCAGCTCGATATGAGAAATGCCGAGACGGCACTCAATTTGCCTACGAACAACACATCAATCTTTTAACGGATAAAACATGTACCAGCCCGAACTCCGGACCCATAAAAACCAGCTTATCTATGCATGGCTCGATAAGCTGGTTTTTTTTATCGCCATCGGTACTTTTCAATATGAATAAAAACGGGAAACTAATGAAAGATAAGAATGGTTATCAAAATTTAAATTCGAGAAGGCAGGTGTAAATTTCATGGCAACCGTTCTTTATATTACCGCGCATCCGCATGATGAATCCCAATCCTATAGTATGGCAGTAGGCAATGCCTTTATCCAGGCATACCGTGAAGCTAACCAGAACGACGAAGTCATCCGCCTGGATTTATACAGGGAAAACATTCCCCATATCGACGCCGACGTATTCAGCGGCTGGGGAAAACTTCGTTCAGGCAGTGAATTTAACCAGCTGTCCGCAGAGGAAAAAGCAAAAGTCGGGCGCCTTTCCGAACTGACGGATCAATTCGTTGCCGCCGATAAGTATGTATTTGTAACACCAATGTGGAACTTCTCTTTCCCTCCTATTATGAAAGCGTATATCGACTCCATTTGCACAGCCGGAAAAACGTTCAGATACACCGAACAAGGACCGGTTGGGCTTCTAACAGACAAAAAAGCGCTCCACATCCAGGCACGCGGCGGTATCTATTCGGAAGGTCCGGCAGCCGACGTTGAAATGGGCCACCGCTACCTCGGCATTATTATGAATTTCTTTGGCGTCCCTTCCTTTGAAGGAATTTTTATCGAAGGCCATAACCAATTTCCGGATCGCGCACAATCGATTAAGGAAGAAGCGATCGCACGTGCCCGGGAAATGGCAAAAACATTCTAAATCCCTTTCGCAGCATAAAAGAAGCCGCTCTCCATAAGCGGCTTCTTTGCTTTATATCACATTACTCTTTACGGCAAATCAATAAGCATAAAACGAGAATTGGATTTTGCCCTCTTACTTATTTTGTGTCGATGTCGTAGGAAGAGAAGGATAATCAGGCCGTCTCTTGTATTCCATTTTCACACGCCGCCATTCACGCCAAATGGCTGGAAAGACCTTAAACACATACCGAAACGTAATAAAAGATTTTCCCGTTTCACGTACTTTATATGGAATATCGACTTCGCTTAGACGGTATCCCTGCCCCACGATGTTTATGGTCATTACCTGGGCATAGTTATAGTCATGGATAATATCCATATCACGAAGGACAGAACGGGAAAAGGCACGTAAACCTGTCTGGCCATCACTAAGCCAGCGTTTTAACAATAGGACTTGCAGCAGAGTAAAGAAATAATTACCCAGGCGCCGGTAAACTTTCATTCCTCGAACACGGCGTTTGAAACGCGATGCGAGTACATAGTCAGCTTCTTTTGTTAGAATGGGAGCTGCAACCCGGGGG
Organism: Aneurinibacillus tyrosinisolvens; assembly: GCF_001015055.1. Lineage (GTDB taxonomy): Bacteria > Bacillota > Bacilli > Aneurinibacillales > Aneurinibacillaceae > Aneurinibacillus_A > Aneurinibacillus_A tyrosinisolvens. The sequence goes on along the minus strand of NZ_BBWZ01000001.1, from coordinate 12,063 downwards.
ATGTGGTCAGCCGGGTACTCATCATCAGCGTCAATCATGACCGCCAGGTCTGCTCCCATACGGTACGCTTCTTTTAATCCTTCACGAACGGCTGCACCTAATCCTCTATTTACCGAAAACGATAAAATATACTCGGCACCCGCCTCTTTCGCGATCGATACCGTCTGATCAACAGAACCGTCATTAACGACCAGGACTTCAACCTTTACCTGTGGGCTAAAATGGCGTGGGATTTTTTTAATTACTTTTGCAATGGATGCTTCCTCATTGAACGCCGGAATAACGACGATGAGTTTCTTCATGCTGTTCTCCCCCGCCTTCTTTAAATGCTTCTTTTAATATAGGTCCCCTCGCATGGTCAGGCAATGACACGCCTAATAGCGCGCTAATCGTAGGGGCAACCGATACAATACTATGGAAGTCTTCGATTCGCTGTCCGCCGGCAATCATCGGCCCATGCATGAAGAATGGAACGAAACGTTCCCCTTCATCAAGGTGCCCGTGCCCGCCAATGCCATTCCCCTGGCCATGATCGGCCATGACCACAAAAGCAGTGTCTTCCATGTCCCCACGTTCGGTAAGCCAGCCGTGGAAGTCTTCAACCAGCTTGTCCGCTTCTTTTATCTTTTGCAGATATTCTGGATAAAGGACGCCCCGGCTATGGCCCGTCTGGTCAACCGCAATCATCTGAACGATGAATAGCTCAGGGTTTTCGCGTTCGTAAATGACCTTAGCCTGGTCCATAATTTTTTTGTCAACAATATCATTGTGCGATACAGCCGTAAAGCTCTCCACATACTCACCGAATGCATCAATAAGGTGGGCACAGCCAAAAAGAACGCCTTTTTTTCCCTGTTTTTTCAATACATCAAAGATGCTCTCGACTTTTACACCTAAATCCCATACCATATTTGATTTAATTCCATGTTCCCTGGGGTATGTCCCCGTAAACATAGAAGAAAAACAAGTGACCGTCCGGGCCGGGTAAATGGTTTCCATGGTTTCATACACCGTGCCCTCCTGCATGAGTTTGTGAAGAAATGGCGCATCAGCCTGATAAAGCCTTTCCTTTCGGCAGCCATCAATAACAACCACAACGACGCGTTTGGCCAGCGGCTGTGCAGGCAAGTCCTCCGCTTCCGTATAAGCCGGGTATTCGACAGGCTTCCAATTAAATAAATATCGATGGATAACATAGGAAAAAACGGCGAGCCCGCTATAGAAAAGGACGAGTTCTCCTGCCATGCTTCCTTTATCCTCTGCTTGATAGATGGCGGAGAAGAGGATTAACTGCAAAAACACTTTTGGCAGCTGCTCGAATACATTTCCGCTCGTTGAATCACTGTTTTTCAAAAATAATTTCCATATGCGAAGAAAATTCCACCACGTTGTTCCGATACGGAGATGGTAATATAATGTCCCCCAGAAAAACACCGTAAAGAAAATATACATGCCAAGCGAAAACCATAAGATGTTTGGTTCCACCACTCCAAACAGGAGGCCGCCAATGGCAAGAGGAATGAGAAGAAACCACCTCAGGTGCAGGGGAAAATCATATACATAATAAATAAGAAACACGGGCAGCATGCACAACAGCGAAATAAAGAAGGATGTTACCCGTAAATCCATTGCATAATACATTAAAAAAATAGAAATGACATAAACGGGAGTAAAGGACTTACTCTCATTTAATACATTCCAGCAGCGTGCCATAACAATTTCGATTGCCGAAGCTTTTTTCATCGTTTTACTCCTTCCTGCAAGAACCAATCAGCAAAGCGGCGGATGCCTTCCGTAATCGGTACCATCGCTCGGAATCCCAGTTCTTGTTCAGCTCGTGTTGTATCCGCCCATGTCATTGGTACGTCACCCAGAGGAAGGTCGCGCCATTCAATCATCGCTTTCCGCTCCAGAGCATTCTCGATTTCCAGCACGAGGTCTTGTATAGGGACAACCTTTCCATTACCAAGGTTGTACGTTCTATTTCTAGCTGCAGGCAACAGGGCTGCCTTTGCTATGCCGTCGGCAATGTCGTTTACATAGGTATAATCGCGCCCTATCCTTCCTTTATAAACGGTAATCGGCTCACCGTGATAAATCTTCATCGCAAATTTCCAAAGCGCCATATCGGGACGTTGTTCAGGCCCATAAACCGTAAACGGCCTGACAATGGTAATCGGTAAATGATACAGCCTCTGGTATGTACGGCAGAACATTTCCCCGGCTGCCTTTGCCGCAGCATAGGGGGATACCGGCTGAAGCTCTTCATCCTCTCGGGAAGGTCCAGCCACATCGGTTCCATACACGGAAGAGGAAGAAGCAAAAACAAAACGGGACGTTTGATATTTTGCCGCGAGCGAAAGCAGATTCACCGTCCCTTTTACATCAGCATCCACATATGCCGCGGGATCCTCTAAAGAAGGCTGTACCCCTGGAATGGCGGCAAGGTGAATAACACAATCCGGCTGGAAAGAAGCATATAAAGCTTCAAGCGCTTCCTGGCTGCATATATCCACCTTGCGCCACTGTATGTTTTTATAACCCGCCATGCTGTTTAGCCGGCGCTGTTTCCACCCAGGGGAATAATAAGGATGAAGGGAATCAACAATGAGGATATCATGGTCTCCCTGAAGCCTTTTCACAACATGGGAGCCGACAAAGCCGGCTCCCCCTGTAATCATCATTTTCATTTTAAACTTCCTTTACCTGAACATGGCTTTTTGCTACCGATTGCTGACTAACCTTCGTCTTTTTCTCCTCGCGGCCACGCAGCAGCAAATACAAAGCTAAGAAATATCCCCAATAGACTAGAAACTCTTCCAACGAAGGAGCGGAGGAGTAGCCAAACAGTGCTTTCAGGAAAATTCCGACCTGCCCGGAAATAAGGGGCTGCTGGCCCGTATCCCGTATAAAATGGGCAGCATCAATCGGATGCTCCGGCATCAGCCATGTTAAGTCATAGATGTGGGGGGCAACCGTCCCGATAATACGCAGGTCCTGCATAATAGAAACCCCTTGTACGATAAGGCCCGCAGCAATTAAAACGATAAATGCACCCGTAACTTTAAAGAACGTCTTGAGCGGAATGCGCATCGTTCCGCGGAAGAAGAAGGAAACAACAGCCGCCAGGATAAGCCCGCTTAAGGAGCCCCATGTTTGCATGGCCTTTCCAATATCTCCCCCGGTGATCGCGGCAAAGAAAAATACCGTCTCAACCCCTTCACGCACGACTACGAGAAAGGCATGGATGACCATGCCGATAACATTACCGGCTGTAATAAATTGATCGTATTTCCCCTGCACTTTACCGGACATCTGCCTGGATTGCTCCGCCATCCAGAATACCATCTGGGTAAGTAACGCACCGGAGATCAGCATGATGCCGACTTTCATATAAGTATGGGCACCCATCGATGCGAATCCGTCAAGGATAACCTGGAAGACAAGCGCCAGGCCGGCTGAAGCCGCTACCGCTAAAATAGCACCCAGCCACACGTATTTTGTAAACTCCGGACGGTTCACCCGCTTTAAATAGGAATTTATAATTCCAACAATAAGCAATGCTTCCAGCGCTTCACGGAACGTAATTAAAAAAGCCTGTAATTCCATCTATGTCACCCCGTGCCAATTAATAACTATTCTCATTCTCATTATAAAGCTACTGTCCATTCCCGTCAATTCTCATTTTTCCTGGAGAAAGGAACGCCACTCTTCTTTTTTCGCTGGATTAACCTCATATAAAATAATGTCGTGGTATGTCGGATAAAGCCATTCACTGCCTTTAAACCGGGCAGCTTCCCTCATATACTTCTTTATTTCCGCCATGTGAAATCCATCTGCCACGCTGTTTGTAAGAAAAATACGTTCAGGCAAGATTGGGTAATTAAGCAAGGACACCTGGAAATCGGGCCATTTCCTTAACCTGACGGTGTTCGCGGAAGGCTGTTCATAACGAATGACCCGCTCTTCCTCGTATGTGTAAATAATAGTGGATTGATGAGCTGCGTGCTTCGCCAAATAGGCAGATAACTGTACCATCGGGGAGGGCAGAACGGCCTGCTCCCGAATTTGCGTCCAGCTTACAGCCAGCATGCATCCTGCAAATGTGAGAAGCAGATAGTTGCCTGCTCGCTTCCACGTCGATAATCCCATGATAAGCATCCATAGAAACGGAGCAATCAGCGGAAGGATATGGCGTGGTTTCTCTACATTTTGGGCAAAAAACGCCCAAATTATGTAAGGAATAATCCACATAAGAAGGAAACCGGCTTTTTTCCATTCCCACTTTTGATTTTTCTGTCTCTTCCAACGAATAAGATTCCCTGTGATCCCAACGAACGTTAACCATAGTAGGATATAACTAAAAACGGACTGCTGCTGGCTCCATGGTGTCCCGAGCCCTGCACCGAGCCACTGACGGCCTACCCAATAAGAAACCCTTGCAAGGAAGCCTCCTTCTGTGTAAGTGCCGCCCCAGTCGGAAAAGTGACCACCAGTGAACGACAATGCCAGCTTCCAGAAACCCGAAAAACTTCCCACATTGCCTATCAAAGCGTAAATCCATAGTAAACAAACAAGAACAGCCGAAGATACCGCCCCAATGACATCTTGCCAGCGGCGTGTATCGCGTATATATACAAATGCAGCCCACAGGGGAACAGCCCCAAAGGCAATGTATGAAATTCGTACGCCGTACAAAAGGCCAAGCAAAATACCACTCGCCAGCAAGGCGTACGCTCTTTTTCTCTCTTCCATACTGGAGTCCATCGCATAAAAACTTGCAGCAGTAAGAAGCATCGCTAACAGATTCCCGAAACTATCAGACATTGGCTGTGTGCCAAGTACAAAAACAAGAGGATTCACAGCCCAAAACAAAACAATCCATAAGGCTGTTTTTCTTCCGCTTATTCTTTCAACAAGACAATATAACGGGAAAACAGTAAGGGCTGCAGAAAGAGCGGACAGTACCGATAAAGCATAGAATGGATTTTTAATAAAAATCGCTGCCATAAAGGCAGCGAGCATGTAGATCGGATACCCGGGAAAATGCGGCTGCATTTGCTCAAGGTCGAAGTTTTTTATTCCAAGCGCAAAATCCACATCATCCCATCCGCCAGGTCCGTGCGCAAGAAAAGGAAGGCGCAATCCAAACACGGCCAGAGCAATGAAAGCCAGAATAAGGTGCTTCCTCATACTTATCCGCGTCGCCTGCGCATCGTCCGATAAACAATAAACCCAAGTACCAGCACAATCACAGCAATCGGAATCCAGTTTTTCAAACCGCCCATCCCCGCGGAAGTGCCGTTGTTTGCCGGGTTGCCAGGGCCTTCGCCAGCCATGAAATGCCCTACTTCCAGGCTTTTCATATTAAAATGGGTTTGCAGGCTTTTAAGGATGTCATTTTTTTGCGCTGTAAATGTATTTTGATCAGGCTTTTTTACCCCTACTCCGAATAGGCCGGGATTTCCCAGCGATTCAAGTGCCTTATTAAAATCGGCGCGTATCTTCTGATCTAAAGCAGCATCTTTTCCTTTTATAACCGGTGAAAGAGCATCATATGTAGCTAACGCTTTTGCAAGCAGCAATTTGTTTTGCTGATAGTTTGCAAAATCTTTTTCAATGCTTTCCAAACGTCTCGCCATATTTAACACAAGCGTTTGCTGATAAGCATAAACGGCCGTTTCTTTATTTTTATCGTTTAATGCTTTTTCAATGACCTGGGACGGTTTTGGACCCATATGCATATCAAGTTCTTTTTGGATTGGCTTAAACAGTTGCAGCGCTCCCGCAAAATCAGGTGGATTCTGGTTGAGCTTCGCCATTACCTGCTTATAATTTTCCGCCACCGCCTCTTCGTTTGGATTGCCATAGGTGTACGCGAATGCAGAGAACGGCATTAACGTAACGAGCAGCAACAAAACAAAGAGGGAGGATATGAACTTCTTTTTAAAAGCCATTTCCAACCCTCCTACTATTCATTTATTATGGCTAGTATTCTACCACTTTATTTTCCGTATTTCATTAGCTTATCCAAATCAGCGTCGATTTTTTTGTGGATTTCAGTTGCCTTGTCCTTGTTGCCGGCTTTGACAGCTTCAAGCTCTTGCTGGGCATTGTCCAGCAGTGCCTTGGCCTTGGCTTCTCCACCCAGCGCTTTATTCAGGTCCGTCTTAATCATGTCAAGGAAGAGAGCCCCTTCAAGCGAAGTGATAACCGCTTTATCTTTGCCCCAGTTCTTAAATGATTGCCCATATTCATCCTTTGCTACAGAAGCAATAGCACGGACATACGCCTGGTTGATTTTATCACCCTTGATATTTTTCGGATCATTGGAAAGGTCAAACTGGCTGTTAATGAAATCAGCATCAGCCTTATCTTGTTCCTCTAAATACCCTTGTAAAGACTGGAAGAATGCCCATCCTTCCGCCTGTGCAGCTTTAATATCTTCCTTGCTGCCCTCTTTTACGAACTTCTCAATCTTATATCCATAGCCTTTTTCTGCCCCGGAAGCTAAATAAAATGCCTTCATGAGCGACTTATCAGCCATTTGTTTAGCAAGGTTATAGCCCAGGTTATCTCCTTTATCAATCGCATTGTTCATTTCTGAGAATCCGCCATCGATCGTGCTAATCAGCTGGGTTTGATAAGCAGTGTCACGCTTCTCAACCATTCCCTTCAAGAGTCCGTCATAAAACTCTTTCGCTTCAGCCACTTCTTTTTTCGCATCTTCTTTCTTCGCGAAATTGTCATTGGCTTCTTTAAAATCATGACGTACAGAGAGGAAGGCTACTTTCTGCATGAGCTTTTCATAGAGCTCCGCAGCCGTCTTAACAGTGAGCGATCCTTCTTTTCCCGCAGCCATCGCTGCAGTAAGCTGCTCGTTCACCTGGGACTTGCTTTCCGCATCCATCGCCTGAACTCGTTCTTTTATTTTATCATCATGAATTTTTTGTACTTTTTCCCAATCGACTTTACCCCCATCTACGCCCTTTTCTATCTCTCCAACCAGCTCTTTTGCAGCGTTTACGAAATCAGCGGATGATATTTCTTTTGTTTCAGAAGCTGCAGGTGCAGGCGTACTTGTCTGCGCAGCCTGGTTCTGTGTAGTTTCTGTCTTCTGTGCCGGCTTGCTTGCCTCACTGCACCCCGTTACAAATAAACTCATTGCTAATGCTGTTGATGCTACGACCTTCCATGGTTGCATGATGAAAAATCCCCTCTCTTATTATCAGGCTTTCTATGTAATAGTAACGATAATCGTTATCAATCATAAAGCCATTGTAATGGGAATGATAGTTATTGTCAATAAGAATAGGGCAAAATTTTTTTGCTTACTTTCCAATCGCAACATAAGAAAAACCCCTTTTTTCCATTTCACCTCTGTTGTATAGATTGCGAAAATCAAAGATCACCTTCCCTTTTATCCTGCGATAGATCTTGTCAAAATCGAGGTTTTGAAAAGCAGCCCACCCTGTTAAAATAATCATCCCGTCTTTCGCCGTAACCGTTTCATATTCATCCTTTCCATATCGAACACGGTCTCCCCATATCTCCCTTGCATGATGGATTGCCTGTGGATCAAATAGCGTCAGCGTCGCTCCTTCCCGCAAAAGCTGATGAATCACTGCAATCGAAGGCGACTCGCGCACATCATCTGTATTTGGCTTGAAGGATACACCTAACACGCCGAGGGAAATACGCTTCAAATCCGGAAAAAAGTCTTTCACTTTTTGGATGGCGTATTGCTTTTGAACCTGATTGCTTTCGATGACGGCTTCAAGTATCGGAAGCGGCATCTTTCTTTCCCGGGAGATATGGGCAAGGCTTTCCGTATCCTTAGGCAAACAGGAGCCTCCATACCCCGGACCCGGCTGTAAGTATTGAGCCCCAATCCTCGAATCTTTTCCTAACGCATCCGCCACAATTTCGACATCTGCGCCTAAAACATCGCACAGCCTTGCGATTTCATTAATAAATGTCACTTTCATCGCTAAGAAACTGTTGGCACTATATTTAATCAATTCAGCCGTTCTGTAGTTCGTTATGATAAGAGGCACATTCCGCGCAATAAGCGGTTGATAAATCGTGTGCATCGTTTCAGTAAGACAAGAATCTTCTAATCCAATGACAATTCTTTCTGGATAAAGGAAATCGTGAACCGCGTTTCCTTCACGTAAAAATTCCGGGTTCGTTACAATGTTGATTCTATATTTGTTATCCGTAAAGGAATCAACGATTTCTTTTACCTTTTCACTCGTCCCCGGTGGAACCGTACTTTTAATAACAACCATTTTGTCTGTGTTGCTTTTTTCTGCGATCTCTTGTGCAACATCAAATAATGCGGTTAAATCGGTGTCTCCTCCGTTTTCTCCGAACGTGCCTACGGCAATAAAAATAACATCAGCCCGTTGAATCGCTTCCTGAACGTCCGCTGAAAATGCCAGGCGACCTTCATCTATATTTTGCTTTAGCATCGCCTCCAGGCCAGGCTCATAAATTGAAATTCTCCCCTCTGTAAGGGAACCAATTTTCTCTTTATCGATGTCCGCACACACAACGTATGAACCTAAATGAGAAAGCCCAACGGCGGTTGTTAACCCTACGTGCCCTGCACCTATGACTGCGATTTTATTCATTTTCTCTACCCCTTGCTTTCCCTTTCATCCACCTGCTTATTTCAGCCCATTGTATGGGAGCGGCCAGCCAAACCCACAGGCCCACAGCGTATGAAAATACAAATTTAAATCCATGTGTTAAGAGTGCCGTTGTGTAGGCATCTTCCCAGGACACCCCTGCCGTAACGAGCGAAAAAGTCATCACACTTTCATACGTGCCGACTCCCCCCGGAGTAAAATGAAATAGCTGGCCGGCAATCGTCATGCTGTTTACCCACAGTCCTTCAAAAAACATAAGCTTTACCGATAAAGCTTGTGTAACCCCAATAACAACAAACGATTCTGTGACCCAGCTGACTGCAACGCTTAGTGAAATGACCCAGCCTTTTTTTCCTGAAAAGGCTTCCTTTAGTATTTGGAAATGCTTTTCAAAAAAACCTTTATTCCGTTGTATGCCTAAAACATAGAAGAGGATAATGAAAAAACCTCCGGCAAAAAGAATCCAAAACATAACGTTCCACGAAGTATTTATCCCTAGCCATAAGGAACCTGCACCAGCAAGAAGTCCCAGTACAAGATAATCGAGAAGCCGCATAACCACGACAGAGTGAACCGCCTCATCCCAGTGTACCTGCTTTTCTTTCGCAAGAAATCCGATTCGGACAGCGTCCCCTACCTTAAGCGGCATCACATGGTTAATAAACAAGCTGTAAAATAAAGCATAAAGATAAACAGAAAAAGGCACCTTTTTATTCACATATAATTTCCAGGCGCCCGCCCGCAGAAGAAAAGCAAGCCCATACAACAGGCTCATCATGATAAGGGTTATCGGATGAGAAAAGAACTCAATAAATTTACCCTTTACATTGTGCCAATCGAACAAAGTAAAACAAAGAACAACAAAACTAAAAAACAGGCTGAGTCTCGCCCCAATAAGCAAAAGACCTTTCATTCTCCGTTTCTGTAAGGTCCTTATGTTACATCCCTCACTCTCTATAGAAATAAAACAAAGCCTTGCCCTATAAGAGTCTACCTTATTAGACGACGTTAGACTAGCCAAATACAGATAGGGAATTCAACTTAGAAAAATGGATGATGCAAAAATTAAAAAGAGCCGACGCGAATGAAATGCAGGAGTTTGATTTTAAAATTTGCGGATACTATAAAGGACTGCCATATATTCTAATCATCACCACTCCCGGTAATCAAACGACAGTTTAGAAAAGCGCAAAGGCGGTGAATAAGATGGTAAAACCATTTTCTCTGTTCGTTCTTTTTCTTTCGATTTTTTTTATTGGCAGCGAAGACGTGCATGCCGGGAAAAATACCCGTGCTTATTGGGAATCAAAGGGGAGCATCGTGTGGGAAATAAACACAAAGGAAAAAGTCATTGCCCTCACATTTGATGATGGCCCGGATCCAAGATATACACGGCCCATCCTCAAGCTGCTGGAACAATACCGGGCAAAAGGGACATTCTTTGTCATCGGCAGCAAAGCCGAAAGCAACCCTGCCCTTATTAATGAAATGATTCAGAACGGGCATGAGATTGCCAACCATACATACCGGCATCCTCAATTAAACGCGATTTCCTCCCTCCAGCTTCAAAAAGAAATTAAGGATACCGATGATATCATCCATGCCATTACAGGTATATACCCATCGCTATTCCGTCCGCCAGGCGGAGTTTATGATGAAAAAGTAGTAGAAGCTGCGAAGCTGGGAAATCACGTTGTAGTGATGTGGTCATGGACGCAGGATACCAAAGACTGGAGAAATCCAGGTGCGCAAAGAATTATCGATAAGGTGTGCAAAAATGCCCGTCCTGGAAACATCGTCCTCTTCCATGACGCAGGGGGAAACCGGACGCAGACAGTACAGGCAGTAGAAAGCATCCTGAATAGGCTAACCAGGGACGGCTACAGGTTTGTCACCGTTTCACAACTGCTTTCTCAAAGGGATAAAGGCGTTTCCCGCAAAAAATAGAGAATACACTGAGCGTGTATTCTCCTGTATTCGTATTCCTTTTATTCCAAATCAGATAAATGTTCCTTTAGATATTCATTTCGCTTCTTGATAAATTGGAAAATAAAATCAGGTTCCTTATCGAATTGTTCAACCTCCTCCTGTTTATACGGGTCATTTAGCAGGGAGGGACGGATCCATTTGTATAAGGCTATTATGTCGTTCTCCAGGGCTTCAACGGTAAACGTTGTATCCAGTACCTCTTCAATCAAGGCACGATATTTAGCCCGAAATTGTGGAACATCCAGAATACGGGCAGTCAGAGTGTTATACCCTTCAATAGGAACATAATTGTATCTCATTTCTTTACCGTTACAATCCCTTCCCCACGTCCCGTCATAATCCCAGGGAATCATTTCGAATAACCCGGATGCACTATTACGGTATAAAGAATAATTATGAACAAAACCATCGTAATTTTGTGTACAGATTACGCCGGTTAACCAGCGTAAGTATTTATCCACATCCACAAATTTTTGAATCTGATTTCCGAAATCCTTTTGTGAAATCGTATTAATCTGATAAATGAGTTCCCGCAGAAAAGCATCATCCTCATCTGTTCCAGTTTTACGTTCATATCCGGATTCCAGCTTTTTTTTTGCCTTTTTATCCACCGGGCTAATAAGTGAAAAGTTTGCGTCGTCATCTACTGCGTAATAAATAGGGCCGGCCGGTAATTTTCTCTTCTTAAGAAATAAGTGATCGACCGATTCAAGCTGTAAATAAACACCCATATATTTTCCGTTTAACGTAAACGATACATGTTCTGCTTGTGGAGAATTCACCCCCAGAATTTTAAAAAAATCGAAGGAAAGTTTGTTTCGGATCAAGGAAGGATCACAGAACTCTGCATTCAAATGGATTTCTCGTGCTCCGCCACATAAAGCCGGCTTAATAAACGTTATATAATATGATTTCTTAGAAAATTCGCGGGTATGTGCACCTCGATAGGAAATATCAATGTCATATCTAACCTTGCCGATTTTCAACTTTCCAGGAACAGGATCATCACACCATACGTCCCTCCGCAGTTCATACAAGTCCTTGGGGTGAATATAGAGAGAGTAATTTTGCGGCATCCCTTCTATATAAATACCCATCACCACATTCCCTCTTTTTCATTTGTTGTTGTTCATTGTATGGCAGCTACAACAGGATTGACACAGAAAATACACGCTAATCTATTTTTGAACAATTCAGTAACAAGTGGTTTATACAAGCCATAAGATACAACATGTCAACATTTAAATTATTTAAGATGGGGTGTTGGAATGAGGGCAATGGATCAAAATGAAATTCAACAAGTAATTTCAGGCCTGCTGCAGAACACAAATCTAGTTGAAAATTTCATGCTGCGCGGGCCTCTTACAGGGCGCCGTAGCACTGGTCGTCGTTCTACTGGTCGCCGTAGCACTGGTCGTCG